>CAYOOP010000001.1:0-493818 GCA_964405685.1 uncultured Rickettsiales bacterium
GGTCAATCACCTCGGCAGAAATACCCTGTGCAGCGAGTTCATCCGCTGCTTTCAGGGCTTTACCAACCATAATCGAAAATGCCGTAATCGTGACATCCGAACCTTCACGCACCACGGCGGCTTTGCCGAGTGGCACGGTGACATCACCTTCCGGCACGTCGAATTTTTCGCCGTAGAGCATTTCGTTCTCTAAGAAGATAACGGGGTTGTTGTCACGAATCGCGGATTTGAGCAGACCTTTGGCCGATGCCGCATCGTAAGGCGCAACAACAATCAGGCCGGGTACATGTGCGTACCAGCTGGCGTAACACTGGCTGTGCTGCGCGCCGACGCGGGAGGCCGCGCCGTTCGGCCCGCGAAATACAATCGGCACCTGAATCTGCCCGCCGGACATATAGCGCGTTTTGGCGGCAGAGTTGATGATGTGGTCAATTGCCTGCATCGCAAAGTTAAACGTCATGAATTCGACGACCGGACGTAAGCCCGCCATCGCCGCGCCGACGCCAAGACCAGCAAAACCATGTTCGGTAATCGGCGTATCGACCACACGCTCAGGCCCAAATTCCTGCAGCAGATTTTGCGATACCTTATACGCGCCCTGATATTCGGCGACTTCCTCGCCCATCAGATACACGGCTTTATCGCGGCGCATTTCTTCCGCCATCGCATCACGCAGGGCTTCACGAACAGTTAACAGTGGCATGAGATTCTCCTTATCTTCCAGCCCATAATAGCTAACAATCGCGCGGTGTAAAGCATCTGTTAAGGGCTTTAACCCATTGAATTTCGCAGAGGGATTTGGTAGACTGGACCCCTTATGCCTAGTCCACACCCTGCCAGTAAACTCATTGCCGAGATCAAAGCCTACGACCCGAGCGTGGACGGGGCATTGATCCAAAAAGCCTATGATTTTGCCGCGAAAGCGCATGCCACGCAAAAGCGCGCTTCCGGCGAGCCGTACATCACCCACCCCTTAGAGGTCGCCGAAAGCCTCACGCAATATAAGCTGGATAGCGCCTCCATTATCACGGCGATTTTGCACGATACGGTGGAAGACACCGGCGTCACACTCGACGATGTTGAAAAGCAATTTGGCGCCGAGATTCGCACCCTGGTGGACGGCGTCACCAAGCTTTCAAAACTCGAAGGCAAATCCGAAAATTTGAAACAGGCGGAAAATTTCCGCAAACTCCTGCTCGCGATGAGTGAAGATATTCGCGTGCTGCTGGTCAAACTCGCCGACCGGCTGCACAACATGCAAACACTCAAATACATCAAGCAACCGGAAAAGCGCCAGCGCATCGCACGCGAAACGGTGGAGATTTACGCCGCGCTCGCCGAGCGCATCGGTATGCGAAACCTGAAGGAAGATTTGCAGGATTTAGCATTCGCCGAAATGTACCCCGAAGCGCGGGATTCGATTTTGAATCGCTTGAACTATTTGCGCGACAAAGGCCAAACGGAAGTGCAGGACGCACTCAAAACTATTCGCACCAAACTCAAAGAAGCAGGGTTGGAGAAAGCGCAAATCGAAGGCCGCGAGAAAAAACCCTATTCCATCTGGAAAAAGATGGAGATGAAAAACATCACCTTCGAGCAGCTCTCCGACATCATCGCCTTTCGTATTGTGGTGGATACGGTGGCCGATTGCTACCACGCGCTCGGGGTGATTCACGCGAGCTACCACACCATCCCCGGGCGGTTTAAAGATTTTATTTCTACGCCCAAAACCAACGGCTATCAATCGCTCCACACGGCCGTCATCGGCCCCGCGCAGCAGCGCGTGGAAGTACAAATCCGCACGCACGAGATGGATGAAATCGCTGAATACGGGGTTGCTGCGCACTGGCTCTATAAACAGCAACACAACATCAAAGGCGAGGACGGCAGCCACGACGGAAAGCAATTCCGCTGGGTGCGCGAACTGCTCGAAATCTTGGATACTTCCGCCAATGCCGAAGAGTTTTTGGAAAACACCAAGCTTGAAATGTACCAGGACCAGGTGTTTTGCTTTTCGCCCAAAGGCGACATCATTGCGCTCCCCCGCGGCGCTACGCCGGTTGATTTTGCCTATTCCATTCACTCGCGCATCGGTGATACGTGCGTGGGCGCGAAAATCAACGGCCGCATCGTGCCTCTACGCACGCAACTGCGAAACGGCGACCAAATCGAAATCATCACCAGCAAAACGCAAAACCCGAGCCCAAGTTGGGAGAGGTTTGTGGTCACCGGCAAAGCCAGGAGCGAAATCCGCAAATATGTGCGCACGCAGCAACGCTCTGAATACATCAACCTCGGCAAAGCCATTTTAGCGAAGACCTTGAAGGGCGAAAATATTGAGCTGACGGATAAACTCATCGAGCCACTGCTCGGGCCGCTGGAGCGCAAGGCGGTGGAGGATATTTTTGCTGATGTCGGCGAAGGCACGCTGTCGCGCCAGCATGTGCTGGAGGCGCTAATCCAGAAAAAACCGGAGCAGGCGGGGCTACTCACCTCGCTCACCAAACCGCTGCGGCGCAAGACCAAAACCGCCGGTAACCCGATGCCAATCAAGGGTCTCATTCCCGGCATGGCGATTCACTATGCCAAATGCTGCCACCCGATTCCTGGCGATCGCATCGTCGGCATTGTGACGACCGGCAAAGGGATTACGATTCACGTGATGGACTGCGAAACGCTGGAAAATTACACTGATTCGCCGGAACGCTGGATTGACGTCGCGTGGGATTTGAAAGAAGAAACCCCGCATATCGGCCGCTTGAAAGCGCACATCAGCCACGAGCCGTCGTCGCTGGCCACCGTCACGCAAGTGATCGCCAAAGAACTCGGCAATATCAACAACCTCAAACTCACCCACCGCTCGACCGATTTCTTCGAAATCCTGCTCGACATCGAGGTGCGCGACACCCGCCATTTAAACAATATTATTGCTGGTCTACGGGCCAAAGAATGCGTCCAGAGCGTCGAACGGGCGAATGCTTGAAGGAGTCGTTAGTTGTTAGTCCTTAGTCGTTAGTATATTAATATGCTGATATATATAGATATATTTTTATCGACTAAAGACTAACAACTAACGACTAACCTGTCATATCAACAGTCACAAAACTTTCACACTATAGGCGTATAAGCTATGGCATAATAAGGTCATGAAAATAGGAGTCGCGTAAATGGCTAACCCGCTTCAAGATCTGACGAAAAATAATAATTGGATTACGCCTGTTGCCGTCATGGTCGGCACCGGCCTTGGCGTGTTTTTAGGCGGTGGCGGTGGCCTGGCCGGCACCTTGCTTGGAGGTTTACTCGGCGGCAGCACCATGCTCGCCCTTGCCATGACCGCTTTGTCTTTTATGAGTGGTGGAAATGTTTCTAACACCCCTACCCACAGTAGCGCTTACGGTGTTCGCTCCAATGCCAGTGTACCCACGGTGCGTATTGCCAAAAACGTTTCTAACGAAACCCTAACCTCTGAGTCTGAAGTTGCAGTCGTTAAGGGGTATCCAGAAGCCCTCATAAACGAGCAACGCAAGCTTGACCATTTACTGATCCTGGCGAACGCACAAGACATTATGAAAAATCGCCCGCGCACCAGCAAAAACAATGATCTCGGCGTTCCTGTCACCGACATCGACGAGTATAAAAATCTTGCGCAAGTTCGCAACGATGCGCAGGCCGTTTCTTCGCAAATCAGCGAAATTTTGAGCGGTGCGGAACACAATCTTGCTATCTTAAAACTTGCAAAACCAACTCATCATCTTAGTCAGAATGATTTCATTCTAGAAAAGAAAAAAGCACTGCTTGCGAACGAAACTTACCGCGATATCTTGAGCAGCGTTTATCAGGAAGTAAAAGGGCAAGACATCAATCAAGTTGATCTGTCCAAAGTCAGCGTTGCTGAAATGTATAATCTTATCGAACAGGGTGTCAGCGCGCGGATACAAGATAAGCGGACGCGGGAATGGAGCGATTCCAACTGGGCGACCATTAACCCCATCAGCAACTGGCCTATTGGCGGAAAAATCAGATCAGCTATTGTCGATAAATTCGACAAGCAAGATTTCGCAGGCATGCATGCGATTGCGAGCGAAAACGATGGACACCCTTTTTCTCGCTATGATGTTTCGCAGGCCGCAAAACAAGATGGTCGGGATGTTGTACAAAAAGTGTTAGTGGAAGAATCCAAACAGTTGATTGAATTTGATAAGCTGGTTCAACTGCGTGAGCAACTCTATAAAGATAAGGCCGACTTCTGCCGTCAGTGCATTTCGGTCAACGCCACAGAAATTGCTCCGTCGCTTGCCACTCCTCAAACCGGCCCGATTGCTTCACAACCGGAAAGCGAAACAGCTCCAGACCAAAAAACGGGCTATGTCATTCCTGCCGAGGTGTTAAAAACGTTGCAGGATACCGTCTCGCCTGCTGCCAAGGATGTGATGAATAGCATTCCTAATATAGGTAACGACCCAAGGTTTGTGGGTTAGCGCTTCCCACCCACATTAACCTCCTCTTAACCACCCCATACTATAGTGACGCCGGAAACCTTTGATCGGCGGTACTCATGTCTTCACGCAACATTATCATGCTGGTGGTGGCGCTCCTCATTGCAGCGTTTACCATTTTCGCCCTGCGCTCGCGTGTGGAGCCGGCACCCGAAGTGCAGTCGGCCAATGTAGTGCGCATTTTAATTGCGAAAAAAGATCTCCCGCCCGGTTCGTTCATCCGCGTGATGGAGCATCTGGATTGGAAAGCCGTTGGCAAAGATGAAAGCACCGAAGGCAAGATGGTCGAAGGTGCGGAAAATATCACCGCGTTCGAAGGTGCCGTCGCACGGCAAATGGTGCGCGCCGGTGAAGCGATCCCCGCGGGCAGTTTAATCACACCGGGTGCAGGCGGCTTTCTTTCCGCCGTGCTCGAACCAGGCATGCGCGCGGTATCAATTGGTGTGAACGCCACCAGCGGCAACGCCGGGTTTTTATTTCCGGGCGATCGTGTTGATCTTGTCCTCTCACATAAATTATCGGTCAAAAATCCGAACACCGGCGACATGAAAGAAGTAAATTTTAGTAATACATTTATCGAAAATATTCGCGTGGTCGCCGTCGATCAGATGCTCGACAACCCGGAGAACAAGGCTGTGCTTGCAAAAACGGTCACTGTCGAAGTGTCGCCAAAGCAAGTGGAAGAAATTCAAGTAGCGACCGAGATGGGAAAAGTTTCATTTGCACTTCGCAGCTTAACAGATAAAACTACGTCTCTCACCGATGGAGTCACCTCCACCGACGATGTGATTACCGCCATACAGAAACACTCGGGCGATCAAAGCTACACGAGCGATTCTGAGGTAAGCCCGGCGCTTGGCCAGGGCGCGGCCAATTCCAACGTGCGGGTGCTACGCGGTGAGAAAACGGAAGACCAGACCTTCTACAACAAATAGGCCCTATGCGTCGTTTTTCTTCTCTGCTGGTTCCACTAAGTAGTGCGGCGCTGCTATGCGTAAGCACCGCAGCAACAGCACAAACGACTGCAAAACCCACTACTAAACCTGCTCCTGCCGCCGCCGCGCCCGTGGTTGTAAAACCCAAAAGCGCTTATGTGGAGCATGGGGTTGAAGAAGTCCCCGTCTACCAGGTTGAAATGAACAAGGGCCGGTTAATCCGCCTCGATGCGCCCGCCACCTCGGTCGTCGTTGCCGACCCTGAAATCGCCGACATTCAAGTGGTTTCGCCGCGCGCGGTTTATGTACACGCCAAGAAAATCGGTGAGACGTCGCTCATGGCGGTGGATAAAAACGATCACGAAATTTTAAACGCCACCATCGAAGTCACCCACAACATCAGCAAGCTGCAACGCACGCTGAAAACCGTCTCGCCGGATGCGGACGTGCAGTTTAAGAGTGTGGACGGCGGCCTCGTCATCGAAGGCTATGTCGACACGCCACAACAATCCGAACGCGTCAACAACCTGGCCTCAGGCTTCGTCGGCAAAGAGGGCAAAGTCATCAACATGCTAAACACCGCCGGTTCGGATCAGGTAATGTTACAAATCCGCGTAGCCGAAGTCGCGCGGTCCGAGCTGGAACGTTTCGGCATCAGCGTCAATCAATTGCTAAGCAACGGCAATTTGACCTTCCGCGTCTTACAGGGCAGAACCCTTGCTACATCGATGGCTGCGGGGTTGACACGCAACGCATCGGACAATTCAATCGGCTTTGGCTTTAACGGCGAGCTGACTGACGTCAACAGCGTGATTGATGCACTGCAACGCGACGGCTTTGTGTCCATCCTCGCCGAACCAAACCTCACCACCACCTCCGGCAAAGCTGCAAGTTTCCTAGCCGGTGGCGAATTCCCTGTGCCAATGGTCAACGCCGACGGCGAAGTTCAAATCACTTTCCGTCAATTCGGTATCAACCTCGAATTCACACCTACCGTACTCTCGGGCGATAAAATCTCGCTCAATGTCAAACCGGAAGTGAGCAATATTTCTTCTACCAACGCCATCACAGTCACCAACACCACCACCTACAACGTGCCCACATTGCAAACACGCCGCGCAAGCACCACCGTCGAACTCGGCAGCGGCCAAAGCTTCATGATCGCCGGCCTGTTTAAAAACGATCGCAATAACACGACTGACCGCTATCCAGGCCTTGGCGACTTACCAGTACTGGGGGCACTTTTCCGCTCGCACGAATTCCGTAACGATCAAACTGAACTCGTCATTATTGCAACGCCGTACCTCGTAAAACCAACGGATGCGGAAGAACCGCTGCTCACCCCCATGGACGGCTTCTATCCGCCGACCGATCTGGAACGCCTGCTCTACGGCGAGCAAAGCAAACAACAACCCATCACTGACGACGACGCCACTTCGCTCGGCAAATTGCACGGCGAAGGCGGGTTTATACTGGAGTAGGTAACGCATGAAACACACCCCTCTCTTCCTTGTTCTGCTATCGCTTACCGCCTGCGACCGTATGGACTACCAGTGGGTCGAGCCGAAGGCCTACAACGAAACCCTCTATCCCAAAAAACTGCAAACGGCGACGGACCGCCGCTCTGACACCTTTACCTTCGATGCGCTCGGTGGCTTTGACGACGAAAACCGCCAAGCGCTGCACGCGTTTTTCAACAAGCTGTCGTCAAGTGCTGCCGAATCCATCGTGCTTACCTTTAGCGATGACGATGAGAACAAGCATCTCTACGTCGTCCGCATGCTGCGTTCCATGGGCTACCCCAAACGTATCATGAAACTGGTGGTCGACAGGCTGGCGCCGGAAAACAGCGTACGCATTGACTTGCAAACCGCACTGGTCGTGTTGCCTGACTGCCCGGACTGGCGCAAATCCGGCAATACCAACTACAGCAATACGCTCCATAGCAACATGCATTGCTCTATCATCACCAACACGGGCCGGATGCTTGTCAACCCACGCGACGTCGACCATAGCAGCAATAACCATGTAGTGGCAGAACCCGCCGTGGATGCGATGGCCATCGGCACTTATCGCGGCGAAGCCGCTGCAGCAGCGGCAGCAGGCACCGCAACCAGCATCTCCGAAGCGGGTGCAGATTCCACTTCAAAAACCACAGGCCAATGAGCAAGCGCGAACCTTTTCTGGCTTTTATCCGTGGCGCCGACGACATCGCCGCCGTCAAGGAATTCGCGGCCGCCAAAAAATTCCCCGATCATTTGATCTTCGAAGGGGGCATTCCTGAGGCCTGCGAATTTTTAAAACAACACCCCTCGCCTGAAATTTTGATGGTTGAAATTCCAAGCGCCGCCGAAGCTTCTGGCTTGCTCGATCAGCTCGCCAACGTCGTAGACCCTACCACCAAAGTCGCTATTGTGGGCACCGTCAATGAATACAGCTTCTTCACCTGGCTTACCGACATTGGCATCGCCCATTATTTCCTAAAGCCGCTTAAACTCGAAGCGCTAAATACCGGTTATGCCAAAATTTCTGCGCCCGTAGCTGCGGCTCCCGTAGAAGATAAAAAACTTGGAAAAGTTGTCGGTCTCGTAGGCAGCAAAGGCGGCGTGGGTGCGACCAGTATCGCGATTGTCCTTGCCGGTATGGTCGCCAAAAAATCGAATGCCAGTGTCGCACTAATCGATTTAAATCCACAAGACGGCAGCATTTCCACCTTGCTTGATTTGGAACCATGCCGCGGGGTGCAGGAAGCGCTCGAAAAACCTGATCGCATCGACGAACTCTTGCTCGACCGCCTATTGACCCGCGCGGATGAGCGGTTTTATATTTTGAGTGCGGAAGAAACGCTTGCCGTTGATCCCCGCACGCATCCGGATGCGCCGGCGGGATTGCTCAACGCGTTGCGCAAGAAATACGATGTCATCATCGTCGATACTTCGATGCAGCTAAACAGCTTCACCAAACAATGCCTTCAGTTGATGGATGAAATCGTCATCGTTTCCGACCTTACGCTGCTGGGTCTGCGCGGTGCCATGCGCCTGTTTGACTGGATGGAGGAAGGCCTGAAGGGTAAACCGATTAAATTGGTCACCAACAAAGAGGGTCTGTTCGACAAGCATGAAGTTTCAGAAGGGGACGTGACCAAAAGCGTTAAGCACCCGATCGACGTCAACATTTCGAGCGCCCCCGGCATTTTCATGGAAATCGCCAATGGTCTCAAGGTGTTAGATAAGACCGATGTCCCGGCCCTGGATGCGGTTTCCAAGCTCGCTAAGTTACTTTTCCCTGAACATATGGTTAATGAAACCGAAGGTGAGAGCCAGCCTCATAAGAAATCTTTCATGGCGAAGTTAAAGAAAAAGTAAAGCACTTTTAAGCGAAAAGTAAGCCCACACGCGTAGAATAAAGCCATGTTCGGAAGACGTGGCACTGACATTTCCCCCGATTCGCCGCCTCCACCTCCCGCCGCCCCCGGCGGTGAAGGTGCGGTGACGTCGACGGCTGCGTCAGCCAATGACGCGGCCCCCGCTACCAGCAAAAAACAAAACCTAGATCTAATCAGCGAACCGCAAAGCCAGGAAGGCGTCGTCGCCAATGTCACCAAGGGCGCAGACGAAAAAGAACTGCAAGCGACCAAAGAAAAAATCTACGCGCTGATGATGGAGCAGATCGATATCGGCACCTCCTCGCGCATGCCGCGCGACGAGCTTAAACGCCAGATCATCGACCTCATCGGCGAGATTGTGATCGAACAACGCCTGATGCTCTCTTCCACCGAACAGCAATACTTGGCCGGCCAAATCGTCGATGACATGTTGGGCTACGGCCCGCTGGAACCGCTGCTCAAAGACGATGCGATCACCGACATCATGGTGAACGGCCCCAAACAAATCTATATCGAGCGCCAGGGCAAGCTGCAACTCACCGACGTCAGCTTCCGCGACAACGAACATGTGATGACGGTCGCCAGCCGCATCGTAACCGCCGTGGGCCGCCGCGTCGACGAGTCCACTCCTATTTGCGACGCACGTTTGGCCGACGGCTCGCGCGTCAACGTTATCGCCCCACCCTGCGCCATTCGCGGGTGCTCAATCTCGATTCGTAAATTCTCCGAGAAAAAGATTACCCTCGATACCATGGCCGGCTGGGGCGCTGTTTCACCCAACATGTGTAAAGCCCTCAAAATCTTCGGCGCTATTCGCCTCAACACCATCGTATCGGGCGGTACCGGTTCCGGTAAAACCACGATGCTAAACGCCCTTTCGCGTATGATCAACCACGGCGAGCGCGTGGTGACGATTGAGGACGCCGCAGAGTTGCAACTCCAACAGCCGCACGTTGTACCCCTTGAAACGCGCCATGCAAACTTGGAAGGCACCGGCGAAATTTCGATGCGTGATCTCGTGAAGAACGCCCTGCGTATGCGCCCTGACCGCATCATCCTCGGTGAGGTACGCGGCGGTGAGGCCTTCGATTTGCTGCAAGCGATGAACACCGGCCACGACGGTTCGATGGGTACGCTCCACGCCAACAACCCGCGCGAAGCGCTGACCCGTATGGAAAACATGATCAACATGGCAGGTGTGAATCTGCCGAGTAAAGCGATCCGCACGCAGATTGCCGGTGCCGTCAACCTCGTCGTGCAGGTACAACGTATGCGTGACGGCGGACGCCGCACCACCCACATCACTGAAGTCATCGGCATGGAAGGCGAAGTGATCGTGACGCAGGATCTCTTCACTTTCGAATTCACCGGTGAAGATGAAAACGGCAAGCTCGTCGGCAAATTCGTCTCCTCCAAAGTACGCCCGCACTGCCTGGCGCAAGCGGCCTATTTCGGGCTCGATCAGGCGCTCCTTGAAGCGATGATGGGAGATGACTAATGATAGAAACGAAGAGCCTCTCCGCGGGTAACGCCGACATGATCGTTTTCGGTCTGCTCGGTGTAATTGTATTGGTGATATTTTTCATGCTGCAGGCAAGCGACGCCTCGCCAAAACGTAACAAAGCACGCCTCAAAAAACTCCAGCAGCGCTACAATAAATCCACCAGCCTGATTGCTGAAACGAAGATGACGTTAAAACGTCAAATCGCCGAAGAACCGGGCGGCCTCATCGGCCTGCTGCTCAAACCTTTCCCGAACGTGCAGCGCCTACAAGATAAACTCGAACGTGCAGGCTACAAAACCGCCAACGCCAAAGTGTTTTTGCTGCGCTCTTTACTGGTAGTGCTGTGCTGCATTGGCGGTTCGTTTGCGCTCCATAAGCCGGTGATTATTGGCATTGCCGTCGGCCTCGTGCTTGGTTTGTGGCTACCTATCAAAGTGCTGAATCATAAAATCGACAAGCACATGAAGAAATTCCTGCAAATCCTACCCGACGGGATTGACCTGATTGTACGAGGTTTACGCTCCGGTTTGCCGATTGCCGAGGGCATTGCAGTGGTTGCTAAGGAAGTGCCGGACCCGGTCGGTGAGGTGTTCCGCCACGTTGCAGACTCCACCAAACTCGGCGTACCGCTCGAGAAATCACTCCAGGATATCGCACGCCAGCTCGGCAACACCGAGTTCAACTTCTTTGCCACCAGTATCATTCTTCAACGCGAAACCGGTGGTAACTTAGGTGAGATTTTGGGCAATCTATCCAATGTGCTACGCCTCAGATTCACCATGCAGATGAAGATTAAAGCGATGACGTCGGAAGCGCGCGCCTCCGCCATCATCGTCGGCTCGCTGCCGTTTCTGGTGTCGATTGCGACCCAGCTGATGAGCCCCGGCTATCTCGATTTATTGTGGGAAGACAAGCGCGGCACCAAAATGCTGATGATCGCCGGCGGCATGCTCTGGTTCGGTGTGACCAGCATGAAACGCATGGCCAAGTTCGAGATTTAACATGGCAGAACCCGCAATCAAAACCCAGGATTTAATGCCCTTCGGCCTCTCGGTCACGGAATTCTCCATGATCGCCGCAGGGCTTGTGATTTTTGGTATCGCCGCATGGCTGTTCTTCACCATGAAGCCCAATCATTCCATGAGCAAACGTGTCAAGGCGCTAAACGAACGGCGCACACAACTCAAACAGGAATTGCTCGCTCCCAAACGCCGCCGTAACCCCGCGATTAAAGCTCATGTGCATTGGATGGGCGAGGTCGTAGGAAAATTCAAACTGCTCAAAAGCAAGCAGATCACCGAAGCGCAAGCCTTGCTATTAGAAGCCGGGTGGCGCAGCAAAGATGCGATGGTGATTTTTGCCTTCTTTACGTTGCTGCTGCCAATCGTCGGCCTGATCTTCGGCCTTGTGTTTGTGCAGTTTTACGATTTCCAAGGCCGCATGGCGATTTTCAACAAGGGTCTGCCGCTGTTTACGCTCTATTTCGGTTTAAAACTCCCCACACTCATTGTGCGCCGCAAGCGCAAAAGACGCTATTACCAAATCCAACGAGCCCTATCCGATACGCTTGACCTCATGACCATTTGCGCGGAAGCAGGTTTGAGCCTGGGTGCCGCACTTGGCCGCGTGTCGAAAGAACTCGGCATCGCCTACCCCGAAATGGCCTCCGAGCTTTCCTTCACCGCACTTGAAATGGGCTTCCTGCCTGAGCGCAACAAAGCACTTGCTAACCTCGCGCAGCGCGTCAATACCGAAGAAATGCGCGGGATCGTGAACGTGCTTATCCAAACCGAAAAATACGGCACGCCGATCGCCCAGGCCCTCCGCGTGCTCTCCACCGAATTCCGCACCCAGCGCATGCTGCGCGCCGAAAACAAAGCCGCGCGCCTACCAGCAATGATGACCGTGCCAATGATTCTATTCATCCTGCCGACACTCTTTATCGTCGTCATCAGCCCCGCGATTATTAGGGCAAGGGATAGCTGGAAATAATGATTGTAATGTGAGGCCAGAAGGCCGAACCAGCCATGAGCTAGCGAAGCTGCGCCCCATAGCGTTTTCAGTAGAAACCGCTGGAGGCAATCAAATGTTATGCTTTCGCTTTCTGCCTCTGCTTATCCACATACATCGCCATATCAGCAGAGGTCAGCGCGGTTTCGGAATCGTCGCCTTTGCGCAAAGCATAAATACCGAATGAGGTGGATACATTGATCGGCTTGCCGTTGTACATAAACGGCGTGCGGCGAATGGCCTCGGCAATTTTTTCACCGCGTTTTTTCGCAGCATCTTCTTCGGCGTGGTACATGATGATAGCGAATTCATCGCCACCGATGCGGGCAATGAAATCTGATTCGCGCATGGTATTCGCCAAAATCTGCGACACATGGCGAATAGCGACGTCACCGGCCGCGTGGCCATAGCTATCGTTGATGCCTTTAAAATCGTTCAAATCGAAATAGAGCACACACGACGGGTGGGCGTAACGTTCGTGCATGGCAATCGCCCATTGCAAGCGGCGCATGAACGCGCGACGGTTCGGAATCGGCGCCAGACAATCCACATCCACCAACCGCTCCAATTCCGCGAGCGTTTCACGGGTACGGGAGAGGTCGCGCGTCGTATCGTCCAGTTTCTCCAAAACAGCCGAAAGGGCAAAGGTGACTTCCGAGGTCATATGACCCTCTGGAATTCCTAGCATTTTCAGGCGGTCCTTCACCCGCAAAGGTGCTGTTTCCGCAATATTTTCAAGTGCTTCAAGGCGAATTGGGTGGTTCATACTCTCTCCTATGGTAATGAAAAGGTCGCCCCTTCACTACGCAAGCTACGTACCGCAGCATTTGTCTAAAATTGTATCTATCTCTACCACGAAACCTACGCTTTTTATGTTAAGATTGTGTTAAACCTGCCGGGCAAATATTAATACAGCCACGAAAAGCGCTTGAATTGCTTTCAGTTTTCCTGTAGCAAGACGCCCTATTTTTGAAATCCAAGGAGTATTTATGGCTCGCGTAACCGTTGAAGACTGCGTTTTGAATGTCCCCAACCGCTTTGAACTGGTGCTGCTCTCCGCTGCTCGCGCCAAACAAATCGCCACCGGCTCCCCGCTGACCGTGGACCGTGATAACGACAAAGACTCCGTCGTAGCGCTGCGCGAAATTGCCGATAAAACCGTCGGCGTGAATGATCTGCTGGAAGATGTGGTGATGGGCTTCTCCAAACGCCGCATGGAAGAACCGCGCGCCAGCGCTGGGCAAGCCGACATCGAAGAGTCTTTCGAAGACGCCGCGCAACACATCAGCAGCATGAAACAAGACGCTGCGAACATGGCCTTTGGCGGCGAGGATGTTGAGGCGGAAGATTAGGCGATCTTGAAGTCTTGCTCTATTGCGCCTAGACTATGCGTCAGCACCCTTTTCAAAGGAACATACCATGACGTATGCTTATAAAACGATGCCCTCCCCTGTCGGCGAATTAAAACTCATTGCAAGCGATAACGGCCTCGCTGCCATTTTGTGGGAAAATGATGACCCGAAACGTGTGCGTTTAACTCCACTCGTAGAAAATAAAAATCACCCGGCGCTCCTCGAAACCGAACGCCAATTAAAAGAATATTTCGCCGGAAAACGCGAAACATTTTCACTCAAGCTAGATTTCACCGGCACCGATTTCCAAAAACAAGTCTGGAACGCCCTACTCACCATCCCCTTCGGTGAAACAAGAAGTTACGCGCAAATCGCCCAACAAATAGGCAACCCCAAAGCGATGCGCGCGGTGGGTGCCGCCAACGGCAAAAACCCCATCTCCATCATCGCCGCTTGCCACCGCGTCATCGGCGCTGATGGCAAACTCACAGGGTTTGCAGGTGGGTTGGAAGCGAAAGCGTGTTTGTTGGAGATTGAGGCTAGACAGCGCACACAAACAGACAAAAAAGTGGCCTGATTTATATAGCAAGTCGCTTCAATGCTTCACCTGTAACACGCTGCGTGATCCACTCGTTTAAAGAGCGAGCACCGAAGGATTGATAGAGATCTATTGCATTTGTATTCCAATCCAAGACCGCCCACTCCATGCGGCCACATTCTTCAGCGATAGCTTTTTTAGCCAAATAGCAGAACATGCTTTTGGCAATGCCCTTTCGGCGATACTCCGGCCGCACAAATATATCTTCAACGTAAATACCGGGGCGGCTTAGAAACGTAGAGAAATTATAAAAATACACACCAAAACCTGCAGGCTTACCTTCCCACTCAGCAAGCACGCAATGTGCCTTGGGCGCATCACCAAATAACCATTTCTCAATTAAAGCAGCATTTGCTTCACATTCGTGCGTAAGCTTCTCAAATTCTGCCAATTCTTTAATGTACTGAACAATAAGCACGCTATCGTGCGGCTGGGCTTCCCGGAGAACTAACATAAAATAATTCCAGGCTTCGTTGAATGGCGGGAGTGGCGGGAGTGACGGGACTCGAACCCGCGGCCTTCGCCGTGACAGGGCGACGCTCTAACCAACTGAGCTACACCCCCGCAAAGAAGTGTATATTTCCACAACCTCCACAAAGGATGGTGGGTGTTGAGAGACTCGAACTCCCGACCCTCTCGGTGTAAACGAGATGCTCTAACCAACTGAGCTAAACACCCCTATGGAATAGGGAGGGTATGTAATACTTATTTTTTAGCGGTTTGCAACCCGAAAAGCGGGGGCAATAAAATCAGTTGTCAGCGCGGGTCTGCTGGGCCATAGTCTCACCTCATAACCCATTGAGGCAGAGGTGCTTATGCAACGCCTTCCCATTCGCCAATTTTTGCTTCCCTTGAGCCTGCTGGCGCTGCTTGCAGCGTGCAGTCTGAGCCAAAGCGGTGCCGATTTAAGCGGTGAGCCGCCGGTGGTTACCGAATGGATGAACCAGGGCGAGGAACTGGAGAAAAAAGGCGATATGGATAGCGCCATGGGGATGTACGAACGCGCTATGAACGCGTCGAAACAAACCATTGCCCCGCACTTGGCATTGGCGCGCCTCTTACGCGAACAGAAAAAAGCGGTACAGGCCCTCCCTTTATTAGAAAAAGCGAAACAGCGCGCACCTAGAAATGCGGATGTTTTTACTGAACTCGGCTTTGCGTATGTCGCCAAAAGCGAACCTGAAAAGGCACTGTCGCTGTTTGATGAAGCCCTGAGCTTGGACAAAACCTCCGCCGGTGCTTTCAGCGGCAAAGGCGTGACGCTTGATCTCATGGGTGAGCACCAAGCTGCACAAGCGGTGTATCGCGAGGCGCATGAGGTGGGCGCAGAATCCCCAGCACTCACCAACAACCAAGCGCTCTCTTTAATCTTAAGCGGCAATTCGAAAGATGCGATTACGCTGCTTGAACCGCTGGTTAAAAGCAATCAAGCGACCGCAACCATGCGGCAGAACCTAGCGCTAGCGTATGGTCTGCGCGGCAATAATTCGAAGGCGATGGAGTATGGTCTCAAGGATCTCTCGCCCCAAGAAGCGCGCGAAAACCTCGCCTTTTATAAACGCATCGGCGAGTTGAGATCCAAAACCCAGCCTACCACCCATACTAAAATAACTACGAGCCAAGCCGTGCCGGTGGCACCTATTGATGCGAAAGATACGGGCTTTGATACCTCTACCAAACCCGTCAGCAAACCGGTGGAACTAAAAAAAGCAGCGCCCGTAAAAGAAGAAATGAAACCGGTAGTCAAAGTTGAGTTAAAAAAAGAAGTAGCAAAAACGGTCGTGAAAAAAGAAGAAATAAAACCAATTGTAAAAACAGAGCCTACTAAACTTACCCCCGCTGCAGCACCCGTTACAACTTCGGCAACACCGCAGGCAAAACCCGGGGTAACCCCTCACCCTTCATCGATTGCACACGTGGCGGAACCGGATGCTGAAGAAGGTGAAAGTGGTGAAGAAAATGGCATGCAAGATGGTAATTATCTTCCTGAAGACGCACCCATAACATCGTCAAAACCTACCTCAAAAGGTGGTAACACGTCCGTATTCGAAAAAATTCGTAACTGGCAGCCGGACGAAAACTAGGATTTCTCTTTCCTTGCACATTTCTTGAAGAAGCGGTAGAAATTATTGTTAAAAACCTGCAAAAACATGGGTTTTACAGTTTACAATTTCATTCCGCATCCGTAACAATCGGCCGCAAAGGTCCGCATGTAGGCAGATTTAAAAGCCCTGTCATCAAAAAAAATGCGGTTTGCCTACATTTTTCATGTTTACAACACTTTCAAAAAGTGCTTTAGAGTCTCCATGTCTCTTTAAGACATAAGGTGGCTGCGCCTTTCCGGGTGTTACCATTTTTCTTCAACAACTAGATCAACTAGGGAGTTTTTATGAACAAGAACGAACTGATCGCTGAGATCGCAGACCGTTGCGAAATCACCAAAGCCCAAGCTGCTGAATGCGTTGATGCATTCTGCGAATCGATTGCTAAATCCCTTTCTAAAGGTGATGAAGTGCGTCTCGTTGGCTTCGGTACTTTCTGCACCGTAGCACGCAAAGCAACCACCGGCCGCAATCCGCGCACCGGCGCTGCTATCAAAATCCCTGCGTCTAACAAACCAAAATTCAAACCAGGCAAAGCCCTGACTGAAGTGGTTAACAAAAGCGCGCGCCGCAAAGCTGCGTAAGCCTTTTTGTTGCTTCAAATTAGCGGCGTGGGTCTTCCCCACGCCGTTTTTATTTATTCAAAGTCCAATGGTTCCTTGCCTGCCGCGCCTTAGGCACAGCTCTTGCTTAATGTTATCTTAAACGCTGTATCCTAAAATGAAATATGGTATAGTGGACTCATGCGCCAATGCTTAACCTTGTTCGCCACCTTTTTGCTCGCGCCGCTTTCGGCCCGCGCCGAAGTCGACGCGCAAATTGAAGGTGCCAAACTCTGCACCGCGCACATGCCACGCTACGAACGCGAATACGGTGTCCCCACGCATTTGCTTTCCGCCATCTCCTCCACTGAAACCGGGCGCTGGAACCAAACCCTCAAAATCACGTTGCCCTGGCCCTGGACCATCAACGCCGAAGGCAAGGGCTATTTCTTCGACACCAAACAAGAAGCCATTCAAGCGGCTAAAAACTTAAAAGCCCGCGGCGTGAAAAGCATGGATCTGGGCTGCATGCAGGTGAATATCTACCACCACCCCAACGCCTTCCGCTCCATTGAAGAAGCCTTTGACCCGCAGCAAAATGTTGCCTACGCTGCAAGTTTTTTGCGCAACCTGTATGAATCCGAAGGGAGCTGGAAAAACGCTGCCGGGGCCTACCATTCCAAAACGCCCGCTCTTGGCTCGCAGTATTTAAGCAAGGTCTATGATAAGTGGATCACGATTTTAGATCGCCTACGCATGCCGAAAACCCCGGTGCAACAAGCCGATATGCAAGCCGCCCCCTCCGATGTCATGAAAAAAATGCCTGTGGCCCTAAGCCGCTTGCCGGAATCCCACGCGACGACGATGTTGCTGCCACCTAAAACCGGCAAAAAAGTAGAACAATATCAACCCGTGCATATGAAGGTGATCAAGGTTTCCAAAGCCCAGCCCGCTCGTGAAAATGGCATCATCGTCGTACGTCCCGATGTGGCACCGGATGCGGGCGCGCTTGAAGTTGCAAGGGCTAAGCCCAATCCCTCACAAGTTATCAGCCTCACCCCGACCTCCGCCACGGCCATCGTTCCCCACGCCACTGGCCCGCGCTTCATTTTTAATGATTGAGTTTTAGCGGTGTTTGCGTAAACTGGTCCGCATGTATAGCGACATTAAACCCGAACACCCTTTTGAAATCGTTGACGTAAACAGTGAGCATGTGCATTGCGACGGTAACGGCCCCGCCACTGGCCATCCGCGCGTTTATCTGCATATTGACCCACACGCCGGCTTCATCACCTGCCCTTATTGCTCACGCGAATTCCGCCTAAGGGCTGCCTCGTGAATATTGTCATCATCGTACTGCTCGTTGCCGTCGTCGCCGTGCTAATATCGGGCCTCGTCGTCATGGGCATTGGCGGCAAAACAGACAAAAAATACAGCAACAAGCTGATGATGGCGCGTGTGGCCGTGCAAGCGCTCATTGTACTCATCCTCGGCGTCATGTTCTCATTTTCAAAGTAATGGTCAAACTCACAAAGATTTATACAAAAACAGGCGATGATGGCACCACTGGCCTCGCCGATGGTTCGCGCGTGCTGAAATCCTGCCAGCGCGTGGAAGTTTACGGCTATGTCGACGAAGCCAACGCCGCCATTGGCCTCGCACGTTTGCATACGCAAGGTGAGGCGGATGCGATGCTAGAACGCATCCAGCACGATTTGTTTGATTTGGGTGCTGATCTTTCAACACCGATACGCGAAGATGGAAAAAATCTCCGTATCATCCCCGCGCAAGTCGAGCGTTTGGAAAAAGAAATCGATGCAATGAATGCCAATCTTCCCTCTCTTGATTCCTTCATTCTCCCCGGCGGCACGCATGCTGCTGCTAGCCTTCACCTTGCACGCACCATTGTACGCCGCGCTGAACGCGAAGCGTATCGCTTCAGTGAGAAAGAAAACGTCAACCCACATGCGCTGCATTATTTGAATCGTCTTTCCGACCATTTGTTCGTGCTGTCGCGCGTGGTGAACGATAACGGCAAAAAAGATGTGCTGTGGAAACCGGGAGTCAATCGGTGAAAGTCCTCGTCCCCGTCAAACGCGTGATTGATTACAACGTCCGCATCCGCGTGAAGGCGGATGGCTCCGGTGTTGAAACCGCCGGTGTCAAACATTCCATCAACCCCTTCGACGAAATCGCGGTGGAAGAAGCGATTCGGTTGAAAGAAAAAAAGATCGCCACCGAAATTGTCGTCGTTACCATTGGCGAAACCGTATGTCAGGATGTATTGCGCCACGCGCTCGCACTTGGTGCAGATCGCGCAATTCTAGTGCAAGCGGAAGGAAATATTGAACCACTCCACGCTGCAAAAATTCTAAAAGCCGTGGTGGAGCGCGAACAACCACAACTCATCATCCTCGGCAAACAAGCGATTGACGACGACGCCAACCAAACCGGCCAGATGCTCGCAGCACTGCTGGGTGTTGGCCAGGCTACCTTCGCGTCCAAACTCACCATCGAAAACAATATTGCAACCGTCACTCGCGAAGTGGACGGCGGCTTGCACACGGTTTCGCTCACCCTGCCTGCCGTTGTGACTACCGATTTACGCCTCAACGAACCACGCTACGCTGCACTTCCCAACATTATGAAAGCGAAATCCAAACCGCTGGCAACGCTGCCGCTTGCTGAACTTGGTGTTACTCACACCCCGCAGATCGCGCGGTTAAAAGTCGAAGAACCTAAGAAACGTAGCAGCGGTAAAAAAGTGAAAGATGTTGCTGAGCTAGTGGAGAAATTGAAGCATGAAGCGAGAGTGATATGAGCCTTCTCGTCATCACCGACGTCGATTCCCCCGCCACGCGCGCTTCTGTAACGGCGGCAAAAAAAATCGCAGACGATGTCGATGTCGTCCTCACCGGTGCACTGCTCGCTGAAGAACTCGCCGCGCCGCTTGCAGACCTTGCCAGAAACTACACCCACGTATTCACTGCTGCGACCAGCTTCGGTAAAGACCTCCTCCCGCGCATCGCCGCATTGCTGGATATGCCGCAAGTGTCTGAAGTCATCGAAGTGATCGATGCGACCACCTTCAAACGCCCGATTTATGCGGGCAACGCGATTGAAACGGTGCAGGTGAACGCGTCCATCGTGCTTGCCACCATCCGCCAATCCGCCTTTGCAAAAGCCGAAACCATCAACATAAAACAGGTCACACTCACACCTGCTGCTACCACCTCTCGCTCCGTTTCATTGGAAGCCACAAAAAATGAACGACCAGAGCTTGGCGCAGCACGCGTGGTGATTTCCGGCGGGCGCGGCCTTGGCTCAAAAGAAAACTTCGCCCTCATCGAAAAACTCGCCGATAAGTTAAATGCAGCCATCGGCGCATCGCGCGCGGCAGTCGATGCAGGCTACGTACCCAACGACTACCAAGTCGGCCAAACCGGCAAAATCGTCGCCCCAGAACTTTACATTGCCATTGGCATTTCCGGTGCCATTCAACATATAGCGGGCATGAAAGACAGCAAAGTCATCGTCGCCATCAACAAAGACGAAAACGCACCGATTTTTGAAATTGCGGATTATGGCCTGGTGTGTGATTTGTTTGCCGTACTACCTGAGTTAGAAGCCTTATTATGATGTACTACCTCATGGTACATTGGTGTTGACAAGCGTCCTATAGCTAGGTACACTACGGCGAAGGTATGATCGTTGGTTTTGTACACAAAGGCTTGGAAAAGTTTTATACTACCGGCTCTCTGGCCGGTATTCAGGCAAAACATCGTGCAAAACTTCGACTCATCCTCGATCAACTAAATACCGCGGAAGTAATTGGAGACATGGACTTTCCGGGTGCAAACCTCCACCCCTTAAAAGGCAATAAAAAAGGGCTGTGGGCCGTGAAAGTAAGTGGCAATTGGCGTATTACCTTCACCTTTACGGAAGGTCAGGCCGATGTTGTAGACTACATAGATTATCATTAGGAGAAGCTTATGCGCATGCACAACCCGCCGCATCCCGGCGAATCACTGAAGAAGCTCTACATGGAACCGATGGGGCTTACAATTAAAGCCGTTGCGGAGCGCCTTGGCGTGGAACGGAAGGCCATCTCTCGCCTTGTCAACGAACGTGGCGGCATCAGCGCTGAAATGGCGATTCGCCTGGCCAAGGCGTTCAACACCACGCCTGACTTATGGCTGAACAAACAGCGCAACTACGATCTCTGGCACGCTGCGCAGCGCTTGCGTAGAGAAGCATCGCGCATCCGTCCCTTCCAGCACGAAAACCTTCTGAATGTCTAATCTCGCCATTGCACAAATCAACCAAACTGTCGGCGATGTGCGCGGCAATCTTTCGCGCATCATCGACGCTGCGAAAAAAGCAGGGGCGCAGGGTGCAGAGCTTGTCATCTTCCCTGAACTGACCTTGACCGGCTACACGCCGGAGGATCTGGTGCTGAACAATGATTTCATCGCCAAGCAACATGAAGCATTGCAAGAACTCATCGCGAAGAGCAAAGACTTGCCCGCACTCGTCGTCGGCTTCATCGAGCCGGTGGAAGACCGGCGCTTCAATGCCCTCGCTTTCATCGACAAAGGGAAACTCATCCACACCCATCGCAAAATCTTGCTCCCTAATTATAGCGTGTTTGATGAGCGCCGCATTTTTGCGGTTGGTCAGGCACCAGTGGCATTCGAGTGGAACGGCAAGCGCATCGGTATGTTGATTTGTGAAGATGTCTGGCAGCCGCACAATGCACGCCTCCTTAAAGCCCAAGACGCTGAACTCATCATCGTCGCCAATGCTTCGCCGTATGAAAAAGGCAAACATGCGCTGCGTGTAAAAACCCTTAGCGACGCCGCACGCACCAACCACGTCAACATCATCTACGCCAACCTCGTCGGCGGGCAGGATGATCTGGTGTTTGACGGTGCATCATTCGCGGTCGATGCAAAAGGCAACATCACCACGCAATTGCCGATGTTTGAAGAGCATATTGGTAGTGTCATGCCAGCGAAGGCTAGCATGACACGCGAAGAAGAACTCTGGCATGCCATGGTGCTTGGTACGAAAGATTATGTGCACAAAAATGGCTTCAAACAAGCAGTGCTCGGCCTTTCCGGTGGTGTTGATTCCGCTGCCGTTGCCGCAATTCTTGTGGATGCACTGGGCGCTGAAAATGTGCTCGGTGTGTTGTTGCCCTCCCCCTTCACATCCAAGGAAAGTACAATGCTTGCGCTCGACGTTGCAAAGCAACTCAAGATTCAAACGCTCGAGGTGCCGATCACCTCAGCGTTTGAGGGCATAGGAAGTTTGCTTATACCCACACTTAAAACTGCGGGTTACAGCAAAGAGAATTGGCAAGCGGACCTTGCGGTTGGCGGCAATATTCAATCGCGCCTGCGCGGGGTCACACTCATGGCGATCAGCAATGCAACGAATCGCTTGCTGATGAATACCTCCAACAAATCCGAAATCGCGGTGGGGTATTCCACTTTGTATGGCGATGCTTGCGGTGCATTCTCGCCGATGCGCGATCTCTATAAAACCGATGTGTTCGCGCTTGCACGTTGGCATGGACTACCGAAAGCCATCATCGATCGTGTACCCACCGCCGAGCTTACACCGGGACAGAAGGATGAAGACCAACTTCCTCCTTACGCCACGCTCGATGCGATTCTAAAACTCCACATCGAAGGCCGGATGGATGCGAAAACCATTGAAACACAGGGATTCGCACCGGAAACAGTGAAGCGTGTGGTAGACATGGTACGCATCTCTGAGTATAAACGCCGCCAATTCCCGCCGGGACCCAAACTCTCGCCCATGCATTTTTACAAAGACTGGCGCATGCCGCTCACTAACGGATTCAAATGAACGAACGTCCGCACATTCGCCACCGCCGCCTTCGCACCCATCCCTGGATGCGCGAGCTCGTGCAGGAAACGCGGCTTGATGTGAGTGATTTGATTCTGCCGCTGTTCGTGCAAGATGGCAAAAAATCCACGCCGATTCCAAGCCTGCCCGGCGTATCTCGACTATCGATTGATGCATTGGTTGCAACTGCAAAGCGTGCGCGCGACGCTGGTATTCCTGCGATTGCTCTCTTTCCCGTCACCCCCAAAGACAAAAAATCTGCTGATGGAAAAGAAGCGCTGAACGTTGACAATCTGATCTGCCGCGCAATTAAAACAGTAAAAAATGCCGTGCCGGAACTCGGCATCATCGCCGACGTCGCGCTCGATCCATATACCACCCATGGGCACGACGGCGTACTCGACACAAACGGCACCGTCGCCAATGACCCGACGGTTGAAATTCTAGCACAACAAGCCGTGGTGCTCGCGCAAGCGGGTGCGGATATCGTCGCCCCGAGCGATATGATGGACGGGCGCGTCCACGCGATTCGCAAAGCACTCGATGCACAAAATTTCGTCAACACCGCCATTCTCGCCTATAGCGCCAAATACGCGAGTGCACTCTATGGGCCGTTTCGTGACGCCGTCGGTTCTGCCACAGAAACCTACCTCGACAAACGCAGCTACCAAATGAACCCCGCCAATGCGGATGAAGCCATGCGCGAAATTGCGCAGGATATTGAAGAGGGTGCGGATATGGTGATGGTGAAACCCGGCTTGCCTTATATGGACATCATTTACCGTGCATCTACCGCATTTGACGTGCCGGTGTTTGCCTATCAAGTCAGCGGCGAATACGCGATGATCATGAACTCACCCAATCCAAAAGAGGTGATGCTCGAATCCCTCCTAGCCTTGAAACGCGCCGGCAGCAGGGCCATCTTCAACTATGCAGCACTTGAGGTGGCAGAGTGGCTATAAGAAATCCCTTGTGCTTTCAATTATTGTAGCTACAATATATGGACATTGTCTTTGACAGAGCCAAAAATCAGAAGAACCTTGCAAAACACGGTTTGGAGCTCGATCTCATTCGAGAGTTGGATTGGGAACGGGCGGTGATTGAGGAAGATAACCGGCAGGACTATGGAGAATATCGCTATCGCATTTTTGCGCCTTATCAAAATGCCTTATATTCTGCTGTAGTTACATGGAGACGCGGCAAACTCAGAGGGATCAGCATCCGAAAAGCGAGTGCAAAAGAAAGGAAACGGTATGAAAAAGAAAACCAGTAAGAAAAAACGCCACAATCCTCATCTGATTGACGAAGATAACCCGGAATGGACTGCTGCAGATTTCCGTAATGCTCGCCCAGCGATTGAAGTATTTACTGAGCTTATGGGACGTAAGAAAGCAGAGGCTTTCATCTATAAGAAACGCGGTCGCCCACCCAAAGACTCACCTAAAAAATTAGTTTCCATGCGCTTAGACAGTGACGTTATTGATGCTTTCCGCTCGCGCGGTGCAGGCTGGCAAACACAGATCAACCAGGTATTACGGGAATGGGTAACCACACACTAACCATCGGCATTTCCGGCGCATCAGGCGCAATTTACGGCATTCGCTTGCTGGAGGAACTCAAGCGCGCGAAGGTGAACACCCATCTCATCATCACCAAAAACGCGCAGCTCACCATCACGCAGGAAACCGCCTATAGCGTCAAAGACGTAGAAAAACTGGCAAGTGAAGTGCACAACCCCAGCAATATGGGCGCATGTATTTCTAGCGGCTCCTCGCCTTCACTCGGCATGATCGTTGCCCCCTGCTCCATGCGCTCGCTCGCCGAAATCGCCACCGGCTGCACCACCACCCTGCTTTCCCGCGCGGCGGATGTCACCCTCAAGGAACGTCGCAAGCTGGTGTTGCTGACCCGCGAATCGCCGCTCAATCTCTCGCACATCCGCAATATGGCCACAGTCACCGAAATGGGCGGCATTATCGCACCCCCCGTGCCCGCTTTTTACAGCAAGCCTAACTCATTGGAAGATTTGGTAAATCACACCGTCGGCCGCGTGCTAGATATGTTCGACATCCCCCACCAGCTAGTCAAACGCTGGGAGGGGATTTAACCTCCCTCCCCCTCTGATGGGCTCGACGCGGAGCAGCGTCGAGGGCTGGGGAGGGGGTGGAGTCAACAAGAGAGCTCTCGTTTGTACTCCACCCTCCCCCTAACCCCCTCCCATCAAGGGAGGGGGGATTTGTATTTCGAAAAAACCATTAGCAAGCTGTGGATAAATCTGCTATAATGCAGCTGTTTTTGATGAGAATCTGGGCACCGTTTCCAGTATTTTCTCCTATAATAACAATAGTTTGGGATGAAACGGGAAGGAATTAACAATGAATGAAGAATTGGCGCTTGAAAAACGTCTGGACTATTTGCGCGAGAAACACCGCGAGCTCGACGCACAGGTCAAATCCCTCGACCCCCGCAACGACGTGTTCATGCACAACCGCCTGAAAAAAGAGAAGCTCGCCATACGCGACGAAATCACCCGCATCGAGGCTGAACTCTATCCGGATATCGTTGCCTAAGCCTTGCATAAACTAGACGTTTGCCTTATGCACGTGCGGCATGACCGACCTAAGCCTCATCCGCAATTTCTCCATCATCGCCCATATTGACCATGGGAAGTCCACCCTTGCCGACCGCTTGATCCAAACCTGCGGCGGGCTGGAGCTGCGGGAGATGACCGAGCAGGTGCTCGATTCCATGGACATCGAAAAAGAACGCGGCATCACCATCAAAGCCCAGACCGTGCGGCTGAACTACAAAGCGCAAGACGGAAAAACCTATATTTTGAATTTGATGGACACGCCCGGCCACGTGGATTTCGGTTATGAAGTCTCGCGCTGTCTCGCCGCCTGCGAAGGCTCGCTTCTTGTGGTCGATGCCTCCCAAGGTGTGGAAGCGCAAACGCTTGCGAACGTATACAAGGCGATGGATGCCAAACACGAAATGGTGCCGGTCCTTAACAAAATAGACCTCCCCGCCGCCGATATTGAAAAAGCCAAAGCGCAGATTGAAGATGTGATCGGCATTGATGCATCGGATGCCATTCCCATCTCCGCCAAATCCGGCCTCGGGATTGATCTCGTGCTGGAGGCCATCGTCACTCGCCTTCCTGCCCCCACAGGCGACACAGAAGCACCACTTAAAGCCATGCTGGTTGATAGCTGGTATGACACCTATCTCGGCGTGATTATTCTCGTGCGCATTAAAGACGGCGTGCTCACTCGCAGCATGAAAATCCGCATGATGTCGACGGGCGCAAACTACACGGTCGATCAACTCGGCGTGTTCACACCAAAAAAAGTACCGGTCGAAAAACTCACACCCGGCGAAGTCGGCTACATCATCACCGGCATCAAACAAGTGGCCGATTGCAACGTGGGTGACACGATCACCGAAGAACGCCGCCCTTGCGCCGAGCCGCTGCCCGGCTTCAAACCCTCGCAATCGGTGGTCTTCTGCGGCCTCTACCCCACCGACTCCTCCAAGTTCGAACACTTGAAAGACTCACTCGCGAAATTGCGTTTGAATGATGCGAGTTTTGAATTTGAAACCGAAAGCTCAACCGCGCTCGGCTTCGGCTTCCGCTGCGGTTTCCTCGGCATGCTACACCTCGAAATTATCCAAGAACGCCTCGAGCGCGAGTTTGATTTAGACCTCATCACCACGGCCCCTTCGGTAGTCTACCGTTTGCACCTAACCGACGGCACCATGCTCGAACTCCACAACCCAAACGACATGCCCGACGTCACCAAAATCGATCACATCGACGAACCGTGGATCCGCGCGACCATCATGACGCCGGATGACTATCTCGGAAACGTCCTAAGCCTCTGCACCGAAAAACGCGGCATCCAGGAAAACTTAACCTACGTCGGCGCACGCGCCATGGCGGTGTATAAATTGCCACTCAACGAAGTGGTGTTTGATTTCTACGATCGCCTGAAAAGCTGCTCGAAGGGCTATGCGAGTTTTGACTACGAACTCACCGACTACACCGAATCCGATTTGGTAAAAATGAACATTCTGGTCAACAGTGAACCCGTCGACGCCCTGGCGTTGATCGTCCACCGCTCGCAAGCCGACTTTCGCGGCCGCAAGCTCTGCGAACGCTTGAAGGATTTGATTCCCCGCCACATGTTCCCAATCCCGATCCAAGCAGCATTGGGCGGTAAAATCATCGCCCGCGAAACGATCTCCGCAATGCGCAAAGACGTACTCGCCAAATGCTACGGCGGCGACATTACGCGCAAGAAAAAACTGCTCGAAAAGCAGAAGAAGGGGAAGAAGAAAATGCGCGAAATCGGCAACGTCACGATCCCGCAGAGCGCGTTTCTGGCCGCGCTTAAGATGGGGGATGAGTGATTATGACCAACACCGTTGAGCAAGCACTCGAAGATGTTTACGCCTCGTTGCACAATAACAATGAGGGCATCGATCAGCGCATCATCGCGCTTAAGATTGCACTGAAAGCGCAAGACATGCAATCGATAGAAATTGATTCCGCGAAAATCCCCCAACCCAACCGGCAGGGCCGGAAAGTGATGCAGTCGTATTTCAAAAAACGCGGCGTCATCGTCACATTTAAAGATACAAAGGCGTCAGATGTTGCTTAGAGTTCTTGCCCTACTGGCGCTTAGCTTCACCCACGCACACGCGGAGGAACCTATGAAACTCACCCCATTGCAACAACACGTCATCCAAGGTGGCGGCACGGAGCAGCCCTTTGCCAATGCCTATTGGAACAACCACGAAGAGGGCATTTATGTGGATGTGCTCTCCGGCGAACCGCTGTTTTCCTCGACCGATAAATTCGACTCCGGCACCGGCTGGCCCAGCTTCACGCGGCCGATTTCTGATCACAACATCGTCATGAAAACAGACACTTCGCACGGTATGACGCGCACGGAAGTGAAATCCAGTAGCGATGCGCATCTGGGCCACGTGTTTGACGACGGCCCCGCGGACAAAGGCGGCAAACGCTTCTGCATCAACTCCGTTTCCTTACGTTTCGTGCCGAAAGCGGAGATGGAGAAGGAAGGCTACGGAGAGTATTTGAAGTTGTTTAAATAACGTCATCCCGATGAAAATCGGGATCCAGTAAGCGGCGTCTGCCGCGTAAAAAGAACATACCGCTGCTGCCGCAGCGACTGGATCCCGTGTCTGTTCCTCCATCAAACTTGCGTTGCAAGTTCGCTGTCGGGCACGGGATGACGCTTAATTCGCAGGCTTAATAAAATCCGCCAGCACCTTCTTCACACCTGCTTTGTCAAACATGATTTCCAAATGGTTGCCGCTGGCGGTGATGATTTTCCCATAGCCAAATTTCTGGTGAAACACGCGCGTGCCTCTTTTAAATTGTGCCGTGTCTTCTTCCACGCGCGTGCTGCTCATGATGGATGCGATTTCTTTTTTCCAATTCACTTCGCGTGAATTATTTCCAATGCGCTCCGCCGATTCTTCCGGAATTTCATTCAAGAAACGCGAAGGCAGCGAGCTTTGCCACTGGTTATAAATCCGCCGGTTCGATGCATGGGTAATGGTAAGATGCTCGCGCGCGCGCGTGATGCCCACATAGGCCAGCCGCCGCTCTTCTTCCAGGCCTTTCACGCCCTGCTCATCCATCGCCCGCTGATGCGGGAATACGCCTTCTTCCCAACCAGGTAAAAACACCACGCGAAACTCGAGGCCTTTGGCCGCATGCAGTGTCATGATGCTGGTCATGTCTTCTTGGCTCTCATTGTTCATGTCGGTGACGAGCGCGACGTGTTCCAAAAACGCTTCCAGCGTTTCAAACTCGCCGAGTGCGCGGATCAGCTCGTTTAAATTTTCCAAACGCCCCGGCGCTTCGGGTGATTTATCCTGCCGCCACATCTCGCGGTAGCCGCTTTCATCCAGCACCGCTTCGGTCAGTTCGCCAATTGTCAGCGTTGCCTTCCGCGCACGCCAGCTTGCAAATTGATCCATAAGCTTGGTAAGCGAGGAGCCGAGCCTGCCTTTGAATTCGCCATTTTTCAGCGCATGTTCTGTTGCGTGGTAGAGCGAGCAATTCAAATTCCGCGCCGTGTTGTGTAATTGTTGCAATGTCGCCTGCCCAATGCCGCGTTTGGGCGTGTTGATGATGCGCTCGAACGCCAAATCATGCGCAGGTGACGCAATCACATTGAGATAAGCAATCGCATCACGAATCTCCGCGCGTTCATAAAAACGCAAACCGCCAATGACGCGATAGGGAATCCCCATGGTAAGAAACCGTTCCTCAAACGCACGCGTCTGAAAACCTGCACGCACCAAAATTGCCATGTCCGAAAGCCTGATTTTATTGCGCTGATACGCCTCGATCTCATCACCCAAAAACCGCGCCTCCTCCGCATCATCCCACACGGATTTGATGCGGACCCTTTCGCCCTCGGTCGCATTCGTCCACAGCGTTTTCCCAAGGCGAGACGTATTGTTCGCAATCACCGCACTCGCCGCTTGTAGAATATATTTAGTCGAGCGGTAGTTGCACTCGAGCCGCACAATTGCCGCACCCGGATAGTCCTGCTCGAACCGCAAAATGTTCCCTACTTCCGCACCGCGCCAGGAATAGATTGACTGGTCATCATCACCCACGCAACACAGATTTTTGTGCGCCATCGCAAGCAGGCGCAGCCACAAATATTGCGCGGTGTTCGTGTCCTGATATTCATCGACCAGAATATATTTGAACCTGAGCGCATAATCTTTCAGCACCTCTTCATACGTGCGAAACAGCGTCAGGCAATGCAAAATCAAATCACCGAAATCCATAGCGTTTAGAGTTTTCAAGCGCTGCTGATAACGCGTATAAAGCGTGATGCCTTGGCCACTTAACATCGTACGATCTTTCGTATTCGTCAGATTATCAGGGTTCAGTCCCTGATCTTTCCACTGCTGAAATATCGCCAATACTAATTTCGCGGGCATAGATTTTTCTTCAATATTGGCATCTGTGAGCAACGTTTTGATCAAACGAATCTGATCATCATCACCCAAAATCGTAAAGCTCGAGGTAAACCCCAAACGCTCCGCATGCCGCCGGAGCATCTTCGCACACGTCGAGTGAAACGTGCCGATCCACACGCCTTGCGGCGTCAGCCCCGTCATCGCTGCCACACGCTCCTGCATTTCGCGCGCGGCTTTATTCGTAAACGTCACCGCCAAAATCTCACCCGGATATGCACACTTGGTATTGAGCAAGTGCGCAATCCGCGTCGTGAGCACGCGCGTCTTCCCCGTGCCCGCACCCGCAAGCACCAAGAGCGGCCCATCTAGCGTTTCTACCGCAATGCGTTGTTCAGGATTCAACGCATCCAATAGTAAATTGTCATCCCGCCGCATGGCGGGATCCGGATCCCGGCCTTCGCCGGGATGACAAGTGCTTAGGGAACCCATGGACGATCCCCCTGAAACTGTCTTACATTTTCGATGTTAAGCCTATCACCACAATACATCGCATGCGCACCGCCCGCCACAAGCGCATCGCGATCAATCACTTTCACGCCGTCACACTCACCCTTCCACAATCGGTAGGGCAACACCGCCACCGTATAGTTGGACGTGCAGCGGGTCTTGGTCTTCTTCGGTTGTTTCATGAATAGAACTGTACCGCTTTTGCAAGTGTAGGTACAATCACTTTCCGTGCATTTGAGCGCGGTGGTTGTATCAAATATTCCTTCTTTCAGCGGCAAGGCGCTGGCTTTACCCAATTTCTTCATCCACGCCTGCGTGGTAAAACTATTCGGTCCACCTTTGATCATCACCCAATTCTCCCCTGCATCGCGCACAGCGATTTGTTTTGCATCGTCGCTAATTAGCACATGGGGCGTTTTCGTTAGCAACATGCTACACGCACCGAGTGCAAGAAATGCAACACCCATCAGCGCAAACCTTGTTCTTAACCCCACCAACAGCAGCAATCCTAATACGCTAAGCACCAGACCTGAGATGGTATACGAAGGTACATAGATAGAGGCATACGGTAGAGCGGCGATATGGTGGGCGATAGCAAGCATGCCTTCAATGCCCCATTCCAGCGGGCGCGCTGCAAGGAAAAGTAGCCCCAGGGGTTTGAGCAAAAATGCAAGTACGACAGTGGGCATAATGAGGAATGATGTCAGCGGTGTCACCAGCACATTCGCAACCAACCCCATCAACTGCACTTGGTTAAAATAGGTAATGATGAACGGCGCAGTTGCAAACGTTGCGGCAAGTGAAACCATCATGGTCGCAAACACCGCCCTAAACAGTTTGCGAATGAAACCACTTTCTGACGCATGAAGCGCATAACCAAAGCGTTCATAGAGCGCAACGATTGCTGCTGTTGCCGCAAACGAAAGCTGAAAACTTGCACCCATGAGCGATTCAGGAAAACACAGCAAAATAAACGTCGCAGCCCAAGCAAGCGTGTTGAGGCTAAATCCTTTGCGGTCGAGCAACACCGCAAAGAGTACCACCGCCACCATGATGAACGAGCGCTGCGCTGGCACGGGCCAACCGGCCGCAAGCAAATACAAAAACGCGCTAATGAGCGCCGCCACAGCAGCCATTTTTTTGATCGGGTAATGCAGTGCCGCGCCGGGAATCAGCACCAGTGAAAATCGCACCACATAAAACACAATCCCCGCCGCGAGTGCCAAGTGCAGACCTGAAATGGAAAGAATGTGATAGAGGCCGGAAGCACGCATGGCTTCGGCGTCCTCTTTTGTTACGCTGCCTTGCTCACCCACCGTGAGTGCGGCCGCAACCGCACCCATATTCTCTGGCATCAATGCCATCAACTGCCCGGCAAAGTGTTGACGAAAAGCATAGATACGCTCGCTTAAAGGTTGCGAAGAGGTGGCGAGCACCTCCGGCGTTTCCAACGAAAACCCGATCGCACCCAACCGATCAAAAAACATCATCCGGCCAATATCAAACGCGCCCGGCGAGGTTGGTGAGGGTAAGGGAAATAAGGTTGCACGCAGGCGCACGATGCTACCTACCTGCGGCATGCTGGAACGGTCCGCCTGTTTGATGCTAATGCGCACGCGCTGCGGCGTTTGTTTGAGATCCAGCTTATCGAGCTTCACTTCACTTAAAATGAGCTTATAGGCGTTTTCATCAAACACCACCTGATGTACCCGGCCTTCGACTTCGGTTGCAAATACAGGTTTATGAAGCAGCGGTCCCGCTACCAGCTGGGTGCGCACCTCAGCACTATAAAATCCAAGTGCGGCAATAGATGCAGCCAAGGTCAACCAAGTCCAGGCAAACCTGCGAAAAATAAGCGTTAGGCTACATAAAACCAGCACAATTTTAAGACCCAGCACGGCCTCCGGCTCGGCCGATAAGCCAAAATACCAAGCAATTCCAAGGCCAAGCAACACGGGCACGAGCAACATTTGCCGTTCGCTTTCGATCGTAAGGATGTGCTTGAGCTGATTTATAAACCGCATATAACTATCTCCTACTGCTCACCCCGCTTTCCGTCAATTAGCCATGTCCGTCATCACCCGATTTGCTCCCTCTCCTACCGGTTATCTCCACATCGGCAGCGCACGCACGGCGCTGTTTAACTACCTCTTCGCCAAGCATATGGGCGGAAAATTTCTGCTGCGCATTGAAGATACGGACCGCGCACGCTCCACCCAGTCAGCGGTCGATGCCATTTTAGAAGGTATGGAATGGCTGGGGTTAAAGCACGACGGCGAGGTGATTTTCCAATTCGCCCGCCAACCGCGCCATGCCGAAGTCGCCAAACAACTCCTCGAACAAGGTGGCGCGTATTATTGCTACACCACTCAAGCCGAGCTGGATGAATTCCGCGCTCAAAACCCCAACGCCAAATTCAGAAGTCCGTGGCGCAACGACGGTACACCGCCTGCTGGCGTGCCCCCCGTCATCCGCCTGAAAGCCCCGCTAGAAGGCGCGATTAAAGTGCGCGATCATGTGCGCGGTGAAGTCAGTGTGGATGCGAAAGAACTCGACGACATGGTGCTCCTGCGCGCCGACGGCACACCCACTTACATGCTCGCCGTCGTCATCGACGATCACGACATGAACGTCACACATGTGATTCGCGGCGACGACCATTTCACCAACACCTTCCGCCAAGTGCTGCTCTACCAAGCCCTCGGCTGGAACATCCCCGAATTCGCCCACATTCCGCTCATCCACGGCGCGGACGGTGCAAAGCTCAGCAAACGCCATGGTGCGCTGGGTGTCGATGCCTACCGCGACATGGGCTATTTGCCCGAAGCACTGCGCAACTATCTGCTGCGGTTGGGGTGGTCTCATGGCGATGATGAAATCATTTCCGATACACAGGCGATCGAATGGTTCTCGCTTGAAGGCCTCGGCAATTCACCCTCGCGCCTGGACTTTGACAAGCTCAAATCAGTGAATGCGCATTATATGAAAACGGCAACACCGGAGCGATTGTTGTCCTTGCTGTCATCCTGCGGCGCGCATAGCGCGAGCGCAGGATCTCGTGCGACTCAGAGAGATTCTGCGCAGCTGCTTAGCAGCTCGCAGAATGACGTGCTCATAAAAGCCATGCCCTGGCTCGTCGAACGCGCCTCCACCTTGGTAGAACTTGCCGAACAATTTGAGTTTCTGGTTGCTGATCGCCCCATCCCCTGCACTGAAAAAGCCGACCAAATCATCACCGAGGCGAAAGGCTGGCTGGTGTTTGTGAGCGCCAAATTTGAGGGAATCAATGAATGGAATGAGGCCAATCTGAAGGCTGCGGCCGAAGCCTTCATGATCGAAAAAGGCTTAAAACCCAAGCAGTTCATGCCCGCCATGCGCGCTGCACTTTCGGGGCGCGAGGCTTCTGCCGGCAGCGTCTATCAAATTATGGAAGTGCTCGGAAGTGAGGAAACGCTTGGAAGGCTAGGCGATTGTTGTTAGACTGAAACCACGGTGTCATCCCCGCGAAGGCGGGGATCCACTCGCAAAGAAATGTAACTATAAAGCGAATAGGTTCCCGCCTACGCGGGAATGACGGAGTAATATGATCCTCCCCCTCGTCTACTACCCTGACCCACGCCTGAAAACGAAATCCGCGCCTATTGATTTGGTGACGGATGAAATTCGCGAACTCGCTAGAAATATGTTCGAGACCATGTATTTCGAACAAGGCATTGGCCTGGCTGCTGTGCAGGTGGGTGAGATGAAACGCCTGTTGGTAGCTGATGTGGAATGGAAGAAAGAAGGCGAAGTCGGCACGCAATATGTTCTGATCAATCCGGAAATTTTGAGTTCCGAAGACGAGAAAAATATCCACAAAGAAGGCTGCCTCTCCTTCCCCGACCAATTCGCGGAAGTGGAACGTCCCAAAGGCGTGCGTGTGCGCTACACGAATTTGCAAGGCGAAACGAAAGAAGAAACCATGACCGGCCTGCTCGCCACCTGCGTGCAACACGAGATTGATCATTTAAACGGCATCGTCTTCCCCGACCGCGTGGGCATGGTGAAGCGCGACATGATCTTCCGCAAAGCCAAGAAAATCAAACGCGATATTGAGGCACAAGCGCATCACCACGACCATGTGCACGATGAGCATTGTAATCACTAAATGCACCTAATTTTCATGGGCACGGCACCGATTATACCCGCTAGAGAGGTATCGCATGGTTGGAGGTGAATGGGCATCGGGCGTGAACGACCCTGGCTACACTGGCGAAGGATATCAGGCACTTCAAACGATCGTCGATAAAATCCACGCCTTGCAAAACGAAAAAGTCGTCGCATGTAAAAGCATGTGGGACAATCGTTGGTTTCAAGAGTGGGCGCGCGCCACTTTTGATTTTGCCACACATTGTCGCGATACACATAAATTTTACTTGGAAAGACATGAATATTTTGACACTGCTGCTACTGCTCGGCACATTACCGAAGTGCGTGACGCACAGGAACTGAGAACAGAAGCATTAGGCATGCATTATCTGATGACCCGCTATAATTTGGAACGCGCACCGGAGATCGTATGCGTTACCCCTGATGATAAACCGAAATTGGCGGAATTTAAATTCTACGTTGAGGAGATCAATCGCGAATTAGATAAGATATGCCAAAAAGAGCTCTCTACCACCACGGATTACGGCCGCAGAATGCTTGATGATCGCCGCCGGCATCTCCAACGACAATCTTTAGGTTAATTCATGTATTTGATTTTTATGGGCACGCCCGAATTTGCAGTACCGGCGCTGGAAGCGCTGCTTGCATCCGGTCATGAAATCATCGCCGTCTACACCCAACCGCCCCGCCCTGCCGGGCGCGGAATGAAACTCACGCCTTCCCCCATCCACACGCTTGCAGAAAAAAATAATATTCCCATCTTCACGCCCGCCTCGCTCAGATCCACGGAGGAACAAGAAAAATTTCGCGCACTAAATGCTGATGTTGCGGTGGTGGTCGCCTATGGTTTGTTGTTACCCAAAGCGATTTTGGAAGGCACAAAGCTTGGCTGCATCAATATTCACCCCTCGGCACTCCCCCGCTGGCGCGGCGCGGCGCCCATTCAACGCACGGTGATGGCAGGCGATAAGACTACCGACATCTGCATCATGCAGATGGATGAGGGTTTGGATACGGGTGATGTATTACTCAGAAGAACCTACCCTGTTCCCTCTGAAATAAATGCCGGCGAATTGCACGATATGCTGGCGCAAGAAGCACCCGCCCTGCTCCTGCAAACACTAGAGCAACTCGTAAACGGCACAGCAAAACGCACCAAACAATCTGATATTGGTGTTACCTACGCCGCTAAAATCACCAAGGACGAATGCCGGATTGATTGGACCAAACCCGCCGCTGAAATCATCAACCATATCCGCGGCCTTGCCCCTAGCCCTGGGGCAAGTTGCATTTTAAATGGGGAAACACTGAAAATCTTCAAAGCCTCCCCAATCCCTAATCCCCAATCCCCAATCCCCGGCACCATCCTCGACAACCGCCTTGCCATTGCCTGCGGCGAAGGTGTAATAATCCCGGAGATTGTGCAACGCCCGGGCAAGGAAAAACAATCGGTTGAAACCTTCCTGCGCGGTAACCCTGTAGCTATTGGAACGAAGATCGAATGAAGCTGGAACAAACCATCAACGACGCCTTTGAAAAACGCAGCGAACTAAATACAGCCACACAAGGTGATGTGCGCGACGCCGTCACCAGAATTCTAAATGAACTGGACGCGGGGACATTGCGCGTCGCCGAGAAAAAAGGTAGCGAGTGGGTGGTGAACCAATGGGTGAAAAAGGCGATTCTGCTCTCGTTTCGCTCGAACCCCAATGAAATTATTCGCGGCGCGCCCGGCCACCGCACCGGCGAAATGTGCGGCTGGTTTGACAAAGTCCCCATGAAACAAATGGGCTGGGAAGAAGAGCAATTCAAAGCTGCGGGCTTCCGCGCCGTACCCGGCAGCATCATACGCCACTCCGCGTTCATCGGCAAAGACGTCGTGCTCATGCCGTCGTTCGTCAACGTCGGCGCGTATGTCGGCGAAGGCACGATGGTCGATACCTGGGTCACAATCGGCTCCTGCGCGCAAATTGGCAAGCATTGCCACATCTCCGGCGGCGTCGGCATCGGCGGCGTGCTGGAACCGCTGCAAGCGAACCCCGTCATCATCGAAGATAATTGCTTCATCGGCGCGCGTTCGGAAGTGGCCGAAGGCGTGATTGTCGAAGAAGGCACCGTGCTTTCCATGGGCGTTTACCTTGGTGCCTCCACCAAAATTATCGACCGCACAACCGGCGAAGTGTTTTACGGACGTGTGCCTGCCTATAGCGTCGTTGTTCCCGGAACATTACCCGGCAAAACGCCCGATAGTCCCTCGCTCTACTGCGCGGTAATTGTGAAGCGTGTAGACGAAAAAACGCGCTCCAAAACCAGCATCAACGAGTTGCTCCGCGCATGAACGCCACTGAACTCGCCAAAGCATTAATCGCTATTCCTTCGGTCACGCCCGATGGCAGCCGCGTGCTAGACTATGTAGAGTCCGTACTTGTGCCGCTTGGGTTTGTGGCCAAACGCAAAGTGTTTTCCGCCCCGAATACGCCGGATGTCGACAATCTCTTCATCCGCTACGGCACAGGCAGCCCGCATTTTATGTTCGCAGGCCATGTGGATGTGGTGCCGGTGGGTGATGAAACCAAATGGTCCACGCCGCCGTTTACCCCAACTGTCAAGGACGGCAAACTCTACGGACGCGGCGCGGAAGATATGAAAGGCGCGATTGCCTGCTTTATGGCTGCGGCGATGGAAGTCATCTCCTCCCCCCACAGGGGGGAGGCCGGGAGGGGGGCGGACTTGCCAGGTATCGATCATTCTGAGCAAGCCTGCCCCCACCCTAACCCTCCCCCTGTGGGGGAGGGGAAATTCCGCGGTTCCATCTCGCTCCTCCTCACCTCCGACGAAGAAGGTGTTGCGATTAATGGCTCGCGGAAACTGGTGCCTTGGTTGAAAGAGATTGGCGAGGTGCCGGATGTCGCGCTGGTCGGCGAACCCACCAACCCCACGTTTATTGGTGAAATGGTGAAAATCGGCCGCCGCGGCAGCCTGTACTTCACGCTTGAAATCCACGGCAAGCAAGGCCACGTGGCCTATCCGCATCTGGCCGATAGCCCGGTGCCAAAGCTCGCGCGTATCCTGGCGGATATTGCTAATGCGGAATTGGACAAGGGTAATGCGTTTTTCCCGCCGTCCAATGTGCAAATCACCCATATCGAAACGCCGCCTGGCGCGCAAAATGTGATTCCCGAATGGGCGCGTGCACGGATGAGCGTACGCTACAACACCGAGCATACCGACAAAACGATTGGGGCGTGGCTGGAGAAAATCTGTGATACGCACGCCAAAGGCCAGTATACCCTTACTCCACGCCTTTCCGGCGAGCCATTCCTTACCCAACCGGGCAAGCTCAGTGAGCTCATGGTCGAATCCATCAAAACCGTTACGGGAAAAACGCCGCAGCTTTCCACCACCGGCGGTACATCGGATGCACGATTTATTAAAGACATCTGCCCCGTCGTCGAATTCGGCACCACGGGGTTTACCCCACACATGGTAGACGAATGTGTAAAAGTGGAAGACCTCGAACTCCTCACCCGCTGCTACGGCGAAATTTTAAAGCGGTTTTTTCAGCAATACTAACCACCTACTCGCTGCCGTAGCGACGCAATCACATATTCCAATTCCATCGCATTCTTGTGTAACCGACGATCGATCTCATGCAACGTTTCGAAATCGTCCTCCGTCGGCACAAAGCTTTTATTCTTGTTGTGATGGCGCACAATGCCGGCAGAAGCTTCCAAGAGTTGCAGGGCTTGTGAAAGCGTATTGGTGCGTTGACGAATCGAAAAAGGCATGAGCCATCATACCACAGAAAAATGCACATAAAAAGCTTTTGAATCAATAGGATAGAAACACAATCAATGGTTGTGTTTGGGCAAATCTCCTTACAGGTTTCTGCCACCCCGCTGCGTCGCTTCAGTAAGCAATGCTGCACGCTGACTACGACTCAAATTAAACTGCTGCTGCAATTCCTGCGACCGCGCACTTTCGCCTACTACCGTTGTTTGCTTCTCACGGCGCGCGCCAAGAAAACCTAACCCAGCACCGAGCAAGGTATCGAATCCCTGCTCAAATAGCGTTAGCTGGTTGCTAGAAGCGCTGAACAGACTATCGCTCGAGAATGCATCCAGCCCTGCCCCACTGTCTTGAGCAGCGAGTTGCTGTTTGAATAAACCTCTCACACGCTGAATCACACTGCTGCGCAAGCTATTGCGAATGGCCCGGCGTGAGGTGCGGCGCTGACGAAAAAGACTGGATAAACGTGCCATAGAAGACTCCTTTGCCAACCATAGTGTGAACAAACCAGCATACCCGGAAGTCGCAAAATGCTCGTCTTGCACTCGGGCCAAATTTACGCTACATCTCAAAGGCATGATCACCATCAGCCGCGCCGGAGATGTCAAGCTCGTGGAAACACTGGGCGAACTGACCGATCAGCTTGAAAGCTGGACGGTAGTGGCGTTTCATTTCTCCAAACTACTTGAGGAATACCGCACGGAATACCAGCTTAAAATCGCCGTGAACCTGGCGTCTGACTTGTTGCAAGCGTTGCAGGGCGGTATCTATATGTGCAGTAATGGCGACATGGCGGTGCTAGTACGCGGTCTGTTACCGCAGATGCAAAACAAGCTCATCTTCCAGCTGCGTTATTTGTACATGGACGACCCGCTCGCCTACACGCCCGAGGGGGATGACAATGCAATGTTTTGCACCGTCTATCCGCTCGCAACCACGTACCGCCAATGCGTGCAGTATTTCAATAAAAATATGGTCAATACCATCAAACATATGCGCGGTGGTAAAACGGAGCCGCAAAGCGAAAGCAGCAGCGTGTTTGACGCTTCGGGTCTTGCCTCGATCGAAAAACAATTGAACGTGCTAGACTTGAACCTCGCTGTGCGCCGCCAGGCAATCTGCACGCTCGGCACCACCAACGTGCGCCGCATTTTCGACGAACTCTACATCCACATCCCGCATCTGCGCGAATTGCTGAAAACGCGCATGGATGTTTTCAGCAATAAATGGCTGTTTAAATATATCACCCAATTGCTCGACCAGCGCGTGCTGGCGATGATTGCGGCCAACCCCACCACCTATCTCGCAACGCCGCTGAGCCTCAACGTCAACGTCGAAACCCTGCTTTCGGAAGGCTTGCAACATCTTGACGCCGCGCTTTCGCCTGCCCAGAAAGTCGCACTCATGTTCGAAGTGCCGGCAGTCGACGCCTTTGCTGATAGCGCGGCTTTTGTCTACGCCTGCTCCGAAGCGCACAGGCTCGGCTATCGCGTGTGTCTCGATGGTCTCAGCGAAATCGGCTTCCGCCAAATCAAACGCGATGTGCTGGGGGTCGACCTTGTGAAACTTCAATGGAACGCAGACCTCGCCTCCGATTCCCACGCTTCACACGCGGCACTCAAACAAGCGGTGGACGCCTGCGGCGGCAGCCGCATCATCCTCTGCCGCTGCGATTCGGTAGACGCCGTCTCCTACGGCCAGTCCCTCGGCATCTCCCTCTTCCAAGGCCGCTTCATCGATGAGCTGCTCGATCCGGCCCAGGATTCGAAGAATTAGCCCAACCGTCATCCCGGCGAAGGCCGGGATACATCGCGCCGAGTCTTCGGCGCAAGAAACTTATTTCTGGATCCCGTGTCTGTTCCGCGCTTTGCGCGGGCACGGGATGACAAAAAACCTAAGCGGCACAGCCGCTAATGTTTTTGTCAAGTATTAAACCTAAAATGCAGCACATCCCCATCCTTCACCAGGTAATCCTTGCCCTCCAAACGCAGTTTTCCTGCTTCTTTTGCGCCGGCCTCGCCGTTGCCTTTGATATAATCCTCATACGCAATCGTCTCCGCGCGGATGAAACCTTTTTCAAAATCGGTGTGAATAACGCCCGCAGCAGCGGGTGCTAAGGTTCCCACTTCAATCGTCCACGCGCGCGCCTCTTTCGGGCCGACGGTGAAATAGGTGATAAGGTGCAAAAGTTCATAGCCAGAACGTACCACGCGGGAAAGTCCGGTTTCTTTGAGCCCCAACGTTTCCAAAAATTCTGCTTTTTCTTCGGCGCTTCCAAGCATTGCAATTTCGGATTCGATTTTGGCGGAAATGACCACACACGCCATGCCCTCTTTTTTCGCAAAATCTTCTACACTTTGAGAGAGCGCATTGCCTTTATCGGCAGCACCCTCTTCCACATTGCAAAGCAACATCGCCGGTTTAGACGTCAAGAGTTGCAGATTTTTGATCTGCTTGCGCTCGAGCGCATCGCGCGGCTTATACGCCCGCGCGGGTTTACCCTCAGCGAGTAACTTAATCAGCGGCTCCATCACTTGCACTTGCTCGGCGGATTCTTTATCGGTCTTGGCTTTCTTCTGCAAATTGGGCAGCCGTTTTTCCAAACTCTCCAAATCCGCAAGCATCAGTTCGGTTTCGACCACTTCAAAATCCCGCAGCGGATTTATGCTGCCTTCCACATGCGTAATGTCATCATCCTCAAAACACCGCAGCACATAGATGATCGCATCCACTTCGCGAATATGGGAAAGGAATTGGTTGCCCAACCCCTCGCCCTTGCTCGCACCACGCACGAGGCCCGCAATATCCACAAACTCGAGCTGCGTTGGCAGAACTTGCGCGGAATTTGCAATCGCCGCCAGCTTATCGAGCCGTTCATCCGGCACCGCAACGCGGCCAACATTCGGCTCAATCGTACAAAACGGATAGTTCGCGGCTTCGGCCTGTGCGGTTTGCACCAGCGCGTTAAACAAGGTGGATTTCCCGACATTCGGCAACCCCACAATCCCACATTTAAAGCCCATGATTATTCTTCCTTTTGTGTGGCAAGCGCCACTTTGCTTGCGAAACCTGCGGCGTCGCCTTGTATCAGCAGTGGCACGTGTTTCGCAAGCGCCGCATTGAGTTCATCGACTGCCGCGCGCTCTTCTTTGCTGAAATTCGAAAGCACATAATCGCTCACTAGGTCTTTATTTCCCGGATGGCCGATGCCGATGCGCACGCGTTGATAGTTCTCACCCAAATGCGCATCCAGGCTTTTCAACCCATTATGCCCGCCGTTGCCGCCGCCGGTTTTCACGCGGATCTTTGCGAGTGGTAAATCCAACTCGTCATGGAATATAGTGATGTGTTCGAGCGGGATTTTATAAAATCTCACCAATTCACCCGCCGGTTCGCCGGAATTATTCATGTAGCTCATCGGAAAAAAGGCGAACACGCGCTCGCCGGCAATTTTGCCTTCAGCAAGCGCCCCGCCGAATTTCGATTGCGGTTTGGAAAAGCCGTACGCATCACAAATTTCAGCCAGCGCCATAAAACCTACGTTGTGCCGATGCTTGGCGTAGGATTTTCCGGGGTTGCCGAGACCTATGAGGAGGCGCATGAAGTGACTGGTAATTGGTAATTGGTAATTGGTAGCCGGATTCTAATTACCAATCACCCATCACTAATTACTTCCCTTTTTTCCCATCCGCAGCCGGAGAAGCGGCAGCAGGTGCGCTTGCAGCCGGAGCAGCACCCGCAGCTGGAGCTGCAGCGGTTGCCGCAGCGGTCGCTGCTGCTGTTTCTTCCGCCTCATCCGCGGCACTACGACCGGCGATCGTTGCGATCGTGAAGTTGCGTTTGATGGTTGGTTTAATGCCGGCAGGCAGTTTCACATCATTGACGTGCACGCTATCGCCGATGTCCATTTCGGAAACGTTGATTTCGATGGTGTTGGGGATTGCGTCCACTTTGCAGAGGAATTCGATGTCGTGGCGGACAACGTTCAAGACGCCGCCGCGCTTGATGCCCACCGATTTCTCAGCACCGAGGAATTTCACCGGCACTTTCACACGAATTTCGCTGTTGCCTTCCACCTTAATGAAATCCACATGCTCGATTTTGTCAGACACAGGGTTAAACTGCACTTCGTGCGGTAGCACTTTGACCGGCTTGCCATCCAGCTTCAATTCCAACAGGCGGCTGGTAAAGCGGCCTTTTTTGTACTGCAGTGTCACTTCATTAAGCGACAGCGCAAGCGAGGTGGGCTTAGTCCCCTTGCCGTAAAGTACAGCAGGGATTTTCGCATTGCGGCGAAGTTCGCGGGCAACGCCTTTGCCTTGGCCCGTACGGGTTTCGGCGGTCAATTGAGCTAAAGCAGTCATAGTAGTTCTCCTTGGTTAATCAAATAAACTTGAAACAGAGGTCTCGTCACTCACGCGCTTGACGGCTTCGCCAAGCAGGCCCGCAACGGAAACCACACGAATATTTTTTGCTGCCGCAACTGCGGACGTCGTTGCAATCGTATCCGCAACCACCAGCGAAGTGAGCACGGAATTTTCAACACGCTTCACGGCCTCGCCAGAAAACACACCGTGCGTGACATAGGCGGAAACAGAACTCGCACCGGCGTCTTTAATCGCCTTGGCGGCGTTCACCAGCGTGCCCGCGGAATCGACGATATCGTCAATCAAAATACAATCACGCCCGGCCACATCACCGATGATGTTCATCACTTCCGACACGCCCACACGTTCGCGGCGCTTGTCGACGATCGCAAGGTCGGCGCCCAAGCGGCTGGCCAGCGCACGCGCGCGCACCACACCGCCGACATCGGGCGATACAATCATGAGATTATCCGTTTTGTAATGCTCTTTAATGTCCTTCACGAGCACGGGAGCGGCATACAAGTGATCAAGCGGAATATCGAAAAAGCCTTGAATTTGCCCGGCGTGGAGGTCCACCGTCAACACGCGGTCAGCCCCCGCCGAAGTAATAATATTGGCAACCAGCTTCGCTGAAATTGGCGTGCGCGAACCCATTTTGCGGTCCTGCCGCGCGTAGCCAAAATAAGGAATCACCGCCGTAATGCGACGGGCCGAAGCACGGCGCAGCGCATCAAGGCAAACAAGCAACTCCATCATATGGTCATTGGCCGGATAGCTGGTGGACTGCACGACAAACACATCTTCCCCGCGGACGTTTTCATGGATTTCCACGAACACTTCCTGATCGGCAAAACGGCGCACGGTCGCCGACGTCAGCTTCTGGCCGAGATAACTCGCCATCGCTTCCGCCAAGGGAACGTTACTGTTGCATGCGACAATTTTCATCCGAGCTTGCCCTAAAATTCAAAAGGTTGGGGAATCTACCAGCCCACTATTTTAAAGTAAAGTGGGAACTTGTGTAGCAAGCTTGCTAATAAATCAAGCAAATAGAGCATCTTAACCGATTGCTTATGAATTTGACGGGAGTCTCTGAAACCTATAGCTTCCGCCGCTTCTTAAACTGGAACCTCGCATGTTATTCATCACCGACCTTACCTACCGCATCGCCGGACGCGTCTTGCTCGACAAAGCATCGCTCTCAATCCCGGCTGGGCATCGGGTGGGACTGGTCGGCCCCAATGGCACCGGAAAATCCACACTCTTCAAACTCATCTCCGGTGAATTGACCCCTGACGGGGGCGAAATCTCGATGATCAAAGGCGCTAGCATGGGCATGGTACGTCAGGATTTACCGGAGGATGATACTACTCTCATCGACATCGTCCTCGCCGCCGACACCGAACGTGCGAGCCTCTTGAAAGAAGCTGAAACCGCCGAAGACCCCGACCGCATCGGCTACATTTACTCGCGCCTGGAGGACATCCGCGCCTATGACGCACCCGCCCGCGCAGCGACCATTCTCGCAGGTCTCGGCTTCAATGAGGACGCGCAAAACAGCCCCATCTCCTCCTTCTCCGGCGGTTGGCGCGCCCGCGTCGCGCTCGCCGCCGCACTCTTCCGCGAACCCAATTTATTGCTGCTCGATGAGCCGACCAACCACCTTGATTTCGAGGCGATGGTGTGGCTCGAAAATTTTCTGATCCGCTATCAGCACACCCTCGTCATCATCAGCCACGACCGCGATATCTTGAACAAAACCGTCGACCACATCGTCCACCTCGATCAACTCAAACTCAATCTCTACTCCGGCAACTACGATTATTTCGAGCGCAAACGCGCCGAACAAATGCTGGGTCAACAAGCACTACGCGAAAAACAACTCGCGCAAAAAGCACATATGATGAAATTCGTAGAACGCTTCAAAGCCAAAGCCAGCAAGGCTCGCCAAGCGCAGTCACGCCTCAAGATGATCGAGAAAATGGATATTGTCGATGCGGTAATGGCCGACCGTGTGACGGCCTTCACCTTCCCCGAACCCGAGGAAGAAAAATCCCCGATGATCGTGCTTGAAAACGTCGATGCCGGTTACAGCAAAGACAAGCCGGTCTTGAAAAACCTGCAACTACGTATCGACGCGGACGACCGCATCGCGCTGCTGGGCGCCAACGGCAACGGCAAATCCACGCTGATGAAGCTGATTTCCGGCCGCCTGCCGCAACTTTCCGGCCACATTCACAAATCTGGCAAACTCCGCGTAGGCTATTTCGCGCAGTTCCAGACCGACGAACTCGACATCACGCAAACGCCTTTCGAAATCATGCGCCGCGCGATGAAAGGCTACCCCGAAGCCAAAGTCCGCGCCGCGATTGCCAAGTTCGGTTTCGATAAATTCAAAGCCGATACCAAGGTGGGCGATCTCTCCGGCGGTGAAAAAGCACGCCTGCTGTTTTGCCTCATGAGCTATGACGCCCCGCACATCATGCTGCTGGACGAACCCACCAACCATTTGGATATCGACGCGCGCGAGGCGCTCACCCAGGCGCTTAACAACTACACCGGCGCCGTGATTATCGTCAGCCACGACCCGCACCTTGTGGAGTGCGTTGCCGACCGTCTATGGATCGTCGCGGATGGCACGTGCAAACCGTATGATGATGACCTCGATGCTTACCGCGAACTCGTCGTCCGCCAACGTCGCCGCGAAAAAGAAACCGCGAAGCAAGAAGCCAAACAAAAGAAACAAAAAGGCGAAAACAAACAGTCCCAAGCCGAAAAAGCCGCCGCCAAGCTCGAACAAAAACTCGCCGAGCTAAACGCCCGCAAGGACACACTGGAAAATGACATTGCTAACGCCTGCGAACGCAACGAAATCCATCAGCTCAAAGAGCTCAACATCACCCACGTGCAAGTGCAAAAAGAAATCAGCGCTGCAGAAGCGGAATTGGAAACGCTGATTGCGGGGATGTAATTCCCGTCATTGCGAGAAGGCTCTGCCTTCGAAGCAATCCATACTTCTCCTAGCCGCAGTGTGGATTGCTTCAGAGCTAAAGCTCTTCGCAATGACGATTAATCCAGCTCAAACGCCTGTTTGTAATCCTGCTTCAATGCCGGATTTTGTGCGGTTTTACGTAGCACGCAGTTTTCAACCACCAGCAGATCCAATTCCGTGCCCATGAAGCAACGGAAGCTATCTTCCGGCGTGCAGACAATAGGTTCACCGCGCACATTAAAACTGGTATTCACCAATACGGGGCAACCGGTACGTTTCTGAAACGCCTGAAGTAGCTTATGGTAACGCGGATTGGTGGCTTTATGCACCGTCTGCACCCGCGCCGAATAATCCACATGCGTCACCGCCGGAATATCAGACCGCGCAATATTGAGTTTTTCAATGCCAAAGAGCTTTTCTTGCACCTCCGTCATTGGGGTACGGCGATTTTTTACAACAGGCGCTACCAATAGCATGTAAGGGCTTGTGGCATTAAGTTCGAAATAGTCACTAACGCATTCCGCAAGCACCGACGGTGCAAACGGCCTAAAACTTTCGCGATATTTGACTTTAAGGTTCAGCGTCTTTTGCGTATCGGCACGCATGGGGTTACCTAAAATCGAACGCGCGCCAAGTGCACGCGGCCCGAATTCCATCCGCCCCGAGTGCCACCCCACGGCTTGCCCTTCTGCCAGCGCATCCGCTACGGTATCAATCAACGCGTTCTCTTCCAGTGTTTCAAACACTGCTCCACTTTCGCGCAAGCGTTTCTCAACATCGCCCTGCGCAAATGCCGGGCCGAGATAAGCACCTTGCATGTCATCGTTCGGATTTGCTTTACGTTCTCCTTTCAGCAACCCATGATAGGCTGCAAGCGCTGCTCCCAGCGCACCGCCTGCGTCACCTGCGGCAGGTTGAATCCAAAGTTTATCCACCAAACCTGCTTGCAGAATCTTGCCGTTCGCCACGCAGTTAAGCGCAACACCACCAGCCAAACAAAGGTTACGCATGCCCGTCTCTTGCATCAGCGCCTTCACCAATTTCAACATGATCATTTCTGTCACCGCCTGAAGAGACGCTGCAATATCCATATGCTGCCCAGTCAGCGGTGATTCACCTTTGCGCGGCGGCATGCCAAACAAATCATGAAACGGTTTGGCCGTCATCGTAAGGCCGGTAGCATAATTAAAATATTTTTGATCGAGACGGAAACTTCCGTCCTCTTTCACATCGATGATGTGATCCAAAATCATCTGCACATAGCTCGGCTCGCCGTAGGGCGCGAGGCCCATCACCTTATATTCGCCGGAGTTGACCTTGAACCCAAGATAATACGTAAACGCCGAGTAGAGAAGCCCCAGCGAATGCGGGAAATGCATCTCTTTCGTGAGCGTCAGTGTATTTCCGCGACCAACGCCTGCGCTCACACTCGCCCATTCGCCCACACCATCCACCGTCAGCACCGCTGCTTCTTCAAACGGCGACGGGAAAAACGCACTCGCAGCGTGGCTTTGATGGTGTTCGGCGAACAACAATTTCTTTTCGCCATCAAATTCCGGATCAAATTGCTGAAGCTCTTTCGCAAGTAGCGATTTTTGAAACAGCTTTTCTTTGAGCCACAAGGGAATTGCCAATCGGAACGATGCAAACCCCCGCGGCACGGTTGCTAAATAGGTTTCAAGTAAGCGCTCAAACTTCAGAAAAGGCTTTTCATAAAACGCAACATGCGCAACATCAGCCAGCGTAATGCCAGCTTCCTTAAGGCAATATTCAACCGCGTGTTTTGGAAATCGTGCATCGTGCTTTTGCCTTGAAAAACGCTCCTCTTGCGCAGCAGCAACAATTACGCCGTCTTTGATCAACGCCGCCGCACTATCGTGGTAAAACGCGGAAATGCCGAGAATATACATTTAGAACAGCGTATAAATAAACGGCGCAACAGCGGAGCCTTTGACCAGCACCAGCAACCCGCCCAACAATACCATGACGATAAACACCGGCAGCAGCCAGAATTTCTTCCGCACCTTCATGAACAACCAAAGTTCTTTGAGAAATGATTTCATAATACCCCCTAAAATTGACGTGTCATCGTTTCCGGCGGCGGCCCAGGAATCTCACGCACCACCCAATAGCTTTTTACATTTTTATCGATCTTGCGATGCAACGGATCTTTCCCGAACATGCGCAGCAATACCCCCATCGGCATAATCGCCGCGCTATACAATAAAAGCATAATGATAGGATTCATGATTAAAAACAACACATGCCCGAGTTTCGCCCAGGCTTTGTTCAACGGCCGAAGCCACAATGGTTTGGTATATCCCACCACAAGAAATATGGTGCCCAATGCAACAGCAATGATCTCACGTATTTCAAACGCCTGACGGTGCCAGGTAGCAATTCCAGCAAGCACATAAAATGCGATGCCCATGGTAAGTGCAAAACCACGTTCGGAGGGCAACTGGTCCTCATCGCGTCTCAGGCTTTCATGGAACTTGGCGGTCATACCCTCAAATATAACAACCTGTTCTATTTCCACAAGGTTTATTTGCGTGCTTTATCCGACCCAACACAACGAGTAATGTCAGGAACCACACTTTTAATACCTTCGGTATTCCAATGTGTGTCGTCTGGCCAATAGACGAGTTCATCGTGTGCTAAATGCTCTTTCGCAGCCCGTTGTAACGCTGGTGTAAGGTCCACCACTGGAATGGAATACGCCCCGAAAAAACGGTGCAAGGCCGTAAGTCCCGCTGGAGGTTCGCTCACTGAAGGACCTTCAGAAATCCAAGGTTTGTAGACGCGGTATTTATCGGGAATAAAAAACACACATGCTGTACGACTCATAATTTCTTGCGTGCCCCAACTACGCAGCTCTACATCTGGACGTCCTGCATTTTGCATGTCTTCCTCAAAAAATCCTATGTCTTGCCCAGCTAGCGGAAACGTGCGCACCACCAGCGGTGGCTCACCTTGCAGCACATCCACTCTTGCCCCCACTGCACGATAAAAAATCGTCAGCACGCGCGTAGCCATAAACGGTAAGATGCGAATGGTCATATAATAACGTAAATCGCTACCCGGATCAGGGGGCGGTTTTAATGTATAGGGAACTCCCGTCGGCTCAAAATCATTCCCCTCATAGATAAACCAAATAAACCGCGCTTGCGGCGAAGCCTTGTCTAAAAACACACGCGCGGCGCCTTCGTAGCGATCCGGCGTACCTGGAAATCCAAGCGAATAAAAATGCTCCGGCATCGCCGCATTGAGCTGCGACCCCAGAATATCTTCCTGCGTCATACCAACAGTGGTGATGAATGAATCCCCCAGCATAATATAAGGCTCATTCGCATAATCGTGCGCATTGCGATATCCGCGGCCATCCGTCTTAAATCGAATGGTGCGTGGGTGCGCCAGAGTTTTCTCAAGCACCGGATTCATCGCCACCAAATCGCCAAACCGCACTTGAACTTGCGCATCCACATTCGGACGATAGCGCCGTTTGAGGGCATAGCGCTCATGCTCACGGTAGAAAATATCATCCGCAGCCAAGCGGACAAACACCTCTAAACAGCCAAATGCCACCAAGAGTGAACCCAACAACATCACCAGCTCAAGCCGCTTGCGGCGCCAACAAAGCCACACAGCCAACAGTACTAACCCCACGACCAATGGCACAGGCAATGCGAACAGCACCACCACAGCGAGAATCAGAAATAGAGTGAATAGTCCAAGCAACATGCTGGCGGCATAACACGCCAACGCTTAAGAGTAAATGCGCGATCAAATGGCGTACCCGGAGGGATTCGAACCCCCGACAACCGGATTAGAAATCCGGTGCTCTATCCAACTGAGCTACGGGTACATAGCTCCTGCTTACGCAAAAAAAATGCTCCGTACAAGCGTAACGGAACATTTGGGTCGTGTAAAACTCGCTAGGCCGAGGCGAATGCGCAGGATTTTCGAGCATCGCAGCGCAGCGTACATTAAGTACGTGAGCAGCGAAGCACAGAAAATTCAAGCAAGTCGTCCGGCCTAGTAGAGTTTTTAGTGCTTCGCGCCCGAGAAATCGTTCACTTCTTCGATGATGCGAGCCTTGATGGCATTTTTGTCAGCCGGTGCAATACCGTAGCGGATCGCAAGTAGTTTGTAATCATCTTCGGAAAGCAACACCGGAATTTGCACGGCTTCCTGGCCGGCAAGCGGCAAGCCGATGACACGGCGGATAACATCGGACATGCGCATTTCGTTGCGGATCGCTTCCTCTATAATCTTGTTCGCCGCACGAAGTTCGCACTCAATGGTGTCGTTTTCGTAGTCCTGGGCTTGACCATTCATGGTTTTGATCTCCTGTTTTAAGGATGCATTGGCAGGTTGTGGGTTAAACGTTGCGAAACTCATGGATTTTCTCTCCGGTTCTGGGGTTGATTGTTTTTCTTGCACAGGTTTTTCAGCGATGGGGTTTTTGGCCACCGGCGCGGTGGTCGGGAACGAGCCCAATACCTTATCCATCGCCGGTTTAGGGTTCACGATGGAGAACACATTGTCCACCGCAGGTGTTTTGGCCGCTTCCATCGACTCCGGAACTTTTTCCGGCTCAACGATTTTTTTCGCATCGAGTTCAGCAACCGGCAGAGGTTTTGACTCAACATGCTCTTTCACTGCTTGCGGTTCTACCTTAGGCTCAAGCTTCGGCTCTGGTTTTTTCTCCTGCATCGGGAACAGCGGTTGTTGTTTTTCTTCCACCGGTGGATTGATCAGCGGCAAGGTGCGCAGCTCGTCTTTTACTACAAGCTTTGGTTCCGGACGTTCGGGCTTGGACAAAATGCCCGGCAACGTCGGCTCATTGGAATTAATTTCACGAATCTCGCCGATGTCAGAGAGACGACGATACACAGTCGCATAAAGTTCAATGCGGCTATCGCCATACATTTCTACTTCCACCGCAAACTCATTGTTCGGGCTGGTGAGCAGGTAATAGGTAAACTCCTGCGCTTCGGCTTCCGCAGGCAGCGTATTAAACGTGCGGTAATCGCCGCGCGCAATGCGGCCTTTTAAGCCATGAATTTCTTTTTTGTACTGCGGCACAAGCCATTGACGCCATTCGGAATCCGCATCGCGGACATTGAGACGCTTTTGATCCGCATTTTCAATGAGCGCGAGCAGTTCCGCATTTTCAAACATGCGCATGCGTTCCGCGAATTGCAGACGGCGCGACAGGGCGATATAGGCTTCCGTACCCGAATCCGCGATAATCATGGAAACGGATTGATCCGCACCTTCGGAGAGTACATAGGAAATCAGTGTTTCTTCGCCGAATTGATAGGTGTTAATGCCCGACACGCTGCGGCGTTTGCCTGACAGCAGCGTTTGCGGCATGAAACCGAAGCCGACGCTCGCGCCGAGTTTGAGTGCCGAGAGGTCAACCGTCTTCACTTCTTCTTCCGAAGATTTGCGCGACGGCTTCCAGAAATCACTAATAGCATCCAACATCGTTATCTTACCCCTTCTTTATTTGCGCTTGAGTAACCGCGACTTTTCTCTATCCCATTCTCGTTTTTTAATTGTATCTCGTTTTTCGTATTCTTTCTTACCAACCGCCAGACCAATCCGTACCTTCGCAAATCCCCGTGAGTTAAAATAAAGCTTCAGAGGAACAATCGTGTAGCCCTTCTGCTTTATCTTCCCCATCAGCTTTTTAACCTGCTTTGCGTGCAGTAAAAGCTTACGTGGCCGTGTGGGTTCGTGGTTGTTGCGGTTGCCGCCTTCGAACGGATAAATCGTCGCGTTCAAAAGATACAGCTCGCCGTCCTTCTCCCCCGCATGCGCTTCGTTCAGGCTGATGCGGCCTGCACGCAGCGACTTCACTTCCGTCCCCGTCAGCACCAGCCCTGCTTCAATTTCCTCTTCGATGAAGTAATTGAAACGTGCCTTGCGGTTCTGCGCGGATGGCGATTGAGTGTTCGGTTTTTTCGTTGCCATGTTCACAACTGCCACGCGTGAAGTGTGGCGAATATAGTTAATAAAAAATTCAAATCAAGTTTAAACTACGTAAAAGGTTTTGCAGTTTGGCGCGCGTTTCTTCCCGAGGTAAAACAAGTGGTAAACGTAAATCCGCGTTGGCTTTCCCCATCAGTGACAGCGCATATTTCACCGGTGCGGGCGAGGTTTCGGCAAACAGCGCATCAATCAGCGGCACCATCGGCTCGAGCAACTCCAATGCTTTTGCATGTTCACCTTTCAAACTTGCGTTTTGCACTGCTGCGGCTTGTTTCGGCATCACATTCGAGACAACAGAAATACACCCCTGCCCGCCCGACACATTAAACGCCACCGCCGTCATGTCCTCACCGGAGAACATTTGTAGTTTTTTGCCACCTTTAGCGCGAAGCATCAGCGGCCGCGTCAAATCCCCCGTTGCATCTTTCACACCCACGATGTTCGGAAGCGCGCTCAACCGCACCAAGGTTTCATCCGCAATATTCACCACGCTGCGGCCGGGAATGTTATAAATGAATAGCGGCAAATCCACCGCGTCATTAATCGCTTTAAAATGCTGATACAGCCCTTCTTGTGTCGGCTTGTTATAATAAGGAGCGACGACGAGCGCGCAATCCGCCCCCGCTTTTTTGGCGTGCGAGGTAAACATAATCGCTTCTTCGGTCGAGTTCGAACCCGTGCCCGCCATCACCGGTACACGGCCTTTCGCCACTTCAATCGTCAGCTCAATCACACGCTTGTGCTCATCATACGTCAGCGTCGGCGATTCACCGGTCGTGCCGCACGGCACCAGCCCATGCACGCCCTCGCTAATTTGCCACTCTACAAATGCCTGAAACGCCTTTTCATCCACCTTGCCATTAGCGAAGGGGGTGATGAGTGCGGTGTAGATGCCTTTGAACATAGTGATTAGCGGATGGCGGTTAGCGGTTAGTTTCACTGTGCTTATAACACCACCAGACTCAAACTCAACCACTTAACTACCAGCTATCCGCTAGTTAAGCATGCCCGACAGTGGTGAATAACCGGCTGGGGTCGAAGCCGAGGGTGCTATTGGCCATGGTCCATTTGAGGGGGGATGGCGTATCAAACACCAGCGAATGCGTAGCAGGTACCACGAGCCAGCTACCGCTTTCCAATTCTTTTTCCAACTGCTTTGCGCCCCAGGCGGCGCAGCCGAAGGCCAGCATATATTTGGATGGGCCTTTGCCCTCGACGATCGCTCGCAGCATTTCAATCGTCGCATTCAGGCCAATGCCGTTTTCATGCACGAGTGACTCTTCGCCAGCAGCACCTTCTACGGTGTGCAAAATATAACCGCGACTGGATTCAACGGGACCACCGAATTGCACGGGAATTTCCGGCGCGCGCGTGCCGAATGGGATTTTGAGTTCGAGCAATAGCTGGCTGATTTCCAGCGACTTAAGCGGCATATTGATAATCAGGCCCATCGCCCCGTGTTCATTGTGAGCCGCCAGATAAATCACCGAACGGTCAAAGCATCCATCGGTCACAAGTGGGGTTGCCACGAGCAGATGATCGTGGAGGTAACCAGACGGATTGAGGAGGCGATGTTCTTGTTTCATGGTAGATATATGGCGCGATTATAGCGCATTGTAAGAAGCCATGCACGTAAAGATTAGAGGGGTAGTATTTAGCGGTCTTTACCTGAATTTTCTTGAAGTCTCGCTGCGCTATGCAACCTATCATTCCAGTGTTCATCTCCTGCTTTTAATGCCGCTGACCACCCGCGCCTTCCTTTACTAAAGTCTCTATATAGTTCAAGACCCGCAGGTGTGACATGTAGACAGGGAATATTATACGCCTGCTTTCGCATACCCACCCATTGGCTAGAAACAAATGTTTCTGCTTCTTCGGGGGATTTTCCTCGTTCCACCTCCTGACTAATTAACTGCCGTTTTAGTTTTGCAAAATCACCATTAATGCTTCGCTTGTGCTTACTAAACCCTTCACCCACAAGGGCTGGATTTAGCATCAGCTGATTCGCAGAAAGCTCATCTGCCTTTGGCTTCTCAAACTCCAATCTCCCACCTTTGCCAAACACCATGTCTCTATATAGTTCAAGACCTGCGGGTGTTACGTGCAGTGAGGCGCCACCACTTTCTGGCTTCCGCATACCCACCCATTGCTTGGAGACATAGGCTTCAGCTCCGGCTTCAGACATATCGTTTTTTGCCATCTCTTGCGCAATCAGCCGCTGCTGTAATAATGAGAGCTCGACCTTAATGTCCCTAAGGTTCCCCTGAAAATCATCTCTCACAAGCTTGGGATTGAGACTCAAATAGCTAGCGGATGCTTCACCTTCCACTCGTTTATCAAACTCCAATCTCCCACCTTTGCCAAACACCATGTCTCTATATAGTTCAAGACCTGCGGGTGTTAGATGAAGGCAGGGTTTTCCATTTACAGACTTTCGCATACCCACCCATTGCTTGGAGACATAGGCTTCAGCTCCAGCTTCAGACATATCGTTTTTTGCCATCTCTTGCGCAATCAATTGCTGCCGGATGGCCTCAAAATCAGCGTTGATATATCCAGAATTTCCTTCAAACCCCTTGCTTACACGCGTTGGGTTTCGTTCGAGATAATGAGCGGAAACTTCACCCGCCTTAGGACTATCAAACTCCAACCTCCCGCCTTTACCAAACACCATGGCTTTGTACAGTTCGAGCCCTGCGGGTGTTAGAAAGAGGCAGGATTCTCCATTTGCCGACTTTCGCATACCCACCCACTGCATTGAAACGTGTGCTTCCGCAGCGGCTTCAGACAGAGCGTTTTTTGTCATTTCCTGTGCAATCAATTGCCGCTGTAGTGCCTCAAAATCAGCATTGATATATTCACTGCCCCCCTCAAACTTCTCGCTTATAAGCGCTGGATTTAGTTTGAGATGGTTGGCGGAAACTTCACCCGCCTTAGGACTATCAAACTCCAACCTCCCGCCTTTACCAAACACCATGGCTTTGTACAGTTCGAGCCCTGCGGGTGTTAGAAAGAGGCAGGATTCTCCATTTGCCGACTTTCGCATACCCACCCACTGCATTGAAACGTGTGCTTCCGCAGCGGCTTCAGACATGGCATTCTTTGCTATCTCCTGTGCAATCAACTTCCGCTGTAGCACCTCAAAATCAGCGTTGATATGTTTGCTGCCCCCCTCGAACTTCTCGCTTATAAGCGCTGGATTTAGTTCGAGATGGTTGGCGGAAACTTCGTCTTTTGACACGGGTTGTGGCGGAACCACATAATAACATAGATCGTTCAGTAATCGCAAAAAATGATTCTGATCTATACCCTCTGTGTCGTGTAAAGACCGTACCTTTCCCATCTCCAAACGGCGTGGTAAACGCTCTCCCCTTGCCACTGCAATGGGTAAATTGATAGCCTCAGCAAGCTGTTGCGGAGTGGAGATCTTTCCTTGCGTTGCGATTGTAAACTCTTGGTACAGTGCATCCCGTGCACGGTACGTTTGCGGAATTTTTCCGTCAAATCTTCGAGTGTTGCTTCTTTGCTCTTCTGCCGACATTCTAAATGAGTCCTATTAAACTCCGCATCTTGCACTGCAGTCGGTATGGTGACAATGCGATCATCGCTGATCGTAGATTGAAAGGCCGCCATTTGTTTCAGGGTGTTAGATTGCCGTTCATTTAACCCTAACACGCGAGACATCTTAGCGGCAACATGGGCATCAATCGAGCAGGGCATATGATATTTAGCTCCAGGCTGCGGATTCTCATCCTCAGGCTGATAGAGCATCACGTTTGTCAGTTTCGCTTCAAACTCGGGGCCACCTACCAGAGTGCAAAAGCTTGGAAAATCCAACCCACATTCCTGTATACGTGCGATAATGTAGCCGGCGAGGTGGCGATCTTCTTGCCCCTCCATGTCATACTGCCAGAATTTTCCACCTGAATCTAAACCTTCACGCGTTACTCTTGCGCGCGTGGTGATTGAGTCTCTTTCCTGTCCCATGCCCCACCATTATAAACATTTATTAATCTCATAACAAGGGGTTTATATATAAAAGAAATCGCTTCTCATCCTGAGAAAAACCATGTAATTTTCCGCTAGCCAAGGCCAAAACCCTATGCTATGAGGCCTGACTCTTTAACTTGAACCAAAGGTAATAATCATGAGTGACATTGCTGACCGCGTAAAGAAAATCGTTGTTGAACATTTGGGCGTTGAGGAAGCAAAAGTGTCTCCTTCCGCTAGTTTTATCGACGATCTCGGTGCAGACAGCCTGGACACTGTAGAATTGGTGATGGCATTTGAAGAAGAATTCTCTTGCGAGATTCCGGATGATGCGGCGGAGAAAATCCTGACCGTGCAAAACGCGATCGATTTCATCCAAGCAAACGCACAAAAAGCCGCGTAATTTTTAGTTTTTATCCCTCATGCGTCGTGTAGTCGTTACAGGCATCGGCCTCGTCACCCCGCTAGCTAGCGGAGTGACCGAGAGTTGGTCGCGCTTGCTTAACTCTGAGTCCGGCATCCGCGCCATTCAGGGTGTTGACGTTGCGGATCTGCCTGCCCGCATCGGCGGCCAGATCCCACGCGGCACCGGCGTAGGCGAACTCAATATTGATGATTTCGTTTCTCCCAAAGAACAACGGCGCATGGACGCGTTTATCCACTACGCGCTCGTCGCCGCCGAAATGGCGGTTGCGGATGCGAACTGGAAACCGACCGACCAGGAAGCCCAAGAACGCACCGGCGTGTTGATCGGCTCCGGCATCGGCGGCCTAAGCACCATTGAAGAAAACGTCGCCGAGTTGAAAGAAAAAGGCCCGCGCCGTGTAAGCCCGTTCTTCATTCCCGCGTGTCTCATCAACCTCGCTTCCGGCCATGTCTCCATCAAATACGGCTTCAAAGGCCCGAACCATTCTGTCGTCACCGCCTGCTCCACCGGCGCGCACGCGATTGGGGATGCGGCACGTTTGATTCAACACGGCGACGCCGAAGTAATGGTCGCAGGTTCCGCCGAAGCAGCGATCTGCCGTTTAGGCCTCGCTGGTTTTGCAGCCTGCAAAGCACTTTCTACTTCGTATAATGACACACCTGAAAAAGGCTCTAGGCCCTGGGATAAAGGCCGCGATGGCTTTGTGATGGGCGAAGGTGCTGGCGTGGTTGTGCTCGAAGAATACGAACACGCGAAAAAACGCGGCGCGAAAATCTACGGTGAATTTGCAGGCTATGGCTTATCGGGCGATGCCTACCACATCACCGCGCCAAGCCCAGAGGGCGACGGTGGTTTCCGCGCCATGCGCGCAGCGCTTAAAAATGCAGGACTAAATGCAGATCAAGTCGATTACATCAACGCTCACGGCACTTCGACACCGCTTGGCGACGAAATCGAGCACGGCGCGGTGAAGCGCTTGTTTGGCGATCACGCGTACAAACTCTCCATGTCCTCCACCAAATCCGCGATCGGCCATTTGCTCGGTGGTGCCGGTAGCGTGGAAGCGATTTTCTCACTACTTGCCATGCGCGATCAAGTCGCCCCGCCAACCCTGAATTTGGATGACCCGTCTGAATCTTGCGATATGGACCTCGTACCCCACAAAGCCAAGCAGCGCAAAATTGACGTGGTACTTTCCAACAGCTTCGGCTTCGGTGGCACCAACGCGAGCTTGGTGTTTAAGAAAGCTGTTTAACTTCCTAATTCCTGAATGACTTTTACGCGGAATTGTGCAACAGCTTTGTTGTATGAAACTGCTTCTAAAATTCCTGTTTTTAGCCCTCTTATTTGCCATAGCCATGACCGCCTATGGCATCTACAGCTTCCAAGCGCCGGGGCCACTTGCGGTTGAAAAAACGCTCTATTTTGAGCGTGGCGCCGGGTTTAAGGAGATGACGCAGCGGCTTGCCGATGAAGGTGTGATAGCTGAAGCGTGGACGCTGCGAGCAACGGCGATGCTCTCGCGCAACTACCACAAATTCCGCGCGGGGGAATATAATTTCACGCCCGGCATTTCGCCCAAAGAGGTGATGGGAAAGTTCGTGCGCGGCGAACAAGTGCTACATAAAATCACGATTCCCGAAGGTCTAACCACCGCTGATATCACTAAGCTGCTGGAGGCCGAACCGCTGCTTGCCGGGCCCGTGCCGCTCGAGTTAAAAGAAGGCGCGCTCATGCCCGACACCTATGAATTTCTGCGCGGTGACAGCCGCGAGCGCATTATCTCGCGCATGCAACAGGCCGCGCGTGATCGCTTGCAAACGGCGTGGGACAAGCGTGCGGAAGGCCTGCCATTTGCAACGCCGCAAGAGGCGCTGACGCTTGCCTCCATCGTTGAAAAGGAAACCGGCAAAAGCGATGAGCGCGCGAAAATCGCGGGTGTATTTGTTAATCGCCTTAAGAAAGGCATGAAGCTGCAGTCCGACCCCACCACCGCTTATGCAGTAACGCTGGCCGATGGACCGATGAATCGCTCCCTAACTTACAGCGATTTAAAACGCGATCTGCCACACAACACCTACACCATTGCCGGCCTACCGCCGACACCCATTTGCAACCCCGGCATGGCTGCGATCAATGCCGTGTTGCACCCGGATGCCACCGATGCGATTTTCTTCGTTGCTGACGGTACAGGCGGCCACAACTTCGCCGCCACCGGCAAAGAACACGAAGCCAATGTCGTGCGTTACCGCGCGTTGCAGAAAGCACAGTAATAAGTTCCCTCCGCTTGCGGGGGGATTTAAGGGGGGAACCCTTTTTCAAGGGAGATGATAATGTTCCCCCACCCACTGCGCTAACGCTCTTACAAGCGTAAGCTCCGTTACCCTCCCCCGCAAGCGGAAGAGGTATTTGTTGCGATGCCTTGCACTTGTACGCATTGCCGTCTAAACATGCGCTATCATGAGCCCACCCAAAGCCCCCGTACATAACCTCATTCTGCTGCGCCGCTATCTGGCTCCGTACAAGCTCAAAATCATTGGCGCATTGGTGGCGCTGGTATTTACCAGCGGTGCGATTTTAACACTGGGTATCGCACTGCGCTATTTGGTGGATGCGGGCTTAAGCAAAGGCGATGCACATTTGCTCAATCAAGCCCTGTTGCTGATGGGCCTGGTGGTAGTGGCGCTTGCGATTGCTTCGTATATGCGTTCCTATCTTATTTTCGACATCACCGAGCGCATGATCGCGCGTATGCGCTACGATATTTACCAAAACCTCCTGAAACTCGACCTCAATTTTTTCGAATCCCACCGCGTGGGGGATTTGATTTCGCGGCTGACCACCGACGCGGCGCTCCTGCAAAACCTCCTCGGCAGCTCCGTCTCGGTCGTCGCACGCAATCTGATCATTTGCATCGGCGGGCTCGCACTGCTGGTGCACACTAACGCCACCCTCACCGGTATTGTGATGGTGGTAATTCCCTTTGTGGTAGCGCCCGTGATTTTCCTGGGCCGCCGCGTGCGCAGCCTCGCGCGTGAGATTCAAACACGTCTCGGCGCGGTGCACGCGCATGCGGAAGAATCCCTCTCCGCCATCCGCACGCTCAAAACCTTGGCCGCCGAATCGCACAATCTTTCGCAATTCGAAACCGCGCTGCTGCATTTGCGCAATGCCTCGCTCATGCGCACCAAAAGCCGCGCGCTCCTAATTGCGATTGTGATTTTCCTGGTCTTTGGTGCCGTGCTCGTGGTGCTGTGGGTCGGCGGCCACCAAATGCTTAAAAGTGAAATCAGCGCCGGGGATCTCTCTGCGTTCGTGTTTTACTCGGTGCTAGTCGCCGGCGCAGTGGGTGCGCTTTCGGAAGTCTATGCGGACATGCAGCGCGCGAGCGGCGCCGTCTCGCGCATGTTTGATGTGTTAAATACGCAACCTACGATCGTTGCACCTGCGCAGCCAGTGCATCTGCCGGAGCTCAAACACGCAACACTTCACTTCGACAACGTGCATTTTAGCTATCATTCGCGGAAAGACGCGCCGTCGCTAACGGATATTTCGCTCACCATCACCCCCGGTGAAACCGTGGCCTTGGTGGGCGCATCGGGCGCGGGGAAAAGCACGCTTTTTCAACTATTGCTACGGTTTTACGATCCTATCCGTGGCACGATCTCAGTTGGCGCGCAGGACATTCGCGAGTTCGACCCTGCGCAACTACGCGCTGTCATTGGCGTGGTGCCGCAAGAGCCGGTGATGTTTGCAACCACCATCCGCGAAAATATTTGCGTGGGTTACGATGCAACGGACCAGCAGGTGACGGAAGCCGCGCGCACGGCGCAGATCCTTCCGTTTATCGAGGCGCTAAAAGACGGGTTTAACACCCAAGTCGGCGAACGCGGTGTGCGGCTTTCCGGCGGCGAACGTCAACGCATCGCTATCGCCCGCGCATTACTACGCAACCCCAGCATTTTATTGCTGGATGAAGCAACGAGCGCGCTGGATGCGGAAAACGAACGCTTGGTGCAAGAAGGCTTAAAAGCACTGATGCAAGGGCGCACCTCACTCGTCATCGCCCATCGCCTGAGCACGGTCCGCCATGCGAACCGGATTGTGCTGATGGAACAAGGCAGCATTCAAGCCATTGGAACACATGAAGAATTAATAAGATCTAATGCGGTCTATAAACACTTCGCCAACCTCCAATTTGGCGATTTGACGTAAGGTGATTAACTCACTATATAGCTCCTCCCGCGCTTGCGCGGAGTTGGCTGGGTAGCAAAGTGGTAATGCACGGGACTGCAAATCCTGTATTCGGGAGTTCGATTCTCCCCCCGGCCTCCATCCGCCGTAGCTTTAGCGTAGGCGGGCCCTCACCACACTCACTCACCCCGCTTTTTTCAGCAACCCATTTAAAAGTGTGGCGACCGTATTACCAATGGTGGTGGGGTGAAAGGGTTTTTGAATATAAGCAATCGCGCCCAACTCTGTCACCGTTTCTTCGTCTTCTGCATCCTCGCTACCAGTAATAATAATCACGGGAATACTCGGATACTTGCTTCTGAAGTGACCGAGCGCGGAAATGCCGTCCACCTCCGGCATGTAAATGTCCAGCAGCACCGCCAGCACCTCCCGGTGGTGTACGCCCATATAGCGAATGGCCTCGCTGCCATCATAACACGAAACCGCATTGAACCCCTGCCCCTTTACAATATGCTCAAGCATGTCGCGATAGAGCGGCGCATCATCGACAATGACAACAGTATTAGAAACATGTTCCATTTATGTTCTAGCCTCACATCAAAAAGTTGACTATAATAGTCAGAATTTTTTCTGACTGCAAAGAAAATTCTATGCCGTTTTCAACCAACACCAAACGTCTCAGCCGTTTTCCACTTCTTCTTCTTCTTCTTCTTCTTCTTCTGCTTTTGCCCTTTGGCGCTGCGGTTACTCTTTTAGTGCGGGATACGAACCGGGATATTGAATTTACGCAAAAAGAGCAGATTGGCGCACGGTATCATCGTGCGCTGTTTGATACGCTCATTGCCGTACAGAACTACCGGGGAAAGTGGCACATTTCTAAGCTTACAGGCGTAGAAGAGCCTGAACTCCAGCTTCTCAAAAACACCATCATAAAAAATGTAGCAGTGCTTGATGCGCTGACACAGGATGCACAGATGCTTAACGTTGTATCTGCATGGCAGGCAACCAAACGTGATGTAGTAGAAATGCTTGAAGAGCTCCCCCCCGCACCTGGTGCAACTCTGCCCGAATGGAATCGCACACCGATCCTTTCGCTCCTGGCACTCATGCGCACGGTGGGCGACAATTCCAGCCTCATGCTCGACCCGGAGGCTGAGACCTATTACATGATTGATGTGATGGTCGCCATCGTCCCCGATATGGTAGAACATCTGGGCTACGTGCGCAGAAAAATCTCCGGTATGATGGCGGCAGGCCACACCTTGTCGCACGACGAAGTGCACTTGTTGCTTAGTGCAGAAGGCAAGATTGATACGTGGTCAAAAGACTACGCTTACGCCATTGCCGCCATCGAACGTTCGGACCCTGAAGGCGTTTCCAACAAAGTTGAAAAGGAAGTGGATGCGTTGGGTACGCTTTCTTCCACCATGAAACTATTTGACGCGATTATGGAAGGGCAAACAACCGCTCTCACCCATGACCAATTCTTCAACCATGTGAGCGTGGTCATTACGAAGCTAGATGAGGTCTACGTACGTTTTGCAGACCATCTGGACTGGCATTTGCAAGAACGCATAGAAGCCATGCGGTTTTATCGCTTGCAGATGCTAAGTGCCTTGCTCTCTTCGCTTGGGTTTGCACTCGCCGTGCTGTGGTACGCTAAGCGCAACCTCATTCAGCGTGAAGAGTATGATTCGGCGGTACGCACCAAAGCGATTATGAGCACGGTAGCAGACGGCATCATCACCATTAACAGCCAAGGCCTGATTGAAGATTTCAACCCCGCTGCCGAGCGCATGTTTGGGTATGAAAAAGCGGAAGTGGTGGGCAAAAACGTCAGCATGTTGATGCCTGAACCGTACCGCTCGGGGCATAATGGCTATTTGAAACACCACATGGATACGGGTGAGAAAAAAGTGATTGGCATCGGCCGCGAAGTACAGGCCAGGCGCAAAGACGGCAGTGTGTTTGCAATGGAGCTGGCCATCAATGCTTTCGAAGCGGGTGGCAAAAAAATGTTTGTGGGTAGCGCGAATGACATCACCGAGCGTAAAGTAGCAGAAGAAACACTCCGGCGCAGTGAGGAACGTTTACAGTTGGCAATCGGCAATTCTGTAGATGGTCTTTGGGACTGGAATGTTGTGACTGGAGAAGTCTACTACTCTCCACGTTTTATGGAGTTGACTGGCCACGGTCCTAATGATCTTTCTCACCATATTGACACATGGATTGATCTTTTGCATCCAGACGATCGCGCACCCATTAAAGAGGCTGTGGATCATTATTTCAAACATCGCGGTATTTACGGTGTAGAATATCGAATGCGACATAAGTGTGGGCATTACATTTGGTGTCAGGCGCGCGGTCAGGCAACGTGGAACGAGCAGGGTGAAGCCGTGCGGATGACTGGGTTTACAATGGACATCAGCGATCGCAAGCAAGCTGAATTGCTATTAAAAGCAAGTGAAGACCGTTACCGACTAGTGCTTTCTGCTACCAATGACGGGGTATGGGAGCACGATCACGTGGAAGATACCGTCTACCTTTCGCCACGCTTCAAACAGTTGCTTGGCTATGAAGATCACGAAATACCAGGCAATTACGAACAATGGGCAACCCGTTTACATCCGGATGATTATGATGCAACCATGCTTGCGCTCGAAAATCATAAAAAGAATCGCACGCCCTACCAGGTGGAATACAGGCTCAGAACTAAATCCGGCGAGTGGCGGTGGTTTGAAGCGCGTGGGCAGGCGCTATGGGATGAGCAAGGCAACGTTACCCGTATGGCAGGGAATTTGAGTGATATTATGCAGCGCAAAGTGGCGGAGCAAAAACTACAATCACATGCGGTTGAAATGGAGCATAAATCCATGCAGCTGTCTGCTGCTAAAGAACAGGCGGAAGCGGCCAATGAGCTTAAATCCTCGTTCCTTGCCAATATGAGTCACGAGATTCGCACGCCCATGAACGGCATCATCGGCATGACGAATTTGCTCCTGGATACAGAGTTGAATGAAACCCAGCAGGACTATGTACAAACGATTCGTAGCGGCTGCAATGCAGGCAATTACAAAGCCGTAGCCGATGCGGCTCATCCGCTCAAATCCTCAAGTTATCAGTTGGGCGCCACCAAAATAGCCGCCATTGCCAAGGAAATTGAGCACCTTGCCAGTCTAACCCCGCCGGATGCCGAGCGTCTTTCCACCCTGGCGCAGGCCATAGAAAGCGCACATACCGAAACCGTGCAGGCCTTTGCGAAATACCGGTGATTCGCTATCTTTACGGTTGCAATCCCTTGAAAAACCCTGTAAACGCGCGTGTTCCTTAAAAAATATAGGTATGTATGACAGAACTGCGCAACCTTGCGATTATCGCCCACGTGGACCACGGCAAAACGACGCTGATTGATCAGCTGCTTAAGCAAGCCGGCACGTTCCGCTCGAACCAAAAGGTAGAAGAGCGGGTGATGGATAGCAATGATCTTGAAAAAGAGCGTGGCATTACCATTCTCGCCAAATGCACCTCGGTGGAATATGGCGACAAGCGCCTGAATATTATCGACACGCCCGGCCACGCGGACTTCGGCGGCGAAGTAGAACGCATCCTCTCCATGGTAGATGGTGTGCTTTTGCTGGTGGATGCTGCGGAAGGCCCGATGCCGCAAACCAAATTCGTACTAGGAAAAGCGCTCGCGCTTGGCCTTCGCCCGATTGTAATTATCAATAAAATTGACCGCTCCGACGCGCGTGCACCGGAAGTGCTGGATGAAATTTTTGATCTGTTCGTATCCTTAGATGCGACCGATGCACAGCTTGATTTTCCTGTATTCTACGCGGTTGGCCGTGACGGCTGGGCGGTGAAAGAGCTGGAAGATGAGCGCAATGGATTGATTCCGCTGTTTGACACCATCGTGTCCTATTTCCACGCACCGAAAGTCGATAAAACTGCGCCGTTTTCGATGCTGACGACACTGCTGGATGTTGATCCGTATCTGGGCCGCATTTTAATCGGCAAAGTCTATAGCGGCGTGGGCAAAATCAACACGCAAATTAAGGCGATGTCGCTCGATGGCAAAACAGTCGAGCAAGGCCGCATCACGAAATTGCTGGCGTTTCGCGGTGTAACCCGCACACCGGTGGATGAAATTGAAGCGGGCGATATTGTGTGTATTGCAGGTCTTACCAATGCAAGCGTAGCTGATACTATCTGCGCGCCGGAACTGGAAGTGCCGATTGCATCACAACGCGTAGACCCGCCGACGATGGCCATTACGATTGGCGTGAATGATTCACCACTCGCCGGCACCGAAGGTACGAAAGTAACCAGCCGAATGATCCGTGATCGTTTGTTTTCGGAGGCGGAAAAAAACATCGCCATCCGCGTCAGCGAATCGATGAGCAAAGAAGCATTTGAAGTTGGCGGCCGCGGCGAATTGCAGCTGGGCGTACTCATTGAAACCATGCGCCGCGAAGGTTTTGAGCTTTCCGTCTCGCGCCCGAAGGTGCTGATGAAAACCGGCGACAGTGGCGAACAATTGGAGCCGTATGAAGACGTACAGATTGACGTGGATGAACCCTATAGCGGCATCGTCGTCGAAAAACTTTCCAAGCGCAAAGGCGAGATGACGGACATGCGCCCAAGTGGTGGCGGTAAGCTGCGTTTGAAATTCGTAATCCCCTCACGCGGGTTGATTGGTTATCAAGGCGAATTTTTGACTGACACGCGCGGCACCGGCGTGCTGAACCGTATTTTCCATTCCTACGGCCCGTATAAAGGCGACATCGAAGGCCGCCACAACGGCGTGCTGGTATCGATGGAAAATGGCGAATCGGTTGCGTATGCATTGTGGAACTTGGAAGAACGCGGCGAGATGTTTATTCCCTCCGGCGTGAAGCTTTATTCTGGCATGATCATCGGCGAACATACGCGTGACAATGATTTGGAAGTGAACCCCATCAAGGGCAAACAGCTCACGAACATCCGCACCACCAGCAAAGACGAAGCCGTGCGCCTGACGCCGCCACGCAAGATCACGCTCGAATACGCGATGTCTTACATCAACGATGATGAGTTGATGGAAGTGACGCCAAAATCAATCCGCCTGCGCAAAAAATTCCTGGACGCCAACGAACGCAAACGCGCAATGCGTGCAAGTGCGAGCGCTTAATTGTTCGAGGAGATGTACAATGGCAGATCAATCATTCGACGATGTCTGTAAACAGGTTACACAAGCACTGGAAGAGAGAGATCTTTCATCGCTACCAGCGTTTGCTGGGTTCTTACAGAGTGTGCCTATATTAAATGATGCCGATGAACAAGATAGAAAAGCGCTGGGAAAGCAAGGCCTCTCATCACTACCAGGATTTGTAAAATTCTTACGAAATATGCCTGCTGAGCAGGCGCCTGTTGCTAATCAACTGTTTGCTGATCTTATTCGTTCTTGTGTAAGCCCACATATGCCAACTCAAGGAAAAGTTGAAACTCCAAACTTCGGGAAAACACGGAGAGATGTTACTGATTTTCTTGGAAGACAAGGATATTTCACGGTGAACCCGCATGACGAAGGAGAGGGAACCGAAGAATACAAGGTAAAAGAGCAAATAGATGCTTTCAAAGCCATTGTAGATGAGGTTGTGAACCCTCTGCTTTCCGAGAAAAGTGGTATGGTGACGCTTAGTACTTAGTAACAATTCTTCTCGGTAGGGAATGCACCGGTGCGGACGGCCTCTGCATAGGCCCTAGCGGCTTTGTTTAGCTCTTCGCTGAGGTTACCGAATTTGCCGATGAATTTGAAAGCGCTAGCGCTCAAGCCCGCCATGTCTTCGGTGACGAGCACCTGCCCGTCGCAAGCGGGGGATGCGCCGATACCGATTGTTGGAATAGAAAGTTTTTCGGTGATTTCGCGGGCAATAGGTTCTTTCACCGCTTCAATGACCACTGCAAACGCACCTGCTTTTTCTACCGCCAATGCATCGCACACGATGGCCGCGTGTTCTTCTTCGGTTTTGCCTTGCACTTTGAACCCGCCGTACTCCGCCGCGCGCTGTGGCAACATGCCCACATGCGCCATGACAGAGATACCGTTTGCAGTGAGATATGCAATGGTGTCTGCAAGCTCCACACCGCCCTCAATTTTCACAGCAGTAGCGCCAGTTTCTGCAAGTATTTGTTTTGCATTAGCAAGCGCCGCTTCCTTGTTCTTCTCTACCGTACCATACGGCATATCGACCACGATCAGCGCATGGCTGGAAGCTTTCACCACCGCCTGCGCGTGATTGATCATCATCGGAAGCGTGACCTGCGTCGTAGAATCGTAGCCGTAGAGCACCATGCCGAGCGAATCGCCGACGAGCAAGATGTCGACATGCGGATCGAGAATGCGCGCGACATCAAAAGTGTACGCTGTCAGCACGACAATTTTTTCGCGGGATTTCTTGGCAAGAATGTTTTGGGGGGTTAGGCGCATGGGATTGGTTTAGCAGATAGAGTTTATACTGTCATCCTCGGCCGCACCTCGTGCGGTCGGGGATCTCATGCGCTTTACGAGATCCCCAGTCGCGCATAGTGGCGCGCCTGGGGATGACGGAATTACTCCACGAACTTCACAAGCGTATTGCCTTTGGCGGCAAAGGTCGTGGGCAGTAAGAAGGTGATAACGGTGCCTTTGTCGGGCTCGCTGGCAATGGTAAACGTCCCACCCATCAATTCCACGAATTTCTTCGCCATCGGTAGACCTAAACCAGTGCCTTCGTATTTGCGGGAAAGCGCGTTATCGACCTGGCCAAACGGCGTCATCGCTTTGGAAATATCTTTCGCGGCGATGCCAATGCCAGTGTCGCGCACCTCAAAACCGATGCAATCGTTTGCGAGGTCCCGCCATGCTGTCACGCGCACACTGCCGCCGCTAGGGGTAAATTTGACCGCGTTCGATAGCAAGTTGAGCAGCACTTGCTTCACGCGTTTATTATCAGTGGTCAGCACTAAGCTCTCTTTCGGCATCGCATCATCCAAGATCACACCGGCTTCTTCGGCGCGTGGGGAAACGAGACGCAGGCAGTTGGCCACCAGCTTAGAGGCATTCACTTCAGAAATTTCGAGTTCAAGCTTGTTCGCATCGGCTTTCGAGAAATCGAGAATATCGTTGATCAGCGATAGCAAGTGCACACCCGCTTGGTGAATATCGCCAATGTAATTCGCAAAACGCGAGAATTGCGATTCGGGCACCAGTTCATTTTTAATGATGTCGGAAAACCCGATAATAGCATTAAGCGGTGTGCGTAGTTCATGTGAAATATTGGCCAGGAACATGGATTTTTGCTGCGTTTCCGCGCGTGCCGCCGTCGCCGCTGCTTCGAGTTCTACATTGGCTTCGTATTGTTTGCTGATGATCGCTTCGGCGCGTTTGGAGGCCACCATCAAAATCGTAAACAACACGATGCACAGCATGATCATGCCGCCGCTCACCGCCCATTGGAACATCATTACCTTTCGCCACAACGGCGTGACATTGGTTTTGGTTTCGATGATCGCTTCAATTCCCTGGGTGGTATAAAGCGGCACAAAAGACCGCACCAACTTGCCGGGCTTGCCGTCCGGCAATTCCACCAATTCGCTCTGCGCTTTCACCCTACTAACGTTTAATGTGGCAATGACTTTGGCTACGTCTGCCTTAGGCATCACGGTGTTTGGTGTCAGCGTGAAAATGGGATTACCGCTAGCATCGTACAAGGTGAAATAGGAAATTTCAGCACTGCGCACATAGGCACTCGCCGTGCGCACAAAATTTTGCAGTGCGTCCTGATCCACTTTTTCCGGCGCAACAAAATTGAGCATGACGTTGGTGCGGTTGTCGCGCCAAATGGATACTCCGAACCCTTGGGCGGAGGTAATATTGGCTTGTTGTGCCACGCCCATCAGATCTGCTTTCATAAACGAGCGCAGATAGAAACCCACGGTGGAAGCGAGTATCAGCACCAGCAGCAGGCTTAAAACGGAAAAAAGGCGGATATAACCAAACATGGAACTAAAAGAAATAGGGTGATACACCTTGACGCTAAGGCAAAAAGTTTAATACTTTCATAATGCTAGCCGCATGCTTTGTGCAGGGTTTTTAAGACTTCTCGAAAGAAACGGAAAAACGAGCAATTTCTGTTTGACTTCTCGGGCCCAATTGCCTATAAGCTGCGGCCCTAAAGACATTAAACCATTGGTGTTGCCATGAAAAGAACCTATCAACCCAGCAAACTCGTCCGCAAACGCCGCCATGGCTTTCGCACCCGCAACGCTACTGTAGGCGGCCGTAAAATCCTCGCCGCTCGCCGCGCCCGGGGCCGCAAGCGCTTAAGCGCTTAGACTTGCACGCATCCCGCGTCAAAACGCTCAAGAAACGGGGAGATTTTCTCCGCATCGGCGCTGCGCGTATTTCATACGGCACGACTGGGTTTTTGTTGCTCGCCGCCCCTTCTTCAACTTCGGATGTGCAGGTTGGCTATACGGTCACTAAAAAAATTGGCAATGCCGTGGTGCGTAACCGTATTAAGCGCCGGTTTCGGGCCTTAAGCAAAGCCGTGATGGCAAACCATGGGGATGTAGCGTTTGATTATGTGTTAATCGCCCGGCCACCGGCCCAAGGACTGCCCTTCGAGAAACTTAAGGAAGACTTGATTTTTGCCCTCCAGAAGATACATAAAAAGGCCCATGCAACGCCTACTGCTTAACCTCATCGGTCTCTATAAAACCTTGCTCTCGCCGCTCTTCGGCGTGCGATGCCGGTTTATGCCCAGCTGTGCCGATTACGCCCGTGAGGCGATTGATACACATGGGGTGTTGCGCGGGGGCTGCTTAAGTGCTAAACGCCTGTGCCGTTGTCACCCTTTTGGCGGCCACGGGTTTGACCCCGTTCCGCCGGTTGTTAAGTAGAGATTATGTATAAACCTCCCCACGCTACTGCTCCTGATCCCAAACGCTTGATGATGGCACTGGTGCTTTCTGCTGTTTTGATTGTCGTCTGGCAATTTACCGTTGAAATGCCAAAACGTGCTAAATTGGCGCAATGGCAACAGGCGCAAAAGGTGGAAAAGGTCAAGGAAGAGCAGCGCAAAACCGTGCAGGCCGTCAATTCCGCTGAACCGCAATTTGTCACCCGCGAAGAAGCGCTGGGCGGTACGCCCCGCCTGACGATCAATTCCCCCAAGCTTCACGGCTCGATTGCGCTGAAAGGGCTTCGTTTTGACGATATTACACTGGTCAAATACCAAACCGCGCTTGACCCGAAAAGCCCGGATGTGGTGTTGCTCACCCCTGCCGGCGGCGAGAATCTGCCGTATTTTGTGCAAGTGGGGTGGACCTCGGAACAATCGGGCGTGACGCTGCCTGGTAAAGATACGATTTGGAAAGCGGATGCCTCTACGCTGACACCGCAAAAACCGGTGACGCTGACGTGGAAAAGCCCTGAAGATGTTGCGTTTGAAGTGCGGATTAAAATGGACGAACATTACATGTTCTCAATCGAACAACGTGTGATCAACCACAGTTCGCTCGCCGTTTCGGTCACGCCTTATGCGCTGATTAACCGCGGTTATGTTGAATCTTCGATGCACAACTATATCTTGCATGAAGGCCCCATCGGCGTAATGGACGGCACGCTGAAAGAAGTGAAATACAAAGATCTGCAGGAAGACGGCGATGTAAAAGTGCCAAATGCCAAAGGTTGGCTGGGATTTACCGACAAGTATTGGCTGACCGCGCTGGTGCCGGATGCGGGCTTTCACGCCGACATCAGCACCTATAAAACCGGGGATGTGGACCGTTATCAGGTCGACGCCGCGGGTGAAAAACAATTGGTTGCAACCGGCGAGAAAGCGAGCACTACGCAGCATTTATTCGTCGGCGCGAAAGAGCTCGACGTGCTCGATCACTACGCTGACCATGGCCAGGAGGATTTGGGCTTAAAGCCCGTGCCGTTGTTTGATCGCGCGGTGGATTTTGGCATGCTCTACTTCATGACCAAGCCGATTTTCCTGACGCTTAATTTCTTCTACACGCTGATCGGCAATTTCGGCGTTGCGATTTTATTGCTGACGCTGTGCATTAAGCTCGCCATGTTCCCACTTGCGAACAAAGGCTATAAGGCGGCCACGCAAATGCGTAAGCTCCAGCCTGAAATGCTGCGCCTTAAGACCGAGCACCCGGACGATAAGTTGAAACTGCAACAGGAAATGCTGGCGCTGTACCGCCGTGAAAAAGTGAACCCTGCCTCCGGCTGTTTGCCGATGCTGATTCAATTGCCGGTATTTTTTGCACTCTACAAAGTGCTGTTCGTCACACTGGAAATGCGCCACGCGCACTTCTTCTGGGTGTGGCAGGATCTCTCGGCCGCCGACCCCACGAATATCTTTACCGCCTTTGGCCTGATTGCGTGGACGCCGCCATCGTTCCTTCACCTTGGTATTCTGCCGATTTTGATGTCACTTTCCATGATCATTCAAATGAAACAGCAGCCGCAACCGACGGATCCAACGCAAGCCATGGTGTTCAAACTCATGCCCTATTTTCTGCTCATCGTTATGGCAAAAATGCCCGCGGGATTACTAGTGTACTGGATCTTCAGCAACGTGCTTTCGATTTTGCAACAGGCGGTGATTACGAGGCAGATGGGCATCAAGAGGGCCTAATGCACCCGCTGTTTTCCAAAGAGATTACATTCGTCATGGGCGTAGCAGATCTTGCACAATTGCCTGAGAGCGCTTTGCCGGAAATCGCGTTGATTGGGCGCTCGAATGTGGGCAAGTCCACACTCTTAAACGCCATTACCCAGCGGACTCACTTGGCGCGCGCATCCGCAACGCCGGGGCGTACGCGGCAGCTCAATTATTTTAATGTCGCCGATGCGCTTTTTCTGGTCGATATGCCCGGTTATGGCTATGCCAAAGCCCCCAAGGCAGAGGTGGAAGCATGGAATGCATTGGTGAAGGATTATTTGCGTGGTCGTCGCCAATTGACGCGGGTACTCGTGTTGATTGATGCACGGCGTGGCATTCTCGAAAATGATGTGGAAATCATGAAACTGCTGGATGAAAGTGCCGCCTCCTACATGCTGGTACTGACCAAAGCCGATAAACTAAGCACTAAAGAGCAGGCAGAAACGCTAGAAAACGTGAGAGAAACAGCCAAAAAATACCCCGCCTGCCACCCGGATATCATGCTTACCAGCGCTGAAACGGGCCTAGGAGTAGAAGCCCTACAAAATCAGTTGGCAGAATGGGTTTTGTAAACTAGGGGTAAGTTTATGAAAACACGCAATCTCTCTACTCCTGACACTTGGGTGAAAACGGCCGAAATGCTTTCGGACGCGCTGCCCTATATGCGCGAATTCGCCGGCGAAACCTTTGTCGTGAAATACGGCGGTCATGCGATGGGTGATGACTCGCTCGCGCATGATTTCGCTGAAGACATCGTGCTGATGAAACAGGTGGGCATCAACCCCATCGTCGTTCATGGCGGCGGCCCACAAATTTCAGCCATGTTGGATCGGCTCAAAATCCAAAGCCCATTTGTAGATGGCTTGCGCGTGACGGACGCTGCAACCGTTGAAATCGTAGAAATGGTACTCTCCGGCAGCATTAACAAACAAATTGTTTCGGCGATTAATAAGGCCGGCGGCAAGGCGGTGGGTATTTCCGGGAAAGATGCGGGCCTGATTGAAGCACGCAAAATTCGCCGCACGAAGAAAGATCCGGATTCGAACATCGAACGCATTTTGGACCTTGGCTTTGTCGGCGAACCTTCGCGGATTAATCCGCATATTTTGGAAGAATTCGCGGATTCGGATTTGATTCCAGTGATTGCACCGATTGGTCTGGATGAAAAAGGCGAGACGTATAACATCAATGCCGATACCGTCGCGGGTGCGATTGCTGCAGCGATTGCTGCATCTAAACTCATGATTTTGACCGATGTGACCGGTGTGCTCATCGAAGACAAGGGCGAAAAGAAACTGATTAGCCGCATGAGCTGCGCGGAAGCTAAAGGCCTGATCGCCGATAAAACCGCGACCGGCGGCATGATTCCCAAGCTCGAAACCTGTATTCACGCGCTGGAAAATGATGTGGAAGCGGCGCATATTTTAGACGGCCGCCTGCCACATGTGCTCTTGATTGAGACGTTTACCAAATACGGTGCTGGCACCATGATTACCGGGTAGTTGTATGAAATCCATTTTAGTCACCGGCGGCGCAGGGTTTTTGGGATCACATCTTTGCAAGCGATTGCTGGATGTAGGCAACGATGTGGTGTGTGTGGATAATTTATTCACCGGCTCCAAAGAAAACATTGCGTCGCTAATGGACCACAAGCGTTTCGAATTCCTCCGCCACGATGTGACGTTTCCTCTCTACATCGAACCGAGCCAAATTTACCATCTCGCCTGCCCTGCCTCGCCGGTACATTACCAGCATGACCCGGTGCAAACAGTCAAAACCTGCGTGCATGGGGCGATCAATATGCTGGGCCTCGCTAAGCGCACACGCGCACGCATCTTTCAGGCCTCAACCAGTGAAGTGTATGGCGACCCCGAGGTGCATCCGCAGCGTGAAGATTATGTGGGGCATGTGAACCCCATCGGTATTCGCTCCTGTTACGACGAAGGCAAGCGCTGCGCGGAGACGCTGTTTTTTGATTATCATCGTCAGCACAAGGTAGACATTCGCGTCGGGCGTATCTTCAATACCTACGGCCCCAACATGCACCCAGATGACGGGCGCGTAGTATCCAACTTCATCTTGCAAGCGCTACGCGGCGAGAACATCACGATTTACGGCAAAGGTGAGCAGACGCGTTCGTTTTGCTATGTGGATGATTTGATCGATGTGATCATAAAAATGATGCATTCCGACACGTGTAGCGCCGGCCCTATCAACATCGGCAATCCGCACGAAATCACCATCCGCGAACTCGCCACGCACATTGTCGAAATGACGGGCTCGAAATCCAAACTCATCGAAAAGCCCTTGCCGAGCGATGATCCGCTGCGCCGTTGCCCGGATATTACCAAGGCGAAAACAGAACTCGGCTGGCAGCCAAGCACGCCGCTGGAAGTGGGCTTGAAACGCACAATCGCGTATTTCGACGCTTTATTGCAAAATACATAGGATTTCTCATGACGATACTCAGCGTTGTTATCCCCGCCTATAACGAAGAAAAAACCCTGCAGGCCTGCGTAGAACGGGTGCGAGCAATTGCTGATGATCAACTCTCGCTCGAACTTATTATTGTCAACGATGCATCAACCGATAAAACGGCAGAAGTCGCGCAGTCGTTGGCAGATCGTTACGGAATCAAACTGTTTTCGCACTCCGTTAATCAAGGCAAAGGCGCAGCACTGCGCACCGGGTTTCAAGCAGCCACCGGTGATATCGTCGCCGTGCAAGATGCGGACCTGGAATACGACCCGCTCGATTTGAAAAAATTGGTACTACCTATCGTGGATGGACGCGCGGATGTGACACTGGGCTCACGCTTTCTTTCCGCGCAGGAAAAACGCGTGCTTTATTTCTGGCATTACATCGCCAACAAAGGCCTCACGTTTTTCTCCAATATGTGGACGAACCTGAATTTGAGCGATATGGAAACCTGCTACAAAGTGTTCCGCCGCGAGGTCATCCAAAATATCCGCATTGAAGAAAATCGCTTTGGGTTTGAACCTGAGATCGTCGCAAAAATTGCACGGTTTCGCTTGAACGGCCAGGCTTTACGCATTTATGAAATGGGTATCTCCTACTCCGGACGTACCTACGAAGAAGGCAAAAAAATCGGGTGGAGGGATGCTGTGCGCGCTTTGTACGTGATATTTAAATACGGCTTGTTTGCGAAATAAGAAGACGGCGTCACATCATCTTCAGCATCAACTTACCAAGCTCACTCACCAGATCTTCCCCGGTTTTGCCGCCGTTGCCGCGCACTTTGGTTTTTAGAATCACCTGCAGTGCTTGAATGTGTTTCTCGAGTACGAGTTGATGGGTAGCATTATGCACATTGAAATAGCTACGGCAAAAATCGGTCAGAAAGCCGGCAACGCGCGCCGCGAGTTCGTAATCATACGCCTCTGAACGCGCTTGCACGAGGCCGGAAGCATTGCACATGCGCTCCATCGGCGCACGTGAACCAATGGTGGTTTCGATCTGCTTAAAGAGGTTTTTGATGACATTCACATCACTCAAGCCGTCGCGGATGAATTCATTTTCGATGATTTCAAATGAGACTTTCCCCGAAGCAATTGCCGCGCGATTGATTTTCGCCTTGAGCGAAAAATCCGGCATGATGAGGCGGGCACCTTGTTCGGGCAGATAGGTCGGGAGATCTATCAGCGTGGTGATGGTTGGAATTAATTCGATGCGATGTTCCTGTGCATCGGGAGTAAGGGATGCTAGCGTGCGACGGTCGGGCCCGCGATAGTTAGGAGAAATCACAAAGCTGCGCGGTTGGGTTACCACGGTGTAGATTTTATTAGCCATGCCCTGCGGGCTCGCGGGGCGGACGTAGAGCTCGTTGATCCCAGTATTGCGCGCTTCTTGTATGGCCGCGGGATCACCACGGTTGGTAAGGAGAAGAATCGGTATCGTCGCCTTGATTGGTGCATTCGCATAGCGAATACGCTTGGCAAGTTCGAGCCCGCTTCCGTTTTTCGTGTCCCACTCAGCAATCAGCAGATCAAATCGTCCAGTGGCGAGCTGCTCCATGACCTCATCGGGTGTGCGGACAATTTCAACTTCGGTAATACCGTTGCTTGAAAGCAGCACGCGCGTGTTTTGCGCAGCGCTAATCGTCGCGTCAATCACCAGGCAATTTAGCGCGGAAAAGCCGTGCGTTAGCACAGAGAAATCGGCAGGGGCATTGGCGGGAGGCATATGCCCAATCTACTATAATGGGCTTACTTCTTCGTTAAACAGCTTACGGGCGAGAGGGATGGTAATGGCCCGTTTTTCAGAAAGGGCTAATAAATTGAGCTTTTCCGCCACTTCTCGGGCCGAGGCAAAGCTTCGCTCAATGCGGGTTGTTAAGAAATTAGTTACTTCTGGCGCTACCTCTAATTGTTGATCAGAGAAGTATTTTTGTAGGATTTCTGCCAACATGGCCTCATCCGGCAGGGCAAGCATCGCCGTTTCAAAGCTATTCAACCGCGAGGTCAAATCCGGCAAACGTGACCATACCGCAGGTGGAGCGTTACACGTCAGCAATACACACGTGCTGGATGCTTTGGCGTTATTGAGCAAATGAAACAATACCTCGGGATCAATCTTTTCTGCATCGTCAACGACGATGGGGCATGAAAGCGGTGCCAATGGATCAATGGCAACCAGCGGCTTCGCATGCACACGCGCCGCCCATAATTGCGCAAGATAGGTTTTACCCGACGCTTTAGGGCCAATGATCACCGCACCAATGGCCTGCGCGCGTGGAAAATGTTCGACCAGCGTCAATGCTTCTTCGTTGCAGGGCGAAGGGTAAAACCGCGCGCGGGTGTAATCATCCGGGAGTACGAGGGGGATGGGGTATTGCACGGCTAGCCTTTGTAGAGGCTGCTGTGGCGGTAGCGTTCCACCGTAAACCGCGTGAGTACACCAATGACGGCAGTGATGGGAACGGCGAGCAAGACCCCAACAAATCCAAGCAATACGCCACCCGCCAACATGCCAAAAATAAGCCACAGCGGGTGCAACCCTACACGGTCGCCAACGAGTTTGGGCGTAAGGAAATAGCTCTCGATCACCTGCCCTACCAAATAAATCCCCACAACACCAATCAGCATGTGGTGCGCCGGGTCGCCGTGCGTATAGGCAAGCGCAAGCGCCAGCAGAAAGCTGGAGCACCAGCCGACGTAGGGAATGATGGTGAGCGCGCCGGTTAAACCGCCGACCAACAAGCCAAACGGCACACCAACAATCGTAAGCGCAACGGCGTAGTAAACGGCAAGCACCGCACACACTAAAACTTGCCCGCGCAAAAACCCGCTAATGGTACGGTCGATTTCATTGGCTTGCGCGCGCACGGTTTTCGCATGTTTGCGTGGCAACAGTTCATCGATCACGTCTAAAATGTGGTCCCAGTCTTTGAGCAGGTAGAAGGATACGACGGGGGTAAGTAGTAGTAGCGCAACGACGTTTAACACACTAGCGCCGGAGGTGAACAGACCACCTGCGAAGCCGGTCAGCATACTCGTTGCCATGTCGGTGAAGTTACCGAAAGCGCCTTTAACGGTGCTGATTTGGCTGTCAGGCACTGCGGCCAATAAGTTTTCCACCTTGCTGTTATAAAACGCGGTAGCCTGTTCCACCACATGCGGTATGGAGCTGATGAGGCCAGCCAACTGCTCAGACACCAGCGGGAACAAAGCAATGGCAAGCAGTGCAACCAGCGTGAAAAACACCACGGTTACTACCATCGTCGCAAGCCCGCGCGACAGGCGCAAACGCTGCAAGCGATCAACCACCGGATCAAGCAGATACGCTGCCATCATCGCAATCACAAACGGCAGGAGGATGACGCGGAGTTGGTAGAGCATCAGGATAAAAAAGCCGATAATGCCGAGCCACCACAAGGTTGCTCTGGTGTTTCTGGTCATACGCCCTCTTCCACGGTCCAATAGTTTGGCAGCACAGTGAGGCGCACTTTCAGCGCCCGCAGCGCCTCTTGCAATTGCTCTGCCGTGCCGTGATAGTAAACCTGCAGATCAGCTTGGGTTGCGCTGAATGCCACCATTTCGACGTTGTCGACCTGCGGTAGCGTGGCGATTTTCTGACGTAATAAAGCGTAGTTTTTTGGCGATCTGACACCGACCACCACCAATTGCACACCGGCATTTTTTGTTTGCGAATTAATGGTCACTTGTGTAGCCGCCTGCTCACCATCAATATGGCTTGCAAGTTCAGCGCATGCTTGCTGCATCAACGTCATATCATCCACACCAGGATCGGCGGGGAACTGATAGCGCGTAATGCTTTCCTTGGTCGCCTGCACGCGGCGCATCAACACTTTTAGCTCACGTTTTTTCTCCGATCCTGTGAGCTCGGCAATCGCAACCACCGCATCGCGCACACCATAGCGGCGCAAAATGGGGCTGAAATCTTTGTATTCCTGTTTGATCGCTTCCTCAGCCGTAATCGTTGCCAAGTCGTTCATATCGCCATAAGGCAAAATCAACATGCCGCTGCGGTGCGAAATGCCCGAATCCACCCACGCCTTACGCCACAGATTTTTGGGTTCAAAAAGCAGCCGCTTATCGTTGACGAGGAGAATAGGAAACACCAAGCTCGAAGGCTGCTTGAGCACCTGATCCGATTGCAGCGCTTTAATGCGATCATCAATCAATGTATTGACTTTAAGGGCCGAGAAATTAAGGCGGATCTTGGCACGGTAGCGATTACCGTTTAGGGATTCGGAAACCACTTCTTTGGAATGGAGCAATCCATCGATCATTTCGGCATCGAGCGTTTGTATCAGCCCCTCGCGCAAATCGGGGGCAAATTTCTCAAGCAGTGCGCTCAACCCTTGCTTTTCTGCGACAATTAGCCCCTCATTCTTGGCTTTTACAGGGTCCGCACCCATTTGATCCACCTCGGTTTCGGTGGTAAACAGCGCCTCCTGCGCCGGGGCGATTCCAGGCGCAAGTAGGAAAAAACATAGTAAAACAGCGAAGAGTTGGTGCATAAGCTTACTTGACGATCGAACCAGGATACTACATGAATAAACCCATGACACAAGCAAGTTACAAAACCGCCGGCGTAGATATTGACGCGGGTAATCAATTGGTCGAACGCATCAAACCGCTCGCCAAAGCCACCGCCCGCTTGGGCTGCATGGGCGGCCTAGGTGGATTTGGTGCCCTGTTTGACCCCAAGGCTGCAGGCTTCAAAGACCCGATATTAGTCGCCACCACCGATGGTGTCGGCACCAAGCTCAAAGTCGCACAAATCGCTGGCAAGCACGAGTCGATTGGGATCGACCTCGTCGCCATGTGCGTAAATGACCTGGTGGTGCAAGGCGCTGAACCCCTTTTCTTCCTCGATTATTTCGCAACCGGAAAGTTGGAAGTGGGCATTGCCGAGAAGGTGATTGCTGGAATCGCCGAAGGCTGCAAACAAGCGGCTTGCGCATTGATTGGCGGTGAAACCGCCGAAATGCCCAGCATGTATGGCAACGAAGAATACGATCTCGCAGGGTTTTCCGTCGGCGCCGTAGAGCGCGGGGAAACGCTGCCGCGCGGCGATATTAAGATTGGCGACGTCGTCCTTGGTCTTACCTCATCCGGTGTGCATTCCAACGGCTATTCGCTGGTGCGTTACTTGGTAAATCAAGCTGGGCTTTCGTACGCTACTCCAGCGCCCTTCGATACGTCTAAAAGCCTAGGCGATGCCTTGCTTGCTCCTACGAAAATCTACGTAAAACCGCTAGTTTCGTTGTTTAAAACCGAGGCAGGAAAGGGCGTGAAGGCGCTCGCGCACATCACCGGTGGTGGGTTGTTGGAAAACATTCCGCGTGTGCTGCCACAAGAACTCGCAGTACGATTAAATACCGGCTCATGGCCTGTGTTACCGGTGTTTCACTGGATGCAACAAACGGGTGACATTGCGGATGATGAAATGTGGCGCACGTTTAACTGCGGTATCGGCATGGTGATTGTGGTGAGCAAAGAAGCAAGTGCCACTATTAAGTCACAGCTCGAAGCGTCCGGCGAAACCGTTTTTACCATCGGCGAAGTGATCCCTCGCAAAGAGTACGGAGTTGAAATTGTTTAGTTCTGTCATCCCGGCGCATGCCGGGATCTGGTAAGGCGAGTCTTCGCCGTGATAAGATCTTTCTGCTTCACTACCGTGAAGCGCCAGATCCCGCTACTTAAGCAGGATGACAAAACGAGGTGGATATGAATAAAAAAAGAGCGGCAGTTCTCATTTCCGGCAATGGCAGCAATCTGCAAGCGTTGATGGATGCGGCGAAAGCGCCCGAATATCCGGCGGAGATTGCGCTCGTCATTTCGAATAAGGCGGATGCGTATGGGTTGGAGCGTGCAAAAAAAGCAAATGTTCCAAGCGTCATTATTTCGCACACAAATTTTCCTGACCGAGAAAGTTTTGATCGCGCGGTGGATGTGGAATTAAAAAAGCACGAAATCCAAATCATCTGTCTCGCCGGGTTCATGCGTTTGCTGTCGCCATGGTTTGTGAAGGAGTGGCAGGGTAAAATGCTCAATATCCACCCTTCCCTCTTGCCCGAGTTTAAAGGCGGACATGCGATTGCCGACGCGCTGAAGGCGGGTGCAAAAATCACCGGCTGCACGGTGCATTGGGTCAGTGAAGAAATGGACTCCGGGGAGATTCTTGGACAAGAGCAAGTCTCTGTATTACCAAATGATACGGAAGAAACTTTGGCCACCCGCATCCACGCCACCGAGCACCGGCTTTACCCTGCCGTATTGGCAAAAATCGCCAAGCGATAATTGTAATAGAACCTTCATACTATGGGCAAAAGTAGTTTGCTATAAAGAAGCAGTTCTCATTCACATCCACAGGAGGTTTTATGTCCGATAAACCACACAGTCATAATCAAGAGGCAGATAGGGCAGCAACTAGAGATGAATTGAAGCGGCAAGATATAACCGGGTTGACGCTCTTGGGAACTGGCGCGGCGACAGCCGCTGTAGGCGGACTGCTTGGCGGAATAATAGGCAGCGGTCTGACCCAAAGCGCTATACTCGACGGAAAAACATTGGCGGACCCTACACTCAGAGAAACCATCGCTAAAACAGCAGCCCCGGATCTGGAAAGCGTAGGGAAGTTAGATACACTTCAAGACCAAATACGTATGATTCGTGAACGCGTTGTGGAATTACAAAGCGAGCCTATATGGCAACAAACGCTTGAGGCCGCACAGTCGGAAGTGCCTGCTGCTGAAGTCAGCGTGGAGCCAAAAGACATCACGCCATCACACCCGACCAGCCGCGCGGAAGTAATTGCCCAACCATCTCGCTGAAGACTTTATTGCAAGGAATCATGGAGCTAATGAGCAGTGACCGCGACGATAAACTCTCGCTTGCCGAAAAAGTAGGGTTGGCAGCACTGGGTGCGGTAGCGATCGCATCAGGCGCAGCAACTCTTGTAAATCACCCGCCGACTTTGGACAAAGCAACTCCAGCTGCGCGCGCCGCATCAGAAGAACCTGACAGTACTTCCCGACAGTGGAAACAATCCTTGGAACAAGGGAAGCCACAACCCGGCTACCCCGGCCGCTAATTAGCCCACAATCTCACAATCGCTAAAGAAGAAGCGGATTTCGTTTCCAGCGTTTTCGAGTGAATCGGAACCGTGCACGGTGTTTTCGCCGACGCTGACGCCGAACAATTTACGCACGGTACCTTCTGCGGCTTTTGCGGGGTCCGTCGCGCCCATCACTTCGCGGTGTTTCGCTACCGCATTTTCGCCTTCAAGCACTTGCACCACCACAGGGGCAGAGACCATGTACTCTACCAATTCACCGTAAAACGGGCGGTCTTTATGTACAGCGTAGAACTGGCCGGCTTGCAGGCGCGACAAGCGCGTGCGTTTTTGGGCGACGATGCGGAAACCCGCACCTTCAAACACGGCGTTGATTTTGCCGGTTAAGTTCCGCGCGGTGGCGTCGGGTTTTAAAATGGAAAGTGTGCGTTCGATGGCCATAAAGTCTCCTAATTCAAAATGATGCGGTGATATAAGGAGTTTTGCTTTTACATGCAAGCAAATTGGTGTATGGCTTGATTTCGGGGAGCGAAATTAATTGGGGGATTGACGTTATGCGCCTGTTTTATAAAGCAAGTCTCGCGCTCATCATGGGCTTAAATCTAACCGCCTGCTCTGGCCCGGAAAGCCTGGAGCAATTGCGCGCCACGGCGCCCAAAGGTTCGCCGTTTCAGGCGCAGCTCGCCGCGCGCTATTTGCAATATGCAGAAACCGCCGACAAGGCGGGGGATTACGATCGCGCCACCTATTTCTCCGATAAAGGCCTGCAAGCGGCCTATGGTCAGGATGTGCAACCGGAAGACCCTGCCACATTCGAAGGTGCGGACGCCGACGCCGTCGAGATCAGCAATGCGGCGGAAAAGCTGGTGCGATTGCTGGATACCAAGCAGGGTGATGAACGCCCCCGCATTTTCGCCGATGTGCAATATTACTATGATTGCTGGCTCGATCAGGCGAACCATAACGGGCCGGATGCGGAATTCTGCAAGGGTAAATTCAATGAGGCGTATGAGCCGCTAGCCAAAGCTGCGGAAGAAGAACAAACGGCGATTCAATCGGCCGATGCCGCCGCGCCTGCCGCTGAAGCACCGGCTGCGCCTGAAGCGGCGACCGCTGCTGCGGAAGTCAAGCCCACCAACCTCAACTATTTGGTCTATTTCGCACTGAACCGTGCGGAGTTGAACGATGCAGCAAAACGAACGGTGGAAGCCATTTTGAAAGACCTCGAAGGTCGTGGTGAAGTGGATATTGTCGTCAATGGCCACACCGACACCTCCGGCGCTGACAAATATAATATGGAACTCTCGGAGCGTCGCGCGGGTGTGGTAAGAAAAGCGCTGATTAAACTTGGCGTCGCTGAAAAACGCATCAAAACCTTCGGGTTTGGCGAGACCGACCCGGTCGTTAAAACCGGCGATGACGTAGTGGAAGAGAAAAACCGCCGGGCTGAGATTGTGGTGAATTAGCTGCCTATAGAAGGTGTTGTTGACAGTGGGTATTCGCGTGCGATCCCCTCATATAAGTCATTCCCAAGTAGCTGGCGTAAACCATAATTATCGTGCTGCGCAAGAAAACCGCCAAGTCCTTGATTTTCAGATTTTCTAAATTGTTGCTTCCACCCACTCATGTTCCGTTTTCGAATGCGAAAACTGTGTGAATTATCTATTCCATCGGATACATTAGGCCATGCATTGTCTACCATTGCTTTGGTAATAACCGATTGGTCACGTAGCTGTGGATACTGCGTTACCGCATCATACACTGCGGCCATATGCAAAGCCGCCATTACAAAAGGGTCCGCATCCGCAGGCGGCAGACGGTCTTCGAGATAGTAATCAGGAAAATAGTCTGGGCTGGGCGATTTACCAATGAAAGCTTTTCGGCGCTCAACAACAGTATACACATCCTTTTCTTTGTGGAGCCCAATCGTTGTATTCCCAACCCGCCCCAGCAAGTTTTCTTCACTTTGAATGAATGCAAGGCCTGCGTGATATTGCAAATTCATCAAACGCTCGGCGTTGATACGTCTGAAACCAGTACTATCGAATAGATCATTTCCTTCTCGATCATAAACGCTGTAGTTTACATGTAATCCTCGCATGATAGGAAAAAGCAGCGCATCGCCACTTGCAGGGAGAAATTTAAGCGCTTTTATTTCTTGTTGAATGATATCACTCAATAATTGCGCGCCATGTTGACGGAATGCTTCAACATCTGTCGCCACTTCGCTTGGACGATAACGGCAGCTGTGGTCCGTACCAAACCGTGCTTCGAGTAATTCATGATCAGGACCAAGACTAAGCAACGTAGGCAATACCCGCTGTAAAGGTTCAAGCGCTTTTTGAAGTATAGCAGCCGAATGAACCGAACTAAATTCCTGCTCAAACGACATACGAACGCGCAACCCTCGTTTTTCGAGTTCACGTTCAAAGAATAGGACACGCTCGAATGCAGCGTGTTGCAGCGGAGAAAGTGTTGGTTTCATACTGTCCGGTGCTATTGTGCTCGACATATTAATATATGTCAACTATACCCTGTGCGGGTTTTTCCCATGAAATCCTTGCACCTATTACAAAAATCACTAATTTCGCTGGCCTATGACCGACCGTATTTTGATTCTTGATTTTGGCTCGCAGGTGACGCAGTTGATTGCGCGGCGGGTGCGCGAGTGCGGCGTGTATTCGGAAGTGAAACCATTTAACATTCCGGATGCGGAATTAAAATCCTTCGCGCCGAAAGCCATTATTCTCTCCGGCGGTCCGGCGTCCGTGCATCATGATTTTTCACCCAAAGCGCCGGAAGCGGTGTATGCGCTTGGCGTGCCGGTGCTCGGCATTTGCTACGGTGAACAAACGATCTGCCAACAACTCGGCGGCAATGTTACGCCATCGGACAATCGCGAATTTGGCCGTGCTGAGGTGGAAGTGGTTGCGGATTCGCCGTTGTTTGCCGGCGTATGGAAAAAGGGCGACAAGAAAACGGTATGGATGAGCCATGGCGATTGTGTTGATAAATTGCCAGATGGATTCCACGCGATTGCAACGACGCCATCAGCACCGTTTGCGGCGATTGCCAACGAACAAAAACGCATCTACGGCGTGCAGTTTCACCCGGAAGTGGTGCATACGCCCGATGGCGCGAATCTGATTCGCAATTTCGTGCGCAATATTGCCGGTTGTGCAGGAGATTGGACGATGAAAACCTTCCGCGCGCAAGCCATTGACGCTGTGCGAAAGCAAGTGGGCGATAAGCGCGTGATTTGCGCGGTGTCTGGTGGTGTAGATTCTTCCGTCGTCGCCGCGCTGCTCCATGAAGCCATTGGTAACCAACTCACCTGCATATTCATCGACACGGGCATGTTGCGCGCGAATGAGGCGGAACAAGTCAAAGCGCTGTTCGCCAGCCACTTCCATATTCCGCTGACGCATGTAGATGCAAGCGCACTGTTTCTCCAACGTTTGAAAGGCGTGGAAGACCCGGAACGCAAACGCAAAATCATCGGCGAAACCTTTATCGAAGTGTTCGAGAAAGAAGCAGAGGCCATCGGCGGCGCGGATTTTCTAGCGCAGGGCACGCTTTATCCGGATGTGATTGAATCCGTTTCGTTCCACGGCGGCCCGAGTGTGACTATTAAATCGCACCACAATGTTGGCGGGTTGCCGGAGCGCATGAAAATGGCGCTCGTGGAACCGGTACGTGAACTCTTCAAAGACGAAGTGCGGCTGCTTGGCATCGAACTCGGCATGAAAGAAGACATGGTCTGGCGTCACCCTTTCCCAGGCCCCGGCCTTGGCATTCGCGTGCTGGGTGAGGTGAGCGCGCAAAAAGTCACGCTGCTGCAAAAGGCCGATAGCATTTATATCGAAGAAATCAGAAACGCCGGTTTGTATCGCGACATCTGGCAGGCCTTTGCCGTATTGCTGCCCGTTAAAACCGTCGGCGTGATGGGCGATGCCCGCACCTATGATTTTGTGTGCAGTCTCCGCGCGGTGACTTCGACGGACGGCATGACCGCTGATGTCTATGCGTTTTCCCACGCATTCCTCGCTCGCGTCGCCTCGCGCATCGTCAACGAAGTCCGCGGCATCAACCGCGTGACCTATGATTATACAAGCAAGCCGCCGGGTACGATTGAGTGGGAATGAAGATGCAGTGATTCGAGCGCAGTAGCGTGAGTCAGCCATGAGCCAGCGAAGCTGCGTTCCATGGAGTTTTCAGTAGAAAACTCCGGGAACATCTAATACAAGCAGCACATGCTTTGCATGTGCGGGTGTAGTTCAATGGTAGAACGAGAGCTTCCCAAGCTTTAAGCGAGGGTTCGATTCCCTTCACCCGCTCCACCCGTTTCGCCCGCACCGAAGGTGCGGCCTTGCGAAACGGAGTGTCCGTCGTAGCTCATAGAGCGAAGTCGGACTGGTGAGACTTAAGATATACTGTTTACGTCTTACTATACCCACCACTTGCGGAAGGCTGCGCGAGATTTCCTTTTTCCTGTAAATCCTTCCTAGCCAGCGCCCAAACGCTTCGCGAGCTTTGGATGGTGTGTGCATCTTCCAAGCGGATATTACGCACACTCTCTGGCACAGCGGCTTGTACTTGTTGCGCAAGCATATCCCATATAGTTTGTCCTGTTTTTTCGGTCATGGGGATTTCCTTCCATTGCTTTGTGTTTTTTGCTCATCCAACGCCGTTTGGCAGTCCATGGCAGCTTGTCTGAGGGCGATTTCACCAGAAGTATCACGAAATGTCGTATCTAGCTGGTCGTGTACGGATACGAGCTTGCTAAGCATGTCTCTTGTTAATGTTGGCTCACGCATTTCCAAACAGGTTCCAATTTCTTGCTTTAGTTGCTCCGCGTAATTCTCATCCCGTAAATGAGTGAATACTTCCGTAATCAGATACATCACTCGTTCCCTATGCTGGCCTAGTTCCTGTTTACGTTGCACGGCGTTCGCTTCAAGTCGGACAACTCTATCCAAATTGTTTTCATACGAGGTAGCAATATTAGGCGTTTCTGGCATGTAGGCCGGGCGTGGCGCTTCTTTAAAACGCTTCATCCACTCCGCGTGCGATTCTCTTTCGAACAGACTCATACTTTTCCTTTATATTGCTATCCCCAACTCTACCATTTCAATATGACAAGATGATGACAATACCCAAGATTTTTGGGCTAAGAAATCCTCTTGCCTTGCCAATAGTTTAGCTCTAGATTTGAGGCTTATGGACGTTCTTTCCTCCTATTTCCCGATTCTAGTATTCATGGGCATCGCCGGTGCGCTGGCGCTGATTATGAGCGTGGCACCGATGATTGCGCGCAAGGGCAACCCAGATACTGAGAAGCTTTCACCCTATGAATGCGGGTTTCCGGCCTATGGCAACGCCCGTGGCGCGTTTGATGTGCGGTTTTACCTGGTCGCTATTCTTTTTATTATCTTTGACCTAGAAGTGGCTTTTCTCTTCCCCTGGGCCGTTTCCCTCCAAGAAGTCGGCGAATTCGGCTTCTGGAGCATGATGTTTTTCCTCGGTATTCTAACCATCGGTTTCATTTACGAATGGAAAAAAGGCGCCCTGGAGTGGGAATAGAGGCTAGACAATCCTAACCGCTTCTTTTATAAGCCAGGCTCTTTTTGAGATGCCTCGATAGCTCAGTTGGTAGAGCAAGGGATTGAAAATCCCTGTGTCGCTGGTTCGATTCCGGCTCGAGGCACCACCCCTCGCCCTGCGGGCTTCGGGTGGTTTACGCCACTTGAGGTGATTTCAAGCAGAATAGTGTCCAACAAAAATAGTTTAACGCGCGTATTCTTGGTGAAGTTCTGGTGGATGTACACGTTCCACCCAGTTTGATGCCGCCGGTTCGGATGCACGCTTTTCAGGAATCACCGCTGGCGTAGTGGGTGTGTACCACGGGCTTTGCTCCAACTGTGCGATTTTATTTCGCATTTCTTTAGCAAGAGTACTCGCTGGAATTTTGACTTCAGGTTGCGCACTTAAAAACCCGGCAATTTGATCGATCACTTCGTGCTGCTTCGCTTTCGGCTGCGCCATGATCATTTGCACAGCAACGGCTTCCAGTGCTGATACGTTTTCAGGTTCGGTAGCAAAACCCGTTGCTTCGTCTTTGGAAGAAATAAACGTGAATGCATTGGCGGTGAGGTTTGCGGCTACACCGGCGAATTTAAAACGATAGCTTTTTTGCGCGGGGGTTACCGCACGTTCTTTCATCGCACTTACAAACATCGAGAAATTATTTGCCGCCCACATGATGCTTGGTATGCGTAGCGGTCGCTCCTGCACCCATTCTTTCGCTTTCTGCCAAGTGGATTTTTGCTCTTGCGGAACGCTGGTATCAGGTTTCTTTTCCGGAATCAACAACCCGCAAAGCGCACCGCCCGTCACTAGCGCACCCGCCAGCGTATCAAATGGTTTGCGATGCTGCATGCCCGACATCATCAGCGGCACACCCGCAACCGCTACGAAGCTATTAAATACCTGGGTCGGATGCGCATACATGAAGGTCTCCAACTGCTTGGTAAATCCTTCGCAACGTTTCAAACGCTCCAGCGATACCGGGCCTTCGGTACTTAAATCGTAACCACTTTCTTTCAAATAATTGCCCAGCTTGCACGAGAGATCGTTCAAGTGCAGTTCGGAACTTTTATTGCCGTATTTGGCAAGCAACATGCTGCCGACCGAAAAAATCGAACCGGTGATGCATTCCTTATAGCGCCCGCTCATATAGCCTGAACCTACCAACGCCAGATCCGCCACCGTAAAACCAATGCCCGCGCCTTTGACGCTAATATCTTGCAGATTTTTCGCCAGGGTTCGGGTGTGGTGAGTCGCATCGTGATCCACCGAGCTAATCGGCGGCACGCCGGATTTGCGCAAAATATTCAGTACATGTTCTTCACTGCCGATGTCGTAAACGCGCAAGACTTGCTGGCCGTTTTCAACGTCTCCAGCCACAAACATACCCGCGGCATCAAACTCATGACGGATTTTCGAAAGGCTACCTGCCGCCAACCCCGCGCGCGCGAAAAGCACGGCATGCGTGCCGTCCTTGGCACCGCCGTCGTCCATAACCACCAAGGTCAGGGGGGCGTTGTCAGCAAAATGATAGATTTTCATAGCTTTATTCTATCAGCGAAGTATGACAAGCGTATGACACAGCACGAGAAACTTTAATTTATTTGGTTTATGTATGGAAAACAGTGGCTTGTTTGAAATTTTCCAGTCCGGCTTCACCTCCCTCGTCGCAGGCCTTGCGGGCGTGCTGTTCTACCCCGTCGCCGGCTTCCCTTTCATCGTCTTGTGGCTGGCCGTTGCCGCCGTGTTTTTTACCCTCTATCTGCGCTTTGTTAATTTCCGCCTGTTTCGCCATGCGTTTGCCTTGGTTTTGGCGCGCGAAAAACAAGGCGAAGGTGAAGTGAGCAATCTGCAAGCGCTACTTTCCGCACTTGCCGGAACCGTCGGCCTGGGCTCGATTGCCGGCATTTCGGTTGCTGTTGTCATCGGTGGCCCCGGCACTATTTTCTGGATCGTCGTTGCAGGCTTACTCGGCATGGCCAGTAAATTTGCCGAGGTCACCCTAAGCCAGCAATACCGCCGCATGGATGCAACCGGCAAAGTCTTCGGCGGCCCGTTTCAATACATCGAACACGGCCTCGACGAGCTCGGCTTCAAACGCTGCGGTCGCGTACTTGCGATTGTCTTTGCTATTTTCTGCTTAGGCGGCGCACTCGGCGGCGGCAACATGTTTCAATCCAACCAGGCTGTGAAAATGCTGACCAACACTTTCAGTGCACTACACGGTTTTGAGTGGGCCACATCGCTGACCATCGCTTTGTTTGTCTTCGTTGTATTGATCGGCAGCATCAAACGCATTGCCAAGGTGGCGGATGTGATCACACCGCTCAAAGGCATTCTCTACCTCATGTGCGCACTCATCATTGTCGGCACGCACATCAACCATTTGCCCGCAACGCTCGCTGAAATTTTCACCTGCGCCTTCACCGGCCAAGCCGCAACCGGCGGCTTCATCGGCATGCTCGCACTCGCTTTCAAACGCGCCATGTTCGCCAACGAAGCAGGCCTCGGTTCTGCACCCATTACCCACGCTTGCGCGCGTGTGAAAGACCCCGTACAACAAGGCGTCGTTGCATTACTTGAACCATTCTTTGCTGCCATGGTGGGGCTACTCACCGGCCTCATGGTGCTGATCACTGAAAGCCACGTGGGCGCCAAAGCGGATGATGGTGTGTTGATCGCCGCACATGCCTTCGCAAGCGTAGGCGATTGGTTCACCATTTTGCTTGCCGTCAACGTGCTCGTGTTTGCCTATTCCACCACCATTGCCTGGAGCTATTACGGCGAAATCGCCTGGAGCTATATATTTGGCAAGCGCGGTATTCGCGTGTACCAAATTATTTTTTGTACTGCGACATTCCTTGGCGGCATCATGCATTTTGGCGTGGTGCTCGATTTTTCCGACCTGCTCATTCTCGGCATGTCGCTACCCAATCTGATTGCGGTCTATCTATTACGTCACAAAGTAAAGGCTGCGTTGGCTACTTATATCGCCAAATTAAAGGCCGCGCCCGCCACCGTCTGAGGTGCCGGCAAACCGGTTCCAACGCTCTTTGGCTTCGCGCTTATGGCCTGTCACCTTATTGCGGTAATAAGCGACTTTTTCGGTCGTCTCCGGCGACGGCCCCGCGTAGTTTTGTTGGTAGGACGTTTGCAGCAAATCTTCCAAATCCGCAGCGCGCTTATTCTCCTGCTCTTTATCCTCGATCATTTTCCGTTGGATAAACAGCTTCTTATTTCGCAAATGAGCGAGGGCTTTTTTCAGGTCGGGTTTTTCCAAAACGTCCATCCTACCCTTTCTTATCCGCCTTGCGGCGTTTCAGATTGGCTCTGAGCGCATCCGCCAACCGCTGCTGCTTAAGCGCGTTTGGCTTCGGCTTCCCCTGCGGTTCCGGTTTGTTTTTCATATCGTTACCGCCGATAGTCTCAAAAAACCCGAGATTATGCAATGAGATTGTGATGTCACGCTACCCGCAACCGCATAATAAAGCCATGATGTTTATACAAAACCACTTGCCATACCGCACACGCTATGGCAATGATCCGCGGCCTTATTAGTGCTGCTGTAGCTCAGTGGTAGAGCACGTCATTGGTAATGACGGGGTCGAGTGTTCGATTCACTTCAGCAGCACCAGTTTTTAAGGCGGTACATTGCCTCTATCGTATTGCATTTCCACCAATCTTAAGAAAATCGCCTTCTAATTTATCTGTTTTGCCCAAAGGGCAATGGAATGTTCCGTAAGCAAGGGTTTCAGACCTTCATGCTCATCTATAGCCATAGCTCAAAGAATGGTTGATTTTTATTTAACACTATGAAATGTTGAGTAACCATTTCGAGAAATAGGATATCTCGCATGCTATTTTTTAAGCAGATAATGGAGCGCATATGATTAGTCTGTTAGCGTATAATCTGAACTTCCACATGCCGCTTTCTCACGGCAGTCTCTCCTATTCCAATTATCCCCACCGACGATGCTAACGTAGTGCATGCTGCCGCGTATCGGCAGCTTTGATTGACGACCGAGTAATGCAAGATTGATAACAAAAAAAATCAACGGTGTCTGGGGGAGTGATGGGTATGAGGGGGTGGAATTTTCAGTCATACATAAGATGGACTAATGAAAGTATTTAGTACCATTTTTACTTCGGCAAAAAAATCCCTTAAAGGGCAGGAAAAACTTTGGGTGGTTTTTTGGTTGTGGGGAGTCGTGCTGTATGTATCGAGTATTATGGTCGGGGTGTGCGTATTTTTTTCAAAGTATAATGTTATATTAATGAGAGACTTAATAGGAATTTTGGGGGGTATTTTTGTTTTTGTATACCCTTTTATGTTTTGTTTTTCATTATGGCGATGCTCAAAAAATGCACGCCATCGATGGGCTGCCTATTTTGCTAAGCTCTATGCTTTGGCTTTTGTGCCTTGCATACATTACCCGGTGGGAGTGTTGGTTGCCTGGGGATCTATTATGTTAATTGAGAAATAGGAGAAATAGTATGTCTTTTAGCCAATCGGTAGCCACATCTTACCTTAACAATCTGCAACTATACAAAGACAAAGCAAACAACGGCACTATTACCTCTGCAGAGGTTAGTGCGGCCAAAAACTTAGCCGCCGTCTATTATACTTATCTTTCTGAAAATAACATTGCATATGGCAATGCAGCTTTAACTGTGGTCCGTAATGACGGAGGGTTTGGTACCTATGCCAATAATTTACTAAACAGCGAATTGAAAGAACTACATCCTACATGGACAGATACGCAAATCAGTGATGTAAACGCTCGGGTACTTATCAATTTGGCTTTCGAAGACTGTTATTTAAGGGCAAACACTGCAGACGGCATCATTTCTTATTCAGCAATCGCTGATTATCATTACGATATATATGCTATAAACGGACTGCCAAAAACCTCATGGGGTGGAACATTTTTTGAAGAATTCGTTGGCAGTGGTTCTTATACAGATTTAGGAATCAATTATTTTGATGATGTATCTACTGTTAATTTTCGATCCGCATTCAAAGATGTAGTATTAAACCAAACTAGAAACGGAATAAATGCTGCAAATGCTTTCCAAGAAATGTGGAGTGTTTCTCGAGCAGGCAATTCGTTTTTAGATGAAGCAGGAAACCAAATTGGAAATTTGCTGCTTGCCATTAAACAAAGTGCAGATGCTTTTGTTGATTGGGCGTCGTCAACATCCTTGAGTTCAGCCGTCGATGCAATTGGTCAGGCAATCCAAAATATTTTTACAAGCGATGGACAGGCCGCACCACCCCGCTATGTAGCTACTATCGGCATAACACTTCCGGCAACGGGGCAAACATCGGTTGGTATCGTACATGAATACGGTTCTGTAGTCGTTTCTTCTGGTAATTTAAGTACGCAAGATAAAGCAGCCACTATTGCCCATATAACACATCAAGTAAAAACGGGTGGACTTGGTCCGGATAGCGCAATTACTACGGCAACTTTTGTGGATGCCACAAATAACAGCATGTCTACTGCGACTGTGTATAGTGGTGATGTCAATAAAGTTCTCAGTAGTTTAGGTGGTATTTCGACAAACGGGGTGACCATCGGAACCGCTGGCACAAATGGTGAAACCCTCATCAGCCTCATCTCAGACACGGCAACAACGGTTGTTAACGGCGTAAGCTATGCCTTAAGCGACGTAATGCATTCCTTTCAATCCGCCGCTGTCGCCGTTACCGATTTCATTACGCATGAAATTGAGAATGGGATGAAGTGGTTTACGGATACAAATGGCGCGCAAACGACAATTGCGGAATGGCTCGGCAACAACATCGTTAATCTTGCGGATGGAACGCTCAGTGCCAGTGATGCATTCATTGGTCTGGCCAAGTTTATGTCGCAACGTTTTCTGGCAAGCGAAATTTCCGGCACGATTACCCATTCGCAAGCCAGTACAATCATGAGCAATGTGTTCCAAAGGCTTGGTGTTGATGCCGTTAGTGCGGGTGAAATAAGCGGCTTGGTGGCTATCTCGCTTGAGCGTATGGCGGTCGATTTTGCATTCCATATCAACGATTGGAATGGTGAACAATATAGAAACGCGGCAATTACTACCGTATCAGCGGTAGTAGCGCAGCACTATGCGTCGCAATATCTGGGGGATGCCGCGTCGGTTCCGATGGTGGCGGCAGTGGTCACCTTGGTCAGTGGGTTGCTGAACTCCGACGGGTATGATCAAGGCGACTGGATTATGCTCGGCATACAAACGTATTTGGCGGCGAACGCGGCGTTGGCTGGCTATATAGCCAATATCTATCTCCCGGGTTCGGGGCCGATTGTCTCGGCATTGGCGGCCTATGTTCAATCGAAAATTCTCTCGTTTCTTTATCAAGGCAAAGTCTTCCACGCAGGCGAATTCGGGGATCCGTCGCTAGTGATTAACTCGATTTATACCATCCAGCAGATCGATGACGGCACGGGACACATGGTCAATGCGCTGATTGCGACAAGTACGAATGGGTCGACGATTCTTGCCAAGGGTATTACGCACATCATCGGCGCGGCGGGCGAGGATGTGCTGGTGGATCACGCGGGCGTCGACAGCTATATTCTCGGCAACGGCGGATCGGATTATCTCGAAGGCCGCGCAGGGGACGATGCACTGATCGGCGGCGATGGAAACGACATCCTAAACGGCGGCGACGGCAAGGATATACTGCAAGGCGACGGCGGCGACGACACGATCTTCGGTGAGGACGGCGACGATATCGTCATCGCCGGCACGGGCAACGATTTTGTGCATCTGGGTTCGGGTGATGACATCGCCAACGGCGGTGCGGGCGACGATTATATTCTTGCGGGCATGGGTGACGATGCAGTCGCCGGTGAAGAAGGTAACGATACGCTCGATGGCGGTGAGGGCGACGATTCCATGGAGGGAGGCGCGGGCGACGATCTGATCCTCGGCAATCTCGGAAACGATTCGATTACGGGCGGCGACGGCGCAGACATTGTTTTCGGCACCGATGGTAACGACACGATCTACGGCGGCGATGGGAACGACTTCATCGCAGGCGGCAAAGACATCGATATTTTGCATGGTGATAACGGCAACGATCTGATCGTCGGCGGCTTGGGCAACGATTTCGCCGATGGCGGTTTGGGCAACGACAACCTGGTAGGCGGCGCGGGCAACGATGTGCTGCTCGGCGGCATGGATGACGATTATATCGACGGCGGTGACGGCGATGACACCGAATCCGGCGGCTTCGGGAATGATATTCTGGTGGGCGGCCTGGGCGCCGATACGCTGGCGGGTGAAGAGGGTAATGACACCTATGCAGTGCTCGACAATGTGCTGGATGCCAATGACATCATCAGCGATACGGGCGGCAGCGACACGCTGCTGCTTTCCTGGCTTGCGGCGGCGAATGTGGCCAATCTGTCGCTTGTTAAACACGGCAACGATCTCGATGTGAAATACGGCGGACGCACGCTCGCAACCATCACCGACCAATTCACAAGCGCGGGCACGGCGATTGAGAAAATTGAGCTGGCGGGTAACAAATTCATCAATCTTTCGGCGGTGAGTTATAATGCGGCAACGGGTGTGGGAATCTTCTCCGTTGCGGCACTTACCGGCGGCATGGCGGGTGCGGTTGCGGCGCGGGCTACCAATGTGCAAAACGATACGCTCACCAAAGAGCTCTATTTCAACGGCAGCTTCCTCGACCATCTCTCGCAAATCGCCTACGATGAGAAACTGGGCGCCGAGATCGATAGCGAATATTATAACGGTACGGGAGTTACCTCCTTCTTCCGTAACCGCGGGATTTTCGGTGGAAAATACACGGTGTATAAACTAGATACGCCCGGCAATATTACGGGGACAGATGCGGGTGCCGGCTATTTCATTATGGATGCCGAAGATCAGACCGCTCTGGTGAAAGATACGTTCCACATGGGTAGCACAGACCTGGGTGCGACCTATGACGATCTCTTCCTAAATGCACAGGTGATTTATACCAGCCCAAACCCTTACCAAATTATGGACGTGGTGGTAAACGGTCAGGTGGTCTACACCAAGGTTGCCAATGACGGCACGTATTATGCTCCAGGAGCAACCATCGGCGGACGCGATATTGCTTTCCGTCTCTCCCATGCCGAAGCTACTTATAACACCGCAGTGGCCGTTAAAGAAATCGGCAACGACATGTTGGTGGGTGCCTATTGGAATGAAACGCTCGACGGCAAAAGCGGCGACGATATTCTAATTTCCAATAGCGGTGACGATACGCTGCTAGGCGGCGCGGGCAACGATTATCTGCTCGCGGGCGAAGGCAACGACAACGCTCAAGGCGGCGATGGCGCGGATATTATATTCGGCAATGGCGGGAATGATACGCTAGCGGGCGGCAACGACGACGATGCCATGTTAGGTGCGGAAGGCAACGACATCATCAACGGCGACGCGGGCAACGATTGGCTGGATGGCGGCACGGGTGCCGATACGATCAACGGCGGGGATGGCAACGATGTTGTACGCGGCGGCGAGGGTAACGATACCATCACGGGTGGCGCGGGCAACGACGTGCTGCACGGAGATGCGGGTGATGATGATATTTTCGGCAGCGACGGAGATGATTTCATCTATGGCGGCGGCGGCCGGGATGTGCTTGACGGTGGCGCAGGCAATGACATTCTGGACGGTGCAGGCGGCAGCAGTTCGTTAAACGGCGGCGACGGGCTGGACCGTATTACCTTCCGCAGCGCAACCACGGGTATGACGTTGAACCTTGCCACTATCGTTGCAGCCGGTATTGCCAATGGCGATAGAATCATCAGTATCGAAGGTGTTGAAGGCACCAACTACAACGACACCATCACCGGCTTTGCCGCCCAGGCAAGCATTCTTTACGGCCTTGGCGGGAACGACACGATCACGGGCAGCACGGCTAACGATGTGATCGACGGCGGCGCGGGCAACGATATTTTAAATGGCAGCAATGGCGACGACACCATCGAAGGCGGCTCAGGCAGCGATCAAATCAACGGCGGCAACGGTAGCGATACGGTAAGCTACAGCACGGAAAATGGCGGCGTGAACGTCTATCTCGATCTCGGCTATGGTAATAGTAACGCAACCGGCGATACCTATGTTGGCATCGAAAATATCACCGGATCCAATTATAACGACAATCTCCGCGGCAGCGCGCTTGCCAACGTCATTAACGGCGGTAAGGGCAACGACAACATCGATGCCTATGCAGGTAATGACATTATCTACGGCGGCGATGGCGGCGATGGCATCAATGCAGGCGCGGGCAATGACGTCGTTTATGGCGGCACGGGCGCAGACGCTCTGGAAGGGCTCGATGGAAACGACACCATCTACGGTGAAGACGAGAACGATAACATCTGGGGTGGCGTGGGCGACGATGTACTCAGCGGCGGCGCGGGGAATGATAATATAGAAGGCGGCGATGGGAACGATGTGTTAGACGGCGGCACCGGTGCCGACCAGCTCGACGGCAGCGCGGGCACGGATACGGTGACCTATGCCAATTCCAGCGCCGGTGTCACGATCAACCTGTTCACCAACGCCAATAGCGGCGGCGCTGCGCAGGGCGATATGCTGGGCAACATCGAGAACATCACCGGTTCGGCCTATAACGATATGCTGGCAGGAAGCGCAACAGCAAACACAATCGACGGCGGCAACGGTATTGATACCGCACTGTATACAAACTCAGCAGCAGGGGTGAATGTGAATCTGTCGCTAACCACGGCCCAAACGGGCGGGTTTGCAGCGGGAGATATACTGCGCAATATCGAGAACGTTATCGGCTCTGTTTATAACGACGTACTGGTGGGAAATGCGAATGCCAATATTATGGATGGCGGCGCAGGCAACGATCAGATCAACGGCGGTGCGGGCAGCGATACGGTGACCTATTCTTCCGCAGGCGCGGGTGGAGTGTCCGTGTATTTGGCGGGGGGTGCCAGCATCTATGTTGCCGGCAATGCGGTGGGAGATGTGCTGACCAATATCGAGAACTTGGTGGGTTCTAACTTTAATGACGATTTGCGCGGCGATGATTCCGCGAACGTTCTTAGCGGCGGCACGGGAGACGACATTCTTGAAGGTGGCAAAGGCAACGATGAGCTATGGGCGGGCGACGGTAACGATATTTTGCGCGGTGGCGTGGGCGACGACGTGCTGGTCGGCGGCGCAGGGGCCGATAGTATCACGGGCGGCGACGGCCGTGATACGGCAAGTTATTGGGATGCAACCTCCGCCGTCACCATCTATATGGATGGCCGTACAAACGCAGGCGGCGAGGCGCAGGGTGATACGCTGTTTACGGTCGAAGTCGTGTTGGGCTCTGCGTATGACGACACCGTTACGGGATCGGCCTTGAACGATTGGATTTACGGAAATCGCGGCTACGACATCCTCTATGGCGGCAATGGCGACGATACGTTGGTAGGCGACGATACCGAATTTGCGGGTAACGATTCTCTCTATGGTCAAGCAGGTAACGATACGCTTGAAGGCGACGCTGGGAATGATTGGCTTGATGGCGGCGACGGCGACGATACCGTCTATGCCGGGAAAGACAACGACACCGTACTAGGCGGCATCGGCATCGATAAGCTCTACGGCGACGACGGCAATGACACCCTTAACGGTGGTGATGGTAACGATACGATCTACGGGGGTACCGGCGCAGATACCATCTCCGGCGACAATGGTGACGACAAACTCTATGGTGATTTCGGCAACGACACCATCAACGGCAATGCCGGTATCGATGAGATTTTTGGTTCCGAGGGCAACGACATCATCGACGGCGGTGACGGGAACGATGTGCTCGCAGGGGAAAACGGCGATGACATCATCCGCGGCGGATTGGGCGCAGACGTTATTTATACCGATGGCCCGGGCTATAACGGCAATGATACCGCCTTCGGTGGCGACGGCGATGACCTGATAAAAACCGGTGTCGGCAACGATCAAGTCAACGGCGATGCGGGCAATGACCGTATTTACGGCGAAGCCGGAGACGACACGTTAAGCGGCGATGCGGGCAATGATTTCATCAATGCCGGTGAGGGAAATGACGTGGTATCCGGCGGTCTCGGTAATGATACGATTCTCGGCTATGAAGGCAACGATACCTTGCAGGGCAACGACGGTACCGACTTGCTCTACGGCCTTTCGGGCGACGATACCATCCGCGGCGGAATGGGTAATGATACGATATACGGTGACATCGGCACTGATACCCTCTACGGCGACATCGGCGACGACACGCTCGACGGCTGGAAAGGAGCTGACTTATTAGAAGGCGGCACCGGGAACGATGTGCTCTCGGGTGGCGATGATAACGATACCTTAAATGGCGGCGACGGCGACGATATCCTTTACGGCGACCGTCAGCCAAACCCCAATGCATTGCCTGCTTCACAGGCGGCCATTCTTGCAAAAATTACCAATGCTCCAAGCTATCATAGCTGGGGGCTAGTCTACCAAGGGAATCAATATACGGTGGAAGGGCTCAAAGCGGCGGCGCATGAAATGTTGATTTTAAATCCCGCGAAATATTCACTCACCAATACGCCTAACAGTGAGGTGTTGTGGTCGCATGCGGATGTCGGAGAGATCCAGCAATCCGGCAAGGTGGTGATGGGGTATGTCAACTTAGCAAAGGTAAATAGCTTTACGAATATGTGGAATGCCGGCTGGACTACTACCGGTCTTGCAAACGGCGACCTCAGCACAGCGGCACCCACCTGGCTTAGCAAAGCCGAAAGCGCTACAACCCGCGAAGTGGATTTCACCCAGAGCGGCTGGCAGCAAGCGGTGTTTAACCGTGTAGGGCAAATGATCGAACAGGGCTTCAACGGCACGTTGCTTGACGATGTGTTGCAATATTATTTCGCCGCGCCGACCACTTTAACGGGCGCGGCATTCGAGCAGGCGGTGGCGCAAAAAGCGACCGCGATGCGCGATTTCATCATTGCGATTCGCCAATTCTCCGACACCAAAACGCAGCAGGTCTACGGTGCCGAGGCAGCGCAGCACCACTTCCAGCTGGTCGTCAACGGCGCGCCTTATCTGTTGCAGGATGCCATTATCAGCCCCAATATTCTTACCTCACAGAAGAATGTGGATTACCTTCATGCAATCGATGCCATTGTGGTGGAAAATTATTTCTCGCGGCATACCGACTTATACATCAACGATACAATGACATTCTTCGGCGCCAACGGCGTGACGATGCTATCGCTGGATACGGACCAGGTCACACAGCAGCAACGCATTCAGATCATCACCGATGCCGTGAATAAAGGCTTTATGCCGTTTACGACTGAGAACGACAGCTATGATGTGTTAAACAGCACCTTCCTGCATGAGTTAAACGATACGCCAGTGGCGGGTAACGACATGCTAAACGGCGGTGCGGGCAATGACACGTTAATCGGCGGTCTCGGTAACGATACACTGACCGGCGGTGCGGGTGCTGATGTTTTTTTCATCAACAAAGAAATCAATGCCAATGATACGATTACCGATTTCAGTGTCGTAGACGGTGACAAAATCAATCTGCAGAATTTTGCCGCAGCGCCGACCTTCGCGACCTTAAGCAAAGTGCAATCGGGTGCGGACACGATTATCACGCTTGAAACCCATATCATCACGCTTAAAAACGTGATGGCAGCGACGCTGACGGCAGCGCATTTTATCGGGCTTTCTGCCGCAATCACCGGTACGGCGGGCAAAGATGTCTTGACCGGCACCGGCAATGCAGATGTGATGTATGGTCTAGATGGTGCCGATACCATCAGCGGCATGGCGGGCGATGATATCCTCGATGGCGGTGCGGGTGCAGATAAAATAGATGGCGGCGCAGGTGTCGATACCCTTAGCTATGCAGCCTCAAATGCAGCCGTTTCGGTGAATTTGGCGGCAACGACCGCGCAGGCAGGCGGCCATGCGGCGGGCGATATGCTCTCGAACATCGAAAACATCATCGGCTCGGCGTATAACGATACGCTGGCGGGCGGCATAGCGGCGAATGTGATTGATGCCGGTGCCGGGGTGGACACGGTGTCTTATGCAGCCTCCAGCGCCGGGGTCAATGTTAACCTTGCACTAGCTACCGCACAATCCGGTGGCAATGCGCAAGGGGATGTGCTTAGCAATATTGAAAACGTAACCGGATCGGCATTGAACGATGTGCTGGCAGGTAACGCGGCAAACAACAGCTTGTTCGGCGGTGCGGGCGACGATGTTCTCTTTGCCGATGCAGGCGCCGATAAAATAGACGGCGGCGGCGGTATGGATACGGTGTATTATGATTATTCAACCGCCGCTATCATTGTAAACCTTGCAGTCACTACGGCGCAATCAGGTGGGTTCGCGGCGGGCGATACGCTGTTTAGCATCGAAAATATCAATGGTTCGGCGTATGATGATAGCATCACGGGCTCATCCGCCAACAACGTCATTGTCGGCGGGGCCGGAGCGGACACTATCAACGGTGGTGCAGGCAGCGATACTGCATACTACGCTTATTCGGCAGCGGCTGTGAATATCAATCTAAACCTTGCCACGGCACAAAGCGGCGGCGATGCGCGGGGGGATATTCTTTCCAATATCGAAAACGTGATGGGCTCCGCTTATAACGACGTCTTAACCGGCAATGCCGCCGCCAATATTCTGAATGGGCTCGCAGGCGATGACACGATTAATGCAGGCGGTGGCGATGATCTTATCATCGGCGGGCTTGGTTCCGACTCTATCGACGGCGGTGCAGGAATCGATACGATTTCTTACGTTTCGTCCACCGACTTTGTGAGCGCCGATTTGGGTGCGAATAATTTTTGGAACGGCGATGCGAGATGGGATAGCGTGTTCAATGTCGAAAACATCATCGGCTCGAATTTTAACGATACGCTCAAGGGTAATGCTGGTGCCAATCAATTGGCGGGCGGTGTGGGGAATGATGCCATCTATGGTCAAGCAGGCAACGATACGCTCGACGGCGGGACCGGCGATGATCAGCTGTTGGGCGGCGATGGTGATGACATCCTGATCGGCGGTTTGGGCTCCGACTCTATCGATGGAGGCGCAGGAATCGATACGATTTCTTACGTTTCGTCCACCGACTTTGTGAGCGCCGATTTGGGTGCGAATAATTTTTGGAACGGCGATGCGAGATGGGATAGCGTGTTCAATGTCGAAAACATCATCGGCTCGAATTTTAATGATACGCTAAAAGGTAACGATGGTGCGAACCGGCTTACAGGGGGTAAGGGCAACGATACGCTGACCGGTGGATTGGGTGCGGATAAGTTCCAATATGCGGCTACTGCTGACTCCGCCACCGGCACGGGTCTACGCGATATCATCACCGATTTCAGCCATGCGCAAGGGGATCTGATTGATCTTTCGGCATTTGCGGGCACGTTTACATTTAAGGGCACCGCGGCGTTTAGCGGCACCGCACCGCAACTTAATTATACACAAATTGGTAGTAGTACCGTTATCGGGGTGGATGCGAACGGGGATAATACGCTCGACTTCCAAATTGAGCTCGCAGGCTTGCATGCACTAGTGGCAGCGGATTTTGCGCTATAATACCATTGTTAGAAGTTAAGCGGTATCTAGCTTTGAGGCCATTTTGCGGTAGAAGGTGGATTTGGCGATGCCCAGCGCTTCGGCGGCGCGGGTGATGTTTTGCTCGTAGCACTCCAAGGTTTTTTGCATGGCTTCCGCTTCGATTCCTGCCATGGTTTTTCTCCTTGGCACCAATTTACCCATCAAAGAAAGCCGCCGGATGATGCTTGATGTTGCAACTCATTTGGGCATCTCCGCCGATGATGTCGCCGATGTGTATGATTTAGGTATGAAAACAGGTGCCGTTCGGCAACGATATTATGGACGGCGGCCTTGAAGACGATGTGCTGCAAGGCGGCGACGGCAACGATGTGTTCCTAAGCAGCGGCGGCTCCGACACGGTCGATGGCGGCGCGGGGGCCGACATTGTGCAATTTACAGGAAGCTTCTCGGAATATACGCGCACCACGCTGACGGATGGCCGCATTGTCACGGCGGCCCTTTCAGGCACCGGCCCACACATAAACTATGCGATTGTATCCGGAAATACAGTCGTAGGCGTAGATTTCAACGGCGATCACACCGCCGATTTCCAAATTGAAATGACCGGTGTTCACACGCTGACTAGCAGTGACTTTGTATTGTAGCTAGCCTGGGTTGGCGGTGAGGATTGTATCGAGTTTGCCCACAGCGGCGAGCAAGCGGTAGGCACCTAGCACTTGGCGGGACTGTGCGCGTATGAGATTGATTTTGCTGGTGTAGAGTTCATCCTGCTCGTTGAGCACATCAAGCACCGTGCGCGTGCCGGCCATTTTTTCTTTTTGCACACTATCTAACGCTTTCTCGCCCGCAGCAAGGGCTTGTTCGTGTTCGCTGATGGCAGCAGTGGCAGCCTGGTAGTTGTTCCACTCTCGTAGGCCCGTTTGCAGCGTTTCGCGGGTAATGTCCGTGGTCTCATGCCGGCTGCGCGCGTATTGGTGGGAGGCTTCGCTGATGCGGGAATACTCGGCCCCCGATTGGAAAATGGGAATGGATACACGCATCATCACCGAACGGTCATCGATGGTATTAATTCCGGGTTGCGTGGTGCCGTTGACATCGTTCATATTGCCTTCAAGACGCACGCTCGGCAGCATGGCGGCTTTGCGTTCATCCACTGTGTAATCTGCAATTTTTTCGTTTTGTTTGGCTTCGAGCACGGCAGGGTGGTCGGCTACTTCGGCAGAGATTTCATCGGGAGATGAGGGAAGCGTTGCGGGCAGTGTAGGGAAATTATCCATCGCCGGTTCCTTGCCGGTTTCGCGGATATAGGCATCGCGCGCATTGGCGAGTGCAGCTTCGGCATCGTGCAGTTCGGCTTGCGCGCGTGATAGCCGCGCTTCGGATTGGGAGACGTCGGTGATGGTGAGTTCGCCCATGTCGAATTGGGAATGCGTGGCGGCCAGGTGGGTGGTAAGTGCGTCTACGTTTTCGCGGGAGATGGTAAGCACACGTTGTTTTTCCACCACGTCGACATAAGCGGCGATGGCGCTTAGCAACACCTGTTGCTGCAATTGCTTGAGATGTGCTTCACCACCATCCGCCCGCGCGTAGGCAACGCCGATGCGGGCGAAGGCATCGCCTTGAAATAAAGCCTGAGTGACACTCAACCGTTTATTCGAAGTCGTCTGCGAATCCGGCAGCACGTTATTATATTGTACGCGCTGGCGACCCTGGTCATAACCGGCACTAGCGTTGGGTAGAAAGGCGGAATAGGCCTGGAAGACCCCCTGCTTGGTGGCGGCCAATTGTTCGCGTTCGGCTTGCAGGGCGGGGTGGGTGGCGTTAACGTCTTGTAACATGGACGCAAAATCGTCCCCGTAGGCGTTGGAATTGCCTAAGACTATGAAAAACGTTAATAGTTTGCAGATTGTAGCCATTCTCATAAGAGCGCACCTATCCTTAAAACTGGATATTTATTAATATAAATTTATAAATAATGCAAATGTTTTATTGATTATTAAGTTATTTTATATTAATACATCCGGACATTCCCCACCCAAAGGCCAAGGCATGACCCACGCAGACTCCAACCCGCTTCGTACCCTGCTTCATCAATTGAAGCCCGTATCTTGGGCTGTGGGGACGATCGGTTTTTTCATCAGCCTGCTCATTCTGCCCATGTCGCTTTATTCCCTCCAGGTCATGGACCGGGTGGTGAATACGGGGAGCATGGCCACGCTTCTGTGGCTTACCGCCATTATTCTTGCCATGTTTGCGGTAGTGGGGTTGTTGCAAGCGCTGCGCAGCATGATTTTAGTGCGCGCCGGCGACTGGCTGCACGATCGCATTTCCGCAGTGGCCTTGCCGCAGGTATTAGCGCAGGCGGCAACCGGTGGCAAAGGCGCGCAACATTTGCGCGATGCGGGGGCGCTTAAGCAATTTATTTCCGGACCGGGGCTTATCGCGCTTTTGGATGCGCCGTGGTGCGTGCTTTATATCATTGCCCTTTTTGTGGTGCATACGAGCTTGGGGGTAATTGTTACGCTTGGTGCGGTAGTGTTGATTGTGCTGGCGTGGCTCAATGAAGTCGCCATTCGCGATATGGTGAAAGAAGCAGGCGGCCGGCAGATGCGGGGGTTGCAGGAGTTGGAATTCGCGACGCGCAACGCTGAAGTCACAGAAGCGATGGGCATGGGCCGCGCTTTAGCGGCACGCTGGAAACTCATGCAGCAAGGCGTTTCGCTGCTACAGATCCATGCCAGTAATCGCTCCGCGGTGATTCAGGGGGGGGCGAAGTTCGCGCGACTTTCGCTGCAGGTGTTGATCACCTGCATGTCCGCCTATCTGGTGATCAAGGGTATGTTAACAGTGGGTGCGATTATCGCTTCTTCCATTTTAGCCAGCCGCGCGCTCGCACCGTTTGAAGCGACGATTGCCAGTTGGAAATCCTTCTCTGAAGCACGCGGGGCCTATGCGCGGCTTAAAGTCGTGCTGGAAAAGGCGCAAGCTGAGGAGACCATGCCGCTGCCAGCACCGGCCGGCGCGCTGGCGGTGGAGCAGGCAGGCTATGCGATTCAAGGCAGAGAAAAACCGATTTTGAGGAATGTCAGCTTCGCGCTGCAGCCGGGGGAGATGCTGGGTATTGTGGGCGCAAGCGGTTCCGGCAAGTCGACGCTGGCGCGGCTTATTTTAGGCGTGTGGCCGCTGTCGGCAGGGGTGGTGCGGTTGGATAGCGCGGATATTCACCGCTGGCCGAGGGAGGCGCTTGGCACCTATATCGGCTATCTGCCTCAGGATGTCGAACTTTTTAGCGGCAGCATTAAAGATAACATCTCACGCTTTCAGGCAGGTGCATCGCCCGAAGCGGTGGTGCATGCCGCGCAGATGGCGGATGCGCATGAATTGATTTTGCGGCTGCCGCAGGGGTATGACACTGAGATTGGCGCCGGCGGAATCAATCTCTCCGCTGGGCAGCGCCAACGCATTGGTCTGGCGCGCGCGTTGTACGGCGAGCCGCGTTTGCTAATTCTCGATGAGCCGGATGCGAATTTGGATGAAGCCGGGCAACAAGCGCTGATTTTTGCACTCAGTGTTGCAAAACAAAAGCGCATGACGACGCTGTTGATTACGCACCGCAGCGCGCTGCTTGCGCATGTGGATACGCTGTTGCTGCTGCGCGACGGGGCGATGGAGGCTTTCGGCCCGGCGGCAAAAATAATGGCGGCGCTTGCGACCAAACAGCAAGCGCAACGTACTCCCGAGGCGGCATCATGAAATGGTTTGAACGCATCGCGCGCTACGAAAACCATCCGCGCATGGCGCGCATGGTCGATAGCATCGACCGGTTTTCGCATGTGCTGACCCATCGCAATTACGACGGCAGCAACCCCGCGATCGCCGGTGTCTATGCGCCGCTGCGTGCCAGCCTTATTGCGATCTCCGTTATTATGCTTATTACGCTGGTGTTTGGAGTGCTTGTACCGATGGAGAGCGCGGCGATTGCTAAAGGAACCGTGGTGGTAATGTCCAAGCGTAAGACCGTGCAGCATTTGGAAGGCGGCATCGTCAAAGCGATTTTGGTGCAGGACGGGCAGCGGGTGGAAAAAGACCAGCCGTTGATGGAAATAAGCGATGTCGCGCCCAAAGCCAATCAGGATATTGTGCGGCAGGAACTCTGGGTAGAGCGCGCTGCCGAAACGCGAGCGATGGCGCTGCATAAAAGGGCGGATACGATTACGTTTCCTGAGGGCATGCAGGAAGCAGCGAAGGATAATCCGAACATCGCGCAAGCCATGCAAACGCAGGAAGAACTGTTTAATTCGCAGCACCAAGCGCAGATGGGCAAGCTAAAAACCCTGAAGCAGCGTGTGGCACAATTGCGCGAGGAAATCACAGGGCTGGAAGCGCAGGTGCAAAGCGCCGAAGGCCAGCTGGCGCTGACCGATGAAGAAATCGCGTCGGTGCAAACGTTACTCAAGGAAGGCCTGGCCACCAAGCCGCGATTGCTGGCGCTGCAACGCCAGTCTGAAGAATTGCGCGGGCAGCGCGGGCAGGCGCTTGCGGCTATCGCTAAAGCTAAGCAGGCGATTACGGAATCGGAACTGGAAGTGATCAATCAGGAAAATGATTTTGCGACGACGGTGACGGCTGAACTGCGCGACATCCGCACTAAAATTGCCGATTACGAAGAAAAGTTGCGTGTTGCTACCGACGTGATGGACCGCACCGTGGTGCTGGCGCCAACCGAGGGGATTGTAACAGGCCTTAAATTTCACACCGTTGGCGGCGTTGTCGCACCGGGCGCGCCGATCATGGACATTGTTCCCCAAGGCGAATCGCTGGTGCTCGAGGTGCATATTCAACCCACCGATATCGATGTGGTAAAACCGGGCCTTGAAGCAAAAGTCATTTTCCCCGCGTACAAAGCCCGCCGCATGCCGCTGTTTGTCGGCAAGGTAACGCAAGTCTCCGCCGATGCGTTTACCGAGCAGCAAGGCGTGCAAACCGTTTCGTATTATACGGCGCGGGTGGAAGTGGAAGGCGACCAGACCCGTGCCCTGGCGCAAGGTATCGTTCTTACGCCCGGCATGCCGGCAGATGTTTATATTCGTACCGGTAGCCGTTCCTTCCTGGGTTATTTACTGGCTCCGCTCACCGACAGCATGGAGCACGCGTTTAAAGAAGAGTAAAGCTGCGTGCTTGAGTCTTGCTCTTTTCGTATTTGCCATTATTCTGATCGCTCCTGTTGCCCTTGGTGTTAACCATGTCTTATTCCCCTTTATCCGCTAACATGATCAATGTTTTTTACGATGGCGAATGCCCATTTTGCCGCAATTTTGTTAAGCTGCTGCGCTTAAAAGAAACCACTCAGACGGTAGCACTGCACAATTTGCGCGATGTGCCAAAGGCGGTGGAATGGTTTGCACGCCAAGGTTTTGACGTGGATGAGGGGATGATCGTCACCGTAGATCAGCAGGTTTTTTATGGCAAGGATGCCGTGCGCATATTAAGCGAGATGAGCACCGAAAGCCCGCTTTTTAACCGCTGCGTGCGTTTCTTGTTGGGAGGAGAGCGCCGGGCGCGCTATTTTTATCCGCTGATGGTTGCCGGGCGGAACCTCACCTTGCGCATTCTAGCAATCGCAAAAATTCGCGAGCGAAGTGAGGCGACGGAGGCACGACAGAACAATCGCCACATTGAAGCGCAAGCATTCTTCGCAACACTCGCCATTTACTGTATCACCGGTGCCATACTCCATGTGGTCTGGCTGCCCAAAAATTACCTGGATTACTTCTTTACCGGCCCTTTGGTAGCGATGTTGGTATTTCTCTTTCCCCGCACGGCCATAGATAAAAAATTCCGCGTAATATTGCATGCACTGAGCATGATGCTCTCCCTATTCGTCGTCTGGCGGAGCATCCCCTATATTCTCTTTGATTCCGATCAGTATGATGCTTTGTCCATGGCCTTGCTGGTGGGCATACCTGTCATTTCCGCTATCGCAACACTGGCATCTTTTTACTCTATTCGCTTTACCCTTATTCCAGTCGCACTAGTAGCTTCTAACTACGCTGGTCTGGAGAGAGAATACGGTTTGGGTATTGCTACCTATCCCGATTACATACCAGCGGTTGAGCTTTTTATCTGCATGTATGTCACGCAACCTCTACTCGCAATTCTTGCCAAACCCACCTTTTGCCTGCCGTTTGGCCGCAAGGGTTCCATTCGCAATAAAATTCAGATTGCATCAGAGCGCTACGAGCAATTTACCACCGTGGTATTTATCTTCCTGGTGATGGCGCATCTAGGCAATTATTTTGTTTCGGGTGTCGGCAAATTGAACATTGGCAATCCATTTTTCTGGTTATTGCATAACCCGTTCTACTACAATTCCCTCTCGGGCATCATGCACGGCACCGTTCCTGTCGCCCTTATGTTCCCTACCCTTTTTTATTATACCACCAAGCTGTATATCGTTTCACCGCTGGTGGGCAATGGTTTCGTCATGGCTCAGCAACTACTGGCCCCCTGGGCCCTTATGTCACGCAGGCTGCTGTTATGGGCGTTGGTTATCTTTGATATATTCCATATCCTAGTATTTTTGTTTACAGGCATTTTTTTCTGGAAATGGATTGTCATCAATTCAGCTCTACTTTTTGTTGTATCCAAATATATCAAATCCTTTCCAATTTCCAGGTTTAGCCTGCTTCTAGTACCGATGTTAATGGTAGCAGCGATGGCCAGCTTCCATTTACAAAAACTCGCTTGGGCCGATACAAATTATTCGATGGTGCTAAAGACAGAAGCACTATTAGACGATGGTACCGTTGTGCGCGTACCCTCCAACCACTTTCTAACGTATTCATTTAACTTCTCAGGGCCATGGCATCTGCATAGAGATGAAAGTTTTTATAGTTATTACCCACCATTCGTATGGGGAGGAGTATTCGATATGGATAAGTTCAATCATGCAAAAGACACCTGTGGGCAATTCCCAAGTGAGAGTCTATTGCCTCTTACAGGAGAACGTCCGGAGGTTACCTTCAATACAAAATTTGATGCGCTAGTGCGCCGCCAACACAAAGTTGTATCCCAGTATCAAGACATGCCCTATCTGGTCGATTTTTTCCCGCACCATGTCTGGTCAATCCCAGGCTATTTTCATGATTATTATCGTGTGAATTTAGACCATATTCGAGGCTACAGGTTCACCGTAACAGAGAGCTGCCTCTACCCTGATCCTCAAGGTGGCCGATTACCCATCATGGTGACTGGCGCACGTTTTATCAAAGAAGTTGACGTAAAATAGTAACCTGTTGAGCTAGCGGTTCCGAAAGACATGTTCCCACCACGCGGCCTCTGCCGTGTCTGGTTTGTGGATCAACCACCTGTTGAAACCTGCAACGGCATCCGCACGCGCTTACCTGTCGGTGCCTATCTCACCTACGGCGGCCAGTCAAAACCCTGCCTGTATGGTCATGGTACACACCGAACCAGAGGCATGGCTAACGTTATACGTATTGTATTGACCGGGCGTGGCATTGGTGACGCAGTAATTGGATGTTGCACCTGCCGCGCCCACGTCAGTCGCCACATTAAACTGAGGAAAGTCACCAAACGCGTTATTACCGAGTGCGACTTGCCCCGTAGAAAGCACCTTCCCGCTACGCGGCAATCCATCATCCATTTTACTATCAATTGCATAGGCATCGTTAGGCAACAGCACATTGGTGGAACCTGACGTTACCAGGTAAGGTGCACCACGCATCCAATAATAATGCCCCTCAATGCTAATGCTGGAATGATTGGTCGTATCGGGCCAGAAATAATCAATGTCGATAATGCCGGGATAGAGATTGGCATTGTCATAGGTCGGCAAGGTGATATAGAGCGCCTTGCAGCACGAAGGATGGATTTTGACATCCGCCAATAATCCCATCTCCGCCAATTCTCCTACCGCCTGGTAGGACTCACCGTTCGATGCACGAATCAACCCGTCGCCATCACCGTTTACCGACACACCGCTGTGATACACCGTCGCAAACCCATTATCCGACGCCGTCACACAATCTCCGGGCAAGCAATCGTATTTGCGGCGGAAGGTGCTCACCGCGGTATCCAATTGTTCTACCTGGCGTATTACCGCTCGCACATGTCCTATGCGAATCAAATCACGCCCCACCGTAATCACCGCGGCCAATAAGGCAATGATCAACAAAACAATCGATATTTCTAGCAAGGTAAACCCGCGCCGCGCGGCGTGTGGAAGCATGTATCCCCCTGAATCTATTAGCATATCATAGTATGGTACAAAACTCTAGTTGTCTCTTATTATGTTTTTAGCTATAAGGGGCTCGCAACCACTTCATCCAACACAATTTTAAGGAGTTATTTTTATGTTTCGTACGCTCGCTACCGTAGCGCTCGCATCCCTCGCCCTTGCCGCTTGTGACAACGGCCTGAATGAACAAGACCGCGCCATGCTCATGGAAACCCGCAGGCTCGCCGAAGATGCGCGCAACCAAGCTGCCTCTGCTGCTGCGGATGCTGCACAAGCTCGCGCTGCTGCTGCGCAAGCTGCTGCTGAAGCGCAATCTGCTGGCCACCGCGCTGGTAAAATGTTCGAGCAGTCTCAGAGCAAATAAGCGCTCAACGTCTACTTTAGCATTTCTTCTTCAAACTCGGCGTCGCTCATCGGCGCCGAGTTTTTGTTTTCAGGGTTGCTCTGCACCGGAATACGAATCGTGCCCAGTATCCCCTCCACCCGTTTAGGCTTAGGGTTTACAACCTCATCCGCCACCGGCTCCGGTTCAGATTCTTGCACGGCCTTAGATTTTGAGGCAATCACCACGGGCAAGCTATTGCGCTCGTGAATCGCCGTATCTACCGCATACCAATCCACATCCACCTTGTGTTTTTCTGCCGCCGCTTTGACCGCCATGCGCACCTCGGGCAGGTCAGGGTTATCCGTCGTCTCCTGATGCACGATGGTATCGAGCTGGTCCTGCGTGGGCGTGACTTCAAGGTAGAGATCATTCCCGCGCCAGCCGAGTTTATATGGCGTGTTCATAAAGGTGATTTTCGTGCCGACTTTGACCATCGAAAAAAGTTTTTCAATATCTTCGGGATACATGCGAATGCATCCATGGCTTGAGCGTAGTCCAATCCCATTCGGTGAATTCGTGCCGTGGATCACCACACTTTTCCACCCCGTATTCATCGCATACGCACCCATGGGGTTGTCCGGCCCCGGCTCCACCCGCGCAGGCAATTCCGGCTTTTCCTTACGAATCGAATCCGGCACAATCCACACCGGGTCTTTTCGCAGTTTCGTCACGCGGCTCTCGCCAATGGGGCTGTCGTTGCCTTCCTTGCCGATGCCGACAGGAAAAGTATAAACCGTATTCCCCGCAAAATAATAAAGCCTGAGCTCCGGCAAATTGACCACAATCCCGCTGCGCACCGGCGGCAAAATATATTCGGTCGGAAGCGTCAGCTTCGTGCCCTCCCCAGGCATCCACAAATCGTCAATTTGCGGATTCGCCGTCAACATTTCCACAATCCCAAGGTTAAATTTCCGCGCCAATCCATAGAGATTATCCTCTTCACGCGTATGTGTGTTACGCACCTCGCCCACCACATCGCTATGAATTTCGTAAGAAGACGCCCACGCATTCCCCGCCACTCCAAGGAGTGTAAACATTGATGCAATCCAGTGCTTAAGCCGCATACAGCCAGGGCTGCGTTTTGCTCTGCGCTTTCTCAAAACCATCAATCGCATCCTGCTTCTGCAATGTCAGTCCAATGTCATCGAGTCCATTGATCAGGCAGTGTTTGCGGAACGATTCGATCTCAAATTTGAGCGGTGAAAAGCCTTCCGCCGTCACCGTTTGATTCGGCAGATCCACCCGAATCGACGTCGGCTTCGCTTGCAATGCACCCAATAATTCCTGCACATTCTGCTTCGGCAATTTGATCGGCAGAATGCCGTTTTTAAAACAATTGTTGAAGAAAATATCCGCAAAACTCGGCGCAATCACGCAAGCGATGCCGAAATCAAGCAGCGCCCACGGCGCATGTTCTCTGCTCGACCCACAACCAAAATTATCATCTGACACTAAAATATGTGCGCTGCGAAACGGCGCTTTATTCAGCACAAACTCCGCAATCTCTTTCCCATCCTGCGTATACCGCATCTCCTCAAACAAATGCACCCCAAGCCCGGTGCGTTTGATGGTTTTCAAAAACTGTTTCGGAATAATCATGTCCGTATCCACATTCACAATAGGAAGCGGAGCGGCGACAGATTCAAGCGTCGTAAACGGCTGCATTGTAGTCCTCTTTAAGTTCGGAAGCCCGCAGTCTAGGCCAGTTGCAATGCTTTTGCAAGTGCTTGCACCTGCTCTTCCATATGATTTGCCGTGAAGGCAAGCCTAAGGCGGGCGGTGTTTGGGGGTACGGTCGGCGGGCGGATGGCAGCGGCGTAGAAGCCTTGATCCATCAGCCTCTTCTGTGCGGCGAGCGCCTTTTCATTTTCTTCTAAAATGACGGGAACGATCTGGCTTTCGGGCTCCGGCAGGTTCATCAACTTACAAAACAGTTTGGCATTCCCAAGCGCTTTTTCCGCGCGCCATGGTTCGGTTTTGGCAATATTAAGTGCCGCGTGGGAAGCGACCACCAGCGCGGGTGGCAGAGCGGTAGCGAAAATGAGGCTGCGGGCGGTGTTGATGAAATAATCGCGCATAGTGTTTGAGCAGGCTACAAAGCCGCCATAACTCCCGAGTGCTTTCGATAGCGTGCCGATTTGGATGTGGGCGTTCGATGTTTCATTGTACAACCCATGCGCATCATCACTGAGTAACCACGCCTTATGCGCATCCGCAAACCCGCGCATGGTGGCAATTGCTGCGCGATCACCATCCATGCTAAAAATCGTTTCTGTCAGAATCAAACAATGCTGATAATTTGGACGTTCATCACGCAGCAGCGTATGCAAATGCTCCATGCTGTTGTGCGAAAACCGCATAACATCCGCGCCCGAAAGCCGCGCGCCATCGAGCATGCACGCATGCACCAGGCGATCCGCCAAAATCAAATCTCCCTTCCCCACTAGTGCTGGAATCACCCCGATATTGGCGAGGTAACCGCTGCCAAATACGAGTGCAGCTTCCGTATCTTTCGCTTCTGCGAGTGCTGCCTCAAGCGCGTCATATTCACCATAGTTGCCCTCCACCAAGCGCGATGCACGAGCGCCTACGCCATGTTTTTCGAGGGCCGCCTGCGCGGCTGCACCCACGCGCAGATCAGCGCTCAACCCCAAATAATCATTATTACAAAAGGAGATGAGGCCAGCGGGCGCGGCTTTCACCGTGCGCGATTGCGCCTGGCTTGCGAATTTCGCAAGTTTTTGCTGGAAAATCTCGTCTAAGCTTGACATGGTGGGAGTTTATGGGGATTAGAGGAACGATGCAACCAGACATCCGCACCAATTGGACGCAAAGCGAAGTGCTCGCACTGTTCGCACTGCCGTTTAACGATTTGTTATTCCAAGCGCAAACCACCCACCGCGCGTATCACGACCCCAATGCCGTGCAAGTCTCCACCCTGCTTTCCATCAAAACCGGCGGCTGCCCCGAAAACTGCAGCTATTGCCCGCAGAGTTCCAGTTTTGAAACGGGCGTTAAAGCCAGCAAATTGATGGGAAATGAAGAAGTCATTGCCGAAGCCAAAAAAGCCAAAGCCGCCGGCGCCTCCCGCTTCTGCATGGGTGCGGCGTGGCGCTCGCCGAAAGATCGCGACATTGAAAAAGTAAGCGAGTTGATTGCCGATGTGAAAGCGCTTGGCCTCGAGACTTGCGCGACACTCGGCATGTTAGAAAAAGACCAAGCGGTGAAATTAAAAGCCGCGGGGCTCGACTACTACAACCACAATATCGACACCTCCGAACGCTTCTACAGCGAAATCGTCACCACGCGCACCTACCAAGACCGGCTCGATACGCTCGCTAATGTGCGCGATGCGGGCATGAGCGTCTGCTGCGGCGGCATCATGGGCATGGGCGAAAAAGTGGACGACCGGGCGGATATGTTGCTGACACTCGCCACACTCCCCACCCACCCCGAATCCGTACCGATCAACCTGCTTGTCAAAGTCGAAGGCACCGCGCTTGAATCCGCACCGCGCCTCGACCCAATTGATTTCGTACGTACTATCGCGGTTGCGCGCATCCTTATGCCCAAATCCTTCGTGCGCCTTTCTGCGGGGCGCGAACATATGACAGATGAAATGCAAGCGCTGTGTTTCTTCGCCGGCGCGAACTCCATTTTCTACGGTGAAAAATTACTGACGACGCCGAACCCGGGAACAAGCGAAGACAATGCGCTCTTCGAAAAACTCGGCCTCCACGCACTCGAATTGAAAAAAGCTGAAGCGTGTGCCGCTTAATAATCTCTGGTTTCCCTACACCCAAATGCAAACCGCGCCCGCGCCGTTTAAAGTTGCGAGCGCCGAAGGTTCCACACTTGTTTTAGACGATGGCCGAAACTTGATCGACGGCATTGCCTCATGGTGGAGTGTTGCGCATGGCTATCAACACCCGCACATCGTAAATGCTATCCAAAAACAGGCTGAAAACCTCACGCATGTGATGATGGGCGGCCTGGTACATGACCAGGCAATTACTCTAGCGGAACGACTTGTAAACATAACACCGAGTGGCTTAAACCATGTATTCTTCAGCGATTCCGGCTCCACCGCTGTTGAAGTCGCACTTAAAATGGCGCTGCAATATTGGCGCAATATCGGTAAAGTGGGCAAGGAACGCTTCGTGTGTTTCAATGGTGGCTATCATGGCGACACGTTCGGGGCGATGTCGGTCTCCGATCAAACCACGCTTCACAAAGCTTTCAAACACGCTATCATCCCGCAATTTGCAGTCGATGTCCCGAGCGATGAATATGGCTTTGCGGAATTTGATTCGCTGCTTGCAGGTGTTGGCAAAGAAGTCGCGGGCGTGATTATTGAACCGCTGGTGCAAGGTGCCGGCGGTATGAAATTTCATGAGCCGGATGTACTTGCGGAGATCTACCGCATCGCAAAAAAACATAACCTACTCTTCATCGCCGATGAAATCGCCGTCGGGTTTTGCCGCACCGGAAAAATGTTTGCGTGTGAGGATGCAGGCATCGTACCGGACATTATGTGCCTCGGCAAAGCCTTAACCGGCGGGGCGATTGGCCTGGGCGCAACACTTGCCACCTCCGAAATTTTCAATGCCTTTTTGGGTGATTCACAAGCCACCGCCCTCATGCACGGCCCCACGTTTATGGGCAACCCACTTGCATGTGCAGCCGCGAATGCATCTCTCGATCTCTTCGAACGCGAACCGCGTTTAAAACAAGTCGAAACCATCGAAGCACAGCTTATTTCTGAACTCGCTGCATGCGAAGGTCTGCCGCAAGTGAAAGATGTGCGTGTGAAGGGCTCTATCGGCGTGGCGGAACTGAAACCCGAAATCGCATTCGACCCCGCGGCCTTCCGGCTTGCAGCTGCAGAACAAGGTTGCTTCATCCGCCCGTTTGGCCGCACGGTGTATCTCTGGCCGGCACTAACCATTGAGCCAGATGAACTTACTAAGCTTACCGCCACATTGCGCGGCTTGATAGGTGCCTTAAGATAGGTTAAAGTGCACCCATGTTTAAACACAAAACACCCAACCGTATCAGCACAGGACAATATGCCGTACTCGATGTCGGCACGTCGAAAATTGTTTGTTTCATTGCCGATATTGATTCGACCGGCGCGATTACCGTCAAAGGCATTGGCCACCAACTTTCCAAAGGTGTGCGCTCAAGCGCGATCGTCGATTTCGCGGAAGCGGAAACCTCGATTTTAGCCGCCGTCCACGCCGCCGAGCAAATGAGCGGTACGACGATTGATGATGTCTATGTCAGCCTCTCCGGCAGCGGCCTCACCTCGCGCTCCGTGACGGTTGAAATGGCGCTACTGGGTGAAGAAGTGAGCGACCGCGATATCTTGGACATCATCGAACAAGGCCGCGCGAGCCAACAGGATAACGACCACGAAATCATCCATTGTTTCCCTGTCAACTACTATATCGACGATATGAAGGGCATCGTCGATCCGCGACGCATGTTTGGCGCAACGCTTGGAGCGGAACTCCATATCATCACCGCACCTACCAGCATGATCCGCAACCTCACCCACTGCATTGCCCGCTGCCACTTAAACGTCGCCGACTTCATCGCCGCACCTTATGCCTCAGCGCTTGCGTGCCTGGAAGAAGACGAAATGGAACTCGGCGTGACGCTTGTTGACATCGGCGGCGGCACCACCAGCCTCAGTATTTTCCACCACGGCCGCAATCTCTACACAGACATCATCCCCGTCGGCGGCTTGCACGTGACGAACGATATCGCCAAAGTTATCTCCACCACCGTTACGCAAGCGGAACGACTTAAAACCTTGCATGGCAGCTGCATCTCTTCATCCACGGACGACCAGGTGCTTATCAGCGCGCCACTCTTGGGCGAAGAGGAAGACGGCGAAGATGCAAACACACTTCCACGCTCGACCTTAGTCGGCATCATCCGCCCGCGCATGGAAGAAATCTTAGAGATGATCAAACGGCGCTTGGATGCCAGCGGTTTTGAAAACCAAGCCGGCCGCAGACTGGTGCTCACCGGCGGTGCCAGCCAACTAATCGGCGTGCGCGAACTCGCCGCCCGCACCTTCGGCAAGCAGGTGCGCCTCTCACGTCCCCGCGCCATCCCCGGCATGGCCGACGCCGCAACCGGCCCGGCATTTGCCACCGCCATCGGCATGCTCCGCTCAATCGCCGCCCCAAGCTTCGAAGAACGCCTCTACGCGGAGGCCACCATGAAAGGCAGCATGTTCAAAAAGGTGAAGAACCTGTTTGGGTTGGTAAAGGAAGATTTTTAGCTAGTGCTTAACCGTTTGCTGGGATGGTGGCAGTACCTGGTCACGAATATTTTCAGCTATATTCGCGAGTACCCCACCCCAATGTCGCATAACCGTAGTGAGATCAGGCTCAGCAGGAGAACGGGGAATTCCTTTGTGCAACTCGTTACCTAAGCCATTGACAAGAATTTCCAATATTTGACGTGCTTTTGTCTCCGGATTCTTGGATTGAGTTGTCACAACATGGTCTACTATCCGTTGGCTTACACTTTGAATGATAGGATCCGGGATAACGATATCAATACGCTTGCTTATAAGCTCAATAACATGAGCCTGCATGCGTTCAGCAACTGCAGAGTCTAACGTAGAACCGGCAAAACGAGCTTCAAAATCTGGCATAAATCATCCCAATACCTGTTTAATTAGTTAATCATGGTTAAATATCAAGCAGAATATACAAAGTGCCTAATAGCGCTTGCGCAAAGCCTGAGCTTAGGCGTAAACAAAGATAAGACTAAATCACGCGCGGGGCCATGCGATTTCTCAAGAAAAATCAGGCGGAACAGGGAGCAGCGGGCTGGCAAGTACCGGCTCAGGCGGCGGAGGTCTGCGCTTCGGGCTTCGTGCTGCTGCCGTTTGATGGTTCCGGCGAACAAATTTCCCCCAGCTTCGCCGAGCTGTGCGGTTTGGGGGATGATTTTTCGACAATCAACGAACTCCTCGGCGCGCTTTCTTTCGCCGGCCCCGAAAGCGTTGCCGGGCTCAAAAACATGGTGGATGAATTACGCCGCGGCAATGTGCCCACACCATTCATGCTCACCACCGCACAGGAACGCTGCATCCACTGCGTTCCCAGCCTGCAAAAAGGTGCTTCCGGGGAACCCACCGCCGCGGTGATCTGGGGCTATGACATCACAAACCTCGCCAGTGAACTCCAAAAATTGCAAACCGAGAACACCAAGCTCAAACACGAAATGCGCGACTATGCGAACATGCTCAATATGGCTCCCTACCCCATCTGGCAACGCGATCAAAACTTAAGCGTACGCTACTACAACCTCGCCTACGGCGAAATTGTCGAAGATTTCGCAAGTGAAGATACAGACGGTCTGCCGGAGATGGACCGCAAGGAACGTCTACTGGCCTCCCAAGCCCTACAATCAGGCGAACCCAAGCACGAACGTCGCCATTTAATCGTCGGTGGCAAGCGCCACCTTTATCAATTCTCCGAAATGCCTGTGCCCGAAGACCAGGTGGTAATCGGCTATGCGCACGACGTCACCGAGACGGAAGTGATGCAAGAAGAGCTGGAACGCTACATGTCCGCGCAAGCCGACCTGCTCGAAAGCTCGGCAAGCGCGATGGCAATTTATGGCAAGGACATGCGGCTTAAATCGTTCAACTATGCTTTCGTTGCCCTGTGGCGGTTGGACGAAAATTGGTTGGATACGCAGCCTTCCTACGCCGAAGTGCTGGAAAATCTACGTGAAAAACGCAAGCTGCCCGAGCAAGCCAATTTCCAAATGTTCAAGCAGCAGCAGGTGCGCCTGTTTACAGATTTGATCGACCCTAGAGAGGAATTCTTCTACTTGCCCGATGGCAAGACGTTGCGCGTGATTGCGATTCCGCATGCTTTGGGCGGCATTTTGTTCGCCTATGAAGACGTCACCGATCGCCTCGCGCTCGAGCGTTCCTATAACACCCTGATCGCCGTACAGCGCGAAACGCTTGATAACTTGAACGACGGCATTGCCGTATACGGCGAAGACGGTCGCCTCAAACTCTTCAACCCCAAATACCTCGAACTGTGGGATTTGCCTGAAGATCTCGCTAAGCAAGAACCGCACATCCGCGATTTGGTCGAACGTGTCAAAACCCTCTACACCTATGACGGTGATTGGGAGAAATTCAAACAGGAGCGCATCGCCCACATCCAAAGCCGTGTGCCGGTCGTGCACCGCATTGAGCTCAATAACGGCAAAGTCATCAACTGCTCCACTGTGCCCCTACCCGACGGCGCAACGCTAATCAATTATATCGATATTACGGTTGCGATTGTAGTGGAACGTTCGCTTCGCGAACGCAACGAAGCACTAACGCAAGCCGATCACCTCAAAACCCAATTCCTTGCCAATGTATCGTATGAACTACGCTCGCCGCTGACGACCATCGCCGGCTTCTCCGACATGCTGCGCCAGCAATATTTCGGCACACTGACCGACAAGCAAAAAGACTATGTCGAAGGCATTCACACCGCTTCCGAACACTTGATGCATTTGATCAATGACATTCTCGATCTCGCGAGTATCGAGGCCGGATTCATGCAGCTTTCCATCGACATGTTTGATATTGCCGCCATGGTCAAATCGGTGCTGGCGCTCGTGCAAGAACGCGCCAAACGCCACATGGTCACCATCGTCACACAAATTAAACCCAACATCGGCCGCATGCTCGGCGATGAAACGCGCATCAAGCAATGCCTCTTCAACCTGCTTTCGAACGCGCTGCGCTTCTCCAACCCCGGCGGGCAAGTCATTCTAGGTGCGAGCGCCAGTAACGATAGTGACGTCATCACCCTGTTTGTGGAAGACGACGGCCCGGGCATTCCGCCGGAAGAACAACCCTTCATCTTCGATAAATTCTTCAAAGGTGCCAACCCTAACGTCGCCAAAGCTAAATCAAAAGCCGGCACCGGCCTGGGCCTCGCCATCGTCAAAAATTTCATCGAACTCCACGGCGGCCGCGTGGATCTCAACTCAGACCCCAACGCCAGCACACGCTTTAGCTGCGTGCTTCCCCGCAATAATGACACCCTAAAAAAGGTCTACCCTACATGACGCATTACATCCTCACATTCTCCTGCAAAGACGTGCGCGGCATCGTCGCCGCTGTTGCCGGTTTTGTCGCCGCGCAAGATGGTTTCATTATCGAGTCCGCCCAATTTGGTGACCCGTCGACCGATCACTTTTTCCTACGCATGGAGTTCGCCGCCGGCCCCCAGACACCTGCCGAAGACGCGCTCAAAAAAGCCTTCGCCGACCAAGTTGGCGGCCCCTTTGCGATGGATTGGCAGCTCCACAACAAAGCCATCAAACCACGCGTTTTGCTACTCGTTTCCAAACTCGGGCATTGCTTAAATGATTTGCTCTACCGCATGGAAACCAACCAACTGGCAATCGACATTCCCGCCATTGTCTCCAACCACAGCGATTTGGAACCCATCGCCAAACGCCACAATATTCCGTTTTATCACTGCTCGATGGACGCTGGCAAAGCAGCGCAAGAAAAACAGATTGAAGCGATTGTTGCGCGCGAAGCGATTGGTATCGTCGTGCTCGCACGCTACATGCAAATTCTTTCGCCTGAGCTTTGCGCGAAATTGGAAGGCATGGCAATCAACATTCACCACTCGTTCCTTCCCAGCTTCAAAGGCGCAAAACCCTACGAACAAGCCTACCACCGCGGCGTGAAGCTGATTGGCGCTACCGCGCACTACGTCACCACCGATCTCGACGAAGGCCCGATTATCGAGCAAGAAGTCGCGCGCGTGGATCACTCTTTCAACCCCGATATGCTAGCCGCCATCGGCCGCGATACGGAATGTCTCGTGCTAGCACGCGCGCTGAAATACCACATCGAGCACCGCGTACTCCTCAACGGCAAAAAGACGGTGGTGTTTAAGTAACCATCCCCTCCCCCGCAGGGGGAGGGGACATCAAGGCGTTGCACCCGTCGCACGGTCCATGATGGCTTTGACATCCGCCGGTGACATGGCTTCCGCGCGGCGGCCCAGACCAACACTACACTGCATGCGTGTAAATGCGATGTTTTGCCTATCTCTCGTGGCGTCGGTGGTGCACCGCGCCTGCACCGTGTGGATCGTCGGTACACGCAGACCATTGGCATATTCGCCGCTTTTGCCGCTGCCGGAAGCATAGGTTGCAACGCTGGTGCTACCATCTTCTTTTCGGGTAATGTCTTCAATGCGTGTACTTAAACTGTAAGATTCCGTGGGTTCAAGCGTGAGTTCCATGAATCGGATAAAATCCGCTTTGTTAAAATCCTGCGACATGAGCACGGTGTTACTTCTCACACCCAATACCGTGTATTCCACTTTCAACGATACGGTAGATTTCTCATCCAACGTGTCTTTTAGAAATTGGGTGAGTGCCGGAATATTGCGGCTGGCAGTCGCATCATTGAGCCACGCGTTCACCGCGCCAAAAGCACGGCGCTCTACCTGCGTATCGCTCATGTACCACAATCCGCCCGCCACAGCGACACCTACAAACAACAGCAGTGTGAGCAAGCCTTTGAGCATTCCATCTCCTCCGCTGCGTTATTCGAGGCCAGTAGGCCGAGTCAGCCTTGAGCTACGCCTCATGGCGGGTTCAGCAGAACCCGCCGGAGGCAATTATCAAGAACAACCGCTCGTCGTTCCACACGTGTCACACTTCATGCACGTGCCGTTGCGCACCAACGTGAAATTGCCGCACTCGCTGCACGAATCACCTTCGTAGCCCTTGGCTTTGGCCTCGCGGATTTTTTCACTGATTGAGGCTTTTGCGGTTTGGCGGATGCTGACCACACGCTCTTCGAGATGCACTTCGGCCTCTTGCTCCAGCAGCGCGAGTTCTTCGAGCGCCTCTACTTCATCATGCGCTAGAGCAAGCGCACCGTCGGTTTCCGGCACGCGCGGCATGGTGGTATTTTTGATCATGTAAAGCTGCCCGCGTACAAAACCGTTAGAGGTCGTTTTCGAAAACAGCTCGGGAATTTCTGGCTCCTCGTCCATGGTTTTGGTGCTATCGCCTGAACCACGGCCCACCGTATCTGAGCGGATATCCGCGAGTTCGACATGCGCGAGATCGTTGCGGCCGAGGTAGGAAATGGCGAGTTCACGGAATACGTAATCCAAAATCGAGGTCGACATTTTAATCGCCTCATTGCCTTCGACGACACCCGATGGCTCAAAGCGCGTGAACGTAAATGCGTCAACGAATTCTTCGAGCGGCACGCCGTATTGCAGGCCAATTGAAATCGCAATTGCAAAGTTGTTCATGAGGGAACGGAAAGCCGCACCTTCTTTATGCATATCGATGAAGATTTCGCCGATGCGACCATCCTCATATTCGCCGGTGCGGAGGTACACTTTGTGACCAGCCACTGCGGCTTTCTGCGTGTAGCCCTTGCGACGGTCCGGCAATTTCTGACGGCCTTGCGAGCGCTCCACGATCCGTTCAACAATGCGTTCTGCCACCGCCGACGGCGTACGCGCGGCTTTCATTTTTTCCTGATCGTCAGATTCATCCATATCGTCCTCAATATCTGCCATGATGGCGGAGTTAAGTGGTTGAGAGAGTTTAGAGCCGTCCCGGTACAGCGCGTTGGCTTTCAGGCCCAATTTCCACGACAGCATATAGGCATTGGCGCAATCTTCAACGCTGGCTGAATTTGGCATGTTGATTGTTTTCGAAATCGCGCCGGAAATAAATGGTTGAGCAGAAGCCATCATCCGAATGTGGCTTTCAGCGGAAAGGTAACGCTTGCCTTTTTTGCCGCACGGATTCGCACAGTCAAACACCGGCAAGTGCTCCTCTTGCAAGTGCGGTGCGCCTTCCAAGGTCATCGTCCCACAGCAATATTCGTTCGCCGCTTCGATATCTACTTTCGAAAAACCAAGGTGAGAAAGCAGATCAAAACTGAAATCATTCAGCTGCGCATCGCTCACCTTGAGTGTACGTTTGCAGAATTCTTCGCCCAGCGTCCACTTGTTGAATGCGAATTTGATTTCAAATGCGGCGGCGAGCGCTTTCTCGATTTTCTCCAGCGCATCATCGTCAAACCCTTTCGCGCGAAGCTGCGCATGGTTCACACCCGGCGCATCCTTCAGCGTGCCGCGACCCACCGCATACGCCGAAATCTCATCCGCCTGTTTCGCCGTGTAACCCAGCACTTTCAGAGCTTGCAGCACTTGCTGGTTGATGATTTTGAAATAACCACCACCGGCGAGTTTCTTGAATTTCACGAGCGCGAAATCCGGCTCAATCCCGGTCGTGTCGCAGTCCATGACGAGTCCAATGGTGCCGGTGGGTGCAATGCAGGTGGCTTGCGCGTTGCGGTAGCCATGCTGTTCGCCAAGTACCATTGCCGTATCCCATGCTTTGCGCGCGGCTTTGACCAATGCTTTATCTTTGCAGTTTTCAATATCAAGCGGCACCGGGAAAATGGTGAGGTTTTCATAGCCCGCTTTTTCACCGAGCGCTGCACGGCGATGGTTGCGCATCACCCGCAACATCGCATCGCGATTATTTTCATACCCCGTAAATGGCCCTTGCTCGCGCGCCATTTCGGCGGAAGTCGCATAGGACACACCCGTCATAATCGCCGAAAGCGCACCCGCAACTGCGCGGCCTTCGTCGCTATCATACGGAATGCCCGAGGCCATCAGCAAGCCACCGATGTTAGCATAACCGAGACCCAGGGTACGGAATTCGTAGGAGAGTTTTGCGATCTCCTTGGATGGGAATTGCGCCATCGCCACCGAAATTTCAAGCACCAGCGTCCATAAACGCGTCGCGTATTCATAGGCCTTCACATCGAACGAGCCGGACTCGCGTTGGAATTTGAGCAAATTCATTGAAGCGAGATTGCACGCCGTATCATCCAAGAACATATATTCCGAGCACGGGTTAGAAGCGCGGATGCGGCCGGACTCGGGGCAAGTGTGCCATTCGTTAATCGTCGTATCGTATTGCACGCCCGGGTCGGCGCACGCCCACGCCGCATAAGAAATCTTGTCCCACAAATTACGTGCCGTCGTTGTTTTCACCACTTCGCCTTTGCCGCGCGAGAACAAGTGCCATGGCTGGTTTTGTTCGACGGCTTCCAAAAACTCATTAGTCACACGCACGGAATTATTGGAGTTTTGACCGGAAACGGTGCGATACGCTTCCGAATCCCAGTCTGTATCCAGTTCCGGAAATTCCATTTCGGTGAAACCTTGACGCGCAAAGTCAATCACGCGCAGAATATAGTTTTCCGGCACCATAGATTTGCGCGCGTCTTTAATTGCGGTCTTCAGCGCCGGATTATCGGCAGGGTTCAAACGCGATTCGCCGGTGCCGATTTGGCAAGCGTTCATAATCGCTTTCAAATGTTTGCGGCAAAGCTTAGAGCCCACCACAAGCGCCGCCACTTTTTGTTCTTCCATCACTTTCCAGTCGATAAATTCTTCGACGTCCGGATGATCAATATCAACCACCACCATTTTAGCTGCACGGCGCGTGGTACCGCCGGATTTGATGGCACCCGCCGCGCGATCGCCGATTTTCAGAAAGCTCATGAGACCTGAGGATGCACCGCCGCCGGAGAGTTTTTCACCTGCGCCGCGCACGTCGGAAAAATTACTTCCGGTACCGGAACCATATTTGAACAGACGCGCTTCACGCGTCCATAAGTCCATGATGCCGCCTTCGTTCACCAGATCATCCTTCACGCCTTGAATAAAGCAGGCGTGCGGTTGCGGGCGCTCATAAGCACTTTTGGACTTCAGCGTTTTGCCAGATTCAGGGTCGACGTAAAAATGCCCCTGGCTTGGGCCGTCGATACCGTATGCCCAGTGCAATCCCGTATTAAACCACTGCGGTGAGTTGGGTGCAGCAATTTGCATCGCGAGCATATACCGAATTTCATCGAAGAAGGTTTTCGCGTCTTCTTCCGTATCAAAATAGCCGCCCTTCCAACCCCAATAGGTCCAGGCACCGGCCATGCGGTCGAACACTTGCTTGGAATTGGTTTCGCCTTTGCTGCGCGCATGCGCGGGCAATTGCTCAAGAGCTTCCAGGTCCGGCGTGGAACGCCACAGCCAAGAAGGCACGGTGTTTTCTTCGACGCGCTTTAACATCGTCGCCACACCCGCTTTGCGGAAATATTTCTGCGCGAGCACATCCGTTGCCACTTGCGACCAATGCTCCGGCACCTCAACACCATGCGCTTCGAAGACCGTACTACCATCCGGGTTTTTCATCACCACATCAGTCGTGCGAAAACGAATGCGTGTATATACGTCCTCGCCGGAATTGGTAAAATGACGGTCTATGCGCATAGATTTCAGCTCCTCTAACTCTCAAGTTCACGAGACGACAATCCCCACGCGCTAATCACCTTAAGTGATCGCACTTTGGTACCCTCGTATCCCCTATTTTTTGTGATGTGGAAAGCGTCATGTATATGAATACAGACCACCCCCCAATCGCTCCCTGTTTGGGACATCGGCTCCAAGCTTTTTAAGCGCCTTTCAACCAACATCCTTCACGGGAAATGACGATACCATTCCAAAAGAGGTTTGCAACAACATATTGTCATAAAATTCACTTGACGCCACCATATATCGTGCTCAACGGCTGTGAAACCTGTGGATAACCAGACCAACCACCTACTGCACAACCGCTATTTTGGTAAACCGTATTGTGAGCTTTTTGTTAGAATTCAAGAGCGGCGCAAATCTGTCCAATCGGTGGCGGCTTGCACGCCTAAATCATAGAGGTGGGAAATAAAATCCCAATCCCCATTGAGTTTACTCGCACGGCCCAAGCTCGTCAGCGTATCATTCGCCTCAATCACATGTATTTTCGCCGCTTTCGCCGCCGCAATCGCCTCCATTTCCAGCGCTAGCGGTGCATTGAAACTAATTTCCGACACGCGGTCCATGATATCCGGCGCGCGCGTCGGCACGTCGTCCGTACCCGGAGTCACGGTTTGAATGAGTACGATGTCTTTGGATTTTCCGCCGAGCAGCGGGCTCAAACGTGGATTACCGCTATAGGCACCGTCCCAATACGCCCCACCATCAATCATCACCGTTTTGAAAAAATACGGCAGGCAGCAACTGGCCATCACCACTTCAAGCGATAGCTCACCATTCGTAAACACCCGGCTTTTGCCGGTTTTTACTTCGGTGGTGTTAATGAAGAGTTTGAGCTCCTTCATTGCATTCACCCGTTTAAAATCGACCATTTCATCAATAATCCCCTTGAGCGGATTCAAATCGAAGAGATTAAACTGCGAAGGTGAAAACAGCTTGGTGAGATAATCAAGTGCAATGGTCTGCGGCGAAAAATCAATCCCCACATCGCCTAAAAATTTTCCTAGCGGATTGCGTGCAAACGGCAGCATTTGCATCGAAAGACTAACCTTTTTCCAAAACGCATAGAGATGCTCCCGCGCCCCATCTTCCCCGCCACGTGCAAAGCCATCGGCCAGTACCACCGCCTGCACCGCGCCGCCGGAGGTCGCCGAAATCGCCTCAATACCAACTTTCGGCGAAGCCAAAAGCGTCTCCAGCGCGCCCCACGCAAAGGCCGCATGCATCGCCCCGCCTTGCAGCGCTAGCGTAATGGGATAAGGGTTGGATTTGGGTCTGGTCATAGACCCATTCTACTGCAAATTGCTTGCCAAGTCACGGATAAGCACAGCGTAACTAAGCATATGCCAGGTTCATAATTCACAAAAGTGTCACATTTTTTCACCCTCAGACATGCTATTTTGTAAGCCAAACCATAGGAGGGGAAACGTATGTACCTATCGACCGAAGGCTATTACGAAGTAGGCAATTCCAAAAAACTGACTGAGTTTGAAAGTCAAGCGCAGTATCTCAAAGACATGGGGGCCAAACCTCTCACCTGGTACGAATTCCAAAAAACCCATCCCGAGGTGGAACCCAAAAAATCAAGCTTGGCGGGCGCAAGCTACGGTGCATTGCTGGGTATGACTGCAGCGATAGGGGGATTAATTGCGACCATCACAACAGGAGTATTCGCTCCGGCTGAACCACTGGTTTTCTACACCGTCGCCCTCTCAGGATTCGTAGGGGGTATGGTTATAGGCAGCCAGTTTAATAATACATCTTATGATAAACGCGCCGCCAAGGTTGATGCCTACGGCGAATATTTAAAATCGCTAGAAACAACCGCGTTATCGCGCGCGCGCTCCAGACAACATGAAACAGAATACGGTAACGAACCTAGTAGGCATGCCGAACGTTACGCGTCAACAAGAACGCACGAAGGCTTTGCCCGATAATCACTGACCCGTAAATTTGGGTTTTCGTTTCTCAAGAAACGCTGAATTCCCCTCTACGCGATCTTTCGTGTTGATGAGGGTTTGGTAGATTGCAAGTTCATTCCCCTCGCGCACTGCTTTTTTGATGGCTTTAAGCGACAGTGGCGCATTTGCAGCGATTGCTGTTGCAAGCGCAAGTGCTTCCGCCTCCAGCGTTTCAGGCGAGTGCAATGCATTCACTAACCCCAGCTCATACGCTTTTTGTGCATCAATGGGCTTTGCCGTATAAAGCATTTCTTTCGCGGCGCGTTCACCAATCGCTTTCGGTAAATTCTGCGTGCCGCCGAGGCCAGGCATAATGCCGAGCGAAGCTTCGGTGAGTGCGAAGCGGGCGGTGGTGGATGCGATCATAAAATCGCAAACGAGTGCGAGTTCGAGTCCACCCGCATAAGCCGCGCCGTTTACCACAGCAATCACAGGCACAGGACATTTGGAAACAGCTTCCACCGCGCGTTCCATGGCATCATGCTGGCGTTTCCACGCGGCTTCGTCCATGCCCTGACGTTCTTTTAAATCCGCACCCGCGCAAAAGGCGCGATCGCCTGCACCCGTGAGTAAAATAGCTCTATTATTATCAATATTTTCAAATGCTTGTGATAGTTGTTCACATAAATGCTGACTCAGCGCATTGGCCGTCTCGGGCCGATTTAGCGTGATGCGTGTAATAAAAGGAGCGGGATTTTCTTTGATAATCACTTGCATATTCGGGAAAAATACCTAGATTGCCGTTTCCTTCAACAAATACTCGGAAAATATATCTATGGCAAACCCCTTAATGCCGAAAGCTACTGCTGTATGGCTCGTTGAAAACACCGCGCTTAGCTTCGAACAAATCGCTGAATTCTGCGGTATGCACGCACTCGAAGTGCAAGGCATTGCCGATGACGAAGTCGCAACCGGCATGCGCGGGGTAGACCCTGTGGCTGCAGGCGCTGTTACCTCTGAGGAAATCAAGCGCTGCGAGGCCGACCCGGATACAAGCCTGCAAATGGCCGCCACCGCCCGCCAATATATCTCCAATAAATCCAAAGGCGCACGCTACACGCCCGTCTCCCGCCGTCAGGACAAACCGGATGCGATTGCCTATCTCATCAAATTCTTCCCGACGATGCCTGATTCGCAAATCATCAAACTGATCGGTACCACGAAAACGACGATCGCGGCTGTCCGCGACCGCTCGCACCGCAACCATGCGACCATCAAACCGCGGGATCCGGTATTGCTCGGCCTCTGCAGCCAGCTCGATCTGGATAAAATCGTTGCGCCCTATAAACCCACCAATAACGATCAGGCCGAAAGCGCTTAGCTTCAATTGCTCCCGCAAAATCCTCCTGGATTTGAATAACGTGTCCTTATCTCACCGAAATATTATTCGTGATAAAGGCGTGATAGGCCAGGTTGCGCACATGCGCAAAGAGTACGGCAACAGCAAGCACGAACGAGACAATACTCGCCATAAAATACCCAAATCCATAGGCGTAGTAGCCCAGCTTGAGCGTTAGCAGCGTCACTGCAGCGTTGATTAAGAAAAAGACCGCGTAAATCCACATACACTGGCGGCGACAATCAAAGTAAGAGAGAATGATAGTCGCCGTAAGCATCAGCAAATGGAAAAACCCACCAATAATGCCGAAGCGGAACATGCCCGCCGCCTCCGGCCGCGCGTGCACAGCTGCAAGAATCGCGGTTGCAAGAATAAGCCCCGTGCAGGCAAACACACCCTGCGTCATCGTCAACTGCCGCGCGCCTTCATGCACGCTGCCAATTAATTCGCCCTTGCGTCGCAGGATGCGGCTTAAAGGCTTGTGCTCCAAAATATCGTCGAAGAAACGCCGGTAGTGCTGGAAGAAATTGGTCTCGACCGCAAACACAAACACCACAAATGCCGGAAGCGTAAACAGAACGGCCATAAACATAGCCTGATCGTAATCCGGGAAAATATGCATGCCGCTGCCAAGCACCGTCGCATGCGGTGAAAACCACAGAATCCATTTATCCACCCAAATCGCCGCACTGTAACAAAACGCGCCAATGGCAAGCGGCAAATAGTTTTTGAAATACGGCAGCAATTGAAATTCCGGATCCGTTTTATAGGGATACTCAACCAAAATACGCGCAAGCAAAAGTGCTGCTACCGCCGCCAAACCTGCATTGAATGCCCCCAGCAAATAGGCCGTCTGGCTGCTCCCCACCGCCACTAACCCCACCGCAATTGCAAGCCCAGCCAGGAACGATTTGGAAACCGCCATGTAATCTTTCAAACCCATCAAAAACACCATCAACACCCAGATAATCGCGATTAAAAACAAATTGATGAATGCCATGATTTTAACGGGCAGCGGCAGGCTATAAAACCCGCTTACGTACCACAGCAGTGCCACCGGCACATGCACGGCCAGCACCAAGGCCAAGCTTTTGAACAATGCAGTCGGAATCGACGTTACATTGCGTGCATGGATCGCATCAGACAATACGCGTGTAGCAATAATGAATATGGGAGAGGCGAGCACCAGCGACGCTGAAAAATTATACACGGTAATGGTGCGAAAATCGACAATCTGCGGCGTCGCTTGCCCACCGGCGATCAGCGTCATCGCCGCCAGCGCAACCACCGTAAATATCCACGGGCCCACCGCCGCGACCGCCGTATGCAAAAAGGCATGTGCGACATCAAGCAGCGTGTCGCGCTGTGTCAGTTTAACCAGTTCAAATCCAATCCCAGCCATGGCTACCTCAAATACGATTGATAGAGGTTACGGTACGCGTCAAACTGCCCACGCTTTTGGTACAGCGCATGGATGCGCGTTTTAATCGCCCGGCTCGCCGCTTCATAGCGCTCGCGGTTAGTCAGCAACTCGATGATCGCCTCAGCCGTTGCCTGCGGATTGGCAAGCGGCGTAATCACCCCGCCATCACCAAACGCCGGCATTTCACCCTCGCACCCACACACCAACTCCCGGCACGCCCCCACGTCGGTGGCAATCAGCGGAATACCCGCCGCACCGGCTTCTAGCATCACCAGCGGCTGCACTTCGGAAATGCTGGTAAGAGCCACCACATCAATCACCGGATAATACTGATCCACCGAGGCCATACCCATAAACTTGACCACGTGATCAAGCCCCATCGCTGTGGCTAAATGCTGGCAGGTTTCCGCATACGCAGGGTCTTCATCGGTCGGGCCAATAATCAGCGCCTGCAATTGCGGAATGGCTTGCACGGCAATCGCAACCGCGTGAATAAAGGTTTTAACGTCTTTCATCGGCACCACGCGCCCCACCAGCGCGACTGTGGGGTGAATATGCGGCTGGTGCGGCAGGGATGCGAAACGCTCTACATCAATGCCATTAGGCACCACACGGGTTTTACCAAGCGATGCGCCATCCGCATGTTGCGCCATCTGGCTGCCAGAAAAAAGTGAAGTAATCTGGTCGGATGCCTCATAGGCAATGTGCCCCATTTTCTCAAAATAACGCACCCACAACGCACGCAAATCCGCACCCACGCGGTCCACCGAAAGCACGCTCTCGCGGTGCTGCTGCAACCACTCTGCACCTAAAATCTCAATCCGCCGCTCGTTGGTATAAATACCGTGTTCGCTGATCAACAGCGGCGCGCCTGTCTCATGCTTAGCGCGCGCCCCGAGCAGACCTGCATAGCCGGTGGAGACGGCGTGATACATCCGCGCAACGGGTAACGGGAAGGTCAGTGTAGATGTCAGCGTCGAAAGCATGACGCGATACGACCAAAAGAAATCAAGAAACGACACATGCGCATACCCTGATTCATACGTGGCCAGCAAGGTTTCCCAAGCCGCCTTGTCATTTAGCAAGCTAGCGCTGTTGATGTGCGCACGGTAGGTTGCAAACACACGTAGTAAGGTCGAAAAATCGTCGCGCTCAAAAGGCAAATCATCGATTAACCCCATCAAAAGCGGCCGCAAGCGTGCATGTATTTCTTCGGATGCCGCCAGCGTATTGCGCCCATCAGGCAATGCTCCCAGCCGATACGCGTCATGTTTGATCACGTTGGAAGGAATGGCATAAAACGGTGTTAGATCCTGCACAGGCGATACGAGCGATACCACATGAAAGCGGTATTCCTTCATCTCGCTCACCATGTCGTGAATCCAAGACGCGACACCGCCCTTAACGTAAGGGTAGCTACCTTCGGAAATAATGCAGATGTCGGCGATACCACTCATGCGGCAACCCCTTGCTGCCAAAACTGAACCACATCGACAAGTGCGCCCTCACCCACCGCCTGCAACTCCTCGCCATGGCGTTGCATCAGATGGCGCAAATCATGAAAACGGCCCAGCGCATAAAGCGCCTCAGCATACCACCCAATAATCAGCGGATCCAAACGCCCACTATCAATGGCCTGCCTAAGCCACTCTGCCGCCCGCTCGTACTGCCCACTTCGGATCAACAAGCGTCCGATCCATGCAAATACCCGCGTATCTTCGTGTTCATGGCGCAAATATTTCTGATAATACTCGTAGGCCTGGGTCATGTAATCATCCTGCCGCTGCTTATCGAGCAGGCCACAAAACGCAAAATCATCGTAAAATCGTGCGGCAGCAAGCAAGTACTCAGACCGGGTTTCGTGCCGCGTGACTGCTTTTTTAAGCTGCATCTCGAGCTGTAAAAAATGGCTTTGGATTTTAACGACACTAATGGCCGCAAGGGTGCGTACCACTTGCGATGTATCCCGAAGCGCCAGTTGTAGCGCGGGAGTAAATTTGGGTTGAAACTGTAAGGTCATCTGATTAATCGCTTCACGCTTTTGCGCGTCGCTACCAAGGCGCATCACATCCATATACGGCACCACATCATACGCACGCGGCTGCTCATCCACCCCCAAAATAATGTCATCGTAAAGCGTCTCCCCCATGCTGGTGGCGGATGTCGGATAAATGGCATCAAACCATTGCTGAAAGGAGAATGCGTGGTGCCTCTGATAGAGATGAGCGATCAATGTAACGATTCCTCCCAACGCACCAAAGGGCCCTGTAAGCGCCACGCTAAACACCATCACCTTGGCCATCAGCAGTTCAAATCCCATGCGTTCCTTAGCAGACACAAACATCCATGCGATGAGAACAGTCCCCGCGTGAACCCCCAATGCCACGCTTGCAGGAACAGCACCGATGACGGCAAGCCACACCAATGCGCTATCAAGCGCCAAGAAAAACAAACACATCGCCATAAGCAATATCCGCTCGGAAGCCGGAATACTCGCTTTAAGACGATCGTGCACATCCGATTCGACAATATAGGCATTCACATAAGAAAGGTAGCGTGAGCGGATCATGCCGCAAGCGCCTGCACGCTCGTGGTGAAGGAATAACGCAAGCCCTGCGTGGCGAGCTTTTGGTTGAGTGTCGCAGAGATGCGTTCACGCACGACCTCGGCACCTTCTAAAGCCGTCGTCGGCAACACAATACTGTAGTCCGAACCTGTCTGCCGGTAATCAAATGCCAAATCCGCCGCACGCAAACTTTCGCGTACCGCATCTCGAACACTACGCGCCAAGCGCACCTGCATGTCCTCCGCGAGCGACTCCGGAACATTAAGCGAGACGGTAAGCAGGCTTACCGGAAACTTGGCACGTTGGCCGAGCGATTTTAGGTATTGAGTATGGCGTTCGAAATACGAACGCGTCATCAACTGGTGGCGCGGATCAATCACCGCATCCGAAAGTGCTTGGTCGAAATGGCGTGTGTTGATCAGTGCCTGCGCCGCCCAATCCGCCACCGCACGCACCGTCTCCACTGTTTGCATGCCTAAATCATGAAACTGCAATACTTCGATTTTAAGCATGCCGAGCACCTCGCCCGTACGCGCGATGATGGGTGTCGCAAGAACCCCTTCACCCGCCAGTGCTGCAGCGTGGGTTTCGTTTGCCACCGTGAGCAATTCACGCCGTCCGATGATCATTTCATAGAGCGCAGAGCTCGGCGGAATCCGGCGTAAGAAACCGCTTTGTGCGTCCCCCCAACCTGAGGCGATACTCACATTTAACCCCTGGCTATCGAGTAAGAATAGCGAAAATGATTTCGCGTCCGTCAGTTCACGCACAACCGTTTCAATCGCGCGCATCAATTGCGCAGGCGACATCGTCTCCATCGCCTTAGCGGCCTGATACACCGTCAGCGCCGAGCGCATATCACTCGCCACACGCTCTTCCAACCGCTGCTTGCGGCTGCGCACTTCCTGGTAGGCTTGTGCTGTTACCGATTCACGCGAGAGCGCGTCCATCAACTGTCCGTTTAAACGGTTGTTTTCACGGATATGACGCTGGCGAATTTCCCCTAGCACCAAGGCCGCGGCCAACCACAACACCGGCAATGTGAGTGCTTCTGAAGAAATAATGGTGTGCACTGGAAAGGCAGGGTTACCCACCACAAACACCAGCGTACTAAATGCCGCCGCGACCAACCCTGCAATCACGCCATATTGCACCGACAGCAGCAACACAATAATCCAAAACGGATGGGGTTGCACTCCCGCGTAGCGTGTACCTTCAAAAAACGCCATATCCACCACAAGCGCTATGGCGATAAAGACCATCAACTCAATCCACGCATGCAACCGCACGCCTAGGATGTTGGAAGTGGTAGGATTCGTCTCCAAGCGTTCTTCAATGACCCGCTCGGCTGTTACCAAGTCCATCGCGCATAGCCCCCAAGCGAGGATGCGTTATGCTTGCTGGCGTTTTCTTCTTCGAAACCATAGCGGCCGCGCAGCTGAATATCGAAATCATCGGCAAGGTTATGGGTTAAGCGGCCTTCCGCAATCGGCCCCTGGTCTCCCAGGCGATCAATTGCGTAACCAAGTTCCATTTCACCATTCGTCTGCACGTCGAAATCATGAGAGACAACGGCGGTCAGCGAATGCACTTCGCGCGAGCGCAGCGGTAGATATTTAAAGGTCGAGCCCGCAAAGCTATTGCGCTTCACACGGCCGCGGAGATATTCGCCGTTAAAGTTATACGAAAGCGCCACATACGGTTGCAAATCTTGCAGCGTATACAGCACATTCGCGCGCGCCGACACCGAATCCGCAATGTTTTCCTTCACATCAACGCTATAGCGGTTATACGCACCTTCCGCACGCACTGTGAAATCCGGATCCGGTTTCCACCAGTGGGAAGCCCCCACGCGGTCACGCACCGTATCAGCCACCACCGCTTCAGGCAGATCCCAATACGGTTTATGGTATTCGCCGTAGACCTGCGTCGTGCCAAGCAGGTTAACAGACTGGTACGAAAGCGCACCGCCGCCTGTATCTTGGTTGCCAAAAACACTCGCGGCAACCACGCTGCTATCATCCACCATCTTCGCCATTTCGAGTTCGGCGCGGAATTTATTGCCGCTGAACTCGCGCGCCGCGCCCTGCGTGCGACGAATCACGCCGGTTTTGATATGGTTGGTTTGGAGCTTGAGTGTTGCCTCCACATCATCGGTATATTGCACGCGGGCTTCCAGCGTTGAGAGGTTTTGCTTGGCGCTGCCCAGTTTGTACCATTCGTGGTCAAGCTTGAGATGTTCGGCATGGAACCGCTCGATATTGCGGCGCATGCGCGCAATGTCTTCGTTCTGAGGGTCGAGACGTTGTGCATCTTTTACCAGCTTCAGCGCGCGCTTAGGATTGGCGGCATAAAACTCAGCATTGGCCTGATACGCTTTATATTCCGGCGCGTCCGCATAATCAGCACCGAGCGCGTTCAAGCGGTTAAGCGCCTGATCCACCTCGTTCGATTCCAACTCCGTGCGTGCATACAGCAGTTGCAACCGCAAATATCCCTGACGGTTATCCGCGACCATGGGTGCTGCGGCATTGTCAGCAACGGCAGACACCGTTGCGCCATCAGAACGCAAGCTATAGCCAGGCGCAGCAGCAATCACGATGCTGTCATAGCTCACCGTATAATACGAAAGCCAGGCCGGTTTCGGCGATGCACCGCCCGGCACAAAATGCGCCGGCAGCGGACGATTAAATTGCAATTTCAATTCATGGCCACCAGACATCGGCTGGATGGTAGTCAGCGCATCGGCAGGCACTTGCAACACACCGCTCACATCCATCGCAACGGGCGCAACCGCGCGAACACCCGGCTTAATGCCACCACCATACGTCGCAGCAACCGCGCGCGCATCGCTATGACGTTTTTGCTCCAGCAATGCGGCAATGTAATCCGCAAGCAGGGTTTCATCCTGCGGGTTTTGTTTCATCAGACCTTCAAATCCGCGACGCGCAGGGTCGATCATCCCAAGCGCCATTTGCGAGGCGTAGATTTTTTCTTGCGTGCCGCGATCATCAAACTGCTGGCCTTCGCCTGCTTTGAGCGCCGCTTGATAATAGGCTTGCGCCTGTGTGTCATCTCCATCGCGGTGCGCGAGCGTTGCTTGATAATAGTTGATAGCCACCGCTTCACGCGCGCTATCCACCGCATCACGGCCCGCCGAATTCGTACGGCCCGCGGTCGCAAGTGCCGAAGAAGCCTCAACGTAGCGCGCACGCTGTAAATTAAGTTCAGCAACGCTGATATGGGTGCGGCGTGTCGCATCTGGTGCCGAAGCGGCCGCATTCAGCAGACGTTCACCTTCGGCCGGATTACGGTTAGTAAATGCCACCGCTGCCTGGTTCACCATTGCATCGGCCGAGGTCGCCTGTACGCCACGCACTTGTTTATATCTATCCAATTGATCGGCTTGCCCAAGCTGCTGCAAGGAGCTTGCATAGCGCTGAGAAAACGCCAACACATTCAACCAATCCGGATTCAATTCCGCCGCCGCAACAATCCCCTCGGCAGGTGCAGCACTGGCGATCACCTCAATCCAACCAGTACGGTTTTCACCTTTGGATTGTTTCGCTGCTGAAGTCAGCCATGCCATTTCCTGCTGGCCCACGCGCGCGCCGAGCACATACATGAGTTGTTCCGCATCCGAACTCTTCGGCCCATTTTTTACCGCCAGCTGCGCAAACAGTTTCACCGCATCTTGCTTACGCCCAGCATTAAGCGCGTCAAACGCCGTTGCCCGCAGGAACGCATCGCTCATCCCAGGGCGGGTTGCAAGCGCAATGCGCTTATCGAGCGCCACCGACGGCGCAGGCATGGCCGCTTTTGCCGTTGCCGAATGCCCTATACGTTTACTAGAAGCCGCACGCGCTACAGGTTTAGCAGTTTCATCATCGCTTGAAGCCTTAGCCGTTTTAGCCGCTTTCGGCGCTTTGCCCGCCAGACGTTTGGCCGGTGCTGCCGTCAGACTATTATAAAGCTGCGACCATTTTTCTTTCGTATCATCGGCTGCCGTTTGCATGCCATGCTCAGCATACTCCATTGCCATCACCTTGTCGCCCGCATTAAGCAGCGCGTACACACGGTCCATTTTCTGCGCATCCGTCAGCTTGCCGGATTCGAATTGGTCTTTCACCAGCGTGCGCAGTTCGTCGCGCGCCGCATCATCCGTTTTAGCCACATTCGCAAGCGCGACAAAATACGATTCTTCGTATTCACCATCCACCGCAGAAGCGCGCAGCTCCTTAAACAACGGCAAGGCTTTTGCATACTCACCCTGGGCCGCGTAGGCTTCGGCAGAGATTTTCTTGAGGTCCGCAGGCATGGCCGCCGCATCTGCGGGTTTGACCACATCGATAAACGCAATCGCCTGTATCGGTGCACCGTTATAAAGTAACGCACTCGCAAGCACCACGTTATTGCTGCCATCCGGCTGAACCTTTGCCCAGGCGGTCGCATACGCAAGCGCATCATCCTGCCGTTTGGCAAGCGCCAACAAACGCACATATTGCACCGCATGCGCGCTATCCATCGTTGCATTCGGAAGCGCGAGATAATCGGTAAACGCTTGCAGCGCCGCCGCATCATCCTTCGCAGCAACCGCAACATCAGCGATCGAAAGCATCACCTCCGGTTTTTGTTTCCCCGTCACTTCATTTAATTTTTGCAACACGGAAAGCTGCTCCGCATAGAACTGCTTGCTATTTAAATAACCCGAAAGCGCCGTCAAACGCGCTTCATTCGGCTCCAATTCCGCAAGCTTCACCAGCGCCACTTTATACTCATCCTCACGCCCAAGTGCCAACAACACTTGCGCGCGCGCATCAATCGCCGCCACATCGTCAGGCTTCGTTGCAAGATAGGTATCATACGTCTCAAGCGCCTTGTCGGGATTTTTCTCGGCCATATAAGCATTGGCAAGCGTTTGCGTAGTCGCAAAACCAAGCGTACCCGCAGCTTTTTCGGATTCAAAGGCAACCGATGCCTCTGCACTACTCACAACAGCAGACACCGGAGGTGTTACGAGAGGCGCTTCAGCAACGGGTGCGGGCATGGGCGGCGGGGGCGGCAGATCATTGCTCATCTGCGTGAGGTAATAGCCTGCACCTGCGCCGACGACAGCCAAAACAGTTGCTACTAAGAGTGCTTTTTTCGCAGGAATGCGCGGAATTTTGCTCACTGTAAGTCCCAATGCCCGTTTGATTTATTATCTTGATTCTTTTGACGTCAACCGCCACCCGAACAGGCTTGCGAATCTACTTCTTCCGCTTCGAAAATCGACTGAAGCCTAGGGTCAGCCACCGAGGGAGAAAATCCATTCGCACGTTGGGTACAGAGGACGTGTTTGATAAGTGTTTTATCGTTTAAATCGGGATAATCAAGCGTAAAGATTCGCAAGTTGACGTTGTGTTGTTTTAGTGCATGCAGTTGCTTAACAAGCGGCAGATAAATCGAGTTATCCACAAGCGCGTCCGCATCACGTGCGCGATCCACCAAAATACTTTCGGCAAGCACAATATCAATATCGCTTGCAACCTGCGGCAGCACTTCGAAGGCGCGGTTGACCATAAGTAGATACGGCTTCGGTAAACGCTCACGCACCCTGTGGATAAGTTCCACAGCACGTGGATGCGTACCAGGCAATTGCATCGCCAGCGCGGTGTCAAACGTGTCAAGGTAAATGCCGTCAAAACCCTCCGCTTTCGCGCGCGCAATGAGATTGTCGGTGATAAACGCCTGCCACTTGGGATTGCGCATATCCACCACCCAGCTTCCCCATGCATTTTCGCGTATAAAAAACCCAGGCTCACGGGCAAAGAGCGAATAGTAATTCCGATATGGCGCAATTTCAGCTACCGCAATATAGGCGAGCACTTTCGCACCACCGTTTTTAATCGGCAACACATCCGGATGCTTGTCTAAATCAAGCATCACCACATCATAGCCGCGCCAAAGCTTCGGCTCTTCCGCCTGCGCAAAATACGCCACCCAGCGCTGCTCAGTCGGCAATTGCGCCTGAGCGCAACCCACAAGCATAAATAAAAGTGCAAGGCCAACACAACGCATCATTGATTTTCTTCAAAAAATCCAACCGTACGGCAACTATTCGAGAAAGGACTATCAAGGTCAATCGCGAAAACAAAAAACTTCCATTTCCGTGCGCGTTGTGGCATAATGAGGGAGATGAAGATCATCTTTACTCTCACGAGTTTCATATAAAAAGCAGCGCTAAAAACAGGACGTTACGTAAGGTGCCCCCCGTAAGCCAGTTGCTAGGCATCATCCGTGATGTGCTCTCGGACAACAAAGCTGAACACATCGAAACAATTGATCTTAAAGGAAAATCTGATTTCGCGGATGCCATGGTGGTTGCCAGCGGCACCTCCGCACGCCACGTCACTGCGCTTGCTGATCACCTGACAAAAACTCTCAAGAAAAACGGTTTTGAAAATGTCCCCACCGAAGGCATGGAAGCTGGCGAATGGGTGCTAGTCGATGCCGGCGACATCATCGTCCACCTCTTCAAGCCTGATGCGCGCGAGCATTATAAGCTTGAGAAAATGTGGAGTGTGTGAGCCTGCATCACCCTCCGCGACTCCTCGGGGGAAGGTTTTCGGTGATCATTTGCGTTACGACATGCGCTATTTCAGAAGCTTGTTTATTATCAATAAATTCAAGTTGTTCTTTTGAACGAAAGTATGAGACTTTTGTTTCTGGTTCGTCCAATACTTGGATACCCAATTGCTGCGCAGCGATGCGCGTGGGCTGAGAAATTGAATTTATCGTTCTATTATTCGTCATTACAATGTTGGGTATACACCCCTTTACTTGCCGAAGCCACTCACTCATCTGCGGGCAATTTTGAGACTGTTTATCATCCTCAACCCCCAACAGAGAGTCCGAAACATTCATTATTACAGCCGTAGCATAATCGTTTCTCTGTTCTGTCATTTTCTGCATTAGTATGTTTAGTTCTTGTATATTTGTGCAAGGAACAATTTCCGCACTATATCCCTGTTTTTCAAGGGTGGATTTAACATGGTCCACACGGCAACCACCTTGGATAATCAGAATTTTTTTGTTATTCGTTTCGGACATATGATGCTCTCTGAATTAGTGGGGTAGAGTGTAATCAATGTGTTGACTAATATCAACTTTCGAGGAGTGCTGTAAATAGAAATTCGCTAGGCCGCAAACGAAAACAGCATTCCTCGAGAACCGCAGCGAAGCGCAGAAGAATGCTATTTGCAGCAAGACTTAGTAGAATTTACGACGCGTCAGCGTTGCCGGTTTTTTGAATCGCCGCAGTTTTGCGTGCGAGCTCGTCGGAAAGATAATCCAAGCCCTTGCTGCTAATCACCGAGGTGAACTCGGAGCGCTGCGTGGTGATCATGCTGACACCTTCGATGTTCAGATCGAAGATTTTAAACCCACCGCCAGATTTGCGCACATGATAGTCCAGGTTCACCGGTTTTTCCGTGCCGACTTTCATGGAGACGGTATATTCATTGTCGCTATCTTCGCGTGCACCAGCAATGGTGAAACCACCACCGGTGTACTCATTAAACCGCGCAGTGTAGTGCGAAATCAAGAAGCGGCGATACTCTTTTAAATAGCGCGATTTTTGCGCGTCGGTCGCTTGTTTCCAAAAACGCCCCGTCACAAACTTGCCCACCCAATCAATGTCCACATGTGAATTGAACAAGCCTTCAAGCTTGGCATTTTTCTGCGCTTGCGATTTTTTGGATTGAACGGTCGAGAGCACCTGATCGGCGAGCGATTGAATATACGCTTTCGCCTGATCTTCCCCTCCAGCGTGCGCGGGTGCAATTGCTACAAAACCAAGCACCATTGCTAAAGCAAGCGTGCAGCCGAAAGAAAAAAGACGTTTCACGTGAGTTCCCACTATCCCATTGTTAAGCGCCGACACTTGAGAGTGTCAGTCGCACCTATTTTACTGCTTTGCCTTCTTAGGCGCAACGGGTTTTGCAGCAGGAGTTTTTGGACCAAACGCCTCTCTCACTTCTTTCGCACGGCGTTGGAGATACGCACTACGGAAGGTCGCATACGGATCCACCGAGTTGTTATAGAGATCATCCAACATCTGCATATGGTTCGAACGGAAGTCGATCGCGTTCGCGCCCATTTGAGCATAGCTATATGCATCTTCTTCAGCCCAAGTGATCGGGTTGATGAGCAGGTCCACACCTTTACCAGTCGTATCACGCAGCGTGCCAGGTCCAATGATCGGCAACACCAGATACGCGCCCGAAGGCATGCCATAACGCGCCATCGTCTGACCGAAATCCGCATTGCGCGCGGTCAAACCAGCGCTCGCAGCCACATCGTTAATACCGCCAAGACCAACGGTCGTGTTGATCACAAAGCGCCAGAAGGTCGCAAAGCTGTTTTTCACGTCACCTTGCAACACGGAGTTTGCAAGATTCACCGGAGCATCCAAGTTGTCTAAGAAATGGGTCACGGCAGTACGGCCGACATCCGGAACAATCGTTTTATACACCCAAGAGATCGGGCGAAGAATCACTTGATCGAGCGTTTTATTACCTTGGAAGAACACGCGGTTCATCGGCTCGAGCGGATCTTCATCGACCGCAGCCTCGTCCGTATACTTTGCATGAGGGGTGCCCGGCGTGTTGGTATAGTCGGCACAAGCAGAAAGCGAGAACGCAGCTGCAAGGGCGAGGAAGAGAGGGCGAACCGAACGTGTATCCAACATAAAGAACTGCTCCAAATCGGGTTTAGTAGGCGGCCTAAGCATCGGATTATAAGATTGATTTCTTAAGACACCATGAAAAGAGAATGAACAAAGTGGAAATATAGTTCGACAATCAGGTTGAAAGATAGATCTTTTCGCATATGGTCGACGAAATCAATCTATTTGTTGCGTCCTTGCAACACGGTACACCACAAGTCCTATGATTCCTCTGTCTTTCGAATTTTTTCCTCCCAAAACCGCCGAACTGGAAGCGAAGCTGTGGCACGCCTTCGAACAGCTCGCCCCCTTCGCGCCGCAATTTGTTTCGGTTACCTATGGTGCCGGCGGCACTACCCGCGAACGCACCCATGCCATCGTCGGCCGTATCGCCAAAGACACCAACATCCCCCCGGCCGCCCATCTCACCTGCGTTGACGCCACCCGCACGGAGGTGGATGAGGTCATCGCCAGCTATAAGACCATCGGCGTCAACCACATCGTCGCCCTCCGCGGGGACCCGCCGCAAGGCCAAACCCGCTACACTCCCCACCCGGAAGGCTACCCCTACGCGCTCGATCTCGTTAAAGGCATAACCGCTAAAGGTGGGTTTGAAATGAGCGTCGCCGCCTACCCCGAAAAACACCCAGAATCTATTTCGTTCGAACAAGACATCGCCATTTTAAAAGCCAAAGTCGATGCCGGGGCTACCCGCGCCATCACCCAATATTTCTTCGATGTGACGCACTACGAACGCTTCGTCGAACGCGCCCACAAAGCGGGCGTCAACGTCCCCATCGTCCCCGGCATCCTGCCCATCAACCACTTCACCCAGACGATTAAATTCAGCGAGCGCTGCGGTGCCACCGTGCCCGCAGCCGTTCACCAACGCTTCGCCGGCATCCTTGAGAACACCCCCGAACACGAACGTGTTGCCTTAGAGCTTGCAACCGATTTAAGCCGCGCGCTCATAAAGGCCGGTGCCCCTGCCCTCCACTTCTATACCTTAAATCGCGCGGAACTTACCAAAAGCGTGCTGGAGCAGCTTGACTTTCCAAAGCTGAGCCGATAAAAGCGCCCCCTCAATATAACGTTCGACCGTTATAAGGGTTCGTAGCTCAGGTGGTTAGAGCGCACGCCTGATAAGCGTGAGGTCGGGTGTTCAACTCACCCCGGACCCACCACGCGTCGCCCTTACGGGCTATGCGTGGCGCAGCCACCATCAGACCGTGTAGCTGAAGCGAAGCATAAGCGTAGACGGGCTGGAGCACACATGTGGTACGTCTACATCCTCAAAAGCATTGAACATCCAGATCAAGAATACACTGGCGCGTCAGAAGATTTGAAACAACGCTTGACGGATCATAATGCTGGTAAATCGATTCTATCGGTTCCTGCCAGGCAGGACGCTGGCAAACCTAACTTGACATGAGGTATGCTCACAGTTATTTAAGTTAGGACTCCTAACAATTAAGTTGGGAATTGCAACTAAGGAGTAAATTATGTCTTCTAAAGCCATATTTTATCATGCTGGCTGCCCAGTATGCGTTTCTGCTGAACAACAAGTGCTCGATATGGTCGATCGCAGCAAAGTGCAACTCGAGGTGGTGCATTTCGCTAATGCCAAGGATCGCATCGCCGAAGCCGAAAAAGCAGGGGTTAAATCCGTTCCCGCTTTGGTGATTGACGGCAATGTGTTGCACATCAATTATGGCGCAAGCATGGCAGATGTTAAAAAAGCCGTTGCATAATCTACTATAGAATTGCGGCGAGTGGGTTAGCATCGGCTGCTCACTCGCCCTTTTTATTGAGAGAACCAATGAATGAAAACACTAAGATAGCTGTGGGGATTGAACGTCTGTCGACGGTGTTTCGGGCCGCCTTATGGGAGGAAACCAAACAGTATGGTCTAAGTCCTCTGCAAGCACAAATCCTGCTGTTCATCGCTTCACATGCACCGATGCAAAGCAGTGTATCAATATTGGCCAAAGAATTTGCGGTCACGAAAGCAACGATAAGCGATGCTGTGCGTGTGTTGCTGGAGAAGGCGATGCTTAAGAAACAATCCGGCGATGACGCCAGATCATTTGCATTGCAACTCACGGCGAGCGGCAAAAAACAGGTGCAAAAACTTTCGGCACTCACAGCGTATTTTGACGAAGCGCTCAGCTCCATCCCTGCAAATGAGCGCAAAAAAATATGGGAAGGATTACTGTTGCTGATGGGACATTTGCAAAAAACCGGCGCTATTCCGCTTCGCATGTGTTTTAGTTGTCAACATTATGGCAACCATAAAGGCACACCTTATTGCCATTTGTTGAAACAAACTTTGCAACTAGAAGACATCCGCATCGATTGCCCAGAGCATCTCTTAGCCGCATGAATATTTTAGCATTTCAGCATGTGCATTTTGAAACGGTGGGGTTGATTGCCGATTGGGCAGAGCTGCGTGGACACAGGCTTAGCGTATGCAAACTCTATGAGGGTGATCCGCTCCCACCCCATGACTCCTACGATATGCTGGTGGTGATGGGCGGCCCGATGAGCGTGGGGGATGAAAAAATATACCCATGGCTTGCCGGCGAAAAAGCCTTTATCAAAGCGGCTGCCCAAGCAGAAAAATATGTGCTAGGCGTGTGTTTGGGCGCACAGCTTATTGCCAGCACACTCGGCGCAAAAGTGTATCCCAATCTTGTCAAAGAAATCGGCTGGTTTCCCGTTGCCACTGTGGACGAAGCCCTCGGCGTGCCCGTTCTCCGCGGTTTAAACCCTGCGATGACAGCGTTTCATTGGCATGGCGATACGTTTGAGATACCAGATGGTGCGACGCTACTCATGTCGAGCGAAACCTGCGAACATCAAGCATTCCTCTACAAAGACACAGTGCTGGGGCTGCAATTTCACTTGGAAATGACGGAAGATGGCATAAAAAACCTCATCGCCAACTGCCGTGCGGATATTATTCCATCACCCACCATACAGCCGGAAGAAAAACTCATCTCTGGTACAACGGCCATTCCCGCCTGTCAGCGCGTGCTTTATTCGATGTTGGATCGATTGGTTGCGTAATCGCTGTTTAAAATAAACTGCCGTACGGTTTCAGGGTACTTTACAGCGCAGAGATACGTCCTCGGTATCCTGTCATCCAGTCTAAACCTAAGTTAGCACTTCAAAATGTTGGCTGTGGAAGAGCCTGTTTAGTGAATTCGCTCTCAGTATGCCACGATAAATTAGCGGAAAATAGGGATTTCCAGGGGTGCACATTCCGTGCATGAATTAGGGTAGGAAAATCTGGTGATAACGGGGCCCCAGTGTTCGATTCACCTCAACAGCACCATTCCCTCCTATTAATGTATTGATATATAATGGATTCACATTTGCCAGGATATCACCTTTGATTGTGGATGTAATGCTTGGCCCTTAAACCCACCGGCAACCACAAATTGCGCTGGCAGATATCACGAAAATCTGTTAATTAGTTTCCCCAATTGCTGAGCATACAGCAAACGAAACATACGGGGAGTAGCATGATGAAATCACTGCGTATCTACGATACCAGAAACACTTTACACAATGCAAGAGTCGGCAAGATCAACAACGCAACCTCCATCTGGAATCAGGCGGGGTGTAATCTGTATAACGATACGGTGGGCAGTTTCGATGCCTTTGCTACCTCCGCGAATGATAATGATCAAATACAACAGATGACACTATGCAATCGGAGAGGTCTAGTATGAGGCAGAAAATGACAATTATTTTCTTCGCGATATTAATGCTGTTACTGGGAACCTATGCTGTTGCAGCGTTGGTAGAACAGGTAAATTTAAGGAGCGAAGGAAAAGCAGCAGAAATAAGGAAAGAAGCAGGTGAGTTTCGATTTGAAGATTACAAGTCTGCTGAGGAAGCCCAAACTGCGCTTTTAAATTTGCATCCGATTGGAAGTGAAACCCAAAAACTAATAGAAAGATTTAAGCAGTACGGAAACATCACCAGGGAAGACCAAATCACGATAACCTATAATCCTAAAGTATCTGCGCACCTAAACCTTGTATCCACCCAGTGGGTACTCATTATAAATAACAGTAATAACAATATTCGGTCTCTAGACGTCAAAAAATATCTAACGGGGCTTTGAGGCCTTAAGGGGAGATTATGCTGCGTAAGATTCTAAAACCTCTGCTGATTCTACCAATTCTAGTGGGCATTAGCCTTGGATATTTCTTTGCCAATGCCGCCACGCAAGATAATCCAATGACGTATTGTGAAATCGTTGCCACCATATCTTTTAAGCCATCAGAAAAATTTAAAACATATATCAAAAATGGCACTGCACTTGAGCTTTATGATCCAGCAAAGCATACAAATATCAAAGAGTTTTATATCCAAAATAACAAGTACGATATTGAGGAAGCCAATTGGTCTTCTAATGGTGATCCTTGCAAACTTAATTTAGGAGCTGTTTTAAAAATCTTTGGGTTGATGTTCATATTAAGTTTTGGATTCACTGCCTACTTCTTGAAAGCAATAGTAATTGTTTTTCAAATGGTTAAGGCCATATTTTAGGGGGATTTATGACCGAAACATTAACAGATCAACGCATTGATAGCATTATAAACAATACGCCTGCAACGTTTGATGTCTCTGCAAACCCAAATGTTGATAGTCATTATGGAGAATGGAAAGCGCTTCATAGTGTAGGGGCTATACAGGTACAAAATTACACAGACATTATTACTCAAGAAGCTGCTGCGCAGGGTGTTAGTGGAGACCTTGTAAAGGCAATCATGTATGTAGAATTTGCTCAGGGAGCACTTTACGGCATTCCTGCGCAAGCTGCAGGAGTGGCTGATTCGCTTTACCCTATGAACATAAAAGGAAGTATATGGCAAGATCTTATACCCGGAGGGGATTTTTCTGACCCAGTAATAAATATCCGTGCAGGTGTTACATTAATTAAGCGTATTACAGATAGATTAGATAATCCAACAGTTGAAGAAATAGCTACTCTGTATAACAGCACCGGCAGAGAATTAGTTTCTGATTATGGTGCTCGCGTTAAAATGGTGAAAGATAATCAATTGTGGCTTGATGCTCAAAACTATCCTAGTGGATACCATGCAGAAACCGCTAGTGAATATTTTGGAATCACATCTACTATAGATAATGTTTGGGATTCTATTAAAGTTTTTGATAATCAACTTGCTAGCACAGGACAAACCTTTTTACAAACCATCGCTTTAAACATTAGAGACAGTGGTGGATTAGGTGCGGCACTTAAAAATCTTTTTGGTGCTAATGTTAGTGCGAATCCAGAAGTAAACGCCCCCACCAGCTCCACCAACTTCTTCCAAATCTCGAACTCCGTCGGTCCCAATGCGGGGGAGCAACTCGATCTCAGCCTTACGACGGATTATCTCAACGGTCTCGCCGTCTCCGGCGGCAATTGGCAGATTAATCTGCCGGGGAGTATTTTAAACACCAATGGGCTGTTTAATGTTGCGCCCTCCTCCTTCCTTACCGATGGCTGGCGGCCCGGTGCGGGGGAGATGGCTAACTATAATTTAAGCGGGCAGATCAACAACGCAACCTCCATCTGGAATCAGGCGGGGTATGATTTGTATAACGATACGGTGGGCAGTTTCGATGCCTTTGCCACCTCGGCGCTGGGGCGGATTAATAACTATGTGATGGATGCCACCAATCTGCTCAACATTGATCCGCTGGTGCTGGATCTGAATGGCAATGGCGTGGAGCTCAAGAGTTACCAGGATGCGAATGTGCTCTTTAATATGGATGCGGATGACTACAAAGAGCAGACGGGGTGGGTCGGTGCGAGTGATGGGTTTTTGGTGCTGGATAAAAATGGCGACGGCGTCATTAACGATGTCAGCGAGATGTTCTCGGAATATTTTACCTCGGGCGCGAAGAACGGGCTGGCGGCGCTGGCGACGATGGATAGCAACCACGACGGTGTGTTTAGCGCGGGCGACGCGGCCTATGGCCAGGTGCGCGTGTGGCAGGATGTGAATGGCAATGGGCAGACGGATGCGGGGGAACTGACGACGCTTGCATCACGCGGCATTACCAGCATTTCGCTTAACGGGACGCCGGGGAATGGCGCGCTGATTGCGGGCAACGAAGTGCAGGTGACGACGACGATGGTGATGAACGGCACCACGCGCGCGGTGGCGGCAATCAACCTGCTTGCCAACCCTAACGGGCATGAGTGGGATTTGGCGGCGCAGGGCATAATGCTGCATTCCGAGGCAGGCACTGCGAGCTTTAGCGTCAGCGATGTGAATGGGATGACAGTGAATGTAGCGGCGCTTGGGGTGAGCGGCGCCTATGGTAACGCCGGGAATGATACGCTGGTTGGCGATGGCACTGCCAACTGGCTGGGCGGCGGCGGCGGGAGCGATACGTTCTCGGGCGGTGCAGGGAATGACGTGCTCATCATCGATGCGCAGGATGTGCAGGCCAATATCGATGGCGGCAATGGGTTTGATATTGTGCAGGTGGTCGGCGAGGACGGCGTCAATTTCAACTTAAGCCAAGCGCATGTAGAGCTCGCGTATGGCGGTGTGGGCAATGATATTCTAGTTGGTGGTGGCACGACGAGCGTGTTTATCGCGGGCGGGGCTGGCGACGATATCATCATCGGCAGCGGCGCGAACGATGCACTCTCGGGTAATGATGGCAACGATATGGCCGACGGCGGATATGGCGATGATGTGATTCGTGGTGGTCGCGGCGACGACTTGCTGATTGGCGGGTTCGGCAACGATATTATGGATGGTGGCCTTGAAGACGATGTGCTGCAAGGCGGCGACGGCAACGATGTGTTCCTAAGCAGCGGCGGCTCCGACACGGTCGATGGCGGCGCGGGGGCCGACATTGTGCAATTTACAGGAAGCTTCTCGGAATATACGCGCACCACGCTGACGGATGGCCGCATTGTCATGACTGATCGCGTCGCATCGCGTGATGGTACGGTGACGATGAAAAACGTTGAGTTCTTCAATTTCAAAGACATCAATAATATTGGTGTGTCCTGGGATGCGCCGATGCCGGCGGACGACACGGTGACGATTAACCCTACCGGTACGCAAACCATTCTTGCATCGACCCTGCTTGCCAATGATGTCGATTATCAAAACCACACACTTCGCATCACCGGCCTTACCAATACTGTAGGAGGAACTGCAACACTAAATGGTGCTGGCAATGTCGTGTTCACGCCGACGGCTGGATTTAGCGGTGTCATGTCTTTCCAATATAAAATTGCGGATAGCCAGAATAATCCGGGGTTGACCGCTACTCAGCCGGGCACTGGGCTTTCGGCGGAAATGAAAGGCACGGTAACATTACAGACAGCGAGCCTTCCCACCGACCCGTTGTTTGGCGCCCAGTGGTATTTGGCCGAGGCCAATATTCTTCCGGTGTGGAAAAACTATACGGGCAAAGGTGTCACTATCGGTGTGTTTGAGACGGATATTTTCGATTATCAACATCCTGATTTAGCCCCCAACATCGCCACCAACCATCCCAATAGCATCTACCGACCTGAAGATATTGGTTCCCATGCAACGCTGGTTGCCGGCGTGATCGGCGCGGCGCGCAATGGCCAAGGTGGTATTGGTGTTGCGTATGATGCGAAACTTGCCGCACAGAAATTTGACCTTACAACAAATAGCTATGGCCTACAGGATTTTGTGCATTACGATATTGTCAACAATAGCTGGAATGCCACCCCGGCATTTTCGACCAATTTTGCGACCACGCCTCTTGCTCAAGACGTATTGAAAAACGCGGCTGTAAATGGGCGCGATGGGCTTGGTACGATTATGGTATTTGCAGCAGGTAATGACCGTGCAGCGGGCGGTGACGCGAATGGTAGCGACCATAACAGCTCACGTTTTAGCATTGAAGTCGGTGCTATTAACCGGCCTGGGGATGTTGGCGCGCTTGTCACTGCCTCTACACCTTTTAGTAATCCCGGCGCTTCGATTTTAGTATCTGCACCCGGCTCTAACATCACCTCCACCTCTCAGCTATTGCAAAATGCCGATGGTGCTAGTTTCGGCGGCGACTATGAAACCGTGCAGGGCACCTCGTTTGCTACACCGATTATTTCCGGTGTCGCTGCACTAATGCTAGAAGCCAACCCCAATCTCGGCTATCGCGATGTGCAAAAAATACTCGCGTATTCAGCCGTCTCGGTCAACGATCCCAACACCAGTTGGCAAACCAACGGCGCTGTGGACTGGAACGGCGGCGGCTTGCATGTGAGTCAGGATTACGGTTTCGGCAAAGTAGATGCGCTAGCGGCGGTGCGCCTGGCGGAAACCTGGAACACCACGCAAACAGCTGCCAATGAAGTAGCAAGTGTCAAGCAAAGCGGAACCGTGCATGCAGCAATTCCCGATGGCGGCAGTATTATGCAAATGCTCAATGTGAGCAATTCACTGCAAGTAGAACACGTAGAAGTGCAGCTGACGCTCAATCACACGCAATTGGGTGATCTTATCATTACGCTGATTGCACCGGATGGAACGCAAAGCGTATTATTAAATCGAATCGATAAAGCGCTCGGCAGCACCGATGCGGCAGATCGCGGCTATGGCATCATCAACGTGCCGATTTTGCTGAATAGCACGCATGATTTTGGCCAGAACAGCGTTGGCACGTGGCAATTAAAAATTACCGATGCCGCCGGCGGCCAAGCGGGCACGCTGGAAAGTTGGGAACTGCGTTTGTACGGACAAGCAACCACTCCCAATAATACTTATATTTACACCAAGGAGTTTGCAACTTCGACAGGATCTTCACGTCAAACGCTAAATGATAGCGCAGGCATAGACACTATCAATGCAGCGGCAATTACTACCGCAACCACAATCAATCTCACTGCAGGAAGCAACAGCACCATCGCTGGCCGCACTCTAACCATTGGCAGCGCCACCACGATCGAAAATATATATACAGGCGATGGCAATGACACCATCACCGGCAACGGCACTGATAATATACTAAACGGCGGTCGCGGTAATGATATTATCAACGGTGGTGGCGGTAACGATACTATCACCGGTGGTATGGGCAACGATACCCTTACCGGTAGCACAGGTGCCGATATTTTTGTTATCAACAAGGAAAGCGGTGCAAGCGATATCGTCACCGATTTCAGTGCCGCTTCGGGTGATATCATTAGCGTACAGGGGTTCGAGAGCACTTACGGTTTTGCAAACTTGGTGCGCACGCAATCAGGCAGCAATGCCCTCGTTACATTGCAAAACGGTCAAACCATTGCGCTGAATAATGTTACCGCCAGCGCGCTTACCGCTGCAAATTTTAATTTTGGAAATGTGCTGCTTGGAACCACAGGGACCGACACATTAAACGGTACGTCAGGTGACGATATTATCAAAGGCATTAGCGGCGCGGACATTTTAAACGGTGCTGCCGGGAATGACACGATTGTTGCGGGTGCCAACGCCAGCACGATCAATGGCGGCGATGGTAATGACATTCTCAAAGGCGGTGCCGGCAATGATGTGATCCTCGGCAATAACCATAATGATACGATCTATGGCAATGCTGGCAATGACACCATTACAGGCGATGACGGTATCGATAAAATCTATGGTGGCGATGGTAATGACACGATCGACGGCGGCATTGGCAACGATATTATTTACGGTGGTAATGGTGTTATCAGCGACTTTAATAGCACCTTAAATAATGAATCCACTGAAAGCGATACCATTCATGGCGGCGTGGGTGATGATATCATCCATGGCGCCGGCGGGAACGACTTGCTCTACGGTGACGACGGCAACGATACGATCTATGCCGGTAATGGCGGCGATACGGCAGACGGCGGAAATGGGAACGACACCTTATACGGCGGTATCGGCGGCGACACGATCAATGGCGGCGCAGGGAACGATAGCATCCATGGCGAATACGCCGTTACAGATACGGTCGGCAGTGATGATGTCATCCACGGAGACGACGGTAATGACATTATTGCCGGTGGCGGCGGCAACGATGTCATCTATGGCGATGCGGGGGATGATGATATTACCGGGGGGCTAGGAAACGATACGATCTATGGCGGTACAGGTAATGAAAATTATATGTGGGGTGATACTGGTATTGCAGGAAACCCAACCGGCTCCGATCGTTTTGTTATTACGCCTCGCTACCAAGCCAATACCGACGTTATTTGGGACTTCGATAACAGTGATCAAAATGAGCGTGTTGATCTTTCAGCGTTTAATCTCACGACCGGTGATTTCAATTCGCGCATCTGGGTAGTGTCGGGAGTCAATTATACGGTGCCTGATTCGAACGGCGTTGTTCAAACTTATACCGCGACTGATATTTTTATTCGTGACACCGCAGGTAGCATCAATTTCTCAACGGTCTTCAGCGATCCGCATTTTCAGGTTGTCACATTAATCAACGTTTCAACGCTGTATGCGTACCAGTTGCTACTTACCACCCATGATGGTCCTTACTGGGGCACCACTGCTGTGAATAGCATTACCGGCTCTGACGACAATGATATCATCTACGGAAGTGACGGTGATGATACGCTGCTCGGCCGCTATGGTCAGGATCGTCTGTACGGTGGTGCAGGTAATGATACGCTAGTAGGCAGCTATGGTGTGGATGTGCTTGACGGCGGTGCTGGCAATAACTGGGCGGACTTTTCCGATTCGTTTGCAGGTGTTGTAGTCAATCTGACTAGTGCTGTACAAAATGCCGGCACGTCCATTGCCAATGCTGCATATGGCGATACGCTCATCAACCTCCAAAACGTTTATGGTTCCCAAGCAAACGATAGCATCACCGGCGATGCAAACGATAATATATTAGATGGCTTAACCGGCGCTGATACATTAAACGGCGGCGCAGGAAAAGATACGGCGGAGTACACCTATTCCGCTTCTGCCGTGACGGTGAATCTTACGACAAATGTAAATTCCGGTGGTGACGCGCAGGGCGATGTTCTTTCCAATATCGAAAACCTCATTGGCTCGAATTTCAACGATACGTTAACGGGTACATCAGCCAACAACACCATTGAAGGCGGCGCGGGCGCTGATACCATCAACGGTGGCGCAGGTATCGATACCGCATCTTACGCAGGTTCTACAGCTGGGATAACGGTCAATCTCACACTAACCACGATGCAGTCGGGAGGGGATGCACAAGGAGATATGCTCTCCGGGATCGAACATATCATTGGTTCTAGCTTTAACGACACGCTAACGGCGCTGGCTGCTGGAAGCACCTTAGATGGTGGTGTCGGAAGCGACACACTTAATGGCGGCGCAGGTAATGATACATTGATCGGCGGTGCTGGTGCCGACACTATGAACGGCAGTGGCAGCGTGGATACTATCTCTTATGCAAGCTCTAGCGCGGGGATTAACGTGAACTTAGCGCTTACGACCGCCCAATCCGGTGGCGACGCCCAAGGTGATATTCTTTCCAGTATCGAAAACCTCATTGGCTCAGCGTTTGATGATGCCTTGGCTGGCAGTTCTGCTGCCAATACCATCAACGGCGGCGCGAGAAATGACACTATTTCTTACTCTAATTCAACGGCAGCAGTAAATGTCAACCTCGACCTTACAACCGCACAGTCAGGTGGATTTGCGGCAGGTGATATTCTCTCCAACATCGAAAATGTCATTGGCTCTAACTTTAATGATACTCTGACCGGAACCGCAGCTGCTAACAATATCAACGGTGGCACTGGAATTGATATTATCTCTTACGCCAATTCCGCTGCAGCGGTAAATGTAAATCTGACACTAACCACCGCACAAGCAAGTGGTTATGCTCAAGGCGATATTCTCTCTAATATTGAAAACCTCACCGGCTCTAATTTTAATGACATACTAACGGGTAGTGCTGTTGCTAACACCATCAATGGCGGTGCAGGCAACGATACATTGGATGGTGGAAATGGGAATGATACGCTGACAGGGGGTACAGGTGCGGATGTATTCATCCTCCAGAAAGAAGCCAATGCGCGCGATGTGATTACCGATTTTAGCATCAGCACGTCCGGCGAAAAAATCAGTCTCTTAGGTTTCACAGCAGCGATTAACTTCACAAATTTAGCCATCTCTCAACAGGGTGCTGATGCAGTTATCACCCTGGAGAATGGCCAAACGCTTACGCTAAGCAACGTCACCGCGAGTACGCTTACAGCGGCAAGCTTTGGGGAAAGCGGTGCCCTTATCGGCACGGCGGGAGATGATATTCTCACCGGCACTAGCGGTAATGATACAATGCAAGGGCTAGATGGAAATGATATTATAACCGGCCGTGCAGGCGCAGATACGCTGGATGGCGGTGCGGGCGTAGACACGCTGTCGTACTCCGATTCTGCCAGCGCGGTGAATGTGAACCTGGCAACGGGCGCAGCTTCCGGCGGGGATGCGCAAGGCGATGTTATCACCAATTTTGAAAACCTGACCGGTTCCGGCTACAACGATACACTAGTCGGCAGCATGGTTGCCAACATGATCAATGGGGGTGCGGGTGTGGACCTTGTATCGTATCTCGATTCAACGGCCGGCGTAAGTGTCAACCTTGGGCTTGCCACGGTGCAGAGTGGCGGTTCTGCTGCGGGTGATATGCTTTCTAACATCGAAAATCTCACCGGTTCTAATTACAGCGACACGCTGACAGGAAATGCGGTCGATAACATCATCAATGGCGGTGCAGGCAACGATAACATCAACGGCGCGGCGGGGAACGATACCATCAACGGCGGCGATGGGGATGACATATTAAACGGCGGTACGGGTGCAGATAACCTTACTGGCGGCAATGGTATCGACACTGCGTCTTATTCGGCGTCAGCCGCAGCGGTGACAATCAACCTCACGACTAACGTAAACACTGGGGGCGATGCGCAAGGGGATTTACTTTATACGATCGAGAATCTGACTGGTTCTGCGTATAACGACATCATTACTGGCAGCGCTGCTAATAACGTGCTGCTGGGCGGCGCGGGTGCGGATACGCTGGATGGTGCTGGCGGCATGGATACCGTATCTTACACGGGTTCCAATGCGGCGGTTGTGATTGATCTTGGGCTTGCGACCGCGCAATCCGGCGGCCACGCGGCGGGTGATATTTTGAAGAACATCGAGAATATTCTCGGCTCGGCGTATAACGATACGCTGAATGGCACGTCTGCCGCCAACACGCTCGACGGCGCGAGTGGTGTGGATGTGGTTTCATATGCAGGGTCGAACGCTGCGATAAATGTGAACCTGGCGCTAACCGGTGCACAAACCGGGGGGCATGCGCAAGGAGACATTCTTTCAAATGTCGAGGGTCTTATTGGCTCGAATTACAACGACACGCTGGGCGGAAGTTCTGCTGTCAACGTGCTGGATGGCGGTGTTGGCGTAGATACGGTTTCGTATGCTAATTCCAGTGCTGCTGTGACCGTGAACCTCACGCTGACCACCGCACAAACGGGCGGATTCGCGCAAGGGGATATTCTCAAGAACATCGAGAACATCCTGGGCTCAGCGTATAACGATACGCTGATTGGGACGAGTGCTGCAAATACGCTCGATGGTGCAGCGGGGATTGATACGGTATCTTACGCATCATCTACTGCAGCTGTGAATGTAAACCTGAACCTTGCAACCGCACAAACCGGTGGGGATGCCCAGGGCGATATTCTGAAGAATATCGAAAATATTCTAGGTTCGGCGTACAACGATACGCTGACGAGTAATACAGCAGCAAATACACTCGATGGTGGCGCAGGTGTGGATACGGTTTCTTATGTTGGTTCTGCTGCGGGCGTAAGCGTAAATCTGAACCTTACTACGGTACAAGCGGGTAGTAATGCCGCAGGAGATATTCTCAAGAACATCGAAAATGTACTTGGCTCTAGTTACAACGACAGCTTTGTAAGCAATGCAATTGCCAATACGTTTGATGGCGCGGCGGGTGTAGACACCGTTTCGTATGCAGGTTCTGCAACGGCTGTGAATGTGAATCTCGCGCTGACCACCACGCAGGCGGGCGGGAATGCTGCCGGGGATATTCTGAAGAATATCGAAAACCTCACTGGCTCTGCGTATAACGATACGCTCGCGGGTACGAGTGCGGCGAATACGATTGATGGCGGCGTAGGTATCGACACCATCTCTTACGCCAACTCCACGGCGGCCGTGAATGTGAACCTCGCGCTCACCACCGCACAAGCAGGCGGCTTCGCACAAGGCGATATTCTAAGCAACATCGAGAACATCTTGGGTTCGGCGTATAACGATACGTTGATTGGTACGAGTGCCGCCAACACGCTAGATGGTGCGGCAGGTATAGACACCCTGTCTTATGCTAACTCCATCGCAGGCATCACGGTTAACCTTGGTGTGACCAGCGCCCAAACGGGCGGGTTTGCGGCAGGCGATATATTGCGGAATATCGAAAACATTAACGGTTCCAACTATAACGATACCATCACCGGCACCACGGCAAGCAACGTGATATACGGCGGCAATGGTGTTGATCGTCTAACCGGCGGCACAGGTGCGGATGTGTTTAAATACGATGCCACCGCCAACTCCGGCATTGGAGCAGGCCTGCGCGACATCATCACCGACTTTAACATCGCACAGCTGGATAAGATTGACTTGAGCGCCTTTGCCGGCACATTCGCGTTCAAAGGCACGGCCGCCTTCGGTGGTGGTGGCCCGCAAGTCAACCACGCTTCCACCTCCGGCATCACCACCATTGGTGTCGATGCCAACGGCGATAACCTACTCGACTTCCAAATCGAACTCACCGGCACCCACGCTCTTACAGCGACGGATTTTGTGTTATAGGGTTCTGTGCGGGAAGAATAATATCCAGCGTGCCTATGGCTGTAAGCAGGCGGTAAGCGCCCAGGATTTGGCGGGATTCGGCGCGGATGAGATTGACGCGGGCGGTGTACATCTCGTCACGCAGCGCCAGGCACAGCTCGGAAAACTCAAAACACTCAAACAACGCGTGGAGCAATTGCGCGAGGAAATTATCGGGCTGGAAGCGCAAGTGCGCAGTGCTGAGGGGCAGCTTGCACTGACCGATGAAGAAATAGCCTCTGTGCAAGCATTGCTGCAAGAAGGGCTGGCGACCAAGCCACGCCTACTCGCACTCCAGCGCCAATCGGAAGAATTGCGCGGTCAGCACGGACAAACACTCGCCTCTATCGCCAAAGCAAAGCAGGCAATTACCGAATCGGAATTGCAAGTGATCAATCAGGAAAATGATTTTGCGACTTCTATTGCTGCCGAGCTGCGCGAGATTCGCACCAAAATCGCTGACTATGAAGAGAAATTGCGCGTGGCTTCGGATGTGATGGCACGCACCACCGTGCTTGCGCCAACCGAAGGCATCGTCACAGGCCTGAAATTTCATACCATTGGTGGGGTGGTGCCGCCGGGCGCTACAATTATGGACATTGTGCCACAGAGCGATATGCTTGTACTCGATGTACGCATTCAACCAACCGATATTGATGTGGTGAAACCCGGTCTTGAAGCGAAGGTAGTATTTTCAGCCTACAAAGCTCGCCGCATGCCGCTGGTTATGGGAAAAGTCACGCAAGTGTCGCCGGATGCATTTATCGAGCAGCAAGGCATTCAACCCGTTTCCTACTACACCGCGCGTGTAGAAGTGGATGGTGAACAAACCCGCGCGCTCGGAAGCGCTGTTACGCTTACCCCCGGCATACCTGCGGATGTCTTCATCCGCACCGGCAGCCGATCCTTCCTCGGCTATCTCCTCGCCCCACTGACCGAAAGCATGGACCGCGCATTTAAGGAAGAATAGCCCGGAGCACCGCTCGCTCTTGAACTCCACCACACACCATTTTTTGCGGATATAGATTAGCGTGCCGCTCTTCGAAAGGGGCTAGTCTAGATAAGCACAACGAATTAGCACTTCAAAATGTTGACTGGGGAAGAGCCTGTTTAGTGAATTCGCTCTCAGCATGCCAAGAAAAATGGGCAGAAATACATTTCTGCGACATTCGGGGCAGTGTGAGCCTCAAGTGGGCTAATTAAGAGCCACTTTTTAGTTTTTTTGCGATACATTTTTTCATGCATTGCTTGTGTGCTTCTTCCTTTTTCTTTTTTGCTTCTTCAGCTTGTTGCTGTTTCTGTTCCTCGGTTGGTTTGTCTTTGTCAGATGCAGAAAATGGATTGGGAGGTGTTAACGGCTGTTTGCCACCACTATCTGACTTAGGTAGGTTCGAGGAACCGAAACAGACAAAGGTAGCACAATATGATTGTGCGCTTTCGTAGTTTTCCTTATCTTTTTTTTGCTGGCCGAAATTTTTTGCCAGCGGGTCCTTCGGTTTGTCTGATCCGTGATTTTTCAGCGCATCTTTATTCTCTTTGGCAAAATCGGTGATCTCAGCGTTACGTTTTTGCTCTTTTGCGTCTTGCAAGTCTTTCTTAAAGCCTGCTTCGCCCGTGTTGGGATTGATAGATTTGTTGGCTACGGCAGGGCGCTGGCTATCTGCATCAGCCGTACGAGGTGCTCCGAGTTGGGCGTGGGCAGCGGTAGCAAGTGCTACAGATAGAATGATTGATGAAACAGGACGTATCATAAAGTTGCTCCTGTCTTATGGTTTATCAGTGCTCGAAGATTTATCTGAATCTTGCTGCAATTCTTCCGAGGTTTTTTCAATGCCAGCACCCACGCCTTGTGCGCCGCCCTTTGCAATGCATTCATCCACGCACTGCTTGATTTCTTCAGGGGTTTTCGTTTTCTGGCTGCCGACCGAAGGGTGATAGGTTCCTCCTCCGACTGAACCACCAAACGGTGTCTTCACAGGATCTTGGTGAATGCCACCAGCGGGGGGCATTCCAGAAGGATTGCAAAAATTGGTGCAAAACTTCTTAGTGCTCGCCTGTTTCTTTGCTGCTAATTGTCCGCCATCATCAACACCTGATTTCGGTTTTTGGTCGTCCGATCCAGGCAAGGCTTTTTTGCCCAGTTGCTTGGCCTCTCCAGAACCTTCAGCAATGTCAGCCGCGCGTTTTTGATCTTTTGCATCTTGCAAATTTTTTTTGAAACCTGCTTCACCTGTGTTTGGATTCATGGATTTGCCGTTTACCGCGCGGGCGGTGTCCTCTGCGCTTCGGCCGATTTGTGCAGTGGCAGGAAGCGCCAGCAGCGATGCCGCGACGGTAGCAAGTAAAATAATATGCAAACGTGACATGAGGTGGTTCCTTTCCTTGTTATTTAGGACATTTGGTGAGGCAGGCTTCGTATTGCTGTTTTTTCATTTCCGCATCTGGGTCAGATTTGGAGGGTTCAAGCGGCGATTTTAGGCTGTTATCTATTGCCGATTTCAAAGGATTCTTCGGATAGTATTTATTCTTGCACTTGGCCTCGCACTTGGCTTTGGATAGCTCCAAACCGCCTTCGCTTATACCCGCTTGCGTGTTTTGCTCTGCCGCAAGGTTACCAGACTTCGCTGCTTCTGAAGGAGGTAGTTTCGTTGTGGATTTGCCAGTTCTTTTTGCGTCCACAGGCCTTACGTCATCCAATTTGAGGCTGCCATCTTTCACCTCAATCGTAGAGCCGCCGTCTTGTTTAAACTTGCTGCCACCTTCTACCTTGAAGCCGCTTCCTTCCTGCTTGAACTCACTGCCATTATGGAACGTAGGGCCTTTATCAGTTTTGAGTTCGCTACCGCCAACCACTTTTGGGCCTTCATCGGTTTTGAACTCGCTTGATTCAAAGGTAACCTTTGGCGAGTTATTGTTACGATTCTGCGAAGCGCCAATTTGCGCGTCGGCACTGAAAGTCATAAGTGCAAGAGCAGCACTAGTAAGAAGTGTGGAGTGAAGGGTCATGGTATTCTCCTAAACATTATTTCTCGCAGCCTTGTTTGCAGGCTTCGTATTTTTCTTTGACCTTTTTGTACTGCTCATAAATTTCTGGCTTGCAGATGGCATTGGGGCCTGAATTACACATGCCACTAAATTTAGCCACGCTTACTTTGAAAGTCGTAGTGCAAGAAGACAAGCAGGATTTCTTTTTCTTCTCTTTTTCCTCTGCCGCTTTTTTGGCTGCAGCGGCATCTTTTTTATCCTGCGTATATTTAGCGCCTTGCTTTTGCAGATTGTCATCCTGCTTTGGGGCCTCTAACCCCGGCGCAGATTTCTCTGCCTGCTCTTTTGCTTTATTCGCTGCATCTATGGTACGCGCATCCTGCACTTCTTTTTTGAGTTGGTCATTGCCCTGCGGGCCTTTGGAGGCGTTCGGTTTGACAATTTCAATCTGCGCCGGGGATATACCCATTTTGCTGACACCATCATTTGTATGCTGTATGCCGATCTGAGCATGAGCACCACTTGCCAGAAAAGCGGCCGCAAAAAACACTAAACAGTAGAATGATTTTAACATAAAGGTTCCTTTGCATATCGAAGCAAGTACGATTACTGCCCCTGGGTTTGGAAAATAATTGCTTTATCTGTTTTCTTAGAAGTTTGGCTTCCACCAGAAATTTCTTCTTCACCCTTATTCTGGAAAATAATGGCCTTATCCGTTTTTTTATTTGCTGGATTTTTTGCCTTTTCAGCATGCACAGATTTTGGCGCGGGAATCTTTGCCGATTCAGAATCGATTGTTTTTGCAAGCGATACTTGCGCGGAAAAAGCCAGCGCAGATATCACAGTACATAGAATTAGCTGATAATGCTTCATAAAACCTCCCGTTTTATGATTTACTCTCCGTGACCCTACTCCCGTGCAGATAGCGACTCAAATTAAATTTTCATTACAGTTTTGTAATATAGGACAATTACTTAAGTCCACCACCTTTTTTTGCAGAAATCTTGGGTTCAAAGGGCTTTTCGTACGCACCATCGCCGGTTTCGGTAACAAAATAATCAATGGTGGGTAGTGTCTCATCGGTCGCAGGGGCAAGCATGCGCAGGCGCACGCGGTAGCGACCAAGAGTACCAGTTGGTAACTCTGGGCTTACCAATGTAAGCTGGTTATTTGCGCCGACAGGACGGGTGACATTTTTCAGTGGACGATAGAGCGGCTGATCCAACCCGCCAAAATTATCCGCTACTTCCCATACGGCACGCAGCACACCGGAGCCTGATACATTGACTTCTGCGCGCGCGCGAAGCGCTTCTTTTTGTGCTATGGCGCGGTAATCCGTACCGTCCTCAAAAGTCAGCGTTTGGCTGGCAAGGCCAGGCTGCCCAGCGGTTCCGCCGGTAATGGTAATGGTGACTTCATCACTATTGGCAAACACCCCGTCATCGGCAAAGAAGCGTTCATACTCAAGCACTGCCCCTTGACGCTGTGCCGCTAACACTACATGGCGTGGTACGGTCACATTTTCTACAATATTGACTACTCCAACCAATCCATTGGGAATAGAGCGTGTAATGGTACGGGTAGTAGCGGTGGTAGGCGCGCCAGCAATCTTGAACGTACCTGCTTGTCCAATCATCGTACCCGTACCCGCGAAAGGGGTATGAGTCACCTGCCATGTGACTACAAATGTCGAATTACCAGAAACGCTCGCCTCACGCGTGGTAGGATTGACTGATACACCAGTTACTGTTGCAAAAGCGGCATAAGGCAGGAAGAGAGCTATGAGCAAAGGAAGCGTTTTCATAATATTACCATCCAAATGGTGCGTTAATCTTTATGTTAGCATAGATTTTATATTGGCTGCCGATATCACTGCGCACATTCGCATGATCTGCTACATTTTGATATTGTGCGTTGAGTCCAATACCATAACCAGGTGCGTTGCGCTCCGCTTCAGCAAACCTCCAAAACAGTTCGCCTGAAACGTTATATTGTTTATCATCATGGCCGGAATCATTAAGCTGGATAGAGCCATAGGTGTGGCTGGTGAGCACGTCTTCCAGAATAATGTAATTGACATCAATCCCAGCAAAATAATTGCTCTGTTCTTTGGCGGAAACATAGCGCAGGCGTTCATGTTGCAGCGAGGGTGAAACGGTGAAACTCTCGGTAGGAAAATAGGAAAACGAAAGCTCGGTGAGATGCGAATCTTGGTTATCTGAGAGTAGAATCTTATCACGATACTCGGTGTAAGTATGCGTAAGCGACAAACTCGATTGCTCAAAATTTGTGTTCCAGCCAATGTTACCGCCGGAATTGTGATAACGTAGGTTATCACCCAAAAACCCCGCCGGCGTTTTATCGCGGAACGTATTATGCAAATATGCACCCGTCGTGAAAGTACTGTTATTAAACCAGTCCAAGCCCTCCACTTCCAACCCTAGATACGAGGGCGTAAAGCTTGCCTGAACCGACCCGCCTTGTGTTTTATCCGTAGGCACATCAACCAGCTGATTCACGTTGTTTTTCATCACATATCCATCCGCCACTAGCGTAAACGTGTCATGCACAAAATCTGACGTGAGGCTTACGCGTTTTTGATCGCTGGGGAGGTTGTTGTTAGTAATGGCGTGGAAATAAGTGCCTACGCGCTTAGCGTCCAACGTCAGATTCCAATTCACCTCATTATAGGTAGCAGGGTTTAAATCACCCCACAAAGCAACACTTGCCAGTCCGCGTGCTGCCTCATCATTCAGCGGACCAATCATCGTACCATCACCGTCATAGTCATAATGCGTGTGCGCAAATTCGCCCTTAAGACGCGTGCGATCTTTGAGACCACGCCATTCAGTGCCGAGATTCCAACCCTTGCCAGATTTACTGATATCGTCAATCAGCGCATCGCCCCGACCACGTTCGCGTCCATCACCGCTTACATAGCCACCTTCTACCCAAAAATGTTCGTCGAATCCGAGCGGATAAAACTGCATCTGTGTGCCGCTAACACGTTCATTTGGTTCGCGTACACCGCTGATATTCACACTGCCGATAGCACGCGCCGGGTCCTGCGAAAAACCGATCACACGCACATGTTCCAGCGCCTCCAGTTGCAACGAGGCACCACGGCGATAAAATTTGTCCATCAATAGGTTAGAAACACCGACATCATGGTTGCCAAACCGCAGCATGGCATTGCCATGTTCTGAAAATCCACGGCCGGTGAGCAAATATTCACCGTATTGCCATGGGCGATCATCATAGTTGTTGGCGGGTATCGAGTCGTAATTTCCGTTGAATTTTGCACGAAAATCCCAATGTGTGCCACCCGCCACAGCATTCGTATCAAGGAATGCATTCGCTGTGTGCGTATCGGGGTGGTTGCGGCCACGTAAATTCTTGTCAGCAAGTAGGGTGTTATATTGCCCGGTAGCCTCACCCCACACTTGTTGGTCGTCACCGGTTTGCCCACCCACGCGAACGACCCAACGCTCCAATTCTGTGTATTTCTCGTTACCCACATGCTCATACAGTTTCACCACATGGTCGCCAACGCTTAAGCGGTTACTTGGCTGGTATGTCACTCGGCGGCCGGAAAGTTGCACGGATGGTGTAACATCTTCTCCATCAAACTGCAGAAATAGATTGCCTTTACGCTCGTCGGAAATTGCGTCAGTCAGGTCAAATACGATGGCATCGGTAGGGCTGATGGCGCTTTGGCGGGCAGCAGGTTGCACAAGAGCAATCGCATCGGCGGTGTGCGCAGCAAACGGCAAACCGAGGCTAATCCCGCCAGCAATAGCGCTGCACAAAAGCAACTCCGATATTTTGAAGCCAACCCTCATGGGGAGAAATATTTACCAAATCGGTATTTTTTGTCTATGATGAAATGGTTCACTATGGGCACACGAGATACCAAACATCCCTATAGAATGCTGGCGGAGTATGATTGCTAATGTGATGGTGGAATGGTGGTAAGCCCGATACAGGCGCGGAGTTGCGATTCTCACAGGCCAGACTTAAGTTAGCACTTCAAAATGTTGGCTGTGGAATGGCGAATTTAGTGAAAATGCTCTCAGCATGCCAGAGAAAATAAGCAGAAAAAAACCTCTAATGGATCGTGTCTGATTTATTGATAGTGCGCACACAGGTAGCGGGTTGTTTAACATATTGCCAACTATAGCACGCATTCTATAGTGCACGGATGATAAAATCACAGCTACACGCGTCCAATCCTACGATTTCGCATCCACTGTTTGAGGCGAGCCCTGAATTGTGGAGAGAGGCTGCCAGCACGCTACGGAAGAAAACCTACGAGAATGATGATCGTATCATCTCGCATGGCGATGCGGCGGGGAGCCTGTGGTTGGTGCTTTTTGGCTGGGTAAAGCTCACGCGCCAAACACCGGATGGCAAAGAAAGTATTATCGGCTTGTGTACGGAAGGGGATGTCTTTGGCGAAGCGGCGTTGTTTCCCCACGCCAACTATCCCTACACTGCGGAAGTGGTGGGGTGCAGCGCGGAATTGGCAGCGATTCCGGCAACAACGATTCGTGCGCTAGTGGCCAAAGAACCTTCGCTTTCTGCGCGCGTGATGGCACTACTCAATGAACGCACATCGCAGGCGCAACTGAAATTAGAACAGTTGACGACGATGTCTGCTGCGCAGCGTTTGGGCTGTTTTTTGCTCAGGCTCTGCCATACGCAGGTGGGCGGTGCGAAGACTCTGCAAATACCCGTTGAGAAGCATATTTTAGCGGCGTATCTCGGCATGAAGCCCGAGACTCTATCCCGCAGTCAGCAACAGTTGAAGCCACTGGGTATTTTGGTTTCCGGTCATGCTATCACCATCAATCAGGTGGAGAAGCTACGAGAGTTTGTGTGCAATAGTTGCTCGGAATCTGGCAATTGCGAGGCGGAAGAGGTTCTGAATTAAACTGCAAACACACCTTCCAGCGCATGGGTGAGGTTCGGCAGTGGCGGCGGTTGCTTAAACCATGCCGCCAAAAGTGGGTATTCGATTTCCGCCACAATATGCCGCGTGGCCGATTGCGGTAGAGACGCATGTACCCACGCAATATCGTTGCTGCCACCTACCAATACCAGTTGATCAAACGCATGGGTACGATCTGCTTCAACGATAGATTCTTGAAATTGTTCCAGCGATGCAAACACCGCGTGGTTATGTTGCACTACGGGCAAGAGCGTTCCTCGCACATCTTTTTCAAACAGCGAAATCATCCCCTCGCACGCAGCAACTACCCATACGCGCGGCGCACCACCACACCCACTGCCCTTGCATTTGCCAGAGCAGGCTTTGTTTGTAGTGATGGGTGTGACGGTGCAGCCAGACATGGCTAAAACTTATAGCCAACGCCCACGCCAATCAACCACGGATCAATATCTACATCCGCGCGGACACCACTTGGACTAAACTTGGCTGTCGTGCTGATAAATACCTTTTTCACATCAATGTTGGCATACCAATTATCTTGAATGGGAATATCAACACCCGCTTGCAGCGCGCCACCGAAGCTATCGTCGTATGTAACGGCATTCAGTGCACCCGCATCTTCATTGAAGAAATGCGTATAGTTCACGCCAGCGCCGACATAGGGCTTAATTCCATCAAATTGCGTAAAATGATATTGTAACGTGAGTGTAGGCGGTAATAACCACGAACTTCCCGCGTCAATTCCACTGCTGGTTTTGACATCATGCGGCGTAACAGCAGCGATCAGTTCTGCCGCTATATTCGGTGTAAAGAAATAGGTGAAATCTAGCTCTGGAACCACGCTGTTATCGACACTCACGCTATCGCCATTGGAAACGCGACCATCTTCATCAGGCACCACGCCTAGCGCGCGTGCGCGGATCATAAAATCGCCAGCTTTGAAATCGGATGCTGCAAACGCAGGGCTGACGAGCGTAAGAGCAATCGCGACCGTCAGAAAAAGTTTTTTCATAGGGCTCTCCATCGTTATGATGGCACTGAAGATAGACGGATAAACCGAGCAATCCTTGATTTGGGTCAAGCGCCAAAGCCTTCTCTGTGTTTATGTTGAGGAGGAACAACAGAAGGAGTCTCTCATGCCACTTGAAAACCATAGCTTGATCAACGAATTTCCTGAAATGCGCGAGCGTATTCACCGGTTAAAAGCGGCCGATGGCCACTTTGCTCGGCTCTTTAATGAATACGATGCGGTGGAACATAGTGTACATCGCATTGAATCCGGGGCCGAAGCGGCCAGCGATGAACGGTTGGAGCAACTCAAGAAAGAGCGGCTTGCACTGAAAGATGAGCTGTACAATATGCTGCGGAAAGCGGCTTAAACCTCTTCATCCTCCCGCAAGATCCGGTGCGGTGCGCCGTCTAGGTCTTCGAACTGGTTGTTTTTCATTGCCCACATGAAGGCGACAAGCCCAAGAACACCGAGCGTAAGCGCGATGGGTATGAGGTAGAGTAGGATGTTCATGCGCGCTCCTTCAACATGCGAAGCCTAAACGCATTACCAATGACCAGCAGTGATGAACTGGACATGGCGATTGCTGCAATGAGTGGCGTAACATAGCCAGCGACCGCCAGCGGAATCGCAATCACGTTATAACCAATCGCCAACCAGAAGTTTTGCCGCACCAACGTTTGCGAAAATTGCGCGGTTTTCCAAGCAGTAATCACAGGTACCAGTTTATCGCCCTGAAATACAATGTCAGCTGCGTTTTGCGTAATATCCATCGCGCTGGCGGGTGACATAGAAATGCTCGCGGAAGAAAGCGACGGTGCATCATTCAACCCATCGCCCACCATCAGCACATGTGCGCCGTCCGCTTTGAGCACAGAGATCTTTTCGGTTTTTTGCAGTGGTGATAATGCGCCTTCAAATGCCTTGATGCCCAACTTCTGAGCAATATCTTTAGCCACCTCTTGCCGATCACCAGAGAGCAATAACGTCTTGATGCCACTTGATTGCAGCGCGGCGATCACCTCTTTCGCATCTTCGCGCAATTGATCGGCAAAGGTAAAGCGAATAGGTTGTTTTCCATCCTCTGCTAACCACAACTCCAGTGTGTTTTCACCATCATCAGGCAACTGCGTTGCCCAGCTTCTTTTACCCAGCTTGACCCCTTCCGATTCAAGCCCACAGCCTTGAATTTCATGCACATGCACCATCGGCAACACATTTGGATACGCACGCACCAATGCTTGCGATAGCGGATGTTTGCTGTTTGCTGCAATTGCGGCCGCTTTCTCTAAATCCTGAATCCTGAATCCTGAATCCTGCAATACTGGTTTTCCCAGCGTCAACGTGCCGGTTTTATCAAACACGGCGTGGGTGATGGTAGCAAGTCGCTCTAGCGCGCTGCCGCTTTTAAGTAGAATGCCAGCGCGCATCAGCTTGCCGCTGGCCAGCACCTGTACTACCGGCACCGCTAACCCTAAAGCACACGGGCAGGTGATGATGAGCACGGTGGCCGCATAAAGCAATGCAAGCTGCCACTCGATATCTCCAAACAACATCCAACCCGCAAATGTTGCGGCGGCAAGCGCATGCACCGCAGGTGTATACCAACCAGAAATGCGGTCAGCCAATGTCACATATTTCGCTTGCGATTGCTCGGCGGTTTCCATGAGTCTTACAATTTCCGAAAGCAAGGAACGTTCGCCTGCTTTAGTGATCCGAATGGTGAGTGGCGCGGCAATATTCATCGTACCCGCAAATACTTTCGTGCCGACACGCACTTGCTGTGGCAGGGTTTCTCCCGTAATCAAGCTGGTGTCGAGTTCCGATTCGCCCGAGATAATCTCCCCATCGGCACCGATTTTCTCACCCGCCGCTACCAGTAAAATCATACCTTCTTTGAGATCAGAAAGAGGCAGCATTTCTTGCACGCCGTCTTTGAGAATGGTGGCAAAACCCGTCATCATTTGCAACAAATCATGCGCGGCGCTGCGTGCGCGGCCTTTCGCGCGCGCTTCCAGATAGCGCCCGATAAGCAGAAAAAACAGCAACATCACACCCGAATCAAAATAGGAATGTCTGCCGAACGTCGCGGTTTCGTAGAAGCTCATGAGCGTGGCTAGAATCACTGCCACGGAAATCGGCACATCCATATTCGTTTTGCGCTGCGCGAGTGCTTTCCACGCCGATTTATAAAATGGCAAGCCTGAGTAAGCGATGGCGGGAATGGCAATCACCGCTTGTATCCAATGGAAAAATGTCCGTGTAGCTTCACCCATCTGCATGGGGTCACTGCTCCACAGCGGCACCGAAAACAGCATAAGGTTACCGCTGGCGAACCCGGCCACGGCAAGGCAGCGCAGCAAGAACTTTTCTTCTTTTCTCTCTGCAGTTTCCGAAGTTGCAGGGTCAAAAGGCACGGCGCGATAGCCCATGCCGTTGATCAGTTCAACCCACTTATCACCAAGCTCCACCGCCCCTTGCCACACCACACACAATCGCTTAGTAGAAAGATTAAGCCGCGCAGTGTGCACCGCCTCTTGCTTTTTAAGCGCGCCCTCGATAATCGCCACGCAACTTGGGCAATGCATCCCATCCACCAACAGGTTCACGCTGTGGAGGCCATCGGCTTCAGAGGTGATGAAAGGGCGTGTGGTCATACATTCCGTCATCCTGCGAGGCGCGAAGCGACTGCGCAGGATCTCGTTATTATTGTAAAAAGATCCTGTGCTCATGTCTTCGCTTTCAGCTTCGACGATGCCACAGGATTTGAGCTACTCTACCACAATCCTCTTATTAACCTGAAAATTTTTATCGCCAACCTGTGCATCCACCCGTACATCCCACACGCCCTTAGCGGGGAAAGGGATAGGTGTGTTTTTGTCTTTTAATTCCACCGTGAAATCCATCCCTTTTTCGGCAGGGCGGGTGATGGTGGCGGTGACACTATCTGGCGTGAGTAGCTTTCCTTGCTTATCTTTCAGCGTGAAGTGGAGCGTACCATTGGCATAGCTTATCTCTCCCTTCCATCCCAATTTCTCCTGCGCTGCTTCTGCTTTGACCACTTCGTTATACGCAAGTCCCCTTTCATAGGCATGATCCGTCACCACGCCGCTATGGGTGCGGATGGCCAGCGTCATCATGACTGCATTCACAGCGGCAATTAATCCAAAAAATGCAGTGAAATACCAGAATACGCGTTTGCCTGTCATCTGCCTTCGCTCACAAAAATAGATTCTGTACTGGTGGTCACTGTAGCGTTTTTATCACGAACATGGAACACGATCTCTTGCCGATGTTCCGCTTGCTTGCTCGCCGTCAAGAATACCCGGAAATGCGCCACTGAACCAGCAAAAACGGGCAAGTTTTCTGCCGTCATTTCTTCCGCTGCCTGCACGCGCAGCACAACGTTCTCAAGGCCTTCAACCGCCAGTGTGTAATGAGCATCGTCATGGGATTTGTTGATAATATTGATATTATAGCCGTTACGAATAGAGCCGTCGGAGAGCTTGACGAATAAGGGGTTGCGATCATGCACCACATTTAGTTCAAGCGGCGCGCGAGTGAGTAGGCTGTAGAGCATCAAACACCCAACCAGCGCAATGATACCACCATACCAATAGGTGCGTGGGCGTAGCGGATTAAATTTCTTTTTGCTCTCGGTGTCGTAGCGGATCAGCCCCTTCGGCAGGCCGATCTTTTCCATCACATTGTCGCACGCATCGACACATAAGCCGCACGCGATGCATTCCATCTGTAACCCGTTACGAATATCAATCCCCATGGGGCAGACGACGACGCAAGAGTCGCAATCGATACAGTGGCCTTTGCCCTCCCAGCTATCGCCCGTTTTGTGTTTTCCGCGTGGTTCACCGCGAATTTCATCATAGGCAATAATCAGCGTGTCTTTATCAAACATCGCTGATTGGAACCGCGCATAGGGGCACATATAGGTGCATACCTGCTCACGCGCAAAACCCGCCATGAGATAGGTGGAGAAAGTGAGCCCCAGAATCCACCCGCCTACGCTCCACGGCACATCGAAATGCACAATCTGATCCATTAATGTCGGCGCATCGTTAAAATAAAACACCCATGCACCGCCGGTGCATAGACCAATGAGTAGCCAGATAAGATGTGTCAGGCCTTTTTTGCGTATCTTCTCGAAGGTCCATTTCGATTCATCGAGTTTTTTGCGGGCGTTGCGATCACCTTGAACGATGCGCTCTACCCACACGAATAAATCCGTCCACACCGTTTGCGGGCAGGCATAACCGCACCAGACTCGGCCAAACAGCGAGGTGACGAAGAACAGACCAACTGCCGCAAGAATCAGAATTCCGGTGATATAATAGACTTCCTGCGGCCAGATTTCGATGCCGAAGAAATAGGCGCGGGTATGATTGAGGTCGATGAGGATGGCTTGGTCTGGCGCATTTTCACCACGATCCCACCGCAGCCATGGCGCACCATAATAAATGGCGAGCAACGTGACCATCGCCATCCATTTCAGCTTACGAAATTTGCCCCATACGCGCCGTGGATAGATTTTTTCTTGTTTTTTAAAAAGTTGTATGGGGGCTGCCATTGGCTATTCCTTAGGCTTGGCGGCTTCGCCTCCACCGAGTGAATGCACATAGATCGCGAGTGCTTTAATGGTTTCATCCGGCAGACGCGATTCCCATGTCGGCATCACCCCATGTTTTGGATTCGCGATTTGTGCCATAATATCTTGCTTGGTGTTGCCATATAACCAAATCGCATCCACAAGGTTCGGTGCGCCAAACTCGCGGCCACCTTTGCCTGTATCGCCATGACAAGAGGCACAGTTTTGTTTGAATAGTGCTGCACCCGCCGTATGGTCGCCTTTGCCGCTTTCGAGGCTCAAAGCATACTCTGTCACGCTTGCAATTTCTTCCTTTTTCAGCATGTCACCGAACGCCGGCATTTGCGAACTTCGCGTATCCTTATGCCCTGCACGAACGCCGACTTTCAATGTCTGATAAATAGATTGCAAATCCCCGCCCCAGACCCAATCGTCGTCATTGAGGTTTGGGTATCCCTTGCGTCCTTCTGCGCCCGTGCCATGGCATGCCGAGCAGTTTTCCTTAAACAGCGTTTTCCCACCTGCTACCGCGAAGGCATAAAGCTCAGGATCTTTTTGAATTTCTTCGAGCGAATGAGCTTTTATTTTTGCTGCAAACTCTCCGCGCCGCTCAAGCATCTCCTCCTGTTCTTCGCCGAGTTTTTTATATTGCGTCCAGCCCGCCGTGCCTTTTGTACCACCGCGTTCGCCCTCACCAGAAAGCGTTGGCCACGCCGGATACACCACCCAATAACCCACCGCCCAAATGCAGGTAATGGCAAATACAACCAGCCACCAGCGCGGCGCAGGAAGGTTTAGTTCCTTGATACCATCCCATTCATGACCCGTCGTTTCAACACCAGAGTGCTGGTCGATTTCTTTTTTATCTTTATCAGTCATGATTCCCCTCTTTCAGCGGAATGCGCGCATGATCTTGCATGGTTTGTTTGGCGCTTGGGCGATAGGTGCGATACGCCACCCATACGAAAAATGTGAAAAAGAAAATCAGAGCCGTAGTGGGCGCAAGTTCATAGATGAGGTTCATTTTGTGCCCTCCTGCTGGAGCTGGTAATCCTTGATATCCGCCAGCGTGCCGAGCGTCTGTAAATAAGCCACCAACGCATCCATTTCTGACACAAAATGCTTCTGCCCATCGAAATCACGGATATTCACTTTGTTGCCATAGCGCGTGTTTAGACCAGATGGATCGCTATCTGCATGCGCCTGCGCCATCGCGTCGTTATAGGCGCTTTCAATCATCACATCGGTGTAGGGAACACCCACCGTGCGATACGTTTTCATGAGCTTTTCAATTTTACCAATGTCGGCCGCGTGATTCATCATGAAGCTATAAGACGGCATGATGGATTCCGGCACGACATCGCGCGGTCGAATCATATGCGCCGTGTGCCACTCGTCGGAATATTTACCACCGACGCGTGCCAAGTCCGGTCCGATGCGCTTGCTCCCCCATAGGAATGGGTGATCATACATACTTTCCGCCGCCAGTGAATAATGGCCGTAACGCTCCACCTCATCACGCAACGGGCGAATCTGCTGGCTATGGCACGACGAGCAGTTTTCACGAATATAAATTTGTTGACCCGCCAATTCCAGCGGCGTGAGTGGGCGCATGCCACTCACTTTCTCAATCGTCGTTTCAACGCGAAATAACGGCACAATCTCCACCAACCCGCCAATTGAAATCGCCACCAGCGAAAATACCAGCAAGAGAATCGAGTTTTTCTCCAGCTTTTTGTGTTTCTCAAGCATACGCGGCCTCCTTCACGACGAGCTTCGGAGGATTCACCGTGCGCCAGCAATTATAAATCATGATGAGCATGCCAGCGAGGTAGAGCAGCCCGCCCAGTGCGCGGATAATGTAATACGGGTGCATGGCCTCCACAGTTTCTACGAAGGAATATTCGAGAAAGCCCATGCTGTCATAGGCGCGCCACATCAAGCCCTGCATAATGCCCGACACCCACATGGCGGTGATATAAAAAACGATGCCGATGGTGGCCACCCACAGATGAATATTGATGAGGCGCATCGAATACATTTCCTGCTTCTTCCACAGAACAGGCACGAGGTGATAAATCGCACCGAAACTGATGAATGCGACCCAACCGAGCGCGCCAGAATGCACATGGCCAATGCCCCAATCGGTGTAATGCGAAAGTGAGTTCACCGCTTTAATCGACATCAGCGGCCCTTCAAATGTGCTCATGCCGTAAAATGCGAGTGCGACGATCATGAAGCGCAACACTGGGTCATCGCGCAGTTTATTCCATGCGCCAGAAAGCGTCATCACTCCGTTGATCATACCGCCCCAGCTTGGCATCCACAGCATGATAGAAAATGTCATGCCGAGCGTTTGCGCCCAATCGGGCAGCGCGGTGTAATGCAAATGGTGCGGCCCCGCCCAGATATAGATAAAAATCAGCGACCAGAAATGCAGAATCGAAAGGCGGTATGAATAGACGGGGCGATTCGCACGCTTCGGAATGAAATAATACATGATGCCGAGGAAGCCTGCGGTCAAGAAAAACCCAACCGCATTATGGCCGTACCACCACTGGATAAGTGCCGCCTGCACACCCGCCCATACGGGCACCGATTTCGCACCTAAGCCTGACACAGGAATGCTCATACCATTCACCAAATGCAGCACGGCGACGGTGGCGATAAAGGCAAGAAAGAACCAATTTGCCACATAAATATGCGGCTCTTCGCGCTTGGCGAGTGTCATCAGAAAAATGAGCAGATACGCCACCCATACAACGGTCAGCCACAAATCCGCATACCACTCCGGCTCGGCATATTCCTTGCCTTGTGTGACGCCGAGCACATAGCCAAGTGCGGCCATCACGATAAACGCCTGATAGCCCCAGAAGGTGAAATTGGCGAGTTTGTCGTTCCAGAGTCGCGTGCGGCAGGTACGCTGTACGACGAAATAGGATGTCGCAAACAACACACTACCACCAAAGGCAAAAATAACGCCAGATGTGTGCACAGGGCGCAAACGACCAAAGGTGAGATAGGGATCAAAATTCAAATCCGGAAATGCCATTTGCAGAGCAATGATAAGCCCTACCAACATCCCCACCACACCCCAGAACAGTGCGGCGATGGTGAACTTCTTGACGATCTCGTCATTGTAGATGGGAGTAGTTCTTTGCATATTATCTTACACTCCTTGCCGCCAACGCCAGAAGCGTCAGCCCGTTAAACGCCATGCCAAAGCGGCCAATACCGCGCATCATTTCTTGCCATTTTACGGCGAGCATTGCAGCGCTACCACTCGCCACCAGCAACGCCGGAATCGTGCCCAGCACAAACAACCACATGGCAAACATCCCCGCGAGCGGGCTCGCAAGTGTCGCCGCCATCATGAGTGCGGCATAAATCAATCCGCAGGGCATAAAGCTCATCAGCACGCCGCGCAAAAAACCATTCTTGGGTGCGTAAGAAAACAAGGCATGTTGATTCGGCAAAATCGCACTGAGCAGAAATAATCCGCCTGCTGTCACCATCATTGCTGTCGAAATCGTTGGCCAGTAGCTTGCCGCCGCTAATTGTTTTGAAAAAAGCGCCGCAAAAAATCCAAGCGCGCCATAGGTGATTAATCGCCCCAGATGATACTGCCACTGCGAAGCCGCATTCATGCGCTTACCGCAATTACCGCCACACGCCGATTGGCACGCCACCACAGGCCCACACATGACAAGGCAATGGGTAAGGCTGCCCATCAGCCCGCCTAGAAAAAACACAGCAAACAGGCTCCCGCTTTGCGAGAAAATCGCCGAACAATGTGCAAGTAGTGCTTCCATCAATAATCCTTTGGAAGCACTCTATAATTAAGCCACTTCAGTGCCTTGATTTGGGTCAAGCAGCATCAAATGCTAACTTTTGTTCTAAGCCTGTCCGGAATACAGAGACAATCTCGTTGATATCCTACCATCCAGGTGAGGTTTGGAGTGAAAAACCGCTATTTTGGCAGAAATGGGCTTTTGGTATGTGGCGGTGAATACGCAAATGGTGCCGGAAACAGCCACAATCACGGAGTCTCAGGCCAGACTTAAGTTAGCACTTCAAAATGTTGGCTGGGGCGCCAGGATTCGAACCTGGGAATGCCGGTACCAAAAACCGGTGCCTTACCGCTTGGCGACGCCCCAATAGCCTGTGACGGGAGGAGACTTGCCCTGGAAACGAGGCAAATCATGGGCTGGCAATTGAATCTAGCGCGCCTGTTTTGTCAATAGGTTTATCGGACAGCGAATCGGGAGCGTGTGGTGGTGCGTGATCGCCGAAACCATCGCAAAATGACCCTCACAAATTTCCACATACGCAACAATTTTGGACACATCTCTTAATTGAATTTGAATTATTTATTGCAACTTTTAATTGTATTGACCAATTGGGGGAAAACACAAATGACTCTTAAGATTCTGGCGGTTGACGATTCGAAAACCATGCGCGACATAGTCGCTTTTACCTTGCGCAATGCTGGATTTGAAGTGGTGTAGGCAGAAAACGGTAGTGACGCGCTGCGGGTGGTCGAAGACAGCAGCCTCTTTTAAGGTATTCTTATGGCCGTAAACAAAGACATGCGCATCTCGATCGTCGATGATTTTAAGAGCATGATCAAAATCATCCAGAACATGCTGAAGCAATTCGGATTTACCAATGTCACCGAAGCAGCGGACGGGCAAAAAGCCCTCGAATGCTTGAAACAGGAAAAAATCGATTTGATTTTATCAGACTGGAACATGACACCGATGTCGGGCCTTGATCTGCTCCGTGCCGTACGCAGCGACGCCGCCACCAAACACATCCCCATGATTTTAATCACCGCCGAGAACAAGCCTGAAAACATCATCGCCTCGAAGCAGGCGGGGGTGAACAACTACATCGTCAAACCCGTCAACGCCAACACGCTCAAAGAGAAACTCACCGCCGTACTCGGACCGTTTTAGGTATCAATAGGCCAGCACCCTAAGGTGCCCACCACTCCCAACTTGATCGGACGGGGGTTTTTCGCTACCAAAGTGCATGACCTCTCAACTCCACTACCGCGCCGACATCGATGGACTGCGTGCACTCGCCGTGCTCGGCGTCGTCGGTTATCATGCATTCCCTCAGTGGTTCCAAGGCGGATTTGTGGGGGTAGATGTCTTCTTTGTCATCTCCGGATATTTGATCACCAGTATTATTCTGCGCAATCTCGGCCAAAGCAATTTTAGTTTCACGGATTTCTACGCCCGCCGCATCCGCCGCATTTTCCCAGCGCTCATCCCTGTGATGCTCGCCGTGCTCGTCTTTGGTTGGTACATCCCACCCCCAACTGATTTCAAAATCATCGGCGAACACACAACCGCCGCCGCCGGATTTTTCTCCAATATCGTTTACTGGCGCGAGAGCAACTATTTCGACCGCATGGCCTTCACCAAACTCCTGCTCCACACCTGGTCGCTCGCCGTCGAAGAACAATTCTACATCGCCTGGCCGCTCGTCATGTGGTGCTTGTGGAAGAAAAAAATAAGCGGTCCTGCGGCCTGCGGCGTGCTTATTTTCCTCTCCTTCCTCTTCAATCTTTATTCTATCACCACTCACCATCACGCGACTGCCTTCTACAACACCGCGGCGCGTTTCTGGGAACTCACCCTCGGCAGCCTGCTCGCCTACACCGGGCTTCAAACATCCAGATCCAATACCAAATCCATCCTCGGCCTCGCGCTCATCGCCCTCAGCATCGCCGCACCCATTCCCACACTCAGCTTCCCCGGCTGGTTCGTGCTCGCCCCCACATTTGGTGCTTACTTTCTCATTGCTGCCGGGCCAAATGCCTGGGTCAACCGCCATATTCTGAGCCACCGTCTATTCGTTAGCATTGGCCTCATCTCCTACCCGCTCTATCTCTGGCACTGGCCGCTCCTGTCGTTTTACCGCATCTACGGCCACGCTGTTCCCTATGGGTACGCGATCATTATTTTTCTCAGCATCGTACTCGCCTCACTCACTTACATCCTCATCGAAAAACCCATCCGCTTTGGCGGTCATGCGAAAGCAAAAACCCTCATCCTTTGCGCAGTTATGATCGTACTCGGCTGCGTCGGCCACAGCATTTATAACCGCGATGGCTTGCCCGAGCGCTTCCCCGAATCCATCCGCAGATTATTGAACTTCAACTTCGACTACGACACCGCCTGGCGCGTAAAAGGGGGTTGTTTCCTCGACACACAAGGTCCCGAATTCTTTAAACCCTGCACCGACGGCTCCACCACCGCCCCCTCCCTATTGCTTTGGGGCGACTCCCTTGCCGCCAGCATCTACCCCGGCGTCAAAAAAGTCTTCGGCCCCACCCACCGCGTTACCGAGCTGGTCGCCAGAGCCTGCCCACCTATCATAGGGCATGACTACCCCGACAATCCCAAGTGCCCAGCCATTAACCGCTATGTTCTAGAACGTATCCGATCGGAGAAAATTGAACGCGTGGTGTTGGTTGGATCCTGGGAACGTTACGATGACTGGAAGAACATCGACATCACTATCCAAACGCTCAGAAAACTAGGCGTCAAACGCATCGACATGGTGGGCGGCGTGCCGGAGTGGAAAGCCACCCCTGTGGATATTCTCTACCGCTACTATCGCCTCCATCCAAACGCACCCCTACCCTTCCGCCTAGGTTCCCCTTACGTCAACCGCCATACCGATAGCGATGCTGCCGTAGCAGCCTACGCCAAACAGGTCAGTGTGCACTACATCTCCGCCGCCAGCATTTTATGCAACGCCGAAGGCTGCCTTGCCCGTTTAAGCGATGAACCGGACTCGATCACTGCCTGGACCAGCCACCACCTCACCGCCAAAGCCGCGGAATATCTCGTCGAACACTTCCCTAAATAACCCCGCCCACACGCTTAATTCTTGCTTTTTCCGTGAAAAAGCTTCAAAAAAGCTCCCCTATGAGTAAGGACACCATCTCTTCCGTGGATATCGTCTACGACATCGTGCAAACGAAGTCCGATGAAGCGCGTCATATTTTGGCCGTGCTGGTAGACAACGAATACGGCGTACTCGCGCGCGTCATCGGCCTGTTTTCCGCGCGCGGTTACAACATCGAAAGCCTAACGGTGGCGGAAGTCGATTACGAAAAAAACCTCTCGCGCATCACGGTGGTCACCTCCGGCACCGAAGCGGTGCTTGAACAAATCACCAAGCAACTCGAGCGTATCATCCCCGTGCACAAAGTGCACGACATCACCGCCGAAGGCGCACATGTCGAACGCGAACTCGCCTTGATCAAAGTCGTCTGTGAAGGCGACACTCGCATCGAAGTGCTCAGGATTGCCGATATGTTCCATACCAAAGCGGTCGACTCCACCAATGCTTCCTTCGTTTTCGAAATGACCGGCACGGTCGAAAAAATCGATGCCTTCATTGATCTGATGCGCCCCCTCGGCCTCGCCGAAATCTGCCGCACGGGCGTGGCTGCGATGAGCAGAGGCCAAGAGAAATTTTAGTTGTACCCTGTTCTAAAATGAGATCTTGCCTCATGCCCGAGACACCTTATTTGCCAAAAAATCTTTATATATCAATAGGAGAGCGTTGCGCTGAGGGGGGATTATAAACCGATAATTAATGATAATCCTGTACCATAACAACAGTAAAACACTGTTTCGGTATCGTACAACATGCCCGGATATTCATCCAAACGCGCACTTGATATTGTACTCGGCCTTCTCCTATTAGCCGCAACGTCGCCGTTGTTTATCGTCGCATTCTTTCTTGTTCTGTTTGATGGCAATACGCCCTTCTTCACCCAACGCCGATTGGGATTGAACTGCAAAGAATTCACTATCTACAAGTTTAAAACGATGAAATCGCCGCCGCGTTCATCGGCTGCTCCCCTTCACATACAACCCGATGCGCCACAACTCACATCCATCGGACGTTTCTTACGCAATACCAGCATGGATGAGTTGCCACAGCTGTTTAACGTGCTCAAAGGCGATATGTCACTCATCGGCCCACGCCCGCATGCCATCGAATACGCAAAGCATTACGCCTCGTTTGATCCTCGTTACTACGAGCGCTACCAAGCGTTGCCGGGCATCGTATGCCTGGTGCAGATTACATCGCTACGCTATCTGACCGAAACCCCCGATCACATTCGCACACGCATCAGTGCAGATTTATATTATATCAAACACGCCTCACTCTGGCTTGATATCAAGATACTTTATAAAACGTTCTTCTGCGTGATACTGCCTCGTTTCTCCTATAAAAAATCTGAAGATCTTCTGGATTACGATATCGCTCCTTCCTCCCACGTCCCTTCTCAAACACCACGCGAGGCCATTTCGTCTTAATGCTTCTCGCATATTTTATAGGAGCCCTGACGTTATAGATTTGGTAACCTCTATAAACTAACTTCTTTCGTGAGACGTTTAAGTGCTTAAGAGGAATAGGGTTTATATGTGTGGATTACGGGAATTAAACACCACCAGAAACGAACAACAATCACACGGCACGATTGAGGCGCGGTCTTTTACGCGACTGGGTAGTAGAACCTCTCATAGACCCAAGCCAGCTCGCAGAAGGCGGCATCCTTGATAGCGCACGCATCCAGCAAACCTGGGTTTAAGCACTTGGCCGGGCAAGACCATGCCATTACGCTATGGAGCGTACTCATGTTTCAGGCATGGAGAGAATATGATACCTAAAAATATCCGAAGTAAGTTAGGAAGAGGTTTCTTGAAATTTGATATTGGCTCTTTTGAGCAATTATTATCTTACCTATCCCAGCACCATTCCATACCTAACCACAAACGCATCTCAATTACTTTATTGGATAAAATTGATGCATTGGAAAATGCAGATTACTATAGAGAAATTATTCTTCTCAATTTTAGTGATGATAGGCGTACGTTCAAACGCACATACAAAGATAGGTTTGAAATATTTGACAAAAAGGTTTTAGACGTCATCGCGGCGCAATCGATCTCCTCTTTGAGGGTGCATGATATAGCCGTAAGTGATGGGAGAACCACGTGTGATTTTTATGAAAAATTGCAGCGGTCATTTCCAGTCGAAGAATATTTTGCCTCAGATTACTCTCCCGACATAATCGTCATAAACGATAAAATTACTACGAACCCTGATGGAAAGATATTAGAGGTTATTTTTTATCCTTTTGTGTTTGGCAACCAACGGGAGGGGCTTAGATACCCTATCAATAACGCAATTAGATCCATTGTGTTTTATGGGTACGCGCCGTACTTGCTTAAGCGATACCTTAAAAATCCCTCTATCGAAAAAAAGACAATCCAGATGTTCTGTTCCACAGCGCAAAGATTAGCATCCAGTGATAATCGTTTTCATTTAATGAAATATAATGTCTTGAATCCTTCTCCCATAGCGCGCCCTCTAAACATCATAAGAGCAATGAACATCTTCAACCCCGCCTACTTCAGCGACGCGCAAATAACGCTAGCACTTAAAAACATTTATGGTGCATTAGAAAACGGCGGACTATTTATTACCGGTTCCAATCAAGATGCAGATTCTCTCGTACACGGTGGTGTTTATCAAAAAACAAACACTGGCTTTAAAGAACTATGGCGCTCCGGTGAGGGTTCACCGTGTGGTACTCACATCCATAATTTCCGCGTGGCGTAACCTAATACACGTCCACCAACGCCATGTATTGCTTCTCCACATTCTCTACAGAAAATTCTTGCATTTTATGTGCTTGGAAATCCAACGTGCGCTGTCTGGCTACATCGGGATGGTCTAAAACATCTGTAATCGCCGCTTTCAATGCCTCCATATTGCCAACCGATACCAGTGCACCATAACGGCCTTTGCCTAGAATTTCGGCAGTGCCGCCAGGGCAGTTGGTCGAAACAACCGGACATCCACAGGCAAGTGCCTCCACTAGCACGGTAGGAAGCCCTTCATAGTTCGAACTCAGCACAAGCATGTTAGCCTTGCTCATAAAGGCATAAGGATTAGCGCAAAACCCAGGCATGCTCACCACATCGGCGATCCCTAGTTGACTGGCCAGTGTTTCGAGCTCATTGCGCTGCGCTCCCTCTCCTAAAATAATGAGCCGTGCATCAGGATGATCTCTACTCACAATAGAAAAACTGCGCAGTAATAATGCAAAATTCTTTTCGCTTGCCAATCGGCCAATGGCCAAAATAACGGGGTTTGTTTTCCTGCTAAGCCAGGGATGATTGACTGCCTCTTGAGACATTACCACCATCTCTGCATTCACAATAGGGTTATAAATACGTTTGATTCGTTGTGGTGCAATATGAGTAAGCTGACTCAAATCAGAAATTAAGAAATCCGACACTACTACCACCTGATTTGCAAAACGATATAGAACACCGATCAACATTTTCAGCAGCCATTTGAGAAGCGGATGGTTTTTTCTGTTTTTAAGCCACATCAAGGTGGGGCCGTGGTCAGAAACAATCACTTTTGTGCGTGTGCATGAAAGCAACTTGGCGAGAATGACTGTAATATTCGCCGCCGGCAGTCCCGTAATCATCACGTCCGGTCGCTGACGGCGCATATAACACGCAAGCATCAACACGCACTTCGCATGGTCTATCAAACGAAAGGGTTGCAGCTTAAAATCAGCCAGTGTGATGTTGGGAGCCATATGGCTTACAAAATGTCCCTTTAAGTCCATCAGCACAAAGCTCGTCTGATAGCGCCCCGAATGAGCAAAACGATTGGCGAGGTGCGTCAGGTTTTTCTCCACACCCCCATCTCTTAGAAAGAAATAGAAAAATGCAACGTGCATTTATGCACGCTCCATTCTTTTCTTATCCCGCCAATAACAGGCACACCCAACAGGCCACATCAACGCTACTAGTAGATGGGGCACAATTCCGTGTAGCGGCCAACGCTTTCCTGGCTGAGAGTCTTGTAAATGTTTATGAAAGCGTGTGTAGTTAGCGGCTGTTTTAAGGATATCTTTCGGATCAAAACATATCCATGGCCAATCGTATTTTAGAACTTCACGTGTCCACAGGCTCGTTCCATCGGCGACTCTCTTGTAATTGGTAGACTTGCCAAGTGAGTCGTTCTCGGTATGAACGATGCGAAATGTTTCATTCACAAAGCGCGTTTTATAATGTCTTGCGATGGCCCACCAAGCAAGGCCGTCGGGTACAAATCCAACGATATTTTCTGGATACGGAAATTGTCTAATAACATCAATATGCTGAAATCCAGCCTTATCGCCACGAATGTGATAACGATAATAGGCTTCACGTGAATCACTATCAAAAATATCAGATGGAAAGCGGTTGCCGACAATAGCTCCCTCGGTAGTCCTGCAAAGTCCGGTGATGCCTACAAATTTAGAACGGATGTTTTCAGGCATAGCTTTCCAGTGAAAATCAAGCCGCTCCATCGCCTCGGGTGTAAATTCATCGTCACTGTCGCCGAATAGCAAAAGCTCTCCTTGAGCTTCAGCAATACCCCTATTATTCGCTACCTTGTTCTGTTGATTTTCTTGCCAGATATAGCGTATGGGAAACGCCGCAATTTTTTGCCAGGCCTCTACCATTTCGTGGGTGTTGTCTGTTGACCCATCATCGACAATCAACCACTCAAAGTCCTTAAAGGTTTGCCGTACAAGGCTGTCATACACCCTGTGCAACGTATGCGCACGGTTATAGGTGCGAGTAAAAACAGTGAAGCGGTATAGATAATTACTCAATAGTCCACCCCGTTCTTTCGCGCAGCAAATTGGCATCTTTATACGCTAGAAAATTAGTGCAAAGGGGGATGACAGCATCCCGAGAGATTGGCGTTAGGTGAGTTCCCCTAAGCTTAGCAATTTTAAAATTCTTGGAAGCCAGAAAATCTGCCATATCAGCGAAACTATAACCATACGTAGCGAAATTCTTATCCCATACTTCAAAGTAAACAAAATCAACGTTGTTGAGAAAATTCTCCGCGCCTTTCAATACGTAATACTCGAACCCCTCGACATCAATTTTTAGCACGCGAGCCGATTCGTTACCTATCAAACTATCAAGACTAATCACGGGAACCGTAACATTACCCTCGGCTGAAACTTTATTCTGATCATCCGTGTTAATATCAGTGAATGTCACCCAGCCATTTTCCTGCCCTACGGCAAGTTGCGCTGTTCGAACGTTGTGAAGATTATTACGTTTAATATTTTCTCTTAAGAAGGTAACCGTACGTGGATGCGCCTCAAAAGCAGTCACCACACCTGAGGGACCCACTTTTCGCGCTGCTAAAACAGTAAGAAGACCGACATTGGCCCCCACATCTATGAAACGCTCACCGCTGCGTAGCAAGGACCTGAGCACATAACAATCGTCACACGATATGTCAGGGTACACCCAAAGTGACAATGAATGTGACGCAGGGTGCAGACGTAATTTATAATCTTCCCCCACAACATTAAAGAAACGCCATAATCCTGAGTGCCGCAGTACACGTGAAATAAGAAAACGAATCGGACGGGGCTGCGAGACGATTATTCGAATATATTTTTGCATTTTCTGCGTAAAATTCTTACGTTTTATGTCTGTCATTCTCAATCCCTTTAAATAATCACCACCCTACTTGACGAGTGTGTGTTATGTCAAAACAACCCTGGCATTGTAGTTCTATAAGCTTAATTATTTATAAATCATTAGCCTCTAATGCACCTGGTCAAGAAATTCTGTAGATGGTTTTGGATAGGTTTGGATTCAACTACAGGTCGCGAAAAGATATCGAAACGCAACATCAAGAATATTTTCCAACTACGGTATATTAAGGATGAATGGCTACGCGCACGGCTGGAAAATAAAGCCTGGTAACGCGCCTGTTGCCGAAATATATAAATCAATCGGTTGTTAGGAAGCTAGCTGGCCTGATATTCGTGTACCGGAAACGTTAAACATGGGCGTAATGTAATGAATTATTAAGGGTTTATACCCTATGATCCGTCGACGGTTCATCACAAAAAGCGCCTATGCCCACCTCATCCTCAAACTCTTCTAGTGTCATCTCCGTCATCGGACTGGGCTATGTAGGGCTGCCGGTTGCGGTTGCCTTTGCCAATACATTTCCGGTGATTGGGTTTGATGTAAACCAACGACGCATTCACGAACTTGCCAATGGAACGGATGCGAATGAACAAATACAGCCTAGCGGGCTAAAAAACAGCAACCTCAGCTTTACCGCCAACGCTCACGATTTGCGTAACGCCAATTTCCACATCATCACCGTACCCACACCGGTCGATAAAGGCCAACAACCCGATTTGTCCTGCCTTATTGCCGCTTCGCAAACCGTCGGCAAAGCGCTCAAGAAAGGCGACATCGTCATTTATGAATCAACCGTCTACCCCGGTGCGACCGAAGAAGAATGCGTTCCGGTCTTAGAGAAAAATTCCGGCCTCACCTACAACACTGATTTCTTCGTCGGCTACAGCCCCGAGCGTATCAATCCCGGCGATACGGAACATACGTTTGAAACCATCCGCAAAGTCGTTTCCGGCTCCACGCCAGAAGCATTGGAAAAAATCGCAGCAATGTATGGCACCGTCGTCAAAGCAGGCATCCACAAAGCACCGACGATCAAAGTAGCCGAAGCAGCCAAAGTCATCGAAAACACACAGCGCGATCTCAATATTGCGCTCATGAATGAATGCGCGGTGCTGTTTGAAAAACTTGATATCGACACGTGCGATGTGCTGGCGGCAGCGCGCACCAAGTGGAATTTTCTTCCGTTTGTTCCCGGCCTCGTCGGCGGCCATTGCATTGGGGTAGACCCTTATTACCTCACCCATAAAGCCATCACAGTCGGGTATCACCCGCAAGTCATCTTGGCCGGCCGGCGCATCAACGACGGCATGGGTGCTTTCATCGCCGAACGCACCATCAAAGAACTAATCCGCGCGGGGCAAAGCATTCTCGGTGCCCAAGCCACCGTGCTTGGTATTACGTTTAAAGAAAACTGCAAAGACATCCGCAATAGCAAGGTGATCGACGTCATCCATGCCCTGCAAGGCTACGGCATGGACGTGCAGATTCATGATCCGATTGCTGATCCTGAAGAAGTGAAACACGAATACGGGCTCACCCTCACCCCGTGGGACAAGCTCAAACCAGCTAAAGCCATCATCTCTGTCGTCGCGCATGATGAGTATAAAAAACTTTCCGTAGACAACATGTCTGACCTCATGACCCCCAACCCGATATTGATTGACGTCAAAGCGCTATTCGATGGCAATGCGTTTACCAAGCGCGGTGTGCGCTATTGGCGGTTATAGCTATGGCTACTTATTCTCAAATTCAGCAAGAGCTACGGCAACATCCACGCAAGTGGCTCGTCACCGGTGCTGCCGGATTCATAGGCTCGCACTTGGTAGAAACCCTGCTATCGCTTTCTCAGCACGTAGTGGGGTTAGATAGCTTCATCACCGGCTCACCTGCTAACCTCAAAGCGGCCACTGCCACTGGAGCTGGCACCTTTGACTTTATTGAAGGCGACATCTGCGATCCCAATACTTGCGCGAAGGCCGTAAAAGGAGTGGATATTATTCTCCATCAAGCAGCACTCGGCAGCGTACCGCGTTCCATCGCCGAACCGCGTATCGTGCATGAAATTAATGTCGATGGTTTTATGAACATGCTCCTTGCCGCCAAAGATGCCGGCATCAATCGCTTCGTCTATGCCAGTTCCTCGGCATGCTACGGCGATAGCGAAACCCTACCCAAACGTGAAGGCGAAGAAGGCAAACAACTCTCCCCCTATGCCGCTACCAAAACCATCAACGATGTGTATGCGCAAGTGTTTGCACATTCCTATGGCATGAAAACCATCGGCCTGCGCTACTTCAACGTCTTCGGCCCACGGCAAGACCCGAACGGTCCTTATGCCGCGGTGGTTCCCTTATGGATGAATAATCTCACCCAAGGTATCGATTGCTATATCAACGGCGACGGCAAAACCAGCCGCGATTTTTGTTATATTGCCAACGTGGTGCAAGCGAATATCATCGCGGGTCTGGCACCTGAGACTGTAGCTGGTGAGGTGATCAACGTCGCCGTAGGCGACACCACCACCCTCACTCAATTATTCGACGCGATTCGTGATGCTATAAGTAAGCACCATCCCCAAGCTGCACGCCTGAAACCGCACTACCGCGCTTTTCGTGAAGGTGATATTCGCCACTCGTTAGCGGATATCAGCAAAGCTAAAAACTTACTTGGCTACGCCCCAACACACAGTCTAGCTCAGGGCCTTCAGGAAACGGCTGCTTGGTACGTCTTTCAACAACTGCCGAATCATGGATGAGGGCGCGGCCTGACATCACAGTTTTTATCCATTCCCTTGGTGGGGGCGGTGCCGAACGCGTGGCGGTAACACTATGTAACGCCTTCATAGAAAGAAATAAACGGGTACACCTCATTGTCATGACCAAGGACGGCGTATATTGGAACCTGCTCTCTCCCAAGGTAGAAGTCTTCAATCTACGCTGTAACAAGATGTGGAGGGCACTGTTACCTTTGACCTATTATTTGCTCAACCAACGCCCTAAAAAATTATTGTCCATAATTACTGAATTAAACGCTGCTGCAATCATTGCAAATTTGCTCGCTTTTAAACCCTCTCAAGTCTTTCCGTGTGAGCATTCTACCTTTAGTTATATCGCTCATCTCCAAACGGGCAGGAGAAAATACATTTATGCTCGCCTTCCCTTACTTTATCATCTCGCTTCGAAAGTAATCTGTGTATCTAAGGGTGTCGCAGAAGATCTACGTTCTTTCGTATCGCTCCCAGCATCAAAAATAGCAGTGGTATACAACCCCATCATGCACAAAGAGTTGCTGCAGTGGAAGAGCGAGCCCCTTGATCACCCATGGGTTAATTCGCAAGAAAAAATAGTGTTGAGTGTAGGTAGGTTGGATGCAGCAAAGAATTATAGCTTACTGATAGAAGCGTTTGCAGAAGTCCGTAAGCGATATAACATTAAATTGATCATTCTCGGAGAAGGCACGGAAAGACAAACTCTCCAGCGCCTTATTGATACGCTGAAACTCTCCGAAGACGTGGATATGCCGGGGTTTAAAGAGAACCCCTATAACTATATGGCATCCGCCACGCTTTTTGTGTTGTCCTCGAACCTTGAGGGCTTACCCACAGTGCTACTCGAAGCGTTGGCCTGTGGCACCCCTGTGATATCCACCGACTGCAAAAGCGGCCCTCAAGAAATTCTTGAAGATAACACCTACGGCATTCTTGTGCCCGTAGGTGATAAAAGCAAGTTGGTTGATGCCATTACAAAGGGGTTAACCCACATTGAAACGCATAGGGAGATGGCAACCGCTTTTCAGCAAAAGAAACTCTGTGAGTTTATGCCGGAGGCAGTCATTACAAAATACTTAGAAGCATTGGAATTGCAATGAGCGCGATCTCTTCTCATGTCATCGTAGAGCCTCCGGATATCGCTATTTTTATCCATTCTCTCGGCGGTGGTGGTGCTGAACGTGTAGCGGTGACATTGTGCAATGCTCTCGCAGAGAATAACAAACGGGTGCATTTGGTTATCTTGGATAGAAAAGGTGTGTACTGGAACATGCTTTCCCCCAAGGTAGAAATATTTGATCTTAATCGCCCCAGGATGAGAAACGCACTGTTTCCTTTGATGCGCTATTTACGCACCCATCGTCCTGCTACATTATTATGCTTTCTATCTATGGCGAATGTAACGGGTATTATCGCCAATCTATTGGCATTAAAGCCATCAAGAGTCATCGTCAACGAACGCGCGGTCTATAGTTCTTACGAAAACACGCACAAAGGTCCTTTTAAATTACTCTACCGCTTGCTACCCTTACTTTATCATTTTGCTAATCACATGATTTGTGTATCGCAAGGTGTGGCGAATGATCTTCAACCATTGGTATCTCTGCCACCTCATAAAGTATCTGTGATTTATAACCCCACGATACGTGATGAATTACACACCTTAAAAACAGCCCCCGTAGAGCACTCCTGGTTTAATTCAGACCATCCAGTAATACTAAGCGCGGGGAGATTGGAGTCAGAAAAAAACTACTCTTTGCTTATCGAAGCTTTTGCGGAAGTACGTAAAACACACAAAGCCAAGTTAGTTATTCTTGGAGATGGCCCCGAAAGAGAACAGCTTCAGCGTCTTATAGATAATCTTGGAATAACCCAAGATGTAGACATGCCGGGGTTCCAAAACAATCCGTATGCCTATATGGCAAAAGCGACCGCATTTATCATGTGCTCTGATTCGGAAGGTCTTCCCAATGCCCTCATTGAAGCGCTGGCTTGTGGCTGCCCTGTGGTTGCGACCGACTGTCCAGGAGGTATGCGGGAGATCATAGCGGATCAACGCTATGGCTTGTTGGTCCCCAAAGGTAATCCAGCACAATTAGCGAAGGCTATCAACACGATCCTAAAAGATCCGATCCACGCACGCGCGCAAGTATCGGCTTTCCACAATGAGCAACTGTATCGATTTACCCCCGAAACGGTTATCCCCCAATACAAAGAGGTGTTAGGGCTATGATTTCAAAACCTTCACAACTCATCAACTCTCGCTCCGACATTGCGGTATTCATTCATTCATTGGCCGGTGGCGGTGCCGAACGTGTAGCAGTAACGTTATGCAACGCCTTCGCTGATGAAGGCAAAAAAGTGCATCTCGTGGTAGTCAATAAAGAAGGTGCCTATTGGGAGAATCTATCTCCCAAGGTGGAAGTCGTAAACTTACAACGGCGCTCTATGATACAAGCGCTGCTCCCATTGACGCGGTATCTCTACACGCATCGCCCGCCTATACTACTGTGCTTTATGACCAAAGCGAATGCAGTAGGAGTTTTAGCTAATATGTTTGCACTCAAGCCTTCCCGTGTGGTGGTCAATGAACGCGTCACCTATAGCTTTGTTACGGGTACTAAACGAGGCATGAGTAGACTCATCGCTCTCGGATTGCCTCAAATCTACCATTTTGCTGACAGATTAATCTGTGTCTCTCAAAGCGTAGGGGCTGACTTACGCCAATTTGTTTCGCTGCCGGCTAACAAAGTCACGGTTATTTATAATCCGACGGTACGGAAAGATTTGTATCTTCTAAAAGAAACCGCAGTGGACCATCCATGGGTTGCACCAGACCAGCCACCCGTATTGCTGGCCGTGGGTAGACTAGAGCCGCAAAAAAATTATGATTTACTGCTGCATAGCTTTGCCAATATAGATAAAAGTCTACGCGCACGACTGCTTATTTTGGGTGAAGGGGGGGAGCGGAAAAAACTCGAGCAACTCATGCATCACTTAGAGATAGAGGACTGCGTGGACATGCCTGGATTTCGCAATAACCCGTATGCATATATGGCAAAGGCAACTGCCTTTATTACGTGTTCTGATGCAGAAGGGTTATCTAATGTACTCATTGAGGCATTAGCGTGCGGGTGCCCCGTTATTGCAACCGATTGTGCAGGAAACGACGAAATACTAGATGATGGACAGTATGGATTATTAATACGCAAGGGCAGCCAGGAACTCTTGACAGCAGCCATAAACACCACCTTAAGGGATATAGCAGCAGCAAAAGAGCGCGTAACGGCATTCCACAAAAACCAGATACACCTATTTACTCCTGAAACCGTAATTCCCCAATACATGGAGGCATTAGGACTATGACTCCAACCGCAACACACAGCATATCCCTGTTGACCAGGCTACTGCTTTTCCTGATACCGTTTATTTCACTCATCTTCTACGTTCCTTTTTTCTCAGGGTTCATTCCAGTTTTATTCTTTCTGCTGGTGACCCGCCAACTGCGACTTTCTTCTATAGGCGGCCCCGCGTGGGTAGCGCTTGCTGTATTAGTGGTAGGGTTTTCTCTCGGATTTACAAACGCAACCGATATGACTGCTGCAATTGATATATGTAAATATGTTATCTATTCGTTTCTTATCATGTTTTTTGTTTCCAGCATGATCGATAGGTATGGCCATGAAGCGTTGGAAATCATCTTCAAAGGCCTAACCGCTTTGTGTCTCATTGCTAGCGTCTACTCCTTGCTGGTATTCTGTGACATCTTTCCCGGCTTCGGAGAAGCGTTTATTGACATACACCGAATACAAGGATTTTCAGGCAACCCTAATGCCTTCGGACTCGAGCTCGCTGTAGCCGTGATGTATTTATATCATAAAATGGGTTTAGCGGCCAAGCCTATGAGAAAAATAGTCATCCTCATGGGAATTGCTTTAATGGTTGTTTGTACCCTGCTAACATATTCACGTGCCGCCTGGGGCATGTTGTTCCTTGCTACATGTTGTTATTCGTTATTTCTAGCCTTCAATAAAAGAACAACCTATGCCATCGGCAGATTAGTCCTAAACTGCATTGGTTTTATTATTATCCTGTTATCGATCTGGCTGGTTGCAGAATCCCTTGATAGCAGCCACCTCCATAGAGAACGTTTGCAATTGCAGGAGTACGACTCTGAAAGATTCATGATAAATCGCGTTATGTTCGAAGAAAGTCTTGACCACCCACTCGGTATGGGGCCAGGCCAATCCTATGTCTTTCTCAAAGAAAATTATAGCCATTTGGAGAGCATTGGTGCCATTCACAATGCTTTTTTGCGAATATTATATGAAGCCGGATTTCTAGGAGAGATTGCTTATATATTTTTCTTGATATACCTGACATACGTCGGATGCAAATTGTCGTTATCCTCATGGTACCTTTCCAGGGTTACGGCGGTGGTCACCGCGTTGTTTTTAGGTTGTTTATTAGAAGGTATGGTGGTTGATCTATTATTCGTCCGCCCCTTCTGGATGATCAATGGAATGATCGTCGGTTTAAATATTCTATACGTACGAAGCAAAAAAGGAGTGCGTGTGTGACCCATTCTTCCCACACCATTCGCTACTATCCTTTGCTTGCAGTCATCTATGCAGGAGCGTTTCAAAACGGCGGTGCCAGTAAATTCTATATCGCTTTTACTGCCCTAACCGTAGGCGTTTTGGTGTGCTGGATAGCTCTTGTTTCGAAAAATCTGCCGTGTATTCAAAAGAATTCTCGTCTGCGCCTCAGCACAATAGCCTTCGCCCTATGTATTCTTATCGGTATAGTTCAATGTCTTCCTTTTTCATTCGGAAATTCCGCCGTACTTTATGCTCAAGCAAGTGATGTTCTGCACTTACCGTTGCATTCGTTTATCAGTATCGCTCCCCAAGAGACATACATAGGCTTACTACGGCTGCTAACCTATGCCGCTGTCTTCTGGTTAGGGTTGAGCGCGGGTATAAACAGGTTAAGAGCCATACGGCTGCTAACCACCATGGCATGTTTGGGTGGTATTTGTGGTATTGCTAGTCTCTATGAATACGATGCATTGATGAATGCCGCCGCTAATGGCGGTAACGTTTTCACCCCGCCGGTTTATATCTTAAGCATGATCCGCAACCATTTCGCTGATTTCATGAGTATCCACTTAATTATTGCACTCGCGCTTGGCGTTCACGCCTACGAACATTTTATGGAGAGAAACAGAAGCAATCGGTTATCTGAAATAATCAATGGCTTGATATGGTACCTTCTGCCAGTAGTTTTGCTAGTGTTGGTGCTTGGTGTTGCGTTGATACTTAGTATTTCTCGCGCGGGTATATTAAGCGGGTTTCTCGGTGTGTTGGTGCTAAGCCTGCTGCTAAGTTGTTCGCCCTCGAGAATGCGGAATGCTTCACAAACGCCTATTTTTTCTATCGCTACCGTCGTGGTTTTCACGGGATTATTCTTCCTGTGTGGCACCCAAGCAGCAGAGCGGTACACACAAATGGGGCAAGAAACGGCTCGGCGCCTGCAACTAGACCGCGATACCATACCTATGATTGCTTCATTTCCCCTGTTGGGAAGCGGCATTGACACCTACGCACAGAGTTACAAAGCGCATGGCAGCGAAGCCATTTTGTATTTGTTCGATAAAGATGTGGAAACTGAACGGGCACACAATGGTTATGTGGAAACCATGGCAACACTCGGTATACCAGGTTTTTTACTGCTAATGGTTGCAATCATGGCCATCATCTTTCATTGCCTGCAAGGAATATTTGTTAGGCACCATCACAAAACCATACCGGCAGCTGGAGTTGCTGTTGCTACCGCCTTGGGGTTTCATGCCTTGTCGGATTTCAGCCTGCAAATTCCAACCCTCGCATCGCTGCTTGCTTTCACACTAGGCATCGCCTTTGCTCGAGCATTTCCGGAAGAGAGGAGTGCATGAGATGGCCGCTCATTATTATCGGGATGTTGTTGTTATTGTGCGGTGGTACCCACGTCACGATAGAGAGTTTTAAACGCTCTTTTTATGAAACAAAGAAGCATCTCAATAACGGCGAAACGCTCAGTGCCGACGAACTCAAAGCCGTAATTGAATTGCAGGAAAGATTATCACGCCGGGGATGGCACGATGCAGAGGCGCTAAAAATAACAGCACTCGCCGAATACACATTGGCCCTTAAACCATCCTACGCGAAAGATTCATCCGCACTTCTAGCCAACGCTAAACGGCATCTGGCCCAAGGACTGATGCTCTCTCCGGCCGATCCGGCAAATTGGCTCCGCCTGGCCTATCTGCGTACTCTCACTCACGAACCAGCGCATGAAATTAGCCATGCCTTAAACCTATCTGTCACCACAGGCCCTAGAGTACCCTACCTCATTGCCCCACGACTTAAACTGGCGCTGCTGGTTTGGGACACGCTAGAAAGCAATACCCAAGCCGTATTCATGAGCCAAATGGCACTGCTGCAACGGTGGGACCCTCAAACAACCGAGTCGCTTGCTAGCCTGAATGACCGCAATCAGTTTCTGTTCCATAAGGCTACGGCACATAAAAACTAGGAATGCGTAGTGATAAACCGCACTTGCTTGCCTTCTAGCACAGCACAGGTAAGCCTACCGCTCAGGTAGCTGCCAGTATCAATTCCGATTCTACCTTGCCGATGGTACGGTGTTTTAAAAATCGTGTGCCCAAATACAACAGGTTTTCCATAATCGTAGTCGGCATAGATGAACTCGTCGCGGATGGTCAGCAGGTCAAACTCCTTCTGCTCTTCAATAGCAACGCCCGCACGCAAACCGGCGTGAACGAACACATACCCTTCTTCTTCATGCAGCAGTTTAAGACTTTGATAGAATTGTACATGCTCTGGCGGCAAAGCGGCCTTCAATTCCGCGGCAAGATAGGGCAATACATCAGACCTGCCAAAAGCACTAAACGCTTCAATACCGTAGCTGGTCAACGTATCAACGCCACCCCACTTTAACCATGCAGAATGATGTTCCGGTGCCTCTAGAAAACGAAGCATGGCATGTTCATGATTGCCTTTCAAGAATATGCAATCCCATACATTTGCTTGCTCAATCAAGCAGTCTACTACTTGTTTAGATTGTGCACCCCGATCGATATAATCACCCATATAAATAATACGCGGGGGGGTAGAAGCGGGATATTTGCGCTCCTCTTCAGCAATGAGCGTATGTAAATCTTGCAATGGCTTGAGCACACCGTGGATGTCACCAATGGCATAGATACGTCGGGGCAATATTGAAACATCACTCACAAACTACACCCAGAGGCATGAATGCGCTCTAATAATTCTTATATTTATCGTAGTAATAGGCTACTTCTCCGTGCCCATACCCACGAAGTTTTTTCAGGTTGGTCCGCGTTATCGCTAGCGAAACAGTGGTGCCTGCGGGTATGAGCAATTTAAGCACGGCTTTTACCACCTGACGCGGGGTTTTTCCCCAACGCACCAAGAACATACACACATCGGACATTTTGCTGACAATAATGGCATCCGACACCGCCATCACCGGTGGTGTATCGATGATGATATGATCGCACACCGAACGCAAATGAATGATCATTTCCTGCATAGCAGGCGCGTTGAGCAGATCTTGCGAATGCTCGGTCATCGGCCGGCATGGCAGAAGCGCAAGGTTAGGCGCAATATCTCTTATAATCATATCCTCCAATGTTACACCTTCGTGGGTAATGTCATTAAGTCCATGTGTAAAGCTGGCATCTTTCAATACACGTTTTGTAAGATTGGCACGTTTAAAATCGGCATCGATAAGCAGTACTTTCTTGCCACTTTTTGCAAGCATTGAAGCGAAGCGATAGGAGAAAAACGTTTTGCCTTCTTCCGGGATTGACGAAGAAACCATTATCACTTTAGGGGCACTGCCCTTAAGAAGGCTAACAGAAATAAAAGCACTTTTGAGGGCTTCGTCATACAATTTCATATCCGAAGGATCGGGTTTGTGGCCCGCTACTTCCATGAGCATACCCGCAACCGGAAGTCCCGTATCATGTTCCAGAGCTGGCAGGCCTCTATAGGTATTATCCAAGACCTCTATCACCGTTGCAATCAATACGGCGAACAAAGCGCCAAGCATAAGCCCCGCCATATAGATCAGCATTTTGCGTGGCGATGAAGGATTATGTGGAAGGCCGGCATAGGAAACAATATGCGCATCTGCCTGATCAGCGCCGCTGCCTTCGGATGTTTGTTTAAAACGCGCCAGAAATGCTTCGTACAACGCTTTATTAGCATTCATTTCGCGTACTAGTTCTGCTAGCTGCACCGCCGCGCGGTTATTATCACTGTTGGCACCTTCTGAACTTTGCAATGTGCCTTCCAATGCCGCTACGCGGGCTTTGGCAACGATCACCTGATTTTCGAGACCCCTGATGATTTTAGCAATTTCGCTTTGAATTTTGTTTTCAATATCTTCGCTCTCGGCCATCACGTTGATCATTTTGGGGTGCTTAGGGCCATACCGATTACTGAGATCCGCTTTCTTTCTAAGCACCTCTGCTTGCTGCAGACGCAACAGCTGAATCAAATTAGAATTGAGTACTTCCGATGTAGAATCCGGAGAGCTATGGGCGTTTGCAAGCTTTGCTTGCGCCTGCGTAAGCTCAGCACGTGCTGTAATCACCTCGGAATTTAATCCTATTAGCTGTTGCTGATTAACTGTAACGCCCGCTGTCTCCGTCAAACGATTTTGTTGCCGGAATTCTTGTACCTTGTGCTCCGAATCGCTTAAGCTTTTTTGTAACTCCACTAGTTTCTGGCTTAACCATTCATTGGCCGCATCACGTGCCTTGAATTTATTTCCTAACTGATTCGCAATATAATTCTCGGCAATGGCATTAGCAATTTTTTGGGCTTTTTGCGGGGAAGATGAAACGAAAGAAACTTGAATAATATAGGTTTTTGGCTTGCGCACTGCATGCAATCGGCTTTGAAATAAAGCGAGCACACGGTAGGGGATTTCATCACTAACCGTAGCCGCAGTCGAATCTTCGGGGGGAGATGAAGATTGGTCTGCGTTCTTTGTTTGGGTGGGTGTTTTATTAAATTCTGAATCATTGACCAGATTGAGATCTCTAATCACTTTTTCTGTCAGCGCACGTGAGCGAATAACGTCTAACTCACTATTGACCGCCTGATCATCCGCAACAACGGGCTCTGCAATATCAAGATCCGACATCTTGCTTGTCGGTTTCACATGGATAGCAATCATACTTGTGGCCGTATAAAGCGGCGTCTGCGCATGCACAAAAGCAATAGCAAGCACCAAGCTTAATAGCATGGAAGCGGTAATCAACCGCACGTTTCTCTTCAGAAAATAAAACACGTCCGTCAAGCTGATAAGCTGCAGCATGGGAACATCTTTAAGCGTTTCTGTAGGCTCAGTAGAGACGGTGTTGGATGATTCTTCTGTCATAGGAATGCTCTTTTTAGAATAACCTTTCATCTACTTGAATAGTATCGCCTGGATAAACCAAAGTAGTATCATCCCCTTCAATCTCAACCTTCTTGCCATCTTGCTCACGCACAATATCAACACTGCTCGTACGTGCGCGGTTGGTATACCCCCCCCCCAACGCCACTGCGTTAATAACAGTCAGACCATTGGTATAGGGATAGCTACCTGGTTTATTAACTTCACCCAGAATAAAAATGGGTTTGTAGTTAAGCACTTCCAGATTGACCCGAGGATTGATTAAGTAGCCCTCACTAAGTTTATCCGTAATCATTTTTTCAAGCGCACGTACTTCGATGCCTGCAACCTGAATATTGCCTATAAGCGGCAAAGACAAATTCCCAGTGTTATCAACTTCAAATTCACCGGATAAATCATCTTCGCCAAACACAATCAGCTTCACCTTGTTTCCCGGCCCGAGCTTATTGACGTAAGCCTGTGCAGCCATAGCGGAAGCCTGCTGACTTGAATTTTCTTCACTCGCCCTGGCAGCGCCTGTGAAGTCTAAGCACAGCATCATAACAACTATTAATATATGTCTAGACATAAGCTATATCCCAAATACCAATCCAAAGGTTACACGGCTATCATTATAACTGCCACCCACAGCGTTGGAGTTTTGCTTCAGATAGTCAAGGTTTAATTTCGTTGCTACGTAATCATTCAAATAATAGCGCCCGCCGATAACAACTTCCGTAACCGAATCGGTTCGATTGATTTCCGCGTAATCATTATTTCTATAAGTAATCTCACCGGTAAGTATCGCATCACGTAGTAGCTGATGTTGAACATTCAAACGCAAAAAGCTTGCCAAAACGTAAGGGCTGTCAGCGAGATTGGTTTGTTGTACACTACGTAATCCGCCTAGTGTAACCCCCGTAAGACCAGTGGCCTGCCAATACACCGCTCCGCCGTAATCCCAGGTGCTGGCACTCTTGAATGCGGGCCCATCATACTCCTGCTTCAAAAGCCCTACATACCAATCCCCCTTCAATTTTCCGGTATCGAAGGTCGTTCCCACGTCGAATGTATAACCCTTGGAATCGTGATTGGTCGCCATTACTGTACTATCATAAGTAATGCGATTTGCCGATGGTCTGGCATAGAGTTGATACCCTTTGGAAAGTTCATACCCCAATTGGAAGTCCGTCACATATTGTTTGTAGTTATAGATAGACTCGTTAATAAATGCCCCGCCTACCGTGCGATTGTCTTCGTAATCAGTTTTACGTACTTCTCCGCCCAACGTCCCGCTAAGGCGGGTTGCCGCATGGGTAGCACTAACGCGATTGTTATATTGATTGTAAGTGATAGGCGAGACTGACGACGTATCAGTAGGGATCCCGCGATCCGCATGGTTGTGCAAATACGATGTCGATCCGGACAGATAGTTATTGCGTGTAATATCCAGCCGCCCACTGGCCTCGGCCAATACATCTTCATAGTTCTCGGAAGATTTATTCATGTACCGCCCAATATCGCTACCCAATTTTAAATTTAATGCATGATTTTTCCAATTCGAGTCTACAGCAAGAATAGGCTTTGCCTGAAAAATCATATCGCTCTTTGTATTGTTTTTTGAACGATAGATATTGTTATCGTAGGTATCTTCCAAGGTAATTTGTGGCCGGATAATAAAGTTCCCCGCACGCATACCTTGCTCAAAGGTATTGGGTTTGAAACGTTCATAGGTGATGGCATCATATCCCAATCTTTCTGCATGGCAGGGCAGAGGCAGCAATGCCATTCCCAGGAAGACAGCATAAACATAATATCGTAACGATAGAATACGCTGCATGGTCAATTGGATTTATTCGTGGTGAAATACATAAGATTCCCCAGTGAATCCACCTCGTCCTTATGTGGTGAATTGCTGCTTTGCACGGCATCATTCGTAGGATCAGGTGGTAACGCTAGAGGTAGAACCGAAGAAAATATAGGCGAGGTAGTGGCTGTACTTTGGGTGTTAGGTTGCAGTTTTTCGCTAGCAGTATCGGTATATTCTAGAGTTTCGAATGTGGTAGTTGCAGGCAAATTCTGGGCAAAGGAATTACCCATAGCCATAGCCATAACCACACACGTGACTACAATCGCAGACCTAAACATAGAATTGCTTTCGAAGCGGGTTCAAACGCGCTATGTATATCCCGGTCATCCTAATTTTAGGTTAAATAGTCCCATAAAAATGCGGATTTCCTATTAAGTATTTATTCATTATTCTTTAATCTTACGGCCGTAATGATACGTATCCATCCTTGTACCCGGAATTAAGTAATGAGCTTTCTAGGAAATCTATTAAGAAAAATTCTTGGGGGGCAGAATTCAGGTGGCTTCCACGCCACAGTTGCGGGCACTTTTATTACACACTTCGGGATGATGCTCTTTTCCGTCCTGGTCTCCGTACTAATAACGCGCAAGTTAGATGTGGAAGGTAGGGGTATTGTATCTTGGATTATGGCTTACAGCGGATTTGGCATGATTTTTGTGGTCTTGGGCATTGGTCAGGCCTCTAAAAAATATATTACCCAAATGCCTAACCAAACCTCCGTTTTTATCTTTCTCGACCTCATCATGTTGGGAGCAAGCATGCTCTTTTTTATGCCCTTGTTTTATATTTACGGGCTTCATTCTTCCTTAGCACAACAGAATCATGAGGTTTTTCTATTGGGGTTAATGATGGTTCCTTATCTGGCAATCTCTAGCCTAATTAGTGATGTACTGATTGGTCTAGGAAAGAGTCTTCACTATAACGTCTTGCACATTATTGAAAAAAGCATGATTGTTATTCTATCTCTGCTATTGATTCTGGGTGATTGGGTCTATCCTGTAACGGTAATCGCGATGGGTGTTATTGCACTATTACTTCGGATTGCCATAGGCACAGGCTATATTAAACCTTATATTCACGGCGTACCTTCTTGGAAGGATTTGAAAGAAGCATTCCACCTCATGCGCAAACTTATTCTCAGCACTTATTTTTGCAGTGTGGCGTCGTATTATACAAGTGCACTACTAACCATTGTACTTGGTGCTGCTGTCTCCGCAAGAGAGCTCGGCTATTATTCTATCGCCAGATTTGTGGTGGACACCATGCAGATATTACCAGGCTCGTTGGGAGTGTACACCATACCGTTCCTTGTGAAGGAAACGACAAAATTAGGATATGAGAAAACGAAACGGCAAATACTCATCCTCACATCTATTTGCGTAGTAGGTATTGCAATACCATCGCTAATTTTCCCTCAACTCATCATATCAGTACTTTTTGGAGAGTCGTTTCTCCCTGCAAGTAAGTGTGTCCAAATTATGGCAATCGGGATGATGGCTTTTGGCATCACAAGTGTCTGTATACCTATCATCGTTGCGCATCATAAAGAGACATTTATCGTTATCTGTTATCTTGTCCCCGCGCTCTCTGCTACATTATTCACGTTACTTTTCCGCCATGAACTGGATGCAGTGATGGCCTCTTGCATCTATTCCATGACATATCTAATAGGCATGATTCTGCCTTTGGGTACCGTAATTCGATTGCGCTGGTCGGATCATCACGCTGCAAAAGCTAAGCCCATGCCATACATGGAAAAGGTGTAGTTTCGTCCACACATAGCTGCGCGAAAGCGTAGCCGAAGGCGAAGCGTGGTAGGGGGTGAGGGACTTGAACCCCCGGCCAAGGCGTTATGAGCGCCCTGCTCTAACCACTGAGCTAACCCCCCGCTAGATTTTCTTAAGCGCTTCCAGCGCTTTAGAAAACATTGCGTCCGCCGAAGCCTTGGCGTAGGCGGACTGGTAGTACAAGCTCGTTGCTAGTGGCTAGCAGAACGTTTTTCAACCATTTTCACGAATTTTACTTGAAATCCCTGAACACTTGGGCTAATCAGCCTCTCCCTTTAAAGTATATGAGGCACGCTATGAAAGCGAATATTCATCCGGATTATCATTTCATCACCGTCAATATGACGGATGGAACGAGTTATAAGACCCGCTCGACCTATGGCAAGGAAGGCGACGCCCTCACGCTTGACGTGGACCCGAAAACGCACCCGGCATGGGTGGGTGGTGTGAACCTGCGCAAAACCGGCCAGCTTGAGAAATTCAATAATAAATTCAGCGCGTTTGGCGCGGCTGCCGGTAAAAAAAGTGAGCCTAAAGCTGAGAAAAAATCCGAGAAAAAAGCTGAGAAGAAATCAGACGACGCAGCGTCATAAGCTTTGTAACTGGCCTTTCTCGTTTTCTAATATCTGCTGAATGCGCCCTTGCTGCGCCAGGTAAATCTGCGTTGCTTTTTCAAGCTTCTCCCACGTCAGCCCCTGCTCACCATCAAACAGCTCATTGAATACGGTAAAAACGCCGCGGGCCTCTTCGTGTTCCATCTGTGGCCATCCGCGCTGCTCGCACAAAAAATGCACATCGTCCACGTGCCATAGGTTTTCCACAAAATACCCTTGCACACGGAGTACTTCGCGCGCGGAGTGTATAAAATCTTGTATTTGCTTTTCGTACATGGTCGGCCTTTCCCTAAAATAATCGCAAGAGTTGTATGTCTCGTTTCTAACAACCTACTAACCAACTCGTTTGACTAGCTTTTCATTTAGGTCGCCTAAAAGAGCGCCGGGCTACGTGCCATTAATATGTATTAATATAGCCTAATGATTAAAACTTATTTAAAATTGTATGGAAAGTTTATAATCACACTTGTTTTGTGCCCGGAAGTCAGTTTCTCATCGCCAAGGCCACGCGTTCCCAATCCGGTAGTAAAATCTGCTCCGGTCGCAACTCTGGGTTTATATTCATTGACTTAAGCCTGACTTCCGCATCGGCGTGGAGCTGTTTTAGGCTCGCCCGGAGCATTTTTCGCCGCTGGCCAAAGGCAGCCTTAAGCGTCGATTCTAATAAATTCTTATCTACAGCAAACAACGGCTTCGGGCGGGGCGTCAGGCGAATCAGCGATGATGTTACCTTGGGCGGCGGCGAAAAAGCCTCCGGCGGAATGTCCATCAAATGATCAACCGTACACAACCACTGTGCAAACACTGTAAGCCGCCCATAATCTTTTGAATTTGCAAGCGACAGCAACCGATCCGCCACTTCTTTCTGGAACATAAGCGTGAGTGAGGAAAACGCGAAAGGGTCCAAGTAAATCTGTTCCAGCCACCCAATCAACAATTCTGTACCGACATTATACGGCAGATTCGCAACAATCGCGCGTGGCGCGGGCGCAAGCGTTGTTACATCCGCAGTCATTGCATCCGCCGAAATCACCCGCAACCGCTCCGGATAGGCAGCAGACAATGCCTGCAATGCGCGTGCGCAACGTTCGTCTTTCTCAATCGCCGTTACACTCGTGGCTTCCGTATTGAGAAGTGCGCGCGTCAACCCGCCTGGGCCTGGCCCCACCTCAATCACATGCATGCCTTGCAGATTCCCCGCACTCGCAGCAATGCGCGCAAGCAACGCCCCATCCAGCAAAAAATGCTGGCCCAGGCTCTTGCGCGTGGCAAGGCCGTGCATACGAATCACATCGGCAAGCGGGGGAAGGTTTTGCATGAAAACTCAAAATCAACTAAAGAGTGGGTATGGAAACTAAGGCGTTCATAGCATCTCTGGCTCTGCTACTGAATAGTTTATTCGGTGGTCCGGCCTCTTTGCATCAAAAACTAAGGTTGAACGGTGTGCTTAAAAGCCCCGAGCGCCTGGTAGCCACTCTCGAGAAAAAGCTCAACCGCGACCGTCGCAACCCTGAAGAACGCGTCTTACGCGGGCGCATCGTGGTAGCTTCATGCTTATTGCTCGCCTTGCTTAGCGGCATCGCCCTTGAACATGTATTTGCCAACTCCCTTTTCGAAGCGATCCTCCTCGCATTCTTAATTACGCTGCGCCCGGCGTTTGACCGCGCGTTTGCGGTACACGCGGCGCTCGCAAAAAATAACGAAGCCGATGCCAGAAACGCTCTCAGCACCAGCGGATGGCGTAACTACAGCGTGCTTGATGAACACGGCCTTGCACGCGCAGCCATTGAATCGCTCGCCGTTGATTTTTGTGACAAGGTGGTCGCCCCGCTGTTTTGGTTTTTGCTGCTGGGGTTACCCGGCGTATTCGCTACCAAAACCGTCAGTATCCTTGCCGAACGTTTGCGACCTTACGACAATTTCAACAACGGTGCCTTACTCGCCGAACGCATTGTGTTACAACCCGGAAAAATCGGCGCGCTACTGCTTGTAATCGCCGCGTGTTTTCTACCCTTCTCTCGCCCCACACCAGCAGCCATGTTTGCTATCGCCACGCCGCCCGGCGCCCCTTCACGGCTTATGGCACTTGCGGTTATGGGTGCCGCGCTTAATCTTTCGCTCGGTGGCCCCACGTCGATCTACAGCGAAAACCATATTTGGTTCGGCGGCACCATCGCTCGCGCCGGCGCACGCGATGTTAACCGCGCTTTAATGCTGACCGGCATCGCCACACTCGTGCTGCTGCTAACGCTTTTTCTTTTTATCTACTAAGCCGGAATGGCTGGTGCGACCCAAGAATTTCTCGCGGATATCGACCGTCGAACGGCGGCCAATATCGTCTTTATGTTCTGCCAGCCACAGTTCCGCCGCCTCGCGGCCAATACCGCGCAGATATTGGAAGAAATCCCAATCGCCATTGAGTTTGCTGGAGGCATTCAGCGTTTTCAACTCTTCAGGCGAATAGACGAGATGCACCTTCACATCTTTATATCGGCCATGCTCCAACCGTTTTTCTTTCAGCAGGCGAGAAACGAAGTCAATCGCACGCATTTCAGCAATCAGGCTCGAATTGAACGTGATCTCATTGAGACGGTTGGCAATCTCGAGTGATTGTTTGGGCACACCGGGGCGATGGATCGGATTGATCTGCACCAACATCACATCTTCACTATCGCAATTGTAGATAAGCGGCCAGATGACGGGGTTGCCCATGTAGCCTCCGTCCCAATAATGCTCGCCATCAATCTCCACCGCTTGAAACATCTGTGGTAGGCAGGCGGATGCCAACAGCACATCGATGGTGATTTCCCCACACCCGAACACCCGTGCCTGGCCGCTCTCCACATGGGTGGCAGCGACGAACAATTTGATATCACTACACGCATGCAACACATCCAGATCAAGTACGGACTCCAGCACACCTTTCAGCGGATTAATATTAAGCGGGTTCATGTCATACGGCGAAACCAGACGCGAAAGCGCATCAACAAAATAATACGAGGGTGAATAATCCAAATTCCAACCGGTCAGGTAGCTTTCATAGACCGTCTTATGCAACGGGCTGAAGCACGAGGCCTCGCTGATCTTGCGCCACAGTGACTCCAGCGCATCTTTCGCGCCCTGCGCGCCACCTAGCACATAGCCATTGGCAAGCACCGCCGCATTGATCGCGCCCGCACTCGTACCACTGATTCCCTCAATGGTGATACCGTCTTCTTCCAACAACCGATCCAACACGCCCCAGGTATAGGCGCCATGTGACCCGCCGCCTTGCAGCGCGAGGTTAATTGGTTTGGATGATGTTTTTTTCTTGCTCATTGTGCTGTCCAGCCACCGTCCATGGTGATAATCTCACCGGTCATCGACCCGCCGTTTTCTCCGGCCAAAAACACCGCAAACGCGCCAAGCTGTTCGACGGTGATAAATTTCTTGTTCGGTTGTTTTTCACCCAACAATGCATCTCTTGCTGCGTTCTCGCTTATGCCTTCAGTTTTCGCTTTATCTTCAATTTGTTTTTGCACGAGCGGCGTGTGTACCCACCCCGGGCAAATCGCGTTGCAGGTGATGTTGGCTTCGGCAGTTTCGAGTGCCGTTGCCTTGGTGAGCCCCACCACGCCGTGCTTGGCTGCCACATAGGCGGATTTATTTTTAGAGGCGATCAGCCCATGCACAGACGCAATGTTGATAATCCGCCCGAAGTTACGTTTACGCATACCGGGAAGTGCGGCGCGCGTTGCGTGAAATAGCGCCGAGAGATTAATTGCAAGTATTGCATCCCACTTATCGACCGGGAAAGTCTCAATCGGTGAAGTAAACTGAATCCCCGCATTATTGATCAAGATATCCACGCCACCCAATTTATTTTCGGCATCGGCAACCATCGCCGCAATCTGTTCACCCTTGCTCATGTCCGCGCCGTTATAAAACGCTTTCACGCCATGTTTAGACTCCAGCTCCTTGCGCTCTTTTTCAATCGCAGTAGGCTCGCCAAACCCATTGATCATGATATTCGCACCCGCTGCCGCCAGCGCATGGGCAATGCCGAGACCAATGCCGCTGGTGGACCCGGTAACAATCGCATTTTTTCCTTTGAGCATGAGGAACTCCTAGTCGTTAGTCCTTAGTTGTTAGCATTAACTGAAATCGTACTGACTCGCAACTATCGACTAACGACTAGGGACTAACCATCCTCCAAATGCAACAGGCTCGCGGCCCCCAGGCTCACGACAATCAGCGCCGGTGCCCAGGCAGCAAGCGGAATCGGCAACGTGCCGCTGCCACCAAGCGCATGCACCAGCTGCGTCATAAAATGCAGACCAAACCCGGCCGCCGTGCCTGCCGCGGCGAACATCATCACCCGCCCCTTGCGCGGCAGACGCAGCGAAAAAATCGCAGCAATGAGTACCATGCCCATGAGCAGCACGGGGCTTGCCAGCAGACTATGAAAGTAAATACGGTGCTTAAGCGCTGAGAACCCGGCCGCTTCCAGCGTATCAATAAACCCCGGCAGGCTCCAAAACGGCATCGCCTCCGGGGAAGCAAAACTATCCTGAATCTGCTCGGGCTTAAGCGTGGTCGGCAGCGCCATCTCTTCCACCGTTTGCGGCGGCTGGCCCGGCGTGGAACGGATGACATTGTGGAGCACCAAATCATCGCCGCTCAAAGCCGCATTTTTCGCATCGAGCCGTTCGCTAAACCGTTCGTCTTTATCAAACCGAAGCACCATCACGTGCTGAAACATCATGGTCGACTGGCTGAGCCGCTGCGAATGCACGATATATTCGCCGCTATGCTTACCCTCCGGATCCATTTGCTTGAGCCAAATACCCGAAGGCGAGAGCATCATCAAATTCGGCTGATTTGCGAAATATTTGGCATCAAGCTGCTCGTATTTCAGCAGCATCACCGCCGAGATGGGATTGATAATCCCCACAAACCCAACCCCAAGCAGCGCCGCTGCAATAAGCCCCGGCGACAAAAACTGCCACACCGAAACCCCTGCCGCCCGCGCAACAATCAGCTCATTCGTCCGCGTCAATTTCGCCAGCGCCAGCATGCTGCCGAGCAAACACGCATAGGGCAGCAAATCCTCCGCCATGTTCGGGGCTTTCAGCAACACCATTTCAATCATCACGCCAAAGGGCATATCGCCAAACTTGGCCGAACGCCGCAGCAGTTCAATGGTTTCGGTGAGCAGCACCAACCCAACAAGTGCCAGTAATACCAATAAGACGGCAACCAACAACTGCTTGCCAAAATAGCGCGAAAGCGTAAAGGAAAACCGCATAATCAAGCGCTCCTAAGACGTAGCCGGGCGGGCATTTCAACCAACACCGCAAATGCTACTAATAACGGTGCGAGCAAACACAGATACGCCAGCGGAATAAATTGCGGGTTAAGCGCCATGCTACTACGCAGCGTCACCGAAAGGAAAATCAGCACACTCGCCATCACGCTTGCACCCACGTTGCGCTTTAGGCGATGCCGCCGATTAAATTCGCCGGTCAAAAGCACCGCCATCGCCATCAACCCCAGCGTAAACGCATAGGCCGGCCACAAAATACGCTGATGCGCCTCAGCCGCGCTACGGCGACGATCATTCAAATTACGCGCAGGGTCCTTCCCCCGCGCAAACAATTGCATCAACGTATATTCCCGCTCGTCCTCGCGCCGCCCGAGTGAGCCTTGCGCAAAACTGGTGAGGTCCAAGGGATAGCTATCAAACGCCAAATATGAAAGCCGGCCATCGCGCATTTCTTGGCGGTTGCCGTTCATCAACATAAACTGCGGCCCCGTAGGCGTTTCCACCACCGTCGCCGAATCCGCCATCATCGTCACCTCGGCTTTGGAATTGCGCGTATCATTGACCAAAATTCCCTTCAACCGCCCCGAATCCTCACGCTCGCGAATATACACCATCAACCCATTGGTCGGCGTGGCAAACACCCCCTCCTGCAACAACACCGACACATAATTATTGCGCAGGAAAAACTGCATATTGCGAAATTCGCGGTACGACATCGGCATAATGTAAAGCGACACCAAATACCCCACCATCATCGCGCCACTTGCTACCACCATAGCGGGCGCGGCCAATTGAAACCGGCTCAAACCCACCGCCTGCAACACTGAAAGCTCGCTGTCGACTTTCAGCTTATGATAGAAAAACACCACCGAGCAAAACAATGCCGGCGGTAAAATCAGCAGTAATACGGATGGAATCAAGAGCACCGAGAGCCTCAAGAATACCGCAATCGACACTCCCTGATTGACGATAAAATCCACCAGGCGCAGCGCTTGCATCAACCACACGATTGCAGTAAGGCTTAACACAACCATCAGCGTGGTATGAGTGAGCCCTCTCATGATATAGCGTTGGTACTGTCTCATTCTATTTCTATGCAAAGGCCCGCCATGAAACTTTCGTTTGTTGAACGCTCCGCTGCCACTAAAGCAACCGTCGTCGTGTTTTTCATTTCCGACATTAAGCGATTACCGGGCGATCTGCAATCGCTCGATAAAACAAGCGGCGGTGTCATCAGCGCAGCCATTGGCACCTCCAAGTTTTCCGCCAAGAAAGGCAAGACGTTAAGCGTCGCTCTGCCTGCAAAAAGCGCTTACAAACGCGTAATCATCATCGGCACGGGCACAGAATTCACCGCGCTTACGGTCACTGAACTGGGCGGCGCTGTCGTGCCTGCCGCAAATAACCTGGGCGTTAAAGAAGCCGTCGTATTTGTAGACGTACTCGGGAAATTAAAAGCCGGCGACGTCGCAGCACACATGGCTTACGGCGCCTCTTTACGCGACTACGAATTCAGCAAATACTGGACCAAGCGCAAAGACGAAGACAAACCCACCTTGACCGCCCTCACCTTCGCTGTCTCCGGCGCTAAAGCTGCACAGGCCACGTTCGGCCCGCTGTCTAAAATCGTCGATGGGGTGATACTTACGCGCAATGTTGTCTCCGAACCCGCGAATATCATCTATCCGGAAACCCTTGCTGCCGAATGTAAAAAGCTGACCGCACTGGGTGTCACCGTCAAAGTCTTGGGCGTTGCTGAAATGAAAAAATTGGGCATGGGCGCACTCTTGGGCGTCGGCCAAGGTTCCGCGAAAGAATCCAAACTCGTCGTCATGCAATGGAACGGCAAGAAAAACAAAGACGCACCCGTGGCCTTCGTCGGCAAAGGCGTGACGTTCGACACGGGCGGCATCTCCATCAAACCCGCCGGCGGCATGGAAGAAATGAAATGGGACATGGGCGGTGCCGGTGCCGTACTCGGCGCGATGAAAGCCCTCGCCGGCCGCAACGCCAAAGCCAATGTCGTGGGTGTGGTCGGCCTCGTCGAAAACATGCCCGACGGCAACGCGCAGCGCCCCGGCGACGTCGTCACCAGCATGTCCGGCCAAACGATTGAAGTGCTAAACACCGACGCCGAAGGCCGCTTAGTGCTCGCCGATGCATTGTGGTACACACAAGTAAACTACAAACCCAAAGCGATCGTTGACCTCGCCACCTTAACCGGCGCCATCATCGTCGCTCTCGGCTCCTCGCGCGCCGGGCTATTTTCCAACGATGACAAACTCGCAAACGCACTTTCTGCCGCCGGCAAAGAAGTCGGCGAACCGCTATGGCGCTTGCCGGTGGGCGATGAATACGACGAGCAAATCAACTCCGACATTGCCGACATGCAAAATATCGGCCGCGAACGCGAGGCGGGTTCCATTACCGCCGCGCAATTTCTGCTGCGCTTCATTAAAGACAAAACCCCCTGGGCGCATCTTGATATCGCCGGTACGGCGTGGAGCAAAAAAGCGAACAATCTCTGCCCCAAAGGCGCAACGGCGTTTGGTGTGCGTTTGCTGAACGAATTGATCGCGAAAAACTATGAAGCATAACCGTCATTCTCGGCCGCGCCTAGCGCGGTCGGGGACCTCATGCCAATGTACGAGATCCCCAGTTCGGCTATGCCTCACTGAGGATGACACCATATGACCCAAATTCAATTCTATCACCTGACCGAAACGCCGCTCGAAAAAGCATTGCCGCGCCTGCTCGAAAAAGCCTATGCAGCCAATATCAAATGCCTCGTCGTCGCGCGCGATGAAGCGCAAGCGGATATCCTAAATCAAACGCTGTGGACTTATCACCCACAAGCCTTCTTGCCCCACGGCTCGAGCAAAGACCCGAAGGGCGAAGAACAACCGATTTATCTCGCAACAAATGAAGACAATAAAAACAACGCCACCCTCTTTTGCACCACCTCCGGCGCAACACCTGAGGACACCTACGACCGCGTACTTGATATTTTTGATGGCCACAACGACGAGAGTGTTGCCGCCGCCCGCGCCCGTTTCAAGTCGTACAAAGACGCCGGCCACACCCTCAGCTATTTCAAACAAACTGACGGTAAGTGGGAACAGGCTGCGTAGGAGGGTGCGAGGTCATTAGACCGAGCCAGCCATGAGCCCGCGAAGCGGCGCGCCATGTGAAATTCAGCAGAATTTCATGGGCGCAATTAATCAAGTCTCTTGCGCCGCAACCGGTTTCCCCGTCGCCGCAGGCACGATGGCCTTCTGAATCACAAGCCGCGAGGGATCGCGCATATCGATCACTTTAATCGCACGTTCGGCCACATGTGTCGCCGTATGCAGCTGAATAAATTTCGTCCACGCTTGCATGTGTCCATCCGCCGGCAAACGCACATTCATGCCGTGTTTCAAAGCCACATCCCACCGGCGATTGCCCACGCGGGTGATGTGATCAATCTTGCTCGCAAATTCCGGCGAAGCGTTTCTGAGTTCCATTGCTTCTTTGACATGCTCCGGCACGCCTTCGCCAATAAACAGCGGCAGGCTGGCATATTGCGCGACTTCCAAATCCAGCATCACCGCGCCCGTATCGTCAATCAATGCCAATTTCTGTTTGTTCTGCCAAATCGCCACCGGCTCGCGCTCGATCAAACGCACATGCAATGTGCTGGGCAGTGAACGCTCCACCACCGCTGCTTTCACCGTCGGAATTGCCTCCAACCTCTCGCGCGCGGCGCGCAGCGATAAGGTGAGCATGGGGTCTCCCTGGCGAATGGCGAGCGCGTTTTCTACAGCTTCAGGCGTCGTCCGACTGCGACCATCCAAATAAATCGTCTCCACCGCAAAACCCAAGCGTATCGTCGCCGCATCCACCCGCGCAATCACGCGCGCTTCGACTTTCGCTAACGTGCCATTATACGAAAGCACGCCGAGCGTAACGGCGAGCACCAAGGAAAACACGCCGCCAGCAATTTTTAAACGCAGATTCAGCTTATGCGAACGCTTGCGCCGCGCACGTTTTCTTGACGCTTCAAGCGATTGCCGCTGCCGCTCAGTTTGTGTTTTTGCCATGCACCTTGTCCGAAGTGGCATCCAAACTAGCCAAAGAAACTAAATTTTCTACTAACGCATTAAAAGAAATCCCCGCATAGGCCGCCAGCTCCGGCGACAGCGACAACCGCGTCATCCCCGGCTGCGTATTGGTCTCGAGGATATAGACATCCTTGCCATCAAACCGGAAATCCGACCGTGAAAGCCCGCGGCAACCCAGCGCCTGGTGGGCTTTCAAGCCCATTTGCATCACCTGCTCGTAGACGTCTTTTTCCAGCGGCGCGGGGCAAAGATGCTCGGTTTTGCCGTCCGTATATTTATTGGTGTAGTCGTAAAACCCTGAAATCGGGCGAATCTCCGTCACCCCAAGCGGCCGGTTATCGAGCACCGCCACCGTCAGCTCCCGTCCAGGAATATATTGCTCCACCAAATAGATACGCTCCAAATCACTCTCTTTTTCCAAGATCACTTTGAGCGGCCGATTATCATCCTTCATGACGATATAGACCCCCACACTCGACCCCTCACACGCCGGTTTCACCACAAACGGCCGCAGCATTGGGTCCGCCCCTTGGAGTTCTTTCAGCATCAACGCCTTGCCCTTCGCGCACTTCAACCCAGCGGCCTCAAATACCACCTTGGCCATGGGCTTATTCATCGCAAGCGAAGAAGCCAGCACACCCGAATGCGTATACGGAATCCCGAGCAATTCCAGCAAGCCTTGCACGCAACCATCTTCTCCAAAATTGCCATGCAGCGCGTTAAAGACCACGTCGGGCTTTGCTGCCTTTAATTTTTCTGCAATATCAGGCGTGACATCAATCTCCGTCACCTTATAACCAAGCTCACGCAATGCCTTTGCGCACGCCGCACCGCTGTTTAGCGACACTTCACGCTCTGCTGACCATCCGCCCATCAGTACCGCAATGTGTTTCATGCCCGTGCTCTTACCTCTTGCTGTAACAATGCGGCTGACACAAGCGACCGCAAATCAGGATGCATGAATACTGCCATATAGCAGTGGTTTTTGTCACCCTTAATGGGCTTAATCTCGACCGTATGAGTTAAAAGGCTGTTGTCGTCCAAATCAACGTATTGGTAATCTCGTTTTTGTTTGTTTTTCGCATAGTGCCTGACCCACACCCCATCAGCATCCGTATTGGCAGGATCAAACGTCTGTATAAACAGAGCAATCTGATCATTAATTTCCCTCTTAATCTTACTACAAAGTTCTCTTCGCACTCTCATCACCAGACACTGCACTTGGTCGATGTGAGGCATGCCACGGTGGGCATTGGCATAATCGACCATAAAATCATGTTTTAATTGCTGCCAAATACGCGCCGGGGGATCATCTTCTCTTCTTTCCAGATGGTGATCCATGATCTCCATCGAATGCCAGCTTTTGGCATCCTTAAACATGTCTTCGACTTTTTCTTGGATGACGTGGGGATATTCAATTTCGATCTCACTCATGCAACTTCCCCCACCCGCTTGATTTCCCATTCTAGCATAATCCCCGAATGCTCAAACACGCGCTTGCGCACTTCTTCGCCAAGCTGCTCCAAATCACTAGCGGTGGCACCGCCCGCATTAATCATAAAATTGCAGTGTTTCTCAGAGACTTGTGCGCCACCCAACCGCAGCCCCCGGCACCCTGCAGCATCAATTAACTCCCAGGCTTTCTTGCCTTCCGGATTTTTAAACGTACTGCCGCCTGTCTTTGCACGAATCGGCTGCGTGCCCTCGCGCTGCGTTTGAATTTCCGCCATGCGCTTTTTCACCAAGTCCACATCATCGGGCGCACCTTGCAACCGTGCATTCACCACAATCGCCCCTTCCGGCAGCGCACTTTCTCGATACGCAAATTTACAGTCGCTCGTACCCAACGTGTATTTCACACCTTGACGATCGATGATATCCGCCGATAGCAACGCCTCACTCAAATCCGAACCATAAGCCCCCGCGTTCATCATCACCGCACCGCCAATGGTGCCTGGAATCCCGGAGAGAAATTCCAACCCGCCAATCCCATGCTCCGCCGCAAAATTCGCAACATGCAAATCGAGACACGCAGCCCCGGCGTTCACCATCGAATCCGCCTCAATGGAGATTTGCGTAAACCCACGCCCCAGGCGAATCACCACGCCTTTAATGCCGCCATCACGAAGTATCAAATTCGAACCTACACCCAGCATGGTAATCGGAATTTCTTTTGGTAGCTGCGACAAAAACAACTGCAAATCCTCCGCATCTTCCGGCTTAAACAAATATTCCGCCGTGCCGCCCACTTGAAACCACGTATTCTTTGCAATCTCCGCATTCGCGCGAACCTTTCCACGCAGGCCGGGAATTTCGGCAAACAGAGGGAGTACTTCTTGTTTTTTACGTGCGAGAATCACAACGCCTCGATCTGCTTGGGCAGTGCATAAGCCCACTTCGTAATCGATCCCGCACCCAAACATACGACCAAATCACCCTTGCCCGCGTTTGCAGAAACCGTGCTCGCAAGGGCCGCAACCATATCTCCCTCCCCCGCAGGGGGAGGGTTGGGGTGGGGGCCGTCTTGCTCAGAATTAGCAGCACCTTGCAAGTCTGCCCTCCTCCCGGCCTCCCCCCTGTCGGGGGAGGAGATTAGCTTTATCGCATGCTTGTGCCCGGCGCGTTTCAAACCGGAAACCAACGCTTCCGCATTCACGCCGTCAATCGGCGCTTCGCCAGCAGAGTAGACATCGGTGACAATCACTACGTCCGCATCGTGCATGCAGGTCGAGAATTCTTCCATCAAATCATGCAGTCGCGTGTAGCGGTGCGGCTGCACTACAGCAATGACCTTGCCGCCTGTAGCATCTTGTTTAATGCGCGCCGCTTTAAGTGTCGCCGCAATCTCAACCGGATGGTGACCATAGTCATCAATCACCGTAATGCCTTTGGCCTCACCGGTTTTGGTGAAACGGCGCTTCACGCCTTCAAAACCACTCAGCGCTTTTTTAATCGCCGCATCGTCCATGCCGAGTTCTACACCCACCGCAATCGCAGCACACGCATTGCTCACATTGTGAATCCCATGCATGGAAAGTTTCACCCCTTCAAACACACGATCTTTCATCTGCACATCAAACGTCTGATAATCCCCATCCGCGCTCATATTCACCGCGCGCACATCTGCCTGCGGCGAGAAACCATAGGTCACAATGCGCCGATCCGTCGTACGCGCAACGAGCGCCTGCACTTCCGGATGGTCAATACACGCGACTGCAAATCCATAAAACGGCAAATTCGTCACAAAGGTTTGAAACGCCGCCTTCGCCGCATCAAACGAACCGTAGTGATCAAGATGTTCCGGATCGATATTGGTAATGATGCCAATCGTCGCAGGCAGTCGCGTAAACGTGCCATCCGATTCATCGGCTTCTACCACCATCCACTCACCACCACCCAAATACGCATTGGTTCCGCGCGCATTAATGATGCCGCCGTTAATGACTGTGGGCTGCAACCCTGCCGCTTCAAATACCGCCGCCATTAATGCAGTAGTTGTAGTTTTTCCATGCGTACCGGCAATTGCCACACACATTTTAAGGCGCATCAATTCCGCCAACATCTCCGCACGTTTGACGACAGGAATCCGTGCATCCCGCGCTGCGATCATCTCCGGATTATCCGCCTTAATCGCGGATGATACCACCACCACGCTCGCATCTTTCACATTCGCCGCCTGATGACCAATCGTCACCGCAATCCCGAGCCCACGCAGGCGTTCAATATAAGGGCTATCGGCAACATCCGACCCCTGCACCTTATACCCAAGATTGTGCAACACCTCGGCAATCCCGCTCATGCCAATGCCGCCGATGCCGACGAAATGCAGTAGGCCCACACCCAGCGGCATGGTTTTGGAAATGGGCAGGGTGCGGAGCGCGGGTTTCATGATTGAGCAACCTGTGTGAGCGCTGCATCTTCTAAAAACTGGTTGATACTTTTGCCCGCAAGCTCGGCGGCAATCGCTAGTTTCCGGTGGTTCTCGCTGGTGGTGCGGAACACCAGCTTGCCCGAATAAGGTTTGTCGGGCTTCTCGCTGCGCGATTTGCAAAACGCCAGATAATCCTCCACCGACTCACGAAACGCTTTTTCAAGCTCCTTCACACTGGCACCCTGAAAATGCACCACGTCGTTAATCCCCAGCACCTGACCATGAAATGCACGGTCATCACTATCAAATTCCACTTTTGCCGTATAGCCTTTGTATTCCATATTCCCTCCTAATGCATCGTCATGTTGGAACGCAGCAGAAACATTTGCACCGCTTTGACCACTCCCCTATCCGTTTCCTTGCGCGGATGCGGGCGATGAAACACCGCTCTTACACCGTTCAGCTCTACCCGCACACGCGAACCGTTTCCTTCTGTCACTTCCGCGCCCAACGCCTCCAATAGGGCTTCGATTTCACGCCATGCAATATCAGCACGCGTGGGCACATCAAAAATCGCCTCCCATGTTTTGCGGTGTTTACTACTGACCATCCATCGTCCCTTATAGTACCAATTTATAGTATTGTTGTAAAGTACTATTTTATAGTATCATTATGCCGCATCCAGCCCAAATGCCGTGTGCAGTGCGCGAATCGCAAGCTCGACATAGGCCTCATCAATCAACACGCTGATTTTGATTTCGGACGTCGAAATCACGATGATGTTGATGCTCTTTTCGGCAAGCGCCGTAAACATCGTGCTCGCAATCCCGGAGTGGCTGCGCATGCCCACGCCCACGGCAGAAATTTTCGCAACGTTGGCGGCCGAGTGCACGCTTTTGAATTTCATTTCGCTATGAAGTTTATCGACAACCGCGAGCGCACGCTGCAAATCCCCACGCGGCACGGTGAAGGTAATATCCGTCTCGCCCCCGCCTTCAGTCACGTTTTGAACGATCATATCGACATTGATATTGCCCGCCGCCAGCGGCCCAAACAACTTAGCGGAAACACCGGGAATATTCGGCACCCCCGTAATTGAAATGCGCGCTTCGTCGCGGCTATAGGCAATGCCCGTAATTTTACTTTGTTCCACAAGTTCCTCCTCGTTGGTCAACATCGTTCCTGGTTCATCTGAAAAGCTTGAAAGCACTTGCACTTTCACGCGGTGATTCATCGCCATTTCCACCGAGCGCGTCTGCAATACTTTCGCCCCCAGCGATGCCATCTCCAGCATCTCCTCATAGGAAATTTTCGCAAGCTTGCGCGCCTTCGGCACAATGCGCGGATCAGTCGTATAGACCCCGTCCACGTCCGTATAAATATCGCAGCGGTCCGCCTTCAGCGCCGCGGCAATGGCGACCGCTGATGTATCCGACCCGCCACGTCCCAGCGTGCTTACGCGGCCATCAATATTGATGCCTTGAAATCCCGCAATCACCGCAACGGTTCCTCTATCGAGCACCGCGTGCAATTTTTCCGCATCGATCGATTGAATGCGCGCCTTCCCATGTGCCTTGTCGGAAATCAGCGGAATCTGCCAGCCGGAAAACGAACGTGCAGGAATCCCCATCTCAAGTAAGCAAAGCGCCAAGAGCCCACTCGTCACCTGTTCGCCGCTTGCCACCACCTGATCATATTCCGCCCAGGCACCCTCGCTCGTAAGCGGCGAAATTTCCTCAACATAGGCAACCATTTGGTTCGTCACCCCCGCCATCGCTGAAACGACCACAGCCACATGATTGCCCGCATCCAACTCGCGCTTCACTTTCGTGGCAACGTTTCGGATGCGGTCAATGTCCTTCACCGACGTGCCGCCAAATTTTTGTACGATTAGCATAGGGTGCGGAAAATACGGCTAGAGCGTTGCTCAGTCTAGCGTTTTCTGCATTACCACCGCATCCTCACCGGTGGCATAATAGGCCTTACGAACGCGCACGGTCTTAAAACCCAGGCCTTCATAAAGCCTGGTTGCCGCCGTATTATTTGCTGCAACATCCAGAAATATCTTGCGTGCCCCCTGCGCCAGCGCCTTTTCCATCAGCGCTTCAGCCAACCCCTGCCGGCGTTTTTCAGGCACCACCACCAAGGTCAGCACCTCGAGTTCATCCGCCGCGCGCTGGAACAAGCCAAAGGCCACCCCTTCCACACCAAGCCCAATAACCGATTGTTTTTCAAGTAATTCCATGATCGAATCCTCTGACCATGAATGGGGAAAGCTGAGCTTATGCACACGAGCCATCCACCCAACATCGCTTGCCGTAAGCGTTTTCATTCAACGGTGGGCAGTGCCGGCTCCACAGTCGGCGCGGGAGCGGGCGTATTAAATTTTTCCACAAGCGCCGGAATATCCGGATGGTAAGGCTCTATTTTTTTAGCCGCTGCAAACGCCTGCTTGGCCTTATCGCGATTCCCTTTAAGCAGCTGTGCCTCCGCCAATTTCAGCCAGGCATTGGCATTTTTGGGAGAAAGCCGCGTCACCAGCGTAAAACGAAACACCGCATCGGTGGTGTTCCCACGCTCCAAATGCATCACGCCTAAGCGATAATTATTCCCTTGAATATCCTGCAGCTTCGCCACCACGCCGTCTAAGGACTGCTTGAGGTTTTGGGCAAGTAGCGCTAAGTTCGCCTTGAGCTTCGCAATTTCCTTATTCATCCCGCACACTTAGCGTTTTTTATGACCACCGTCAACTTGGCCGAAATTGAAAAATTCTCATCGATCGCGGACGAGTGGTGGGACCCGCGCGGCAAATTCAAACCGCTACACATCATCAACCCGCTACGCATCGGCTACATCAAACAGCACATCGGCGAACTCAAAGGCAAAACCCTGCTCGACATCGGCTGCGGCGGCGGCCTGATATGCGAACCCATGGCGCGCCTCGGCGCCAACGTCACGGGTGTTGACGCTTCTCAAAAAAACATTTCGGTAGCGAAACACCATGCCGAACAAATGGGTCTTACGATTGATTATCACGTAACAACAGCGGATCAACTCACTGAACAATTCGACGTCGTCCTCGCCCTCGAAATCGTCGAACATGTAGATGATGTCCCTGCCTTTGTTGCAAGCGTCATGGCTCGCGTCAAACCCGGCGGCACCGCGTTTTTCTCTACCATCAACCGCACCATGAAATCCTACGCCCTCGCCATCATCGGTGCAGAATATATTTTACGCTGGGTACCCACCGGCACGCACGACTGGAACAAGTTTTTAAAACCCCACGAATTGCTCGGCCACATCGAAACCGCCGGTGGGCGGTTAAAAGAAATGACCGGCATGGTCATGAACCCACTCACCTTCGAATGGAAATTAGACCCGCGCGACGTTGGCGTGAATTATTTCATGACGATTAAAAAACCATGATGTCGATTTACTATGCCATTGATAGCCAAAGGTCTAAATGCTAGAAAGTACAAATGAATTATAAAATTCCTTCTCTGCCCCTGCAGTTTGATTTAGAGACAAAACCGGTGCTTAAAAAGCTGGCCCGCACCCATCAGGCACTTGCAGAACTCAAAGGTGTTACCGGCATTATCCCTAACCAGACTATTCTGATCAGCACGCTATCATTACAAGAAGCAAAAGATAGTTCTGCGATTGAAAATATCATCACTACTCACGATGAATTATACAAAAGTGACGCTATCGCAAGGCAGTTTGTAAGTGCCGCAGCAAAAGAGGTGCATAATTACGCAACCGCACTACGCGAAGGATATAAAAAAGTAAAAGAAAGCCACCTACTTACCAGCAATCACATTATAGAAATGCAGGCAACACTAGAGGGAAATAGCGCGGGTCTACGCACGCAGTCCGGAACGGCACTGAAGAACGACCGCACAGGCGAAACCGTATATATGCCGCCACAAGAAGCGAATCAGATTATTTCTCTTATGAGTAATTTGGAGAAATTCATCAACGACGATCGCCTAAGTGCCCTTGACCCCCTCATAAAAATGGCGGTTATCCACCATCAATTCGAAAGTATCCATCCTTTTTATGATGGTAACGGCAGGACAGGCCGTATTATCAATATTCTATATTTAGTAAAACAGGGCCTGCTGGACATGCCGGTACTTTATCTCTCGCGCTACATCAACCAAACCAAGCATGAATATTACCGCTTATTGCAATCGGTGCGCGATCATCATGCGTGGGAAGAGTGGGTGCTTTATGTACTAGAAGGCGTAGAGCAAACTTCGCATCAAACAATTCAGTTAATCCACTCCATGAAGGAACTGATGCAACAACATAAAAATAAAATGCGCAGTGAGCTGCCGAGAATTTACAGCCAAGATTTGATTAATATTATTTTTAGCCATCCCTACACAAAAATAGAGTTTTTAAAGCGTGAAATGGATGTTAAGTCCCGCATCACTGCCACACGCTATCTTGACGAGCTTACTCGCATTGGGCTAATGAATAAAATACGACTTGGACGCGAAAATTATTATGTTAATACAGATCTTTACAAGATTCTGAGCAATACGCATAGGTCCTAGATAGATTCTATATATATCGCAAGAATATATATAGAAAAAGTCGATTCTCTATACAAATCCACCCTAAAGCGTTTTCCACAATTCACGAAACGCGGTGATGTAGGTAGGCCGCGCATCTTCCGGGTCAAAATCTTTTTCAATCAGCAGCGCGTGCAGGCGCGGCAGGTGGTAAGATGAAATGCCCGGATAGCGGTGATGCTCATGGTGGTAATTAAAATTCGCACCGCTCATGATCCATTTCTCCACCCGGCGGCTAATGATCGTGCGCGAGGTCGGGCGCGGGTTGGAAAGATAATCAAACTTCTGATAATCGAGCGAGCCATGTTCCAAAAACATGCGCAGACGGCTTAAAAATAAAAACACCGTCGCCCCCGGCACCAACACAAACACGGGGTAGCGCCACAACTCAGAGAGTGCGAGCCCATGTGTCAAATACACCAACAACGCCAGCTGCACGCCCACTACCCATGCGTGGCCCGAGAGCGAACGCTCAAGCCGCAGCACTTCTGTTGCTTCTTTTTTTGCACGCAGGGTCTTATAATAATCCCCAAGCTTATGCCAAAGATTCGCTCCCAACAGTGGCTTGAGTAGAAACCCTATAAGCTCGCGCTTCGAATTAAACCGTACAAAATAGTCTACCGCTCCCGGGTCATCCATCGTTCCAAAATGCTTGTGGTGGCGCATGTGCTCTTCGCGAAACGCATCAAACGGTGTTGCCAACATCCCTGCCATCAGCTGGCCTACGATGCGATTGACCGCGCGCGATTTAAACAGCGCGTAGTGCGACGTGTCATGCAGCGGAAAATAGATTTTGTAAAACAGCAGGCCCATTGCCAACACCATCAGAACAATCATCCCTGCTGAGGTTACTTCGCGCGCAATTGTAAGCCCCAGCGCCAGCAACGCAAGCGGCACCAGCGCTTGCCATAACGCATAGGACGTGACCGGGTTTAATTCCTTGAGTTGCACTTCCGCCATCACCCTACCCGACGTAATAGACACTGCATGTTAGAACTCTGACGAAACAGCTTCGTCTGTATCATTTCAATGGTCGTTGCAATCGCCAGCAACACCACATTGTTCGGCTTCAAATACTTGCAATATTTAGCCAACCTCGGGCGATCTGCGCAAGCGTTATGCAGACTGTGAATCCAAAACACTGGGCTTAAAATCGATGTGATCGCAATCACCTCGAAACCATTTTCTTCCGCCAGTTGCCGAATGCTTTTTTTATCGAAAATAAAAAAATGTCGCGGGAAATGATAGCCACCCCAGTAGCGTTTTTTGAACAACGCAAAATCCCACGCTTTGGTATCCGGCGTTTCAATCGAGAGAATCCCGCCGGGTTTTAACACTCCACGCATGCTCTGGAGCGCCACCGCCGGATGGTGCAAATGCTCAATGAGTTGATGCATGAGTGCCAAATCAAACTGAGCGTTCCACCGCGCGAGATCGGCGGTTTCAAAATTTCCATGGATGATATCAAAGTCTTTAGCACTCGCCGCTTTCGCACCTGCTTCGCTGATTTCAATACCACTGAATTGCCATACTTTCGGCCCGTGGTTGCGCAAAATATTAAGCAATCTTCCGTCACCGCAGCCAATGTCCAGAACCCGCGCTGCTCTACTGCCGATTAACGCTTGATAGTGCTTCACTTTTTTCGCTTCCAAAAACCCACGCACTTTTTTTACGAGCGGTGGCTCACTCGTCGAATCGCTATACGCATAATAGTTGCTGGGGTAAATACGTTCCATCTCGCTAAGTGCGGGCGGGCGTGTCAGATATAGAAATCCGGCGGAAGATTTCGCAACCGGAAACTCCTCTCGCGTCGTCGCATATTCAAAATCCCACCCCTGCCCAACCACCGGATCAGCCGACGAAAGCGTTGCAGTTTTAAGCGGAGAAACAGGCGCTTGCGTTTGCATTATTTCTGCATGATCTGTTTAAGCAACAACGCCAGAAACCCTTGGCAAAACACCATAAGAGCCACGAGCACACCGCCCACACCGAAATAATATGCCACATGGATCTGCGTTAAAAATGCCACCACGAATGAAGCGAACGACAGCAGGAGCAGGAGCACCGCAAGCAGCGTAAACATTTTAATCGGGTTGTAATAGACAATCGCTTCCAAAATATATTGCAGCGTGCGCAGTGAATCGCGCAGCAAGCGCACCTTGGTCTGCCCGTGCCGCTCGTGATACGCAATCGGCACATAGCCTACGAATTTACCCGTCATCATCGCCGCAAGCGTAAGCGAGGTGGTATAGCTAAACGTGTCGCACAGCCGGTTTTCATACGCCATCGCAAGCGTGCGGCTAAAAATGCGCAGACCCGAATTAATGTCCGGAATTTTGCGCCCGGTGGTGTATTCTACCAGAAATTTCAACAACCGCCGCAGGGGCGATTTGATCAGCGATTCCCGGTAGTTCTCGCCCGTCCGCTCACCCACCACCATATCAAAACCCTTGTCTTGGTATTCCTTGAGCAACACCGGAATCATCTCCGCCGGATAGGTGCAATCGGCATCCATAATGCAAATCGTATCGTGCGATGCGGCTGCAATGCCACGCTTGAGCGATCGCCCATAGCCTGCGTTGTGCGGGTTGTTCACCACCGTTACACCTTTGGCGGCGGCCTCGGCACCGGTGGCATCTTTCGAACCATCATTGACCACAATAATCTCAGCCGATGCGAGCTCCGTTCCTGCGAGAACGTTTCGAATTTGGTCGATAGTCTGACCAATCGCGCCTGCTTCGTTATACGCCGGAATGACGATAGAGATCATAATTTTTTCACCACAAATACTGCCGATTGCCCGAAAGTGTGCAGCGTCAACACATCCAACAACCGTGCAAGAGGAACCAAATACCGATCAAACAAAACAAGCTGCCCGTTCACTTCCGGTGCATCGAGCGCACGGTGTTTAACGGCCTTATTGACCCACCACCCCACTGCGCCAAGCGCATTAAAATACTGCGCTTTCACCACCACACAACCTTCTGGCACCAGCGCTTTCAAATCCCTCAAGCGGTACCGCTGCACATGCCCGGCGTGCGCATCCAGGCTTGAATAAAGCACCTGAAACGCCGGCACAAAAATGCACAAGTGCCCGCCTGGAATCAGCGTCGCGCACAGGTTGCTCACCACGTCGCGATCCTCAGCAATGTGCTCTAGAACATTAAGGCACAATACCGTATCAATCTTCCGCTCGGCCAGCTGAATCGGAAGCCGCGCATCGCGCGCGTCGGCGTGGAGATAGCTGCTATCCTGATAATGCGCCTGCGCTTGCTGCACCAAGGTTGGGTCAATATCGAGCCCCACATAGGCGGAAGTCTCCGGCATATAATCGCGATAACCTCCGTGGCCAATGCCGACTTCCAGCACCGACGCGCCAAGATAAGGCACAAACGGCGAAAGCACCCAACGCATATAGTTTTTCGCATCCCGCATGGCGGGCGAAAACGTCAGGGCTTGCGGTGCACTTGTGTGAGCCAAAGAGACAGACATACCAAGCTAAGAAGTTTAAAACCGTTGTCGCGCTTGCGATTGTGGTGGTCTTGCCAAAGCTTGTCAATAGCCTGCGGACGAAGATAATGTATCAATTCCGGCGCTTTCAGTTGGGCGTAGGCATAGTCTTTCAAATCCTCCAGCACCCAACGCGAGAACGGCGCGTTAAATCCTTGCTTGGAGCGGTGGATAATCTCGCGCGGCAATCGAGATTGCTGACTCAATTTCAGCACATGTTTTTTGGTAAACCCATGCAGCTTATACGAAACGGGGAGGCTCGCCGCAAACTCCACCACGCGGTGATCGAGAAAAGGCGCGCGCGATTCCAGCCCATGCGCCATGCTCGCGCGGTCCACCTTCACCAGAATATCATCGGCCATCCAAGTTTTCATATCCACATACATCGCGCAATCGAGTAACGCCGCCCCTGAAACGTCAGCAAAATGCGCATCAAAACTCTCAAACGGATCCTGCGCCAACATCTCCTGCTGCCACTCTGGCCGCACCAGCTCCGTAAGCTCGGATGATGTAAACAAATTGCGCCAAGACACGTGCGCGCGCTTGTTATTCAGCATCATGCCCTGCAAAAATTGCTTGAGCTTGTAATCAAACCCTACCTTCTGGAAACGAGTCGGCACCCACCGCTCCGCCGCTACTGACGCCGCTTTCCACAGCCACCCAGGTGCCAGAGAAAGCGCACCATGCAGCCGGTCCGCCACATAAGTTTCATACCCGGCAAAACACTCATCGCCACCATCACCGCTTAATGCCACCGTCACCTGCTGGCGCGTAAACTCCGCTAGTAGCACCGTTGGAATAACGGAGGTATCCGCCAGCGGATCTTGCGCAGCAACCTTGAGACATCGCTCGATCGTCTCTGCATTCGGCGTCACTTGTGTCGTGTGATGCGTCACACCCAAATGTTCCGCGACCATGCTTGCATGCGCCGTTTCATCAAACTCCGACTCACCAAACCCCATGGTAAACGCTTTCACTTGCGCGCGCGGCTGGTGCTCCACCATCGACGCAACGATCGTGGAAGAATCAAGCCCACCGCTTAAAAATGCACCCAATGACACATCGCTCACCAAACGCAATTTTACACTGTCATCGATCAACGCGCGCAATGTATCAGCTGCTTGATGCACCGAAGTAAAATTGCGTTTGTGCACCACATGCGGTGCTAATTCCCAATAGCGCTGCGGCGCGACTGCTTTCCCTCGTTTAAACGTCATCATGTTTGCCGGTGGCAGACGTTGCATGTTTTTGATGAGCGTTGCCTCACCGGTGGTATACCCCAACATCAAATAATGCCCCAGCCGCGCAGTGTTCACTTCACGCGTGCAGGCGGGGTGCGCTAGTAACGCCGGCAATTCAGATGCAAACGCAACCCCATCTGGAAGCAGCATGTAAAACAACGGTTTCTCACCCATGCGATCACGCGCAAGCCACAGGCTTTGCTCAGCCTCATCCCACAACGCAAACGCAAACATGCCGTTGAATTTCTGCACGCATGCTTGTCCCCAACGCTTGTAGGCTTCAAGCACCACCTCGGTATCACTACCCGTTCGAAACGCCACGCCGTGCTGCATCAACTCGCGGCGGATGTCTTTGAAATTATAAATCTCACCGTTAAAAACGATCCAATAGTTTTCCGTACTATCGGCCATCGGCTGATGGCTCGCCGCACTCGGATCAATGACCGACAAGCGGCGGTGCCCAAGCAACACGGGCCCACGTTGAACGATGCCTTCAGCATCCGGCCCACGATGCTGCAATGAACGCACCATCGTCCCAAACACCTCTGCATCCAGCGCACCGGACCAGCTCAACCAACCAGCAATGCCACACATTAGGGTGCCACCTTAATCACGCGCACACCTTCAAACTCGGCGGCGGGTTTGATACGCAAGAGACCATCAATTGCTGGCCGTTCATCGTTAGTCAGATATAAAAACCGCGGATGAATGAGAATGTAATTGAAATGATTGGCCCGCAAATCCGCCATCAGCGACGCCGCATCGGGATAAAGGTAAAGCGGCTTCGGCATGCCCAGCTTGCTCGGCATCGTGTTGCTGCCGTTGCCGCTAAAGACGATGACATGATCCCCCAAATAGTAATGCCCTGCGATAAAACTAAGCACCTTATCGCCGGGTTTTAAAAAGCCTCGCAACCCACCAATAGCCTTACCAAACGCCAATGAATCTTTGCCGCCGTCCGTCGGTGTGTACCAAAAGCGATGACCCAGAAATTGCTCAAAACTAAGTGTATGGATCAATACGCTCATACTATTGCGCGCGCACATAAACACCACGGGGGCAACCGGCCGATAGTTATTGCGCGCGCAAAACGCCGGGACAGCGCTACACTGGAGCAATCCCATGTAAATAGCCACCAACCCCACACTGACCAACCGGCAACGCTTCAAGGCATCGAAGATCGGCTCCATCATCTGCGCGCCAAACCAAAACAACAACGGATATCCCACCGTAAAATAGCGTAGCAAGGGTTGTTTAGCGGCCCATGCCCCATACAACACTGCATAAGCAAAGATAAAACCTACCGTCATCCAGCGAGGGTGATTAGCGCGCGGACGCAGCCACAACCACACCATCCCCACACACGAAAGTGCGCCGCAAATCACAAACGGTTTTTCGGCCTGCGATTGTAAAGCTTGCGGCGTTTCCCATAAGACGAGAGGAAGCGAAAGAGCCGCTTTAATGCTAGGGGTACCAAGCTCATAAAGGCCCATGATATACCCGTAAAAATACCCTCGACTATCAAGCAACGGCCCCCCAATGCCCTGACCAAAAATCTCCGTCATATATGGGTAAAGTGGATTACCGAAGGTCACCCAGTTATACGCATAGCCCGGCACCGCAACCAATAACGCAATACTTCCCCACAGAACCAAAGCAGAGATTTTTTCTCTGTACGCCCCCCGCGAGTGTGCAACCGCAAGCGCCACGAGTACAAAGAAAACCGCGCCTGCCATCAGGTTCATGTAAGAAAGACCGGTTAAAAACCCCACCGCAACCGCATTCAGTACCAACCGCACACGTCCACGACGACATACATAGTCATGCCAAGACACCAACGCTAAAATGGAAAAGGTAAGCGACATGCCATCGACCTTGGCCGTACCAAACACAAACTCCAGTTGTTGATGCATGGTCGCCAGCACCAACGTCGCAATCGTGGCAGAAATAATGCCGATGTTGCGCGCGAAATAGGCAAACATCAGCACTATTCCCGCAATGGTAATTGCCACCAACCACACTTGGGTAAGCGTGCTCGAAAACAAAGCAAACCCATAAATCATCGGCATAAAGCCTTGCTTGGCCATATTGCCCACCGCATGGCCAACATCAATCAACCCGCCGTGATTCCAGAGCAAATTGGCAGCATTCAAATAGCTGGTGATGCTGTCGGTTTCGGTAGTTGGAACCAACGCGATCACCACCGCCGACATCAAAATAAGGGCGAGCAAGATATGCAGCGTCAACAGCAGCAACCTACCCGCACTGTCATCGCATTGCCGATAGATCGCCCCGAGCAGCTGCTTGCTACTAGCATAAAGCACGGAGAAATAACGCCCTCGCGTTAGCACCACAGCCAACACTTGCAAGGCGACGATAGTACCCAACGTCACGGGGTTGAGCGCGCCAAAACACGCCAGCACCAACATAGCCCAAGCAATCACAGCAACGCCAAACAGAAAGCTATAGGGCGCTAAAAATTCTGATGTAAACGCAATGTTCCTATTTGCCTTATACAACAGGCAACACCCCGCATAGGCCGCAAGTACCGTGAGTACACATGCGAAGCCTAAGGCGATGAGTCCCTGGTGTAAAAAATAAAAATGATACGGCATGCGTTTGACAATCGTGGTTTTCACCACTAGCAATAATTGCATGGTTTGCAATCGTTTAAAGTGGCCCTATGCCTGAAACATATCTCGTTACCGGCGCGGCCGGATTTATTGGCCACGCACTTGCCAAACGCCTGCTTTCTGCGGGCCATCGTGTCATCGGGCTGGATAACCTCAATGCTTATTACGCTGTTAGCCTCAAACAAGCGCGGCTCGCCGAGCTGACGGCGCAATCGAATTTTACCTGGATTCACGCCGATATTAAAAATAGCGAAGCGCTGATGGAGGCGTTTAAAAACCATCGCCCAAACGCAGTGGTGCACCTAGCCGCACAAGCGGGCGTACGCTACAGCATCGACCACCCACAGCTTTATGTCGACAGTAATATTGTCGGGTTTTTAAACGTGCTGGAGGCTTGCCGCCGCCACCCTGTGAACCATTTGGTATACGCCTCTTCGAGTTCCGTCTACGGCGCCAACCGCACCATGCCCTTTGCCACGTCTACACCAGCCGATCACCCAGTCAGCCTTTACGGCGCTACCAAAAAAGCCGGCGAAGCTATCGCCCATAGCTACAGTACACTCTACAATATTCCCATGACAGGCCTGCGCTTTTTTACCGTCTATGGCCCATGGGGCCGCCCGGACATGGCCTATTTCAAATTCGCCTGCGCGATGTCGCGGGGAGAAGCCATTGATGTCTATAACCGTGGCGATATGCAGCGCGATTTCACCTATGTCGACGATATCATCGAAGCCATTACCCGTCTCATTCCACGCATTCCCACCGCTGCCACAACACCCGATTTGGACCACAGCGCATCGGGGCCGCACCGTCTTTACAACATTGGTCATCATACCCCCGAACCGCTGATGAAACTCATCCGCGTGCTAGAAGAAAACCTAGGCTACAAAGCCAAAACCAATCTGCTGCCCATGCAAGCAGGCGATGTGCCCGCCACCTGGGCGGATGTTGAACCGCTTAAAAAAGACATTGGCTTTGCACCCGCGACTTCGATTGAAGAAGGTATTCGCCGTTTTGCAGAGTGGTTTAAAGCACACCCGCAGTTCCACACGCTTGCTTAAGGCGTAAGACCACTCAATACGTCACTCACCATTTTAGGGTCGTATTGGTGGTGGTTTTCATTACGAATCATGAACTGGATGGGCAGGTGTTTTTCTTCGACCATGACCTTAAACGGCACCGCTGATTCCTGGTCGAAGCAGCACGCATCCTGATCGTTATACACCAGCGTTACGGCCACACGGCTGGCGGCTAATTCATCCAACTCGTCCATCACCCGGTGTTTTTTACGAAACGATGCAGAAACCTGTTCTGCATCGCCAAAGGTTTTAAGCGTAAGACCCAGATTAGCAGGCATCACCCCGGCTACCAGCACGCAGCGATTCAGCACATCTTTAAGCACCAGGCAGGTGTGGAGGCCAATGGTCGCACCGCCTGAAAAACCGAGATAGTTGATGTCTTGATATTCGCGCGCCATCTGCGCTACCGGCAGCACTGCGCTGTCGATAAAAAAGCGCATGTAGTGGGAAGCGCCTGTATCGAACAATTCAAACAACTCATGCTTTTCATCCATGGTGTTTAAATCGAGCATCGCCACACCGTCGTAGGTCTTTACCCGCATGGGCTCGCGGGTGTTGCTGTTGAGGCCCAGAAACGGTAGGGAGGTCACCAATATATCAGTGCCGGCGCGCAGCTGCATGTCAAACAACTCAGCGGCAAAAGGCGCTGCCTCGTCCGACAAATCGGTGTGGCCCTGGTTATAAATAAGCAAACGTTTCGGCGCTTTCTTGCCGTGCTTGGCAAGAATTTTCACGGCATAGGTGTCAAATTCAAAATCCCGATAGTAGATACGGTAGCAATGTTTTTCATATCCAGAAAAATGGTCGAAAAACTGGCGCGCAAGGCCCGGGCAATAGCTAGCATCAGAGACCAGCAAATAGGGAATATCGCTGTAAAGATAGGCCATGCTATTGGGGCTTTTTACCAATTGCTCGAGCACCGTCTGCGGGGAAATAAAGGAGTGCGCTTCGAGATCTTGCCGCCGCGTCTCCTCGGCCTGCTGCGCCTGCGCCGGTGAACGCCCGGCGAGTTCTATTTGTTTGATTTGCCGCTCGGTTTGTTGCCTCGCCTCTTTTTCTCGCAGTTCCGCTGCATGCCGCGCATCGTCCTCGGCAATTTGTTGTCCATCCGACATCATCCATTGATGAAAACGTTCGTAATGGCCGCTGCCGAACGGCCAGCCCTGCGAACGGTCCTGATAGGCACCGACGAAAAATGCAACCACAAGTGCGCCCGCAACAATCAGCGTTTTCAGTAAAATTTTTTCTAAACGGCCATCAAACATGCCGTCAATTGGTAGTGACTGGCATCTGCATCGTCAACGGGTTTTGCGTAAGGGCTAGAACGACGAGCGTCTTACTTCAATTCCCGCATCACCGGAGGAAGAAGGCACAATCACCGGCGTGGTCGAGAACACCGGAACGCTATTGTTTTGCAGCACGATCATCTGCGGTGAGCTATAGGTCCAAATGGTGTAGGAAGAACGCACGCTCAACACTGGCATATCGGTCAGCTCGTAACTATCCGTGCCCCCGTCAGCGTGCGGGTTATTAGACGTTGGCGAGTTGTTAAGCACTTGCGAAACGTGGCTGAATGTCTCAGGTAGCACCGCTTTCACACGCAGCATGCCGTCAACATAGGAGATCAGATAATTGGTCGCCGTCGCACCCGAAGCATTGATCACATAATACCCCGGCAATGAAAGATCATTCGCAGCGGTAGTGAAAACAAGGCCACTGACAACGGCCGACGAATCGCCATTGGTGAGTCCACTATATTGCGCGGTAAAGCTTGGGTTCGATTCGCCCATGTTACGTCTGGCGTTATCCACCGCAATCGTAAGCGCGGCTGGATCAATCACGAAACAATTGGTACAGGTGGAATACGACAAGGAATAGGTTGCACCCATGCCCGAAGCTAGGGCTAACGTACCCTGCGTAACGTTATACGAACCCACGTTTTCACCTGCCGTGCGCGAGAGCAAGCCGGTTAATACCGTGCCTGCCGAATCGCCACTTAGGAAACTGCCGCTGACGCTGTAGGTCAGCGTCGGATCGCTCGCACCATAGGTTTTGTGCAGTGTATTTGCCGTCACCGTAATCACAATCAGGCTCACAGCTGAGCTATACACCCATGTGTTCTGCGTCGCGCTATAGGTCGCAGCAATGATTGCGCCGGGTGCCAAGGTTCCGTAGGTTTCACCACTAATTGTTTGCGCAGCGGTTAACCCACCTGCCGTATCCGACCCGGCGCTCGTCGAATAAATAATCCAACGGCCTGTGCCCGGAGCAAGCGTGTAGTTGCCAGAGTTGCTGAAATTGCCTGCCGAAGCCAGCACGATCGCGTTGCCCGCGCCGGTCGCCGTTAAATTACCACCAAGGCTGATGTTACCACTGGTCGTCGTGCGTGCGTTAATACTGGTTGCGCCGGTGATCACCGGCAGGGTAATATTACCGCTCGTGCTGGTTGCCGTGAAGGAGTGACCGTTCATATCGGTCGTACCCGTACCCGCGGTGATGTTACCGCTGTTAGTAAGAATGCTTAAATTCTGACCCCAGGTGACGGCATCAAGCGTTACGTTACCCGTCAGCGACGATTTACCAACCACCACCGAGCTTGCGCGCGTAATCGCACCCAGCATCGCCGTCGTTAGATTCAAATCAGAAGACGTGCCGCCAATATCAATCGTGGTGGCGTTGCTGCGCGGTGCAAAGGTGACGGTGCCGCTGGTATTGATGATTGCACCGTCCCAGTTTGCGGTATCAACGTTAAAGGTATAGTTGCCCGTTGCGTTCGCGCCACCAATGTATACCGTACCGGTGACGTAGAAATCTCTCGTGCCACTTGCGCCAGTAGCCGTGAAATTAACGGCACCATTGCCCGTAGTATAAACACCGCTACCGGTCGTGGAATAGGAAATACCGTTGTTACCGGTGCCCGTGCCATCGCCACCTACGCCAGTAATGTTAATGGCACCACGCTCTGAGTAGATGGCGGCGGTGCCACCGATTTCAACACCATAGCTGTTGCCCGTGCTCGAACTGCCGCCTATGCCGCTGATCGTAATCGTACCGTCCTGATCCGCAATGATACTGGAAGTTCCTTGAACCGTAACACCTTTATGGTCCCCGCCCGAAAGACCGGTACCCTTTATCCAGATATTACCGCTTGCGCCACCCGACTTACGCACGTCAAGCGTGCTATTTGTGATCAATACGCCGGGGCTGAGTGCCGTACTGCCCAGCGCGCCTGTGCCGTTGCCTACAGGGTCGGTACCGCCGCCCGCGATGATGCTGCCGCCATTGGTTGCAATGCTTGAACTGTTAATGAAGATAGCACCAGGAGAGCTCGGGGTGGCACTGTTGGCATTCGTCCTAAGCGTTACATTCACCGACGATGTACCATAGAAAGTGAGATTTGAGTTATTAAACCCAAGGTCGCCTCTTAGCGTTTTAATCGTCAGGTCTCCGCCCAGCTGGGCGAAGTCCGTCAAGTAATACGCCAGGAAACCATACACACCATCGGTGCCCGCGGTCGCCGTAATATCCAGTTTACCACCGGTGGTTTGGAAAATCGGCACGGTACTGGTATTGATCATGGAGACGCCTCGGCTCTCACTGTTCGTACCGTAGCCGACGCCCACAAGTGTAATATCACCCGCTTCGGTAGAAATATAGCCTGTAACAGAAGTGAACTGGATACCTTTATTACCGTTACCTCCCGTGCCTGCATAAGTACCAAGTAAGGTGACCGTGCCGCTATAGTTGGTTTTAAGAATCGCGCCGGCCTGCAGATTGATAGCATAGCTGTTGCTTGCGTTGTTCGTATAGTTCACAGCTTTAATCCAGATATTACCGCCACTGGCAGTACCGCTCGTATCAATCGTAGCACCCAAAATATTGACTAAACCCGTTCCCGTATTGTTACCAAACGGATCGGTACCACCGCCGATGTAGACATAACCACCACCCGTGGTAATACCACCGTTAGAGAGAGAAATAATACTTGTGCTGGCTGGGCTCACGACGTTGTAATCCGCTTGCAGCACAACATTGATAAGCGCGGTGCCGGCAGCTCTAACGATGGTGCTATTGCTGAAGCTCATACCGCCAAGGCTATAAATATTGGGGTCACTGCCTGCCGTGATCGTCGTCCCAATAATACTAAGCCCGTTTGCGGTTGCAGCGCCCGCAATACCCGTCAGCGTAATGCCGCCCGTATTAGCGGTTGTCAAAGCACCCGTGCCGGAGGTGGAGATACCATAAGAAGTTGTGCCGGTCGCATAGCCCGTACCCTTAATCCAGATGCTGCCCGTCCCCACACTAAGCGCAGAACTCACGAGAGAAACGCCCGAAACGCTTGCAGAGTTACCTACCGCACCGGTGTTATTACCATACGGATCCGTACCACCGCCGATGCGGATCCAACCGCCGTTGGTGGTGATGTTGGTTGTAGTAAGTGTGATCGCGCCATCCGTCGGCGTCGCCGAGTTCATGTCCGATTGCAAGAGTACGTTCGGCGTAGCGCCGCCGGTATAGGTAATATTGGTTTTGGTCAGGCCGATATTTTTGCTGCTTTTGAGGATCACATCACCGCCGGCCTGAATCCAGTCGCCCGCAGTCGAGCTGGTGCTAAAGATACCTGCGGTTGAGGTGCCGCCCACTGTGCCCGAAAGCGTGATCGTACCGCTGGTCGTGGTCAAATACGGCACCGTTGCACCACCGTTAAACGACAGACCGTAACCGCCCGTGGAGCTACCCGCGCCTGTACCCGTCAGTAAGATATTACCCGAAGCCGTCGAGATATAGTTGGTGTTCACACCGGTCACATACACACCGACGTTACCCGTCGTACCTGCGCCACCCGTACCGGTTACCGTAATGTTACCGCTGTTATTGGTAATAAGCTTACTGGTTGATTGAATTTGTACACCGTAGTTGTTGGTGGTACCCGCATAGCCGGTACCTTTAATCCAGATGTCACCGCCCGTACCCGTGCCGCTCGCATTCAATTCGGCAGCGTTTAAATTCACACCGATCACTGTACCGGAAACACCCACCGCACCCGTACTATTACCGTACGGGTCCGTACCGCCGCCGATTCTGATCCAACCGCCGTTGGTCGTGATGTTGGTGGTAGTCAGCACGATCGCACCGGCGCTCGGTGTTGCCGAATTCATGTCCGATTGCAAGAGTACGTTTGGCGTCGCACTACCGCTATAAGTAATATGGGTTTTAGTCAGGCTGATATTCTGGCTACTTTTGATAATCACGTTGCCACCCGCCTGAATCCAATCACCCGCCGTGGTGCTAGTGCTAAATACACCCACGCCCGACGTGCCACCTGCCGTACCGCTCAGCGTGATCGTACCGCCGGTGGTTCTTAAATACGGCACCGTTGCACCACCGTTAAACGACAGACCGTAGCCGCCCGTGGAGCTACCCGCGCCCGTACCCGTCAGTAAAATATTACCCGAAGCAGTCGAGATATAGTTGGTGTTCACACCGGTCACATAAATACCGACGTTACCCGTCGTACCCGCGCCACCCGTACCCGTTACGGTGATATTGCCGCTGTTATTGGTAATAAGCTTACTGGTTGATTGAATTTGTACACCATAGTTGTTGGTGGTGCCCGCATAGCCGGTACCTTTAATCCAGATGTCACCGCCCGTTGCACCGCTGCCGCCCGCATTCAATTCGGCAGCGTTTAAGTTTACACCAGACGTGACGCCGGATGTGCCCACGGCGCCCGTATTATTGCCAATCATATCTGTACCCGCACCGATGCGGATATAACCACCATTGGTAGTAATATTAGATGTGGTAAGGACAATTGGTGCAGCGGTTGGTGTAGCCGATGTATATTGCCCATCAAGAAGCACGTTCGTTGCAACGCCCGAAGCATTGGCGATATTGGCGTTCGTCAAATTGATGCCGCCGCCGCTATAGAGGAGCACGCCGCCCGAACCACCGATGATCGCATCCGCTTGGGTGGTATTATTGAAATAAATACCGCTCACCGTACCCGCACCTTGAATACCGGTTAACGTTACGCTAGCCGTACCCGAAGTCATGAACTTGGCGCCAGAGGCGGTGTTGATACCCCAAGAACTTGCACCCGTCGCATAGCCGGTACCTTTCAGCCAGATGCTGGCGCCGCCCGCATTGAGCGTGGAAGCACTCACCTTAATACCCACAACGTTGGTTGCACTGCCGATAGCACCGGTATTATTGCCGTACGGATCCGTACCACCACCCGCACGGATCCATCCGCCGTTGGTCGTAATATTAGAGGTATCAATGACGATCGCACCCACCGTCGGTGTTGCCGAGTTCATATCTGATTGCAGCAATACATTCGGAGCAGCGCTTCCGGTATAGGTGATATTGGTTTTAAGCAGCATGATGTCTTTGCTACTTTTAATGATGACGTCGCCGCCGGCCTGAATCCAGTCGCCCGCCGTCGTGCTGGTGGTAAATACACCGGTAGTCGATGTACCACCCACCGTACCCGAAAGCGTAATCGTACCGCTGGTCGTGGTCAGATATGGCACCGTTGCACCACCATTGAATGAGAGACCGTAGCCGCCCGTGGAGCTACCCGCGCCCGTACCCGTCAGTAAAATATTACCCGAAGCAGTCGAGATATAGTTGGTGTTCACACCGGTCACATAAATACCGACGTTACCCGTCGTACCATTACCACCGAGACCAGTAAGGGTAATACCGTTGCTACCGGTCGTAATTAATTTCGCCGCCGTACCCAGGTTAATACCATAGGCGTTCGTGGTGCTCGCCAAACCTTGACCGCGAATGGTAATGCTGCCGCTGCCGGCGTTAAGCGTGGCGTTGGCAATCGTCACACCCGCCGTCTGACCCGCGATACCGACCGCATAACCGGTCGTTAAGTTGTTACTACCGCCAATGACGATGTTACCACCCGTCGTCGTCAGATCCGCAGCCACAGAAACGTACCCGGCCGTGCCGTTGGCGTTGCGCGAACCGAGAGTGATATTACCGCTCGTCAGTGTAATCGCGGCGCTCACCGTAATGTGGCGGTACGCCGAAAGGGTGAGTGAACCCGTACCCGTCGTTGTGATCGCGGTGCTCACCGTAATGTCGCCATTACCGGCAAATGCGTCACCACCGGTGGTGATCGTCACGTTGGTGCCGGCATCGAGCAACCCAGCGACGATGCCTGCATTCACCTCAGATGCCGTAGCCGCTGGTACAAAGTTCGGGCTGCCGGTGGCGGTGGTTACGTTACCGTTGATGGTGATACTCGCCGGGTCGAGCAACCATTCACCGCGGCGTCCATTGCGTGATGTCGCGCTTACCGTACCATACGCCTGCAAAATATTTTTACCCGAGGTCTCGCCGAAACCACCGTCGCCGGTGTGACCCAGCGCATTGATCTCAATCGCGCCGCTGAAGTTGGTATAGTTATCCGCCCAGACGATGACTTTACCGCCATTACCCGAAGTAATTGCGTTGGCCTGAATCAACGTGCCGGATTGGACGATGGTCGCCAGCGACGTCGGCACCGTGCCGTGCCCTTGATAGTCGCCGCCGATTAGCACCGTACCGCCACCTGCATCACCCGAAGCGTTAATGCGCGCGCCAGTTAAAATCGCAATGTTATCGCCAAAAATGCTGACCTTACCGCCGGTCTCCCCTGCATTCATGCCGCTCACATCGAGCGAGCCGGAAACGAGCACTGTGCTGTTGCCGCTTTTGTTTGTATGGTTCGCACCTTCAGCGGAAATAATAATCTCGCCATTTCGAACACCCACGCTGCGCGCTTTCAGCGAACCTTGCACTTCGATCAGGCTGTTGACCACGTTGCGCCCCGCCGCTGCCGTCAGTGCAATTTGTCCACCGTCAGCTTCAATCGTTCCGGTGTTGCGTACGAGTTGCGAGGTCACCGCATCACTCACCGCTACTTCCATCAAGCCATCGCCGTAGAGGTCGAGCGTAAAGCTATCACCACTGGCAAGCTGGACCTTGCCCAGCTTTGCAGTAATGACACCGGAGTTGATAACGTTCGGTGCCACGAGGCCAACCAAGCCCGCATCTTTCGCGCTAATCGTACCTTCGTTGATGATGCTGGCGTTCGGATTGCCGGGCGTGGTGAAGTGAATATTCCCACCGGCCATGAAATCGTTGTTATCAACGTCGGAGGTGGTCGCGACCAAGCCGTTGACGTCTACCTGGCTCCCCGCAACAAACACCACACCGTTGGGGTTGATCAGGATGACGTTGCCGTTGGCGGTTAGCGTACCCATAATTCGCGATGGGTCGCTGCTGCTCACACGGTTGATGGCAATTGCGCTCGACGACGGTTGGTAGAAGCGCGTGGTTTCACCGATCTCAATATCGAAGCTGCGCCAGTCGATCACCGCGCGGTTGGAGGATTGATTGACTTCGAGCACGCTGCCCGATTCGCTGATCGTCGCCGAACCCGCAGCAACAACACCGCCAGTCGGGTTCGCATAGGTCAGCGACGAAAACGCGCACAGCGCCGCAAGCGGGATCGCCGTCGGCATGCTGACGAGAAAACGATGTTTAATAATCTTTATCAAAATGAGCCCTTTAGGCACGTCGTTGATTAATAATTATACGATTCTTGTCTAAAGGAAGAATTAACGGCTAAGCGCCTAGAATCCCTGAGAAATTTGCACTAAAATCCTCGGAGATCCAGGATTCCCCCCATAAATAGGGGTTGCAATGTCGCGTGTCAAAGGCCAGGCCAGCGCGAGATTGGCCGACATATCCCAACTTGAAAATAACCTTGTGCCAAATCCGGCCGAGGCACCAGATGCTTTTTTGGTTTGCCCTTCATCGAGATTCCAAACTTTGCCGATATCGTAAAACACATACGGCATCATTCCAACGGGTGAGAAGTCGCTAATTCCACCATACCGCAATTCGACCATCGCATTGACGCCCTGATCACCACTTAATTCATACGTATCATACGCACGCCCAAACACCGAACCGCCATAGCCAAATTCTTCTGACGAATACATCGGCATAGTGGTGTATTGCCCTCTCACCACGCCAAGCAGCGACCAATTATCCGCAACACGTTGGTTTCGAGAGAGAGACATTTCTCCCTTGGTAAAATCCGGGTGGGCATGCTCGCGCGAAATATACAGATCGCGTTCCTTGCTCGCACCCAGCCCATCAATCCCCCTCACAATATCCAGATTAAAAATAGACGTGCCGTCCCACTGATCCGACAAATCATAGGCCAGATTGAAATCCAAAACGCGCGTGTGATCGCGCGTGAGCGGAGAATTGGAAATATCACTACGCGTGTTGTCACTTTCATACGATAGTTTGACCGCCAAATTTTCCTGCCGCTGGCGAATAAGTTGATAGTGCAGCCCCACCCCAAAACCATAGGTTTTGCTATCGATCATCAAGTTTTCCAAGTGGTAGCCCGGCAGCGCGTGCACGGTGTGGCCTTGCAGGTCTAACGTCAGGTCCGGGTAGATCGCAACCTTGTGTTCAATATTCGCATGTTTCAGTTCTTTTTTTGGTAAGCTGCTGAGCCCCGAAATGGTGGTATTATGCATCGGCAAAAAACTGGTGTTGTAAGAGGTCGCGGCTTCATTAGGGCCCAAATAGCGCGAGCCATAGTTATCAAACGATAGGCTGCCACGGCTGTCTTGCTTGCTCGCAACCAACGTCATGTTCACAGCACCTTCGTCAGCGTCCTTCAGCAGTGATAAAACCGCGCGAAATGACAGCCCCGGCAAATCGTTCATCCTAAGCAACATGCTTTCTACATTTTGTGACGTCACCGGCCGCTCCGCCAAAATGCGGTCTATGTAATGCTGCACAATCGCATTGGGCTCATACGGACCCTCGACATCAATGTGACCAATGTACCCCTCAATCACCTGAATATGAATAATGCCCTCTTTCACCGTCTGCGGCGGCACGAACGCGCGTGATAAAAAATAGCCCGCGTCTTGGTAACGTTTAGTAATAGCAGACGCCACTTCCCACGCAAAAGCCAGTTTCACATTGTGGCCAATTTTATCGTGGTAGAGCGCCTCAAACTCTTTCGCATCAAACACCGTTAAGCCTTCAATCTGAATGCCATTGAGAATCAGATCAATCGTCTTGGCTTGTTCCGGAACATCGTTTGCAATCGCCGCTTCGGGAATGGGTGCCGCCATGTCCGCGCCGTGATCAAACACGGGTTTGCGATCTTCGGGTCGGATGTGCGCAGCATCCGCCGAATCCGGTATCACCACCGGCGGCACCGCACGCGCAGGCAGCGGCAGCACACACGCCGCCAGCACCAACCACCCCCATTTCCGTCGCAAGAGCATACTACCCCTATTTTACAAACGAGGAAAATTAACCTAAATCGATAGAAAAATCATTCAATAAGATGAGGTTTTGGGGGGATTTTATGCGTGTGTGGCTATTACGTCTGTTGAGACCCAGTAAGTTCACAGCTACCAGTCCCACTACGCTACTTCGTAGCTTCGAGGGACACTCCTATGCCCAAGATGCGGTTCCGTGCGTCTTCCGCCAAGTGGCGTAAGCCACCCGAAGCCCGAGAGGTGCGTAGGGTGGTGCCGCTTGTCGGATTCGAACCAACGACCTACGGTTTACAAAACCGTTGCTCTACCAGCTGAGCTAAAGCGGCATGGGGCAATTATTTATACACAACTTTCAGCACTTCGTAATCCTTGGTGCCTTTGGGGGTTTTAACCTCGACGCCATCACCCACTTTTTTGCCAATCATCGCACGGGCCATAGGAGCGCTGATGGAAATGCGGCCTTGTTTGATGTCCGCCTCATAGTCACCGACGATTTGATAGGTCACCTCTTCCTCGGTTTCTTCATCTACGAGCGTCACGGTCGCGCCAAACACCACCTTGTCGCCCTTGATCGCCGACACGTCAATCACATCGGCGCGCGAAATCGCCGCTTCCAAATCTTTGATGCGTCCCTCGATGAAACTTTGTTTTTCCTTCGCCGCCGAATATTCAGCATTTTCAGAGAGATCGCCATGCGCACGCGCCTCGGCAATCGCTGCAATCACGTTCTGGCGGTCGACGCTTTTCAACTGCTTTAGCTCCGCCTCAATCTGGGCGAGGCCTCGCGTGGTAATCGGTATTTTATCCATAGACTTTCACTCAAAAAAATCGCTCAAGGAAAGCTCCTTAAGCGGTTTTCAAACCATATTCCTGCACGCCTCATGCGTCAAGGCCTTTGGCGATAATAAAGGCCAAATGTTATTTGGTATTGGTGATAGTAACGCCCAGACTTTTAGCGATCTTATCGACGTGTACACCTTGCCCGAGCGCAAAAACCACGTTTGGATGTTCGGCATAGCTATGAACAAACTCGTCTTCGGTCATGCTTTGTAACTCATCTGACTCACTTCTGCGCGGCTTATCTCGATCTGAAGGTTCCTTTGGGTCTCTAGCCCTATTTATACAAGGTTCGAACTTCCGCTGCCATTTTGGGAATAACACATCGTCTGGAGTGCCGGATGGAGCGAGCTCATCAAAAGCAGCGTTTACTTTTTGGCGAATTTGCACCCTCTTCGCAGCCATGGTCCTGTCTACTGTTTTAGGCGGAACCCCAGGAATACTTATAGCAAGCCGCACAGATTCAATCCCTTGGTTTATAATATTGTTTTTAAGTTCTTCTAATTGTTCTGGTGGTAAATTACATAAACTCTTTTCAAAGCCAGCAGCAAACCTGGCATAATGATGAATGTCCTCAGCACTAAAAAGTTCTTCAGATTGCGCACATTGACAAGCGTCCACATAAAAGTTTGCTATTTCACCTAAATCACATTGCTCTAAAAATTTCTTACTTACTGAAATAGCAATATGTGGTGATTTCAAACCCGATGACGTCGCTAAAAGCGAAGCCATCACCCCCAAAAAACTTCTTCTGTCCATTTCTACCATCTTGTCTCGCTCTTCCCGCTGTCAGTCATCCAGCCTTCGTATATTCCTGGATGGATTTTACATCCAGCCCCTTGCCAGAAGCCATAGCTTCCATCGCTGCGGTGGCCGCGACCGCCTCGGACATGGTGGTGTAATAGGGGATTTTATTAAGCAGCGCCGTGCGGCGGATCGAGAAGCTATCGGCAATCGACTGCGCGCCCTCGGTGGTGTTGATCAGCAGCCCGACATCGCGGTCTTTTAGCTTATCCACAATATGCGGCCGCCCCTCCCATACCTTATTAATTACCACGACCGGCACACCTGCCTCTGTAATCTGCGCAGCGGTACCACTCGTTGCAATCAACGTAAAACCAAGCCCGTGTAAGGTTTTAGCAATCGGCAATAGCGCGGGTCTATCGGCAGTGCGCACGGAGAGGAAAATATTCCCCCTGGTCGGCAGCACCGTGCCGGCACCCAATTGCGATTTCGCAAATGCCGCCGGGAAATTCGCATCAATCCCCATCGCTTCGCCGGTGGATTTCATTTCAGGGCCTAAAATCACATCCACGCCCGGGAAGCGCGCAAACGGGAATACCGCTTCTTTGACCGCCACATGTTTCAAGGCTTTGGAATCCCACGGTTTATTTTTCAACCCAAAATCACCAAGCTTTTTCCCCGCCGCCATCATCTGCGCTGCGATTTTCGCAATCGGCACGCCGATCGTTTTTGCAACAAACGGCACCGTGCGCGAGGCGCGCGGGTTCACTTCAATCAAATAAATCTCATCATCTTTCACCGCATATTGCACGTTCATCAAACCCACGACTTTCAGTTCCTTCGCAAGCAACTCCGTCTGCTTTGCAATCCGCGCCTGCACATCGACACTCAAGCTATACGGCGGCAACGAACACGCCGAATCCCCGGAGTGAATCCCTGCTTCTTCAATATGTTGCATGATGCCAGCGACGTGCACATCCGTGCCATCGCACAGCGCATCCACATCCACCTCCACCGCATCGCTTAAGAACGAATCGATCAACAGCGGCTTCTCTGCACCAAAATATTCCAACGTATTGTCCAAATATTTCTGTAATTGCGCGTCATCATAAATCGTCTCCATCGCACGCCCGCCCAGCACATGCGACGGCCGCACCAACACCGGATAACCAATCGCCTGTGCATGTTTCGCAACTTCCTCACGCGTCGTTGCGGTAGCACTTTCCGGCTGTTTCAATTTCAATTTCTCAACGAGCACGCGGAAGCGTTCACGGTCTTCAGTCAGATCAATCGAATCAAGCGTCGTCCCCAAAATCGGCACGCCCGCCTTCGCAAGCGCATAGGCAAGACGCAGCGGCGTCTGCCCACCAAACTGCACGATGCAACCAAGCAACTCGCCGCTTTGCGTTTCTTTGCGAATAATTTCCAGCACATCTTCGGCCACCAGCGGTTCAAAATAGAGACGATCCGAGGTGTCATAATCGGTCGACACCGTCTCCGGGTTGCAATTAACCATGATCGTCTCGAAACCCGCTTCCTTCAAGGCATAGGCCGCGTGTACGCAGCAATAATCAAACTCAATCCCCTGCCCAATCCGGTTCGGCCCGCCACCTAGGATGATCACTTTTTTGCGAGCAGTAGGCTCCGATTCACACTCCGCATTCGGCCCTTCATAACTCGAATACATATAGGGAGTATTCGAATCAAACTCCGCCGCGCAAGTGTCGACGCGTTTGTAGACGGGGTGAATGTTTAATTTGTCACGAAGTACAGCGATATCAGCAACCTTTACGCCCACAAGTTCAGCGATGCGAGCATCGGAAAAACCTTGGCGCTTTAATGTCGTCATCCTCGTGCGGACATCGTTCGCACGGGGATCTTGTGCGGTAAATTTCAAGATATCCCCGACTGCGCGGAGCGCAGCCGAAGATGACGATTCCATCGCCACAATTTCTTCCAACTGCCGCACGAACCACGGATCAAATTTGGAAATCGAACAAATCTCTTCTACACTTAATCCCAAGCGCAGCGCTTGTGCGGCCACCAATAAACGGTCCGGCGTCGGCCGCGTGAGCGCACCGCGCGCCGCATCAGCGCTTTGAATCACTGTTACTTCATTCAAGCCAGTCAACCCCGTCTCAAGCGAACGCAGGCATTTTTGCAATGATTCCTGAAAATTCCGGCCCATCGCCATGGCTTCACCCACCGATTTCATCGCGGTGGTCAGCAGTGGTTCCGTGCCCGGGAATTTTTCAAAGGTAAACCGCGGAATTTTGGTGACCACATAATCAATCGTCGGCTCGAAGCTCGCAGGCGTTGATTTCGTCACATCGTTCCCGATTTCATCCAGCGTATAACCCACCGCTAATTTCGCCGCCACCTTCGCAATCGGAAAACCCGTTGCTTTCGAGGCAAGCGCGGAGCTGCGCGACACGCGCGGGTTCATTTCAATCACCACCATGCGCCCATCTTTCGGATTGACCGCGAATTGCACATTGGACCCGCCGGTGTCGACACCAATTTCGCGGAGCACCGCAAACGATGCATTGCGCATGATCTGATATTCTTTGTCGGTCAGCGTCAACGCCGGTGCTACGGTGATGGAATCACCGGTGTGCACACCCATCGGGTCCACGTTTTCAATCGAACAGATAATGATGCAATTGTCCGCCTTATCGCGCACCACCTCCATCTCATATTCTTTCCACCCGAGCACGGATTCATCAATCATCACTTCGCCAACCGGCGATGCATCCAGTCCACCGGCTACGATCTGATCAAACTCCTCATGGTTATACGCAATCCCGCCGCCCGAACCGCCCATGGTAAAACTCGGACGAATCACCGCAGGCAAGCCAATACTCTCCCGCGCCGCGCGGGCTTCTTCGAGCGATTTCACCACCGCGTTTTTTGGCACTTCCAATCCAATTTTCGCCATCGCCTGCCCAAACAGCAACCGATCTTCGGCTTTGTTGATCGACTCCAGCTTCGCACCAATCAACTCGACATTGTATTTTTCCAGCACACCCGATTCAGCGAGCGCCTTCGCGCAGTTGAGTGCCGTCTGCCCGCCCATGGTCGGAAGCAGTGCACACGGTTTTTCCTTAATGATAATTTTTTCCACCATCGCCGGCGTAATCGGCTCAATATAGGTTGCATCCGCGAGTTCCACATCCGTCATAATCGTCGCCGGATTGGAGTTGATGAGAATAACGCGATAGCCCTCTTCCTTCAAAATCTTGCACGCCTGCGACCCCGAATAATCAAACTCACATGCCTGCCCGATGACGATAGGACCTGCGCCGATGATCAGGATCGATTTTATGTCGGTACGTTTTGGCATTACGGTAACAACTCCTTAAGCGGTTCTACCCAATACGCAAGAATCTGGAAAAAGAATCCGATGACGACGATGCGAAGGCCGATTGTGACATGCTTGCGTTTAAAATTTTTATATTCCGGCGTTTCGATGCCGCTTTTGTGCTGCGTGTCTTCGCCGTATTCCTCGACGCCCGCGAAGGGAAAAATATCATAGGCAATCCACGTGACGCCGACGATGTCCATCAGCAACCCAACGGTATTCAAAATACGCGGATGTTCCGCAAACGGCATGGCGTAGTGCAATAAGGTAATAATAACAGCGCCCGCGACCAAGCTCTCCACCGCAAGCATAATGAGCGGTTTATATTGGCGCATCGTCGCAATCATGCCGCCCTCGCGTCAGTATATTTAATGTCAGTGCGTTTTGGCATTGGGTCTACCTGGAAGATTTAAATTTTCAGCAAATTGCATGGGCGGTATAGGACCGAGTTCTAAGGTTTCAAAGGCTCTTGCTATCAATGAACGATAGTATTTTCCTGCGTCTGTATTCTCTTCGATCAAATGATAGATAGGTGTAAAAGCCTCGATAACGCCTGTTTTATCAATGGTTTTAATTGGGTCGCCGTAAGAAAGATCGATCACATTATTATTCAATATCGCTTCAACCTTCGAAAATGCCGCAAAGATATTGTCTCTGAGCTGCGTATCCATAGGCTTCAGATGCAGATGGTCGTGCCCTATTGCCGCCACGGATTGCAATGGTCCAATAGTAGATTGCAGACGGTGTATCAATCTGAATAATTCCGTATCTTCGCCTTGAGATTCCAGACCATTTTTCTGTAGCGACATATTGGGCATTTTACATTCCGTATAGGCCCTAATATTGCCTTCAGTAATGACGCCGCTCATGCCGCCCTCGCGTGGTGTTTTTTCATCATCTCGACAAAGGCGCGGAAATATTCTTGTGTGTCGTGCGGGCCGGGGGATGCTTCCGGGTGGCCTTGCAGGCAGAAGATCGGTTTGGTTTTGTGTTTTAAACCCTGAATCGTATTGTCAAAAAGCGAGATGTGCGTGACTTCGAGATCCGCAGGCAGGCCGTCTTTAGCGACCGCGAATCCATGGTTTTGCGAGGTGATCATCACGCGGCCGGAACTCAATTCTTTCACCGGATGGTTCGCGCCGCGGTGACCTTGTATCATTTTTTCCGTCTTCGCGCCGAGTGCTAGCCCAAGCATTTGATGCCCCAAACAAATGCCGAATATTGGTACCCCAGAGGTGATTAATTCTTTGATCACGGGCAGGGAATATTCGCCTGTTGCCGCCGGATCACCCGGGCCATTGGAGAGAAAAATACCATCCGGCTTCAAACCCAAAATTTCTTTCGCCGATGTCTTCGCCGGCACCACAGTCACCCTGCAACCCGCTTCCGCGAGATTGCGCAAAATATTTTGCTTCACGCCGTAATCGACTGCAACGACGTGGTACGCCGCCGTCGATGTGTGGCGTTTTGCGGGCGGCAATTGCCACAGACTTTCGTTCCACTCATAGGTTTTTTGCGTCGTCACATCGGCTGCGAGCTCCAACCCTTTCATGCTTGGGAATGCTTGCAATTCGGTGACGGTTTCGCTGCGCTCTTCGTCGCTCATCTCGCCGTGAATGATCATCGCATTTTGCGCTCCTTTTTTGCGGATATGGCGCGTTAGCGCGCGCGTATCAACGCCGGCAATCCCCGTGATATTCTGTTTTTTGAGCCATTCATCGAGGCTCACTTGGTTGCGAAAATTAGACGGCGCAGTGGGGAGTTCTCGGATAACGAGGCCAGCACAATGCGGCACGGTCGATTCAATATCTTCCGGGTTGCAGCCAACGTTGCCGATATGGGGGAAAGTAAAGGTGATGATCTGGCCGCAGTAGGAGGGGTCGGTCAGAATTTCTTGATAGCCCGTCATCGCGGTGTTGAAACACAGTTCGCCGATGGTGGTGCCGCGCGCGCCTGTCGCCTGACCGGAAAAAACAGTGCCGTCTGCTAGCACGAGGCTCGCTTTGGCAATGTTCCGATTGGCACTCTCTTTCACGCGGCAACCTCCAGGCAAATTGCGGGAGGTATAAGGAGATGGATGGGGTGTGTCAATGGAAATTTCCCGTCATTCTGCTCGCCGTAAGGTGGAGTAGAATCTCGTGCATATAAAGAGATCCTGCTCGCTCGCGATGCGAGCAGCAGGATGACATCAGGCGAGCTCCAAAATCACCTGGTCTACCTGCACGTTATCCTTCTCGTTCACAAGGATTTTCTTGATGGTGCACTCGTGGTCGGCGTAAAGCACGTTTTCCATTTTCATGGCTTCGAGCACCAAGAGTTCCTGCCCTTGCTTTACAGTGTCACCTTCTTTGACGCGGAAGGAGACGATGAGTCCCGCAATCGGCGCTTTCACCTGATCCTTGCGCCCGCTTTCTTTATCGGCCGGCATGTATTCTGCAAGCTCAGCAATGCGCGGCGTGCGGACTTTGACGTTAAGTTCCGAACCGCCGTAGGTCAGGATATACCCCTCTTCCAGCAAGCGCACTTTGACACTGACGGGCTTGCCGTTGACCGTCGCCTGAAACAAACGGCGGCCGAGTTTCCACGACGTACGCACTGAGATCACCTCGCGCTCATAGGTAATGTCATACCCATGCTCTTTCTGCCGCACGAAGACAGAGAAATTCTGATCGTCGAGTTTTACCACCCACCGCGCGCCGATCGCGCGTTGACGGCCGGGAAGCTGATCGGAAATTTTCGCGGCGCGTTCGGCATCGTGCAGATAAATGCTGATTGCGGTACCGAGAAACACGCGCATCGAGTCATTGTTCAGTTCCGCGCCGGTGAATCCGCCGGGATATTCTTGCTCAATAAACCGCGTCGAAATATCGCCCGATTGGAAGCGCGGGTTGGCGAGCACGGCTTCTAAGAAACTCATATTGTGCTCAATGCCGCGCACGACAAAAGCAGAGAGGCCCTGTTGCAAAATCTCATTGGCTTTCGCGCGATTGCCGCCGTGGCTGCAAACTTTCGCGACCATCGGATCATAGAACATGCTGACTTCGCCGCCCTCGTAGACGCCGGTGTCGATTAAAATATTGGGCACGTTTTCCGGCTCCGCGTAACGCGTAATGCGTCCGGAAGATGGCAAGAACCCGCGCTTCGGATTTTCCGCATAGACGCGCGCTTCCATCGCCCAACCGTCGAATTTAATGTCTTCTTGTTTGAAATCGAGTTTTTCATCTGCCGCTACACGAATCATTTGCTCAACGAGATCGATACCGGTGATAAGTTCCGTCACACGGTGCTCGACTTGCAAGCGCGTGTTCATCTCCAAGAAATAGAAATTGCGTTTTTCATCGACGATGAATTCCACCGTCCCCGCTGAATAATAACCCACTTCGCGCGCCAAGCTCACCGCCTGTTCGCCCATGGTTTTGCGCGTCGCCTCATCTAAAAAGCTCGATGGCGCTTCTTCGATGACCTTCTGGTGGCGGCGCTGAATGGAACATTCGCGCTCACCCAGCCACATGATGTTGCCGGTTTTATCGCCTAAAATTTGAATCTCAATATGCCGCGGTTGTTCGAAATATTTTTCGATAAACACGCGCGAATCATTGAAGCTCGAACCCGCTTCGCTTGATGCATAGCGCATGCCATCGAGCAATTCTTTTTCATTGCGCGCCACACGCATACCTTTACCGCCGCCACCGGCGGCGGCTTTGATCATCAACGGATAGCCGATTTCATCGGCGATTTTTCTGGCTTCTTTGTCGGATTTAACGACATCGAGTGTGCCAGGAACGGTTGATACGCCCGCCTTGCGCGCGATTTTTTTGGATTCGATTTTATCACCCATCAAATGCACGGCTTCCGGCGATGGACCAATCAAGGCCACACCCTGACGCTTCAAGCGCGCAGCAAAGTCAGCATTTTCGGATAAAAATCCATAACCTGGATGCACGGCTTCGGCACCGGTCTGATCAATCGCGCTCATGATCGCATCAACATTCAAATAGCTTTTCACCGACGGGCTAGGGCCGATGTAGACCGCTTCATCCGCTTCTTTTACATGCAGCGCTGAGGTGTCCGCCTCGGAATAGACGGCAACCGTTTTAATCCCCATCTTGCGGCAGGTTTTCATAATACGCACGGCAATTTCGCCGCGGTTGGCAATTAGAATTTTAGAAAACATGTTGCATCCATTTGAAGTGATAGGAGTACCTAAAAGGTTTCGTCCAAAAAGTCACGCATAAATCGCTATTTGCCAAGAGCATCGCCCACCTTAAGCCGCCGCTCCAACAACCACTTCAAATGGTTTTTGCTTGGGTTCACGGGGTCGTAGAGCACCGCCACCCGGCTGCCGAGGGGAAACGTGCTTTCCATATCGGGATATTCTAGCCGCTCTTGCCCCTCGTATTGCGTGCCATCGATCTCGAACTGATATTCGATGATGAATTCTTTGCGGTTATTTTTACGATCGAAAATTCTATTCTCAGCAAAAATAATCTGCCCTTCTGCTTCCTTCGCCGTTTTTAGAAATTCCCTGTATTTACCAGTCTGCCACTGCACGATAATCACCGTCAGCGGAATGAGAATTACAAGAGCAAGTGCAAGAATGCGGGTCATTTAAAGCGGCAGATTATCGTGCTTCTTCCACGGATTTTCTAGCTTCTTATTACGCAAGATCGCAAGCGACCGGCAAATACGCCAACGGGTGTTTTGCGGGCGGATGACGTCGTCAATATAGCCGCGACTGGCCGCCACGAAGGGAGATGCGAACTTGGCTTTATAGTCGTCGATCAAGCCTTGCATTTCTTCTTCGTTTTGATACTTGCCGCGGAAGATGATTTCGACCGCGCCTTTCGGGCCCATCACTGCAATTTCTGCGCTCGGCCACGCATAGTTCACATCGCAGCGTAGGTGCTTGGAGCTCATCACATCATAGGCACCGCCGTAGGCTTTGCGCGTAATTACCGTGATTTTCGGCACAGTAGCTTCCGCATAGGCATAGAGCAGTTTTGCGCCGTGTTTGATGACGCCGTTGTGCTCCTGATACGTTCCCGGCAAGAACCCCGGCACGTCTACAAAGGTCACAATTGGAATGGAAAATGCATCACAGAAGCGCACAAAACGCGCAGCTTTTCGGGCGGAATCGATATCGAGACATCCGGCTAATTGCGTCGGTTGGTTGGCAACAAAACCGACCGTGTAGCCCTCCATGCGCCCAAAACCGATGACAATATTTTTCGCATAATCCGGCTGAATCTCGAAAAAATCACCTTCGTCGACCACGCGCTCAATCAGCTCTTTAATATTATACGCCTTGTTGGCATTTTCCGGCACCAGCGTATTCAGCGACATTTCCACGCGATCGGCCGGATCAGCAGTCGGACGGAACGGCACGCCGTCGCGATTATTCAGCGGCAGGAAATTAAACAAGCGGCGGATTTGCAGCAGGCATTCAATGTCGTTGTTATAGGCAAGGTCGGCCACACCGGTTTTGTGGGTGTGCACGTCCGCACCGCCCAGATCTTCCTGGGTCACGATTTCATGCGTCACAGTTTTCACGACTTCCGGGCCCGTCACAAACATATACGAGCTGCCGCGCACCATGGCGATGAAATCGGTCAGCGCCGGCGAATAGACCGCACCACCTGCGCATGGCCCCATGATCACCGAAATCTGCGGCACGACGCCGGAGGCGAGCACGTTGCGTTGGAAAATTTCGGCAAACCCTGCCAGTGAATCCACACCTTCTTGAATCCGCGCACCGCCGGAATCTAATATCCCAATCACCGGCGCGCCCACACGCACGGCCATATCTAGAATTTTGCAAATCTTGAGTGCATTCGTTTCAGAAAGCGAACCGCCAAGCACGGTGAAATCCTGGCTATACACAAACACCAAACGTCCATTGATAGTGCCTTGACCAGTCACGCAACCATCGCCGGGAATATGATTATCCTGCATACCAAAATTGGTCGAGCGGTGCTCGACGAACATGTCGTATTCCTCGAACGAATCCGGATCAAGCAGCACTTCCAAACGTTCGCGCGCGGTCAGCTTGCCCTTGGCATGTTGCGCTTCCATCCGCTGCGCGCCGCCGCCTTGGCGGGCGCGGTCACGCTTATGTTCAAGCTCAGTGATGATCGTATGGCGTTGCATGGTGCATGTCCTGTTTGTTAGCGAAGCACACTACCTAGCAAACTCACCCACCACAGGCAATCCACAAGGTTTTTTTGCTTGACATTGGGATTCACAGCGCGCGCCGTTGGCACGGTTATTGCTTAACTTATATTAATAATATTTACAGGAGGGCTCATGCACATTACCACCCACGACACCACCAGCAATTTATGCAACAAGTTGAATATGTTAAAGGAAGACCGCGAGCACTGGCGCTGCATTCACCTGAAGCTCTCCGCCTTGCCGCTCGCGCAAAATCCGCACCGTTGGTCGAGCTTTCTGGTGAAGGAATTGACGCATAAATTGGCGGAATTCGAAGGCGCGATTTACGCCTGCGAAGATGCGGATATTTTTATCCTCTTCCAGGGCCGTGCGCAGCCCATTTTGGCAAAACTCGCCGATCATTTTGTTGATATTAACACAAGCGGCAAACGCTCCGGCGGGCTCTATTACGTCTACGATTTAAGCAAAGAATGGCTGTTCCTGTTTTTCCTCGCGCACCGCAAGCGTAATCAGCAGTCGTATCTATTTGCTAACGCCTAGAGCACATTCAAGCAACAAACGAAACGTGGTACCTGATGGAGTGTCCAGTAACTCCATGCGCCCGCCCAAATCATATGCCAACTTACTACAAATGGCTAAACCAAGACCGCGACCAGCTTCATGCGTGGTCACAAACGGCTGGAACAGCTTCGGTTTTAGATGAGCCGGAATGCCGGGGCCATTGTCCGCTACATCAACAGCAATAGCAAGCACGGGCCTTCCCTGCAGTGTCTCACCGTGTGCTACATGTGTTGCAATCGTAAGCAACGGCGCGTCCACTTGTGCCATCGCCTCGCAAGCGTTTTTCATGAGGTTGAGTAAAATATGCACGACACTATCGCGGTGCGTCAGCACCGGCGGCAGCGACGGATCGTAGCGCTCCGAAAATGTCACATGCCGCGCAAACCCATGCTCCGCAACCTGCTTGGCATGGCGAATTGCTTCGTGAATATTGACTTCTTCGCGCGGCAATTCGCTGTGATCTGCAAACATTTCTACACGGTCGAGCACACCGCAAATGCGGTCCACCTCTTTGCAAATGAGTTCGGAGAGTGGTTTGTTTTCCTCTGTCGCATCCTCTCCCAAAAGTTGCGCGGCGCCGCGAATGCCGGAGAGCGGATTGTTGACCTCATGCGCGAGCATTGCCGCCATCACGCCTGCGGAGCGATTAATTTCATGCCGCATGTCTTCTTCCTGCCACTGATTTGCACGATCTTCTCCATCTAAGAGGACGAGCACAAACTGCTCGCCAAGCGGCGTGATACGCGCATTCATCGTGACATGTTTTGGAATCGGCGCGGCCAGTGTTTTGAGTGACACCCCAGCTGCATAGGACGCCTCGCGCAACTCCTGCGCGCGACGAATAAACGGGTAAATCTCCGGCGCGTCGACCACTGCTTGCCACGCGCGGCCCGTTAGTTTCGCGCGCCCGAGCAGGAGCAATTCCTCCGCCGCCAAATTGACGCTTGCGATCTCGCCACTTTCTCTAAGCACCACCGCCGCGAATGGCAAGAGTTCAAAAAGCTCGGCAAAATCAGGAGATGCAGCTTCCTGCGAAGCTGTGGTTAAAAGTGGTTTTACGCCGCCATAGTTTGCGGACATACAACTTCCTCTTTCATTAATACACGGTCAATCAATGCAACAAACTTAGCGAAATCTGAGGTCATCCACCACTCACAATGCCTAAAGATACAATAGCAAGCCCAAAAACACCAACTATGGCATATATCAGCCGCTTGTAAAACACTCTTGCTTCCTGAGCGAGATAGTGTCGAATTTTATAGGGCGGGGATTTTTTATAATGTCTGAAAAAGAAATAAGTATAAGAGAGTGCGCCCACAAAAATACTAACTATAAACACCGCTGGTATCACATGTGTTGCGAACATATCCGGATCAGAGGATGGATCGGTGACCATCATATCCAGCAATTCCAGCAATCCCACCATCAAGAAAATGGGTGTCGCCACGGGCAATGCAAAAATAAAACAAATCCAAAATATCTGAGGGCCCTGAAGATGCAGCTGTAGCACTAGTAAAGCCAGGCAGATAGCAACCGATAATACAAAACCATGCACGCGCAGCAAGAAATACCAGAATTGCTTTGTGGTTTCGTTCACGCTGCCTCACGCATAAGCGGTGTATCTTTCTCTTGGTAAAACCGCGCGATTTCTTCTTTCACTTGCGCAGGCTCAACGATTTGATTGATGCGCGCGCGATATTCCGCAGATGCGGTAAGTCCCGTCGAATACCAACCCAAATGCTTGCGCGCGAAAAACACACCTTGCGCCACACCATAGTGGGTCAGCATTGCATCGTAATGTTCCAAAATCGTCTGGCGTTGCGCACCCATGCTCGGTGCCGCGCGTTTCTCACCTGTTTTCAAATAATGCACCACTTGCGAAGGGAACCACGGGCGGCCATAGGTTCCGCGGCCAATCATCACGCCATCCGCACCCGAAAGCTTGATTGCATTATCCACCGCTTCAAAACTGGTGATGTCACCGTTTACCACCACCGGCAATTTCACTGCGTCTTTGACGCTACGAATAAAGCCCCAGTCTGCCGAGCCTTTATACATTTGCGCACGCGTGCGGCCATGCACGGTGATCATTTTAATCCCGCACTCCTGCGCGATATGCGCAAGCTTCGGTGCGTTCAAATTATTCGCATCCCAGCCCATCCGCATTTTTAGCGTCACCGGAATTTTCACCGCCTTCGCAGTTGCTTCCAAAATCTTTGCCGCCAAGACTTCATCGCGCATCAGTGCCGAACCGGCGTATTGATTGAGCGCCACCTTCTTCACCGGACAGCCGAAGTTGATGTCGATCAAGCTTGCACCACGCGCTTCATTCATCCGCGCGGCCTCGGCCATCACTTCGGGTTCGCAGCCTGCCAGCTGCACCGCAAACGGATATTCCTGCGGCTCAAACTTCGCCATGCGCTTGGTGGATTCCACACCGAGCACCGTCGCTTTTGAGGCAATCATTTCCGACACCACCATACCGACACCAAAACGTTTGACGAGCGAACGAAACGGCTGATCCGACACGCCTGTCATGGGCGCTAAAATCACCGGGCTTTCGAGTGTAATGTTGTCAATTTGAATGGTCATATTGCACCGCAATATGCCTGGAAACTTAAGGTTTTGTCAATTCATAGAACCCTCACCCATGTCGGCGATGCCGCCATTTCCCTCTCCCTGACAGGGAGAGGGGTAGGGTGAGGGTCACTTTTGCAATTGTTTTGCTAACGCTTCCCCCAACGCTTCCGGTTCGTTTACTGAACCATTAACCACCTGTTTTTGCATATTCTTCCCGTCCATGTCGGCGACCAGGCCACGCAGGGTGATTTCATTCCCTTCCAGCGTCGCGTAACCTGCAATCGGCGTGCGGCAGGAGCCATCGAGTGCTTTTAGCAGTGCCCGCTCCGCGCGGGTTGCAATCATGGTTTTTTCGCAATTGATGTTTTGAAGCAGCTCTTTGGTTTTTTCATCCACAGAGCGACAGATGATGGCGATTGCACCCTGCCCGACTGCCGGAAGCATTTCATCTATATTAAGTATTTGATATTTATCCACAGCGATTCCGAGGCGTTTCAATCCCGCCAATGCCAGCACCGTCGCATCAAATTCGCCGCGTTCTACTTTCTCAATTCGCGTGCCCACATTGCCGCGAATCGGTGCAACTTCCACATCAGATCGCATCGCCATCACCTGCACGCTGCGGCGCATGGAGGACGTTCCTATTTTTGCACCCTTCGGCAATTGATCCAGTGGTGTTCCCACCCAGACATCCCGCACGTCCTCGCGCGGCAGCACCGCGCCGATCATCAAACCATCGGGCAACACCGTTGGCATATCCTTCATCGAATGCACCGCCACATCAATTTCACCACGCAAAATCGCCTCGTCCAACTCTTTGGTGAACAAGCCTTTCCCGCCCAGTTCGGTAAGCGGTGTCGCCAGCCATTCGTCCCCGCGCGTGGAAAACGGCACCACCTCGCACACGCCAAGCGCTGCACGCACGAGTTCTGTCTGAGCGAGAGCGAGGGGGCTTTTTCGAGTGCCGATGCGGAGCATGTCGTTAGTTGTTAGTCCTTAGTCGTTAGTGAAAACGCTAGAATAAACACAAATATGCTATATGGCTACAGCAACTAACGACTAACGACTAACGACTAACGACTAACGACTAATGACTCTTATTCTAGGCATTGAATCCAGCTGCGACGAAACCGCCGCGAGCGTCGTGCGCTCCGACAAAACCATTTTGTCGAATGTGATTCGTTCGCAGCGCGACCATGATATTTACGGCGGCGTTGTCCCCGAAATCGCCTCACGGGCGCATATTATGCATATGACAGAGATTGTTGAAGCGGCACTTGCGGAAGCCAAATGTACGCTTGCGGATTTAGACGCCATCGCTGTGACCGCCGGCCCGGGGTTGATTGGCGGGGTGATTGTTGGGGTGATGACAGCAAAAGCTTTAGCATCCGCTGCAAATAAACCACTCATTGCCGTGAACCATTTGGAAGGCCACGCGCTTTCCGTACGGCTGACTGAAGACGCCCCATTTCCCTATCTGCTCCTGCTCGTTTCCGGCGGGCATTGCCAGCTGCTCATTGTGCATGGTGTGGGAAAATATGAATTGCTTGGCGAAACGCTCGATGACGCACTCGGTGAAGCCTTTGATAAAACCGCAAAGATGTTAGGCCTTGGCTTCCCAGGTGGACCGGCGGTTGAGAAAATGGCGAAACTTGGCAATGCCGATGCAGTGAAGCTCCCGATTCCCCTCCACAAAAAAGGCGGGTGTGATTTTTCGTTTTCGGGGCTGAAAACCGCCGTGCGTATGGCCTCCAAAGAAGCAGCCCCCGAAGACATCTGCGCGAGTTTTCAACAAGCCGCGACCGCAAGCGTGATGGAGCGTTTACACGCGGCGTTTGCTGAATGCGAAAAACGACATGTGAAACCGAGCTGCTTGGTGGTAGCTGGTGGCGTGGCCGCGAATATCTATATTAAACAAGCACTTGAAGACGTCGCGCACACCCACCATTTAAAACTCCTCGCCCCGCCGCTAAAGCTTTGCACCGACAACGCCGCCATGATCGCCTGGGCAGGCATCGAGCGTTTTGTGCTTGGGTTTAGGGATACGCTTGATATTGAACCCCGCGCGCGTTGGCCGCTGGTAGCCTAAACCGCCGCTAACCCACGTTCAATGTCCGCAATAATATCGCGCGTATCTTCAATGCCGGGCGACAAACGAATCAGCCCTTCGCCGATACCGAGTTTGGCGCGTTCTTCTTTGGCGATGCTCGCGTGGGTGGTGGAAGCACAATGGGTAATCAGGCTTTTGGCATCGCCCAGATTATTGGAGATGCGGATCATTTTCAGCGCGTTCATGAATTTGAATGCCGCTTCTTTGCCGCCGTTTAATTCAAACGCCAACATCGGCCCACCGTTTTTCATTTGTTTTTGGGCGATGGAAAATTGCGGGTGGCTTTTTAAACCCGGATACATCACACGCGAGACTTTGGATTGTTTTTCTAAATATTCAGCGACAGCTCTCGCATTTTCAACGTGGCGCGTGATGCGCAGACTATACGTCTCAAGTCCTTTAAAAATCACCCAAGCGTTAAACGGGCTCATGTGCGGGCCGGTGTGGCGGCAAAACGGCAGCACGGTGTTTTCGATTAAATCCTTCGTGCCCAAAATCGCCCCGCCGATCGTGCGGCCCTGGCCTTCCATGTGTTTGGTGGTGGAGTAGATGACGATGTCAGCCCCCAGTTCGAGTGGTTTTTGGATCAGCGGACCGGCAAAAATATTATCAACAAGCAGCTTGATACCCTTGGGTTTCGTGACCTTCGCAAGTGCTGCAATATCAATAATTTCCAGCGTCGGGTTGGCGGGAGTTTCAATAAAAATTGCCGTGGTATTGGGCTTGATGGCGGAAGTGATATCAGCGCCATCTGCCAGCGTATAGCTAATGCCGAATTTGGGGAGGATTTGGGTGATGATGTAATTACACGAGGAAAACAGCACCTTACCGGCCACCACATGGTCCCCGCTTTTCACCACGCTCATGATCGCGGCAAAAACGGCCGCCATGCCGCTGGCCACCACCAAACAGCGCTCCGCACCTTCGAGCGCGCTAAGCCGTTGCTCGAGCATATCAAGGCTGGGGTTCGAATAGCGAGAATATAAATAGCCAGGGATTTCCTTGGCAAAGCGCTTTTCGGCAATTTCAGCGGATGCAAACGTATAGGCCGAGTTCAGGAACACGGCTTCGCTGGTTTCGCCGAAGGCGGTCATCAAATTGCCAGCGTGGATCAGGAGTGAATCAGGGTGCATGGATGGTATATACAAAGAAAAACCTTTCCATGCAAGGGTTAGCGGATCATGTGCACGGTCACACCTTTGATTTTTAAGGCCTTCCAGACCCTGTCCGCTGTAAGCACTGGAAGCCCGCGCACGCTTGCTGCGGCCAAACAAATACGGTCGCCTAGCGAAAGCCCGTATTTCTTGGTAGTTTGGTCAACATACGCTGCGCGGGACGCAACTTCCGCATCCACATCCATCACTGAAATGCGCATATTATAAATAAGCTCTGCCTCTTCAAAGGCATAGCCCTCGCGTACCATTTTTGTCAGTGTTTCGGCAATATTGACACTCGTCATCACCACGCCTTTTTTAAGCGCCTGCTCCACTTTCTCGGCGCCTTCCTCCTCAAAAATAAGAGCGAGCAGGGCTGAGGCGTCGAGCACATAGGGTAATCGGCTAGTCACGCTTTGCCTCGGCACGACGCTGCGCGAGAAAAGAATCCACCACTTTTTTCTTCTTTAATCGGCGCTTAGCGATGTTTTGCAGCGTGGCAAGCGCCAGGTCAGCGGTCGCAATATGAATGCCCGCATCATCGCAACGGAGTACGACTTCGTCCCCCTCGGCAATGCCATAGCGCTCGCGGAAAAACGCGGGTATAACTACGCGCCCTCCTTGTCCAATCGTTGTATGGATGGCTTCCATGGCATTAATCCCTTGTAAGTGGCATGAATTGCTATAATATGGCATTATACAACAAATATGTCAAATCTTTATGCGCGGAACGAACCCAATACGGCAACCCAAGAATGACGATGGCAGCACCCTCGACGTGCAAGCCATTTTCGCAACCCTGCAAGGCGAAGGCCCCAACGCCGGCACGCCTGCGGTGTTCGTGCGCTTAGGCGGCTGCAACCTTGCTTGCGACTTTTGCGATACGGAATTTGAGAGTTTTGCGGCTCAATCGATCGGCAAGATTGTAGACGAAGTCATAGGTTTAGCGTTCCCCCCGCGTGCGGGGGGATTCAGGGGGGAATCTTCCCCCACCCACTACGCTAACGATTTTGTAGAAACAAAATCGAAGCTCCGTTGCCCTCCCCCGCAAGCGGGGGAGGCACATCAACTGGTGGTGATTACCGGCGGTGAACCGCTGCGGCAAAATATTGTGCCTTTGTGTGAAGCGCTGATAGCAAAAAACTTCCGCGTGCAGATTGAAACCAATGGCACGCTGTTTCGTGAATTACCAAAAGAGGTGGAGATCGTTTGCTCCCCCAAAAATACCGGGCAAGGCTATGCGCCTATACGCGCGGATTTACTGCCGCGTGTCAGCGCGTTTAAGTACTTGGTGTCAGCATCACACCCGCTTTATCGCGATGTGCCGGTGGTTTCTGCTGTGCCGATTTACGTGCAGCCGATGGATGAAATCGACGCAGCAAAGAATGCTGCCAATCGTGAATATGCCAAACGTTTGGCACTCGCAAATGGCTACCGCCTGTCACTGCAACTCCACAAAATCCTTGATATCCCATGAAAAAAGCAGTGATTCTACTTAGCGGCGGATTGGATTCCGCAACCGTCGCGGCGATTGCAAAAGCGGAAGGCTATGCGCTTTACGCGCTCTCATTCGCCTATGGTCAGCGGCATAAAATTGAGCTGGAAGCAGCGGCACGCGTGGCAAACCACATGGGAGTTGTCGAACATCGCACGCTTTCGTTGGAATCGCTTGGAGCGCTGGGTGGCTCGGCACTGACTGACGCTGCACTTGCCGTTCCCAAAGACCGGGGTGACATGAGCGATATTCCAATCACCTATGTCCCTGCTCGTAACACACTGTTTCTTTCCTATGCACTCGCATGGGCGGAGGTGTTGGGTGCCAATAACATTTTTATTGGTGTCAATGCGCTCGATTACAGCGGCTATCCGGATTGCAGACCGGAATATATTGAGGCCTTCGAACGCATGGCGAATCTGGCAACGAAGGCGAGCGCGGAAGGTGCGCGGCTGCGCATTCACACACCACTCATTCGTTTAACCAAGGCAGAGATTATTCAGCAAGGTGTGAGGCTGGGTGTCGATTATGGACTAACGCTCAGCTGTTATGATCCTACACCTCAAGGCAAACCCTGTGGCCACTGTGATTCGTGTATCTTGCGTGCCAAAGGCTTTGCAGAAGCGGGCGTGAAGGATGCGGCGTTATGACCATGTGGATTTTGAAAGCAAAAGTCGCGCCGGGGCAGGACTATATAGCCATGCCTGAGACGTTGCCGCTGGATATCAGCGCGTGCCATACCGAGGTGGAGTTGAAACAGAAACTGCGGGAAATGTTCCCCGATTCCGCACCCGAAACGATCGCGGCGCGGGCGGAAAGAACGGAGAGGTTTTTAGGACAGATGATCCTTGATGATATCGTGGTAGTGGTAGACGGCGATGAACTTAAATGCTGCGATATTGCGGGTTTGCCCTATGCGGAAGAGATAGACGGCGTGTTCGAACACCGCATTCCTGTGGCATGGTTTGAGAAAGACACACCAATGCGTCTTTTCAAGCATTTTCCAAATGTGGTGAATCAGGCGGATCGCTGGCCGACGGAAATCACCAATCTGCAAGCACGCGCGGCGATTCAAGGCAAGCTGCCGCTACCTGGCAATCGCTTCGCGAAATGGAAATGGCTGCTCGCTGCGGCATTCATCATGCAAGCGATTGCGATGCTTGCAGGAATGTTTCGTTAAGTCGTTATCCTGTGGGACGCGCGAGCGTCAGCACAGGATCTCATGCCTTATTCCGCGGGATTCTGCGCTCGCACTTCGTGCGCCGCAGAATGACAGGCTTTATGCTTCTTGGTCTGCTTTGGAAACGGTCACAGTTACAGGCACAACCACTTCAGGATGCAGCGTGACTTTTACGGTGTAGCTGCCGGTGGTTTTTACTTGTTGCGCAATCAGAATCTGGCTTTTTGCAACATTGTGGCCTTTGGCGGAGAGCGCTTCGGCGAGATCACGCACGGTGACGGAACCAAACAACTTGCCTTCTTCGCTGGCTTGGCGCACGAGAGCGATCGTTACGCCTTCGAGCTTTTTCGCTTGCGCCTCGGCAGCGGCTTTGGCTTCGGCGTTGCGCGCTTCGATGTCGGCGCGTTTGGCTTCGAAGATTTTTTTGTTATCGTCAGACGCACGCAGCGCTTTTTTCAGCGGCAGAAGAAAATTGCGGGCGAAACCGTTTTTCACACGCACGACGTCACCGGTGTTGCCGAGGCGGCCGATGCGTTCCAATAAAATGACTTCCATGTCGTCTCTCCTTATAACTATTTCTTGGTCAAGGTCAGCTGCACATGTTGCCACATGCCGATGCCTGCCACCACAAACACCGGCCAAATGAGCGCGACGGATGTGACGTAAAGCAATGCAAGAAGCGCCGAGCCACCGCGCATTACCTTCAATTTTGAGTGCGTGGTTATAAACCCGTTGATGGCATAAGGCAAAAGAAATATGAGAAAAAGCGTAGTGGTGATAAAAGACTGATTTTCAATGGAAAAACCGATTATTGCAAATGCGGGAAGTGCATAAAGCAGCGTGTGCGGCGGTGTGAAACGGCTTAAACGCAACTCAGGAACCATCGCATCCGCCTCGATTTGCTTGAGAAAAAACCTCGCCAAGCGCGCGTGCACGTAAAACACGATGATGAACCACCACGACGCACTGACGGCAGGTAAAAAAGGAAACCGCTCGATGATCGTGTAAGCGCCAGGGTCGGCAGCAGCAAGCCCTTGCTTGAGATATTCCAGCATCACCACTTCAAGGCCGCCCAAGGGCATGAGCGAAAGATGCAGCGCGATATTGACCGCCGCGGTGAAAAATACAATTTCTGTGATCGCAAGACCGATGTCTGGAAATGGTCTAGTGGTGGAGGCAATCCACAACGCCGAAGGCACACCAGCGCAAGCAAGATAGACCAAGAGTGCATCCATGCCGAAAGGGCTTAGGAACAAAGCGCCGAGTGCGGCAGCCAAAAAGGTAGCATCACGCCCTTTGAAATAGCCGATGGCAACGAGCGGGATGACGGGCGTGAATAAAAACAGCGTGCCGAAAAAACTGGCAGCGAAGGCAAACAGCGCGGCGGCCGCAACGCTTGCTGCGAGCACGTGCTTGGTAAGCGGCATAAAACCTACTGGGAAACGAAGGGCAGCAACGCGATGTTACGCGCGCGCTTGATCGCCTGAGCGAGAATGCGCTGCTTCTTGTGCGACACCGAGGTGATGCGCGCCGGCATGATTTTGCCGCGTTCAGAGACGAAGCGTTGGAGCAACTTCACATCTTTGTAATCAATTTTGGGAGCGTTATCGCCGGTTAAAGGGCAAGTGCGCTTGCGGCGGAAAAACACTTTGCGGCCTTGGCCGCCTTGTGAGCTGGAGCGTTCGCGTGGTTCAGCCATGATGCTTATCCTTCTACGATTGAATCTACGATGGGTTCTTCAGCGGCGGTGTCTTCACGGCCGCTACGCAATGGTGCGGAGGGTTCTTCCTCGAGCTCTTCCACACGCACGGTCAAATGGCGCATGACGTCTTCATTAATGCGCATATTGCGTTCCATTTCGTGGAGCGCAGCGGCTGGCGCGTCAATACCAAGCATGGTGTAGTGGCCACGGCGAGCTTTATCGATGCGGTAGGCGAGCGGGCGCAAACCCCAGTATTCGTTTTTCACCACCTTGCCGCCACCTTGTTTCAAGATGTCGGTGAATTGATCGGCAATCGCCGTTACCTGTTGTTTCGACAGGTCTTGCTTGGCGATAAACGTGCTCTCATAAAGAGGCATAGGGGCTTACTCCGTAGGTTTTTTATTTAGGGAGGCGGGATAATAGCGACGTTTTTTGCCATGGCAAGCGAAAAATCTCTTTCCCAAGCGGGTAATTCCCGCATAATACTAGCTGTATGACAAAACTCTTTGGAACCGATGGGATACGCGGCGTTGCCAACCAGTACCCGATGACGGCGGAAGTGGCCTTGAAACTCGGGATTGCGGCGGGGGGGTATTTTACCCGCGGGTCGCACCGGAATAAGGTGGTGATTGCCAAGGATACTCGGCTGTCGGGGTATATGCTGGAAACGGCGCTGACCTCCGGTTTCGTGTCTGCGGGCATGGATGTGATTTTGGTGGGGCCAATGCCGACGCCGGCGGTGGCGATGCTCGTGAAATCGTTTCGCGCGGAGCTTGGGGTCATGATTTCCGCATCCCACAACGCCTATCAGGACAATGGGATTAAGCTTTTTGGGCCCGATGGCTACAAGCTATCTGACCGCGCGGAGATTGAGATTGAGCAGCGCGTGCTCAATTCGCATCAAGCCTCGCTCGCGCGGCCTGAAAGTCTAGGGCGGGCTAAAAGGCTGGACGATGCAGCGGGGCGGTATATTGAATTCGTAAAAGCGACCTTTCCCAAGCACTTGACCTTGGAAGACCTGACGCTCGTGCTCGATTGTGCAAACGGTGCAGCCTATCATTTAGGGCCGACGATTTTCCGGGAATTGGGCGCGAATGTGCATGTCATCGGTGCGGAGCCGAATGGGTTTAACATAAACCAAAATGTCGGTTCTACTGCACCGCAGACGTTGCAGGAGCGCGTGATTGCAACGGGTGCGAATGCAGGGATCGCGCTTGATGGCGACGCGGACCGCGTCATTATCTGCGATGAAAAAGGCAAGTTGCTGGATGGTGATCAGCTGATGGCCATGGTGGCAAGCCATTTGCATACGCACGGTGAGTTAAAGGGCGGTGGCGTGGTGGCAACCGTGATGTCAAATATGGGGTTGGAGCGTTATTTGCACACGCTGGGACTCCATCTGCATCGCACGAAAGTGGGCGACCGCTATGTGATGGAGGCGATGCGCGATGGTGGATATAATTTAGGCGGCGAACAATCCGGCCATTTGATTTTGAACGATTATGTGACGACGGGGGATGGGCTGATCGCCGCACTTCAGGTGCTTGCCGTCATGGTTGAAAAAGAGCAACTGTTAAGCGCGTGCGGGCATTGCTTTGAGCCACTGCCGCAGGTGCTTAAAAGCGTGAAAATTCCTCTAGGTGCCAATCCGCTGGCCAGTGGAAAAGTGAAGGCGTCGATTGAGACGCTTGAAACATCGCTTCAAAGCAAAGGCCGATTGCTCGTCCGCCCCTCGGGCACCGAACCCTTGATTCGGGTGATGATTGAGGGGGATGACGTCGCCGAAATCACCAAAATGGCCGATGATCTTTGTAATTTAATTGCTGCTGCTTAACTCCATAGTGTGTTTTAGGCCGCGGCCTGTAGCGGGTACTTTAAGGACTCACACGTGAGGTCGGTACGTATGCTGTTTTCCAACAGTCATCCGCTGCGCACACCTGAGATAGGAGTTTGTGACTCAAACCTCACCATACGCCATCGCCGAATTCATCCTGCCCCGGTTGGGATCTACAATTCAACCGCTGGACTTAATGTTCTGCAGAACATTATGGGTTGTATATGGGTAATAGTGCGCCTGGAAGTCTCTTTTTTCGTCATTGCGAGGAGGCATCGCCGACGAAGCAATCCAGTTGTAAGTTAGGTTGGATTGCTTCGCTCACGCTCGCAATGACGGATTAAATTCTCTCCGACAACCAAATCGCAATGCGGGTTTTGGTTTTGATTCCGAGGGTTAGGAGTTCGTAGAAGGGGGATTCTTCGGCACCGTGTTTGAGGCCAGTGTCGTGGTGTTCCATTTCTTCCTGGCGGAATTGCTCAATGGTGTTGGCAAGCGCCGCTTCTTCCGGAAAATCTTTTTGTAGTTCGGCGTGTTGCTTAGCGTAGTGGTCGTTGATGACGCTTTCAACGGCAACCGTGCACGCCATCGCCGCTTTTTCGCCGAGCGCTGCACTCATCGCACCCATCATCCATCCGGCGACGTGCCACAGCGGTTGCAACGCAGTGGGGCGGACATTGCGCTCTTTGACTAGTCGATTGAATTCATTCAAATGTTTTTCTTCCTGGTCAGCCATATGGCGGATTGTTTCGGTTGCGGATTTGTTTTTCAAAACCGCCAATTGACCGGCGTAAATCCGCTTCGCGCCATACTCGCCTGCTTGGTCGACGCGGAGCATACGTTCTAGTTTTTCTTTTTTGGAGAGATTGCCGGGCAAGGTCATTTCAACCTCGCGGCAGTAAAAGCAAGGGTGGCAAGGGCGAAGGAATAGATGGCGTTCCATGCGGCCATGGAAAGGCCGAGGATATAGGCCATAGCCTGATCGCACGAGACTTGGGGGGCATTTTGGATGCGGGCGCGGATGTCGTCTAGGCTGCCACCGGCACCGTCGGCTACGCAAGACGAGCCGAACCAGCCAGCTTCAACCCCTATGTGTTTGAGGGCAATCACCGTACCAATGGTGAACACTAGGCCGATTACTAGAAGTATAGTCTTTCTATGTTTATCAGTATTATATCTATAGGCAAAAATCCCTAACGCCACTACCAGAGCGTGTGGAATGCGCTGTAAGATACATAAATGGCACGGGTGGAGATGAAACCCGTATTGCGCAATAAGGGCACCTAAAAGCGCTGCTGCAGAGGCGGCAGCAAACAGCAGAAACAGGGCACCAGAGCGCAAGAATTCGCGGGTAATCATGGTTTTTCTATAGCCCTTTTTAACGAAATCCGCTACAGCAAACGCATGATGCGAGCATTAAAAATCCTGTGCGCGGGGGTCCTAGCCCTGACTTCAACTTCGGCGTTTTCCGAAGGCGAAGACGTGGCGATTATGATGTTGCAAGCATCGCAGAAAGTGGTGGAGCACCAGTATGATGATGCGATTACGCTCTATACACAGGCGATTGCCAAAGCGCCCACCTATGCGGATCTCTACCTTCAGCGCGCGTTTACCTACCGCGAGATGAACCGCATCGGCCAGATGCAGGCGGATGCGATTGTGGTGGTGAAACTCGCAGACCAGAAAATCACCGGTGGTAGCAACAACGGCCGCGACTATTATTTGCGCGGCAGCGGCTATCGTTTACTGAAGCGATTCCCGGAAGCGCGCGCGGATATCGAAAATGCCATCCGTATGAAAAATGACAATCGCTGGCGGATGGATTTGCAGGCGCTTTCGCTCGAAGAAAAAATGCAATAATGCGCTGGCTCGTAGTGGTGTTGTGCTTATTACCAACCGCGGCATTGGCAACGCGCAATGTGTCTAGCCCCGTAGTTGAAGAAGGCGCGTGGAAGTCGGAGGCGCGCTACGGGTTTGAGTTTGATGACCTGCCAGCGCAGGACGATCGCTTCCGGCAATTCTACTATGTGGAATATGGGGTGACGGATTGGTATGCGCTCCGCTTAGCGGGCCGCTGGTCGAAGACACAAGGACGGGCCAACGATTTTGTTAGCACAGAAGTGGAGCAGCGCTTTCAGCTTTTTGAAAAAGCAAGTGATGGTTGGGATGGTGGATTGAAGATTGTCTATGCATTTGCGGACAACCCACGGGCATTGGATACGCTTGATCTTCAGATCCTAGCGCAACGGGCGTTTGGCCCTTGGAATGTCCGCGGAAATATTGTCACCCAGCAAGAAGTTGGCAAGGGTGCGGACGGCGGCGTGAGCTGGACGCTTTCCCAGCAAACAACCTATAAGCTTTCGTCGGATTTAGCCGTAGGTGGTGAGTGGTTCGGCACGCTGGGTAAGTTAAGCGAGCAACACGGTATCGGCCAACAACAACATCAGCTAGGGCCTGTGGTTTCCTATACGGTAAACCCACAACTTACCATTGAGACCGGCTATCTCTTCGGCGTCACGAAACCCACGAGTGACGGGCTGTTTAAGCTGTTCTTCAAAGCGGATTTTTAGGTTTCCGGGCTTAAAATATCACGCTCCATGATGCCCTTTTGCTGTTCACATTACTTAGATCGTTAGATTAAGCCTAATTTAATGTTTTCTGTCCATACTGACGCCATCAATTGCAACACACTGTCTTTATGCATAGTTTTAAGAAACATCCTATTGTTACCTTATTGGTAATCAACGTTTTCATCATTATTATGTGCATGGCGATTGCGGAATTTGCCCTGCGTTTTTTTACTTCCTACGCAATCGATTATTATACTGGGGTTAGTAAGGAAGGACATTACGAATTCCCCTACGGTAAGATATTAGTGAATAAAGATGGTTGGCCTGATGAAGAGTTTAATTTAGCCAGCAAAAAACCTCGTGTAGGCTACTTCGGCGATTCAGTCGCCTATGGCGTGGGTGCCGGACATGGATATAGGATGGAGGATTTGCTGCGTAAGGAGTTGCCGCAATACGAGCAGTGGGTGTTTGCTGCGGCAGGTGACGGCATACAAGACGACACTCTTTCTCGAATAGCCCGGCAATATAAACTCAATTATGTCGTTTATATGATGAATATGAACGACATCATGCCACTGCTTAGTACGGTTCATGATAGCAGCCCCAGGGATAATCGATATATAGTCCACCGTATTAAAGCGCTTGTAAGTCACGTCGATTATTTAAGGGGTAAATCGTATCTCTATAATTTTATCCGTACTCGGGCCAAATATATGTTGACCCGAATGGGATATGAAGCAAGCGGTTTTGAAGCCTATGAATTATTTCCTCAGAAAAACCAAGAGATTATCCAGCAAGTTAGCGCTAGGATAAATGAGGCCGGAAAAAAATTGGCGAAAGAAGGCATTACCTTTTGCGTGATTATCCTTCCATACGAAATGCAGGTATCTCAGGAAGCCGCGAACCAGTACCGTTCTATGGGTATCAAGTGGGAGGATGGATTTGTGGACGGCAGCACCCAAACATTACTCAAGAAATACTTGAAAGTGCCCTATATCTACAATGGTCTGGATGCTTTTAAGGGAATGCACCCTGCGCTAGGAGAAACATTTGTCTATAATAAGGGAGACAAGATTGACTGGAATCACCCCAACCGGGAAGGGCACCGAATCTTGTACCAGGGTTTCCTGCATTCCCACTCGTGCCCTTTCTTGCCAAAACTATAGCGATCTTTCTTAGGACTTTTTGGTGGTTGGCACCGGCGCGAGCACTTCCATGTCTGCAACCGGCAATACGCCTAGGCGGCGGGCGACTTCGCGGTAGCCTTCTTCGACGTTATCCAAGTCGAGGCGGAAGCGGTCTTTGTCCATTTTGTCGCCGGTTTTAACATCCCATAGACGGCAGTTATCGGGGCTGATTTCATCAGCCAGCACTAAACGCTCAGAGCCTTCTTCGAACAGGCGGCCGAATTCTAGTTTAAAGTCAACCAAACGCAAGCCAATGCCGGTGAAAAGACCACACAGGAAATCGTTGATCCGGAAGGTGAGCATGCGAATCTCGTCGAGCTCGTGCGGTGTCGCCCAGCGGAAATAGAAAATATGTTCTTCGGAGACGAAGGGATCGCCCATTTTGTCGTTCTTGTAGCAAAACTCAATCATCGGGTGGCCAAGCTGCGTGCCTTCATCGACTTGGAAACGCTTGCAGAAACTACCGGCGGCAACGTTGCGCACAATCACCTCAAGCGGAATGATTTGCACAGCCTTGACCAACTGTTCGCGCATGTTTAGGCTGCGGATAAAGTGCGTGGGCACGCCGATTTCGTGCAGGCGGAGCATTAAATATTCGGAGATGCGATTGTTGATGACACCTTTGCCGTTGATGGTGCCTTTTTTGATATTGTTAAAGGCCGTGGCATCGTCCTTAAAATGCTGGATTAGCGTACCCGGTTCAGGGCCTTCGAAAAGCTGCTTGGCTTTTCCTTCATAGATGGGTTTGCGCGGGGACATGGGCTGGAACGATTTAATCTTGAGGAGCATGGGTTGGTTGTACGCCTGTTTGCCACAAAACACAAACAAAACTTCACGTTGAATTTAATACGGTTTCAGATTACAATTCTTCTCCCGAAGCACCCCCCTCAAACAATAGAAAACTTAAGGAAAAACAGATGGCTGAATTTGATGACCGCGAATCCGCATTCGAGAATAAATATGCCCACGATGAAGAAACCGCCTTTAAAGCCGCCGCCCGCCGCAATAAGCTTGTGGGCCTGTGGGCCGCCGGTTTGCTTGGGTATGATGCCGCGCGCGCCGAGGCTTACGCCAAAGAAGTAATCGCCGCTGATTTTGAAATGGCGGGCGATGAAGACGTCATCAAAAAACTCATGACCGATTTGGGCACACGCGCCACTGAAAAAGACATCCGCCACCACATGGCGGAGCTTTACAAAGAAGCGCTGAAACAAATTAGCGGGTAGCGGTTGGCGGATAGTTATGAGCAACACACCACCATCTCCCACTTCTATCCGCTATCCGCTATCTGCTACCCGCTCTCTCCCCTCCCCTAACCACGATAGCCGCGACGGTTGTGCTGTTGATATGTTAGTGCTGCATTATACCGGCATGCGTAGTTGTAGCTCGGCACTGGATCGGTTGATTGATCCTGCTGCCAAGGTGAGTGCGCATTATGTGGTGGATGAAGAGGGCAGCATCTGGCAATTGGTGCAAGAAGACATGCGCGCGTGGCACGCCGGGAAAAGTTTTTGGCGTGGTGCAACCAATATTAATCAGCGCTCAATTGGCATTGAAATCGTCAACCCCGGGCATGAATTTGGCTATCGCCCGTTTCCGATAGCACAAATGCAAAGCGTGATTCACCTATGCAAAGATATTTTGAACCGCCATGCCATTCCTGCAGAAAATGTCGTAGGACATTCCGATATCGCGCCTGCGCGTAAACAAGACCCCGGCGAACTCTTCGACTGGCAATGGTTTGCACGTGAAGGCATTGGCATCTGGCCGTTTCCGAGTGAGGTAAGCACACAAGCGCTTGCAGATTATGGCTATGATGTGAGTGATGAAAAAGCTGCGATGGTAGCGTTTAAGCGACACTTCCTACCAATCCTGCGGGATGCGAAAAGCGTCAGCGCAGGATCTTAAGCGATAGAGATCCTGTGCTCATGCTACGCATGCCACAGGATTTATGCATTACCGCTCCAAATGCGCCTTCGCTTCCGATTGCTTTAAGTAGCTAATGAAACCACGGGCGGCGGGCATTTTCTCACCGGCAAGAGCGACCGCCTTGTATTCAATAGGCCGCGTGCGGGTGGCGGGGATAGTGCCGATCGTGCGGATGCGTTTGTCGAACGCCACATCGGTTGCATAGACCAGCGCATAGCTGCCTTGCATCGCAACGGTTTCTAACATCTCATCCAAGTTCTTTCCGTAAACGATGTAAGGCTCCAAATCATCAGCAACACCGTAAGTTTTCAAGGCTTCACGAGCGAGCGTACCTTGATACAAGGTTTCAGGGTTGCCCAGCAACAGGCCGGGCTGGAAATCGAGCGCGGCAATAATGCCGCTGGCAGGAAACGTTTCGCCAACATGCAGGGGTGTCGTGTTTTCGGCAGAGGTGATGAGTACGAGTTGGTTGGAAGTCACGCCCGCCTCCGAGTTGAGATCCACCACACCACGCTGTTTTAGCGAGGTTAGTAGCGCAGGCGATGCGGTCATCAATACATCATACACCGCACCTTCCACGGCTTGATATTCAAGATCAGCAAGGTCAGCGAAAGCAAGGGAGACAGCAACGTTGTGACTCGCCGCATAGGCACGCACCGCGCGGCTTAGTGGCACCGCAAGACTGCTGTCGGCCAACACCGAAAGCGAAGACACTTCTTGTGCATAGGCAGGCACACTGGTTATTGCGAGGAGCAACACGACCAAACGTTTCATTGCAGCACCCCTATATAGGGCAGCTCGCGGTAGCGATTGGCGTAGTCAAGGCCGTAGCCTACCACAAATTTGTCTTCGACCGTAAACCCAACAAAATCCGCCTCCACTTCCGCTTTGCGCTTGCCTGGTTTTTCAAGCAACACCGCCACACGTACATGTTTAGCGCCACGCGCGGAAAGCAACTCTTTCGCTACTGCAAGCGTGCGGCCAGATTCCAAAATGTCATCCACAATCAGTACGTCCTGCCCACGAATATCGTCCATCAAACCATGGTGCAGCATCACTGTGCCGCTGCTCTCAAGCGCCGCGCGATAACTCCCGAGCATCATGAAATCAACTCGCATGGCAAGGCCCTCAGCGTGCAGTGCACGAATCAAATCAGCAGTAAAAATAAAACTGCCGCGGAGTAGCGAAACGAGTGTCAACTCCTTGCCGCTGGTGGTCGCAACTTCATGCGCCAGCGTTTGCATGCGCGCGGCAATCGCCTCCTGAGTGATGAGTGGTGTCACCTCAGGCATGGGGAGCAGGGAGCGGCTCTTTGGGTAAGGGGCGGAGCATGAGTTCGTAACCGCTGCCCATCTCCACCATGAAACGGGTGATTTCCGGATCAAGGCGCTTGAGTTCGCCAATGCTGAAATGAAACACTTCGCCGGGTGGGATGATTTTATCGTCGTTTTTGACGGTTTTGGTGTAGACCACATCGTCGCTTTTGGTGAGCGCTTTGATGCGAATCAGCGGTGCGGCTTTCGGAGCGGAACCGTTGTTGGTGACTTCACCGCTAATGATAAAACTTTCAGTGGGCTCAAAACGTTCGCCGCCGTCGGGCTTTTCGGCAGTGATGTGCACGGCGGAAAAGCCGAGGTCATTGCTGTTTTTAAATCCTAGAAGCCCGGGTGCAAACACCATGGCAGCAAGCACAACGGCGGCGGCGACCAATACGCTGGAAAATCCGGCGAGTGCAAATTCAAGCGGGGTTAGTTTACTCGGTGTTTTGGGTTTTGCGACTGGTTCTGGTCCGGGGGCTAAGGTAGCGGGTGCGGGTGCTTCAACTTTCGGCGGATGCGCCGTCCACATGAAGGCGCATTTGCTGCATTTCATTTTGCGCGGGCCCGCATCAAGCGCGGCATCGGGCAATTTAAATTTCGCAGAGCAACTGGGGCATTCGATAATCATGTTACTGGCACTATCATATTTTTTCGTTTATAGAAAGGGTATGATCTCACTTAAAAATATTGCCTTCGCTTACGAGCATGGATCGCTGATTTTGGAGGATGTGAACCTCATGCTCCCGGCCGGTTCATTTCATTTTATCACCGGCCCGAGCGGTGCGGGGAAAACAAGCCTGTTGAATCTGTTGGCGCTGACCGCGCGCCCGATTCGCGGGACGATTACGATGAATGAAACGGTGGTAAGCAAGCTGACGCGCGAATCGCTACCGAAATATCGCAGGCGGATTGGCGTGGTCTCGCAAGCCTATGATTTGCTATCGCATATGACGATTGCAGAAAATATTGCACTACCGCTCAAAGTCGCAGGTGAAACGCCCGCTCAAATCGCGCCGAAAGTGGACGAAATGCTCGAGTGGATGGAGCTTTCGCACTATAAGCATACCTATCCGGATGTGCTTTCCGGCGGCCAGCGTCAACGGGTGGCGATTGCCCGCGCGGTGATTACCAAGCCGCAATTGCTCTTGGCCGACGAGCCGACGGGCAGTCTTGATCCGACGCTCGCGCACCGTTTTATTTATCTATTTGAGGCGCTTAATCAGATGGGGACGACGGTGTTGATTGCCACCCACGACGAGCACCTAATCTCGCTCTTTCAATATCCGGTGCTGAAACTTGCAGATGGGCGCATCATCGCGTAAACTCAAGACCTTATGAAAAAATCAGACGACAATGCGAATGCGATGTGGGGTGGCGTGTTTGATGCTGCGCCGAGTGCGCTTATGACCACGATCAACGCGTCGATTGATGTGGATAAGCGGCTGTATGCCGAAGATATCGCCGGCTCGATTGCGCACGCCAACATGCTTGCGAAGCAAGGAATTATTTCAAAGGATGATGCGGCGAAAATGGTTGCGGGGTTGAACCAAATCAAGAGTGAAATCGAACGTGGCGAATTTAAATTCACACCGCAACTTGAAGATATTCACATGCACGTGGAAGCGCGGTTGAAAGAAATTATCGGTGAGGCGGCCGGGCGGCTGCATACCGCACGCTCACGCAACGATCAGGTGGCAACCGACATGCGCCTGTGGGTGAAAAAAGCGTGCGCGGCGGTGGATAGCAAGTTGCAGGATTTGCAGAAGACGCTGATCGGACTCGCAGAGCTACATGCGGCGACGATCATGCCGGGATTTACGCATTTACAAACGGCGCAACCGGTGACTCTTGGGCACCACTTGCTGGCCTACACCGAAATGTTTGGGCGGGACCGCTTAAGGGCGCAGGATGCGGCAAAACATATGGATGAATGTCCGCTGGGTTCAGCGGCACTTGCAGGAACCTCGTTTCCGATTGATCGGGAAGCGACCGCGAAGGCGCTTGGGTTTGGTGCGCCGACGGCGAATTCGCTCGATGGCGTATCCGCCCGGGATTTTGTGCTCGAGTTTTTAAGTAGCGCAAGTATTTGCGCCGTGCATCTGTCGCGGTTTGCGGAAGAGTTGATTTTATGGTCCTCTGCACAGTTCCAATTTATCACACTGTCGGATGCGTTTTCGACCGGCAGTTCCATCATGCCGCAAAAAAGAAATCCCGATGCAGCGGAGTTAATTCGCGGAAAAACCGGGCGCGTGATTGGGAATCTGGTTGCAATGCTGACCACGATGAAAGCGCTGCCGCTGGCCTACAACAAAGACATGCAGGAAGACAAGGCGGGGACGTTTGAGGCGTTTGATACCCTGGTGTTGTGTATCCGTTGTCTAAAAGGCATGGTCGCGGACATGCAGGTGAATGAAAAAACGATGCTCGAGGCTGCAGGCTATGGCTATGCCAACGCTACGGATCTGGCAGATTGGCTGGTGCAGGCGCTCAATATTCCGTTTCGGGAAGCACACCATATCACCGGTCAAATCGTGAAGCTTGCGAGCAAAAATAGCAAGCAGCTGGCAGAGCTTTCGCTTGTGGAATTGCAAAGTGTGGAACCTAAAATCACCGATAAAGTGTATGCGGTGCTTGGTACCAAAGCATCAGTTGATAGCCGCACAAGCTTCGGCGGCACTGCGCCTGCAAACGTAAAAGAAGCAGTGGCGAGCGCGAGGAAAAAATGGCTGTGAGGTGGTTGTTGCTCGCCATTTGCGCAAGTTTTGCGGTGAGTGGTTGCGCCTATAAGGGCGGTCTTAAAACGCCGACGGAAGCGGAAGAAGCTGCGCGGAAGAAAGAAAAGAAAAAAGAAAAAGCAGCCGAGAGAGCGCAACAACAAGCGCCTGAGCAAAGCGAGTAGTCATGGATTTTTTTGCGTATAAAAATGGAATCTATCACGCAGAGGGCGTGAGTGTTCCGGCGCTCGCTAAGGCAGTGGGCACACCGTTTTATTGTTATTCTGAGGCGACGCTAAAACGTCATGTGGACGTGCTCCAGCAAGCCTTTGCTGCGCGCCCCGCTCGAATTTGCTTTGCCGTGAAGGCCAATTGCAATTTGGGCGTGCTGGCAACGCTTGCCTCGATGGGTGTGGGGGCAGATGTGGTTTCGGAAGGTGAAATTCGTCTCGCTCGTACGGCGGGTATTGCGGCGGATAAAATTGTGTTTTCGGGCGTTGGCAAATCGAAAAACGAAATGGCCTATGCGCTTTCTGAGGGCATTTTCCAATTTAATGCGGAGTCCGCCTCCGAAGTGCGCCAGCTTTCGGACGTGGCGGTTTCTCTAGGCAAAAAAGCATCTCTGGCACTGCGTGTGAATCCGGATGTGGTGGCAGGAACGCATGCAAAAATTTCAACTGGGCACAAAGAAAGCAAGTTCGGCATTTCGTTTGATGAGGCGCGGGCGCTTTATAAGGAAGCGCTCATATTGCCAGGAATTTCCGTGCAGGGAATTTCCGTGCATATCGGTTCGCAGCTGACTTCGCTTAGCCCCTTTGCGGAGGCGTTTAAGCGGCTGGCGGAGTTTGTGAAAGAACTGCGTGCAGCAGGTGTCCCCATCCAAACGATTGATGTAGGCGGTGGTTTGGGTGTGCCGTATGAGGCGGCGAAAAATCCGCCGTCGCCGGCGGAATATGCGAAAGTGGTGCTGGATGCGCTAAAGGATACGGACGGCGAACTCATGTGCGAACCGGGGCGGTTACTGGTTGGCAATGCAGGCATTTTGGTCGCCGAGGTGCTCTATACCAAGACGACCGGAGACAAATGCTTTTTGGTGGTGAATGCGGGGATGAATGATTTGATTCGCCCGGCGATGTATGATGCATATCATGATGTGTTTGCGGTGAAAGAAAGTGCGAATACAGAAGCGTATGATGTGGTGGGGCCGGTGTGTGAGAGTAGCGATGTGTTCGCCGAAGGGCGCAAATTGCCGTTGATGCAACCGGGAGATTTGGTCGTGTTTCGTACCGCAGGCGCCTATGGCGCGGTGATGTCGGGCACATATAATGCACGCATGCTGGTGCCGGAGGTGATGGTGAAAGGTGAGCAATTTGCGATTACGCGGCCGCGCCAGACTTATAATGATTTTATTGGGCAGTATGCACTGCCGGTGTGGAAGTAGTTTTCGTCATTGCGAGCGTGGCGAAGCATCCATCCGCCTCGCTGAAGCTTCGGCGAGACAAGGCTTGCCACGCCGTAGTCTTGACGTAGGCGGGGATTGCTTCGTCGGCGATGTCTCCTCGCAATGACGTTACTGAAAACTCCGAATCAAACTTCCGCAGATCATGTACCAACCGTCGATTAATACGAAGAAGATCAGCTTGAAAGGAAGCGCGATCATGACCGGTGGGAGCATCATCATCCCCATCGCCATCAAGATCGATGCCACGAGCATGTCGATGATGACGAAGGGCAGAAAAATCAGAAAGCCGATTTCAAACGCACGTTTGAGTTCGCTGATCATGAAGGCAGGAACAAGCATACGAAACGGCGTATCCTCCGGCGTGTCAATTTTGGTGTTGGGCTCTAGGCTCATGAATAGTTCAAGGTCTTTTTCGCGGACGTGTTTCATCATAAACACATGGAAGGGCGTGGACATGCGGTCGAAGGCCTGGCGTTCGTCGATTTGTTCGGCGAGGAGTGGAGCGACGCCGTCGTCGTAGGCGGCTTCGAAGGTGGGGGCCATGATGAAGAGGGTGAGGAACAGTGCGAGTGCCACCATGACCTGATTGGGTGGGGTTTGTTGCAGACCAATCGCGGTGCGAAGCAGCGAGAGTACGATGATGATGCGGGCAAACGAGGTAACCATAAGCAATAGCGCCGGCGCGAGCGAGATTACCGTCATGAAAAGGATGAGTTGAATCAGGCGGCCGGTCGCGGTGGCCGAGGAGGTTTTGCCGAGGTCGATGTTGAGGGCTTGTGCATAGGCATCGGTGCCACACCATAGGATGGTGAGGGCGAAAACTAGGGTGCCGAGGGCAGCGAGCTTACGCACGGGGTTTTTCTCCGATTAAAGTTTCAAGGAGTGTAGCCGATTCGGGGGACAACAACACCACATGCTGCACCAAATCGCGTTGAATAATTACGCATTTGTGGCGTGCGTCAATGGCGCATTGGTCGACGACGCGCAGGCGCGATTCTCTTTTAAATTTTTCCAGCCACATCCCTTGGGCGCCAAATCTTTTGAGCAGAAACGCAAAGCCAAGAATCAGTGCAAGCACTAGCACGAAGGCACCTAAAGTGTGGAGGATGTTGATGCTGTCGTTCGCCATTATTTTGTGTCGTCGATGGTGTTGATTTTGCTATAGGCAGCATTGGCCGCGCGGTGGTGTGGTTGCGAGCCGAGTTCGCCTTGGATTGCGGAGCGGCGGTCGGTGAGCGTGGTTTCGAGTTCTCTTAAAGCATCAAACAAGGCACCGAGTTCGCCGCGGTATTCCATGCGTTTTTCGAGGGGGAGTTCGTTGATGGTGGTGGTAAGTTCTTCGACTTTTTGATTGAGCGCGTCCATATCCGCAACCGGCTCGGACTGCGCGACGGCAATGGCTTGCTTGATGAAATCCATGACGCCTTGGTAGATGGTGGTGATGTCTTGCATCAGGGCTTTGCTTTCATCTGATTATTTTTGCGGTAGATGTAGGAAAGAATTTCCGCCACCGCCATATAGGCCTCAGCGGGAATGGGCGTGTCAATCTCAAACTTGGACAGCAGCTGTGCGAGGTCCTTGTCTTCCCTGATTTCAATGCCGTGTTTCTTGGCGAGTTCGATGATCGCCTCGGCGATGGTGCCCTTGCCTTTGGCGGAAATGACCGGGGCGGGGACGATGCCGCGATCGTATTTGAGCGCTACCGCCAGGCGGTCGCGATCAAAATCCGAATCGCCCTCACTCATCGGGGGTGATCTCTTTGGGTAGGGCGTTGAAATCGATGGTGATCTCGCCCAGATCTGCGGTGTCGACATCCGCCGTTGCAGCGATGTTTTGCTGTTTGATTTTCTCGTAGAGCTCTTTGCGAAGAATAGAGGCGTTCGGCGGAAATACAAACCCCAGCTTAATACTGCGACCCTTGATCTCAACCACGGTGAGTTCAATGGCGTCGTTGATAATGATCGATTCGCCTTCTTTGCGGGAAAGATACAGCATGACGAGGGTTTTTCAAGTTGGCACGGTTTTCGCTCTACACTTCATTCGAGAATAAAGTGTAGAAGCGCAAGTAGTGCTTACATATCCCGAATAAAAACAAAAAGCGAGCAAAACTATATGGATATCGGCAGCTTACCCGTGTTTCGTCTGGCCAGGGAGAAAATGCAGTTCTTGAGTGAGCGCCAGGTGGTGCTTGCTCAAAACGTCGCCAATGTCGACACACCCGGCTATGCCGCTAAAGATTTGAAAACGCCAAATTTTAAAGCGATGGTCAGCGGCGGGATGAGCGACCTTGGGATTATGCGCACCAACCCGATGCATTTTGATGTGCAGCCAGCAACCAAAGGTGGGCATTACAAAGCCGCCAATGATGCTGGCGATGAACGCAACCCGGATGACAGCCGCGTTTCGCTTGATGATGAACTCAAAAAAGTCGCGCAGACGCAGATGGAATATAACATCGCCACCAGCGTCTACCGCAAGCAAATCGGCATGTTCAAGCTGGCGCTTGGCAATACGAACGCAGGATAAGAGTAGGATAGACTATGCAAATTACTAATGCCATGGATGTCGCCGCTAGCGGGATGAAAGCCCAGTCGGATCGTTTGCGTGTGATCGCAGAAAACATTGCCAATGCGGAATCGACTGGTGCTACGCCAGGGTCGGAACCTTATCGGCGCCAGATTGTGGTGTTTAAAAATGAGCTGGACCGCAAGCTTGGCGTGCAAGTAGTCAATGTCAAAGAACAGATTAAAGATAAATCCGACTTTAATCTCAAATACATGCCCGGCCATCCGGCGGCGAATGCTGATGGGTACGTCTTGATGCCTAATGTGAACACGATTATTGAAATGGTGGACATGCGCGAGGCCAGGCGTGGATATGAAGCAAATCTCGGCGTAGTCGAAGTCAGCAAAGCAATGGTGAACCGTACTCTCGAGCTATTGCGCTGATAATTGCGTCATCCTGCTTAACCCGGAGGGTTAGAGCAAGATCTCATAAACCCAGGAGATTCTGCCCCATGACTTCGTTGTGAGAAGAATGACGGTGGAATTAACTGTTATTTAAGGCCAATCTTGTAAGTGAACACTATGGTGGACGTAAATTTATCCCGCGCAGCGAATGCGTACCAACAGCAAATGAAAATGCTGAGTAGCATGGATGCGGGCGCGGACAGTGAAGCAACCAGCGGCCCGAGCTTCGGTGATTTTTTAGGTCAAGCGATTGAACATGTGGTCGACACCGGTAAAAAAGCCGAGAAAGCACAGCTTGCGGCACTCACCGGCGAAGGGGATTTGAGCACGCTGGTTTCGGCAGTTGCAGAAGCGGAGTTGACACTCAACACCGTGGTTGCCGTACGTGACCGGGTGATTTCTGCGTATCAGGAAATTCTGAGAATGCCGATCTAGTAGCGGCTGAAGACTTCTTTGACGAGCAAGATAAACCATTGAATAATATGATCACCGACGCCTTTGAGAACGTCGGTGGCATACATCGCGTAGTCCACGCATTGAGGGATTTTGCTGGTGTCAAATAAACAGACCGAAAAGCCAGCGAATAATGCAATCAGTCCCACACCACTCAGTGCATGAAACACTTTGAAGATGGCGGGAGGAGTGGGGACGGGATGTTGCATAGACGATGTAATAAATGCCATGTTTAACCTCTCGCTTGATTATCTCAAATGAGGCTCGCTTCGTACAGGGATTTCGGCTAATTCTCGTCAAACTTCATCAAGTTGTCACAATTGCTTATGCCCTCCATTGCCCTCTATCAGCCTGATATTGCTCAAAATGTTGGTGCCGTTATTCGCACCTGCGCCTGTTTTGGCGCTCCGCTACACATCATTGAACCGTGCGGGTTTATCTTCGATATGGCGCGGATTAAAAAGGCAGCGCTTGATTATGTGGAACATGCGGACGTTATCCGCCACAGCAGTTTTGAGGTGTTTAGGAAAGATCGGCCGGCAGGGAAATTGGTGCTCTTTTCCACCAAGGCAACGCTTGATTATGATCAACACGCATTTGCACCCAATGATCTACTTCTCTTCGGGCGCGAGAGCGCGGGAGTGCCGGAAGATGTTGCGGCGGCAGCAGATGTATGTGTACGTATTCCGATGCGTGAAGGCATGCGTTCGCTTAATGTGGCGCAAACTGCGGCGATTGGAATTTCAGAAGCAATGAGGCAACACCGAGCATGATTAAAGACCAACAGGAAAAAGCAGCCGCGTGGTTTCGCGATTTACGCAACCGCATTTGCGCAGAATTTGAGAAGATCGAACAAGAATATAATATGTGGTCAGCAGACCACACCAGCCATGAGCCTACGAAGCAGCGCCCCATGGAATGTTCTCCTGAACATTCCATGGGGCTTTTCAAAAGAACACCCTGGAACCGCGAAGGCGGTGGGGGCGGTGAAATGTCGGTGATGAAAGGACGTGTGTTTGAAAAAGTAGGTGTGAATATTTCAACCGTACACGGTGAGTTTACACCTGAATTCCGCAAAGAAATGCCCAACGCACAAGAATATCCCTTCTTCTGGGCGAGCGGAATTTCCTTGGTTGCACATATGTGTTCCCCGAAGGTTCCGGCGGTGCATATGAATACAAGGATGATAGTGGTGTCGAAAGTACCATTTAGTGATTCGAGGCCAGAAGGCCGAGTCAGCCCTGAGCTGCGCCTCATGGCGGATTCAGCAGAATCCGCCGGAGGCAATCAATATAAACTCTGGTTTGGTGGAGGTGCGGACCTCACGCCGATGAAGCCCGATGCCAAAGATACGGAGGATTTTCATGCGGCGTTTAAGGCCGCGTGCGATGCGCATGATGCAGGCTATTACCCCAAATTCAAACAATGGTGTGATGAGTATTTTTTCCTGAAACACCGTAATGAACCGCGCGGCGTGGGCGGGATTTTTTATGACTATGTGAACACCGGGAATTGGGATGCCGATTTTGCATTTACGCAATCCGTTGGCGAAGCGTTTTTGAATATCTACCCGCAATTAGTGCGGCGATATTACAAAGAAACATGGACGAAGGAAGACCGAGAACACCAGCTGATGCGGCGCGGGAGGTATGTGGAGTTTAATTTGCTGTATGATCGCGGCACGCGGTTTGGGCTTATGACCGGTGGCAATACGGAGGCGATTTTGATGAGTCTTCCTCCAGAGGTGATGTGGCCATAAATTATCATCCCGCCGAAGGGCAGAATCCGGATCCCGCGACAAGCGCAGGATGACAGATGAAGTGCGGGCTGCTATAAGCACACTATGTCTGCTTACATCATCCGCCGTTTGTTATTTATGATTCCGACGTTGTTGGGGATCATGGCGCTGAATTTCGCGATTGTGCAAGCAACTCCCGGCGGGCCAGTCGAACAGATGGTGGCAAAACTCACCCATATTGATCAAAGCAGCACCTCGCGCATTTCCAGCGGTGGGAGCGATTTTGCGGGTGCGTCGCAAGTCGCCATGAATGCAGAGACCGCTTATCGCGGCGCGCGGGGACTCGACCCCGAATTGATTGAACGATTGGAAAAAATGTATGGGTTCGATAAGCCGCCGCTGACGCGATTTTTCTTGATGCTAAAAAACTATGCGACGCTTGATTTTGGTGAGAGTTTTTTTCGCAATGAGCGCGTAACCACGCTGATTTGGAACACCCTGCCTGTCACCATTTCGCTGGGCTTATGGACGACGCTGCTCATCTACGGCATTTCGATTCCACTGGGCATTAAAAAAGCCGTGCGCGATGGTAGCACGTTTGATGTAGCAACCAGCACCTTGATTATCGTCGGCTATGCCATTCCCAGCTTCTTATTTGCGATTTTGCTCATCATTGTATTTGCCGGTGGCAATTATTTTCAGTGGTTCCCGCTGAAGGGTTTGAGTTCGGACAATGCTGCCGAGCTTGGATTTTTCGCACGGATTGGCGATTATTTTTGGCACATCACCCTGCCCGTTGTTGCCATGGTGCTAAGCGGATTCGCAAGCCTTACCATGCTCACCAAAAATTGTTTCTTAGATGAAATCAGCAAGCAATATGTGTTAACCGCGCGTGCCAAAGGCCTGGCCGAACGCAAGGTGCTCTATGGCCATGTGTTTAGGAATGCGATGTTGATTATAATTGCAGGATTTCCGAGTGCACTGCTTGGGATTATGTTTACCTCGGCGCTGCTGATTGAAATTATTTTTTCGCTCAACGGGCTGGGGCTCTTGGGCTACGAAGCGGTGATCTCGCGGGATTACCCGATTATTTTCGGCACATTGTTTATCTTCACCTTACTCGGCCTCATCTCCAATTTAATTGGCGATTTGGTCTATATGTGGGTCGACCCGCGGATTGATTTTGATCGGAGGGGGGAATGACTTTTTCTCCGATTACGCAAAAACGCATCACCAAATTCCGCTCTAACAAGCGCGGCATTGTTTCGCTCTGGATTTTTCTTGCGCTGTTTATAGTCACGCTGTTTGCGGAGGTGATTGCCAACGATAAACCGCTGCTGCTTTCCTATCAGGGCAAGCTCTATGTGCCGATGGTAAAAACCTATAGTGAGCAAGCGTTTGGTGGGGATTTTGAGACAGAGGCGGTCTATCGCGATCCGGAATTTATCAAGCGGGTTAATGCGGATGGGTGGATGGTGTGGCCGCTGTTGCACTACAGCTATTCTACCATCAATTACGATCTCGGACGTTCGACGCCAACGGCACCGGATGTGGCGAATCTGCTCGGGACGGATGATCAGGGGCGCGATGTATTGGCACGGGTGATTTATGGGTTCCGGATTTCGATTTTGTTTGCGCTGACGTTAACCTCGGTGAGTGCCGTGGTGGGGATTGTTACCGGCGCGTTACAAGGCTATTTTGGGGGGTGGACGGATTTGTTGTTTCAGCGGTTTATCGAGATTTGGTCGGGCCTGCCGGTGTTGTTTATGCTGATTATTTTATCGAGTTTTGTGGAGCCGAATATTTTTTGGTTGCTGCTCATCATGCTACTTTTTTCGTGGATGAATTTAACCGGCGTGGTGCGCGCAGAATTTTTGCGTGCACGGAATTTTGATTATGTGAAAGCAGCGCGGGTGCTTGGAGTCTCCGAATGGCGGATTATGCTTAGGCATGTGCTGCCCAATGCGCTCACGGCGGCGCTTACCATTTTGCCGTTCATGCTTTCGCATGGGGTGACAGCGCTTACCACCCTGGATTTTCTGGGGTTTGGGTTGCCGCCGGGGTCGCCATCGCTTGGGGAATTACTGCTGCAGGGGAAAAATAATCCGCAAGCGCCGTGGCTGGGGATTACGGGCTTTCTGGTGATTGCATCGCTCTTAGTGCTGATTATCTTTATCTCAGAAGCGGTGCGCGATGCGTTTGATGATCGGAAAGGAATGCGGCGATGAGCTTGCTTTCGGTCGAACATTTAACGGTGGCGCTGGAGGATGAGCGCAAGCTCGTAAACGATGTTTCGTTTGCCATTGAGCGTGGGGAGATGCTGGCACTCGTGGGTGAATCCGGTTCGGGAAAATCGCTGACGGCGCTTTCGGTGATGCGGTTGTTGGCGCGACAGTTTCACGTTTCGGGGTCGATTGCGTTTGATGGGAAAACACTTTCTGAGCTTTCTGAACGTGAGATGCGCGGGATTCGTGGCGCGGATATTGGGATGATTTTCCAGGAGCCGATGACGGCGCTGAATCCGCTGCATACGATTGGGAAACAAATTGGCGAGGCGATTACGATTCATCATTCGCGTGAGCCGGAGTTGCGTGCACGGATTATGCAGTTGCTCGAGGATGTGGGGTTGCCGTATTTGAAGGAGCGACTGGGTGCTTATCCGCATGAGCTTTCGGGCGGAGAGCGACAGCGGGTGATGATTGCGATGGCGATTGCGAATAACCCGAAGCTCTTGATTGCTGATGAACCGACGACGGCGGTGGATGTGACCATTCAGGCGACGCTTTTGACACTGCTTAAAAAACTCCAGCGCGAGCGCAGCATGGCGATGTTGTTTATTACGCATGATCTCTCACTGGTTAAGCACATGGCGGAGCGGGTGGCGATTATGAAACAGGGCGAGTTGGTGGAGGTGGGCGAGGTGAAGACGGTGTGGGCGGCACCGCAACATCCCTATACGCAGGCGTTGCTTAAAAGTGAGCCTAAGGGTGAGGCGGTGACGCTGCCGGCCGATGCGGAAGTGTTGCTGGAGGCGAAGAGTGTGAATGTTGGGTTTCCGGTCAAAGCCGGGGTGTTGCGGCGGGTGACGGGGGTGAATGTTGCGGTGAAGGGTGTGTCGCTAACGCTTAAAAAAGGGGAGACGCTGGGGATCGTCGGCGAATCGGGCTCGGGGAAAACGACGTTGGCATTTGCACTGATTCGGATGCTGAAGGCGAGCGGCACGGTGGTGTTTGCGGGACGGGAGATTAGTGCGCTCACTCGCAAGCAATTGCATCCGCTCAGGAGGGAAATGCAACTCGTGTTTCAGGACCCGTTTGGGAGCTTGAATCCGCGGATGACGGTGGGGCAGATTATTGGCGAGGGACTGCGCGTGCATGAGCCGGATGCGCGCGACCACGAGGCGCGGATTGCGCAGATGCTCATCGATGTCGGGCTTTCGCCCGAAATGGCTGGCCGCTATCCGCATGAATTTTCCGGCGGGCAGCGGCAGCGGATTTCGATCGCCCGCGCGCTGGTGCTAAGGCCCAAGCTGGTGGTGCTTGATGAGCCGACAAGCGCGCTTGATGTGACCGTGCAAAGTCAGATTTTGGAGTTGCTAAAGAGCTTTCAGCTGCGAGACGGCATCAGCTTCCTGCTGATTTCTCACGATTTACGCGTCATCCGCGCGATTGCACACCGGATTTTGGTGCTGAGGCGCGGGGAAATGGTGGAGATGGAGACAACGAAAACCCTATTTACAAAGCCAGGAAACACCTATACCAAATCCATGATTCAAGCGGCCTGGCTCAGCTAGGGTGTTTGGGTAACCGATCCGCCTACGCTCCCTTGAAAGTGCGAGCTACGTCGGGGTCAAGATTTTTTAAGGCGCGCCGCGCCAGAAAATCTAACGGAAGCGTGGCCGAGTGGTTTAAGGCACTGGTCTTGAAAACCAGCGAGGCGCAAGCCTCCGTGAGTTCGAATCTCACCGCTTCCGCCATTCCCTGTTTTGACCCCCGAAAATGCCCCGTGGTCCACTGGTGGTCCAGTTGGAAAAAAATAGTGGCAACACATGGCGAAAGATGGACTTGAAATTCAGATGCCCAAACCCAAAGGACATATCATCTACGAAGGCCCATCATTGATCAACAGCAAATCCATTGTTGTCGTTGCAACACAACAGTCGAACAATCTCAAAACCGGCAACATGATTCAGACCTATATCCTGCGCGGACATGGACCCGATTTCGGCCAATAAATCCGGCGAGGATTTTCTATTTGTGGCGGTTGCGATATGCGCAGCGAACCGACGGATGATCCGAATCTGGTTCGCCGGTGAGACGCTGGCAGGCCGCGCCGAGCAATACAAAGCTCTGGTTCAGTAAAATAAGAATTCATGAGCCTGAAACAGATAGCCCTGAAGACTAACCGGCAATCACTTTTCTAAACGTCTGTGAAATACGACGGCTGCGATGAAGTGTGGTGCCATTATATCGGTCGGTTTTGCGCCCAATAATGGCATGTTGCCAGACATAACGCGCATCGCCAGTGAGGACGAGCAGGCTACGCGGTTCCAGTAGCAGTGATGATTTCTCGCCTGTTTTGCTGTGCGTGAAATCCATCACGCACGGCGAGCCTAAACTCAGACTGGCGATGGTTTCGGCAAAACAAGGTACACAGTCGATATGCGCGGAAATACCTTGCCCAGGCTGATATTCATTGATGATAACCTGATCGGGCGTGCGAGAGAAAATGTCCTCGGCGCTCAGGTGCTCGCATAGTCCGACCAGCCAATCCGGGATGGTGCCGATGCGTAAATCCTGTGTGATACCGCCTGCCTTATAATCGTACCGCCAGCCGTAATGTTGCACGCGGCGCTTCAGCTCTGTTATCCACGGCTGGGCATCGATAGTTTGGATGAGTGCTTCTTCAGTGGCTGCATCGATAAAATCGGCAATGTACACCAGCCCAGAAACTGCTGGTTGCGGCGTTTCAAACAACGATGATTGCAAAAACATTTGGCGCATAGCAAAAACTATTCTATCTTGCAGTCGTTTATATTCAAACGAAAGAATCCAAGCGATGAAAAAATCGCCCACCAAACAATCGATACAAAAGGGTGAAAAAGCTCAAGAAACAAGCGGCGTTTGCTTGATCAAAGGGTGGGTTGACTTCTGATGCATTATGGGCTAATCTAAAATGCAACCTTATATTAGCACCATATGTCTCCCTCTATTAAACGCACCCTTTCCAAGTCTATTGTCCGCGTCAGCGGTGGGTTTAAGGTGCTACTTCTCACTGGGCCAAGGCAGGTAGGCAAGACCACCCTGCTGCAAAACGTCGATAAGAAAAAGCGCACGTATGTAACACTCGACGATTTAACGCAGCGTGCGGCGGCGTTATCCGATCCTGCCGGGTTTATTCAAAACTTGGAACTCCCCGTTCTGATTGACGAAGTGCAGTATGCGCCTGACTTGTTTCCTTATATCAAGATAGCCGTGGATAGGAGCCAAAGGCCCGGTGAATTCTGGCTTACCGGTTCACAGCAATTTGAGATGATGAAGAATGTGACCGAATCACTCGCCGGTCGCGTAGGCATCTTGCAGCTTCAGGGCATTACGCTGGCCGAAGAACAAGGAAGAACAAGCGCTCCCCCCTTTTTGCCGGAAGCAAAGTTGCTTAAAAAACGCGGGGAATTGGCGCAACCGCTGAGTGCGCACCAAGCCTTTCAGAAAATATGGCGCGGATCATATCCGGCAATGGTCATACAAAAAGGGAAGCATTCAGCTGAAAACTGGGAACAGTTCTATGATTCCTATGTTTCTACTTATATCCAGCGTGATGTGCAGGACTATCTTGGTGTGAAAAGCAAAGCGACGTTTTTGAAGTTCATGCAGATCGCCGCTGCGCGCACGGCACAACTCGTCAATTACGCAGATATTGCAAGCGATGTTGGCGTCAGTCAGGTAACGATTAAGTCCTGGCTTAATGTTCTGCAAGCCTCCGGCATCGTCAGATTGCTACAACCTTATTACCGAAACCAAACCAAGCGTTTAGTAAAAACACCCAAGCTCTATTTCATGGATACCGGGCTGTGTGCGTTCCTGACTGGCTGGCTGAACGCACAGGTGCTGGAGCGCGGCGCGATGGCCGGTGCGATGCTGGAAACCTATGTGGTATCGGAAATCATCAAGTCATACCTCCACAATGGTCGTAATCCTCGTGTGTATTTTTACCGTGACAATAAAAAGAACGAGGTGGATTTTCTGATTGAGGAAAACGGCACGCTCTACCCGCTAGAAATTAAAAAAACCGCGTCGCCATCCCGCGCCGATTGCAAAGTCTTTGATTATCTTAAGGGTGTTAAAACCCCTGTCGGGCATGGTGGCGTCATTTGTTTTGTGTCAACACTTGTGCCGCTCGTCGAAGACATTGACGCCATCCCGGTTGGGTATCTGTAGGATTTTTACGCCTCATCCAGCACCGCGATGCGGAAATCTACGGTAGGATCGAGGTGGTTGCGTGTTTCGGTGGTTGCCATAAGGGTCTCCTTGGTTGAAATGAGTCGGCGTAGCCATAAAAGGGTGGAACCGGAGAATACCTATGCAAATCGTTCAACGATGTTGACGCACTTCTCCAGCTCCGGCCTGCCTGCCTAAGAGGGGTGCCTTGAGCAGGGAAACCATAGGATGTTGGAAGCAGAATAAGAAAGAAAAACGGGAAATAAAGAGAAGATATCAAGAGCCTATAAAATCACTTTTTGGCGTAGGGATTTTCGCCCTTTTTGATTTGCATGCGGATGGGGATGCCGGGGAGGTTAAACGCCTCGCGCAGATCGGTAATCAGGTAGCGTAAATAATGGCCGGGGACGTCGTCTAGATTCACAAATAGACGAAAGCTCGGCGGGCGGATGCCGGTTTGGGTGATGTAGCGAATTTTGAGACGACGGCCGTTAATGAGCGGCGGTGCGTGACGCTCGAGGGCACCTTCTAACCAGCGGTTTAGGCTACCGGTGGTGAGCTTGGTGTTCCAGAGAGCGTGTTGGGTAAAGGCGGTGGTCATCAAGGCTTTGAGGCCTTGTTTTTTGAGGCCCGACACGGGGATGACGGGCACGCCGCGCACTTGCGGCAGCACGTCGGTGATGCGTTCGGAAATATCTTCGATGAGCAATGGCACTTGCTCGGCCTGATCGCATTTATTCACCGCGATGATAAGCGCGCGGCCTTCTTCGGCAGCGTCTGATGCGATCGTCAGATCTTGTTTTTCCATAGGCGCGCCAGCGTCGACCATCAGCACCACGACTTCGGCGAAATTGACCGAGCGGCGCGTATCCATGGCGGCCAGTTTTTCAAGCACGTCGGAGACACGGCCGGATTTGCGCAAGCCCGCGGTGTCGATTAGCTCGACGGGTTTATTGTCCCACGTAAATGGAATCGCAATGGCATCGCGGGTGATGCCGGCTTCGGGGCCGGTGAGGACGCGTTCGTCTCTGAGCAATGCGTTGATGAGGGTGGATTTTCCAGCGTTCGGGCGGCCAACGATGGCGAGTTTGAGGGGGCGCTCTTTGGTTTTCTTTTCGGTTTCTTCGTCATCGGGCATGAGGACGAGTACGGCTTGCAATAAATCGGAAATGCCTTCGCCGTGTTCGGCAGCAACAGGGATGGCCTCGCCGAAACCGAGGGAATACATGTCTCCCAAATTGCCGCGTGCGGCTTTGGTTTCGGATTTATTGGCGAGCAAAATGACTTTTTTGGCTTTGGTGCGTAAGAGTTTGGCGAAACGCTGATCTTCGGCATTGATGCCCGCGTTGGCATCCACCACAAACAGCGTAACACCAGCTTCGGCGACGGCTTTCAAAGATTGTTCGGTCATGCGTTCTTCAAGTGAATGCTTGCCTGCGAACTCAAGCCCGGCGGTATCGACTAGCTTGAACTCGATGCCGCCGATTGCGACGATACCTTCTTTGCGGTCGCGCGTGAGGCCGGGTTGATCATGCACCAGCGCTGCGCGCGTTTTGGTAAGACGGTTAAACAGAGTGGATTTGCCGACGTTGGGGCGGCCTGCGATGGCGACGGTGAACATATCAATACAATGCCACGAGTTCGGCGTTTTTGCGCACGACGATCATCCGCATACCACTGACAAGCGGTGTGGCGTAGATATCATCGGGGATTTCGATGGTGCCTATTTCGCTGCCGTTTGTGGGGTTAAACGCTTTCATTTCGCCGTGAGCACCGGCGACATAGAGCTTGCCGCCAGCCATGACGGGGCCGCTCCAATGGTAGGGATCTTTTTTATCTTTCGCATCTTCGTAGCGCGGCAAGGTCGCCACCCAAAACACGCGGCCATCGAGACGGTTAAAAGCGATGAGTGTAGCATCTGAGGACAAGAGGAATAAGGCGTTGCCAACCACCAGCGGGGTTTGCATAGACACGACCGGCTGCTCCCATACGCGCAGACCGTTATCCAGGCGGTAAGCGGCCAAGATGCCGGAGGCGCTTGCGACATAAAGTGCATTGCCAGCGATCACCGGGTCGCCACCGAAGCCGTTGAAATCGGACGTAGCGATCATGCGTTTGGAGGCGCTCACCATATCCGACCAAATTTCGCTGCCGTCGGATTGCTGCACGACTTTGAGTTCGCCGGAGGATAGCGGTGCGATGAGGCCGCCGTTGACGGTAAGGGGTGAGGCGAGTGCGAGGAAACTTGAGCCTTCGTCGATCCCGCGCGTGGTCCACACACTAGCACCAGTAGCAGCATCGAGCGCAAAAATTTGGCTATCGACGGTGACGATGAACACGCGACCGCCATCCACCGCGGGAGTGGAGCGCACGGGGATTTTAATATCCTGCCGCCAGAGTTCGCGGCCGGTAGCAGCATCCAGGGCGGCGATCAATCCATTGCCAGAAACGGCGTAAAGCACGCCGCCGCTCATGGTAAGGCCGCCGGTTAACATGGTATTTTCATCTTCATCGGCAACGCCGGCAGCGCGCCAGAGGACGCGAGAAATGTTTTGCGCATCGTGAGCGGAAATATTTCCTGCGGCATCCATGACATAGATGACGTTGCTGGCGATGACAGGTTGCGGTGTGACGCCGTAGGTGAAATCGCGGCCGTTGCCGATCGTTTCAGAGACACGCACGCTTAGGGTTTCGGGAAAGCTCTCGGCCGGTGGAAGCTCCGGCGGCGTGGCCGCAAGCGAGCTATCGGGCACCAGCTGTGTATCAGACTTCAAAGCTTCAAGGCGTGTGCCTTCAGCTTTTTTGGTTTCGGCCGGCGTGTCGATCGAGCGCCACCAGCTGCATGCACAGAGGCTTAGAATCAGCGCTGTTGTAACGAGGAGTTTAGTGCTTGGCAAGGGCATCGGCATGTTGCTCGGTAAAGCGGGAAAGGGCTTCGGCGCGTTCACGCATGGTAGGTGGCACGTTCTCATTGGCTTTCAAGGCTGCGAGTGATTTTTTAGCATCCTCCACCTTGTTTTTTTCCATCGCTTGCACGGCCTGATTTTCTAACATCACCGGCGCAAAAGCTTCGTTGTTACTTTTGGGGGCTTCTTGCGCATAGGCGCGGGCGAAGGATTGCAGCGCCGGGTCGGTGGCGGCTTTGGCGGCTTCCGCATAAGCGCCGGTGTTGAGCAAGGCAATGGCTTGGGCGTTGCCGGTGGTGTTTTTAGCAGCGTCTTTCCAGGCTTCAGGTGTATTTTTCTCAGCAGCCACGAGCAGCACATCGGTTGCTTTCATGTGGGCATTAAGCCGCATGGTTTTCCAGGCTTGCACGCCAACAGTTGCAACCACAATAGCAATCGCCGCCGCGATACCAAAACTGCCATAGCGCTGCCAGAGCACGCGGTATTTTTCGCGCACCATGTCTTCTTGTACTTCGCGGAGGAATTCTTCCATGCCTAACTCCTAAGTTGAGAGCCATGCATCATAGTGCAAAATGCGAGAGTGTCTAGGCTCTACTGTGGGCTGAAACCACCATGGTTTTGGTTATTTTATCGTAGAGCGCCTGCCTGTTTTTGTTTAGAAAAACAGAGCCATAGTTCAAGAGGCTATAAAGAGTAAAAACGATAAGTCCTACACTTTTTGCTGCATCTCCCCACGACACGGCAAAGAGTACAAGCGCCCCAAAACTCATAAATAATAGAATGGGCAGCATTTTAAGTGCGCTTCTTTGATATGCTTTACTAAAGGATAGGCTTTTTCCGTTCTCATCCACCACTTGTAATTTCATCACTCTTTTACCAAGAGTGGAACGCGTCAAGGGGCCTTCCAGCAGCGCAAAGTAAGATACGATGAATACCACCACCAACATCAAATCAACTATCCAGGCGCTATTCGATGTATGAGGAAGAAACGCTTTATTGATTAAGAAGACTATTGTCCGATAGATCAGAAAATCAATTGCAAATGCTATCGCTCGATGTGTAAGGGGTGCGGGCGTTAATGTCATAGCTTGCCGGTGTTAGACAGCCAGCGCTCGGCTTCGAGTGCCGCCATACAGCCGGTGCCAGCGGCGGTGACGGCCTGGCGGAAGGTTTTATCCTGCACGTCGCCTGCGGCGAAGACGCCGGGGATGTTGGTGCGGGTGCTACCGGGGACAGTTTCGATATAGCCTTCGGCATCCACATGGATTTGGCCTTTGAACAAATCCGTATTGGGCACATGACCAATGGCGATAAAGGCACCGGTGACGGAGAGCTCAGAGAGCTTGCCGGTAATCACATTGCGTAGGCGTAGTGTGGTAAGCGAAGGTGGGTTTTGCGTGCCGACAAATTCATCGATCACCGAATCCCAGATCACAGAGATTTTCGGGTGTTTAAGCAAGCGTTCTTGCCCAATTTTTTCGGCGCGCAGTTTATCACGGCGATGAATTAGCGTCACCTTGCTTGCGATATTGGAAAGATAAAGCGCTTCTTCCACCGCGCTGTTGCCGCCGCCGATGACGGCCACTTCCTGGTCTTTGAAGAAAAATCCATCGCAGGTCGCGCAAGCCGAAATGCCGAAACCGGCAAAATCTTTTTCACTTGGAATTCCGAGCCAGCGGGCGGTGGCCCCGGTTGCAATGACTACGGTATCGGCGGTGTAGGTGTTTCCGGAATCACCTTTAGCGGTGAAGGGGGTCGCATTAAGGTCGATTTCAATGATCGTATCGTCAAAGATTTCAGTGCCGACGTGAGCGGCTTGTTTTTCCATTTGCTCCATGAGCCACGGACCTTGAACAGCGTGTTCAAAACCAGGATAGTTTTCAACATCGTTAGTGATGGTAAGCTGGCCACCTGGTTGTAAGCCCCTGACCATGATCGGTTTTAACATGGCGCGGGCGGCATAAATAGCGGCGGTGCAACCGGCAGAGCCAGAGCCGATGACGAGGAGTTTCGTGTGATGTGCGGTCATGGCCTTTGAGACTAAGAGGTGGTTAGATAAATTGCAAGCAGTCTAAATTCGCAACATTCATGCGCGCATTGGTTTCGGCCTGCACTTTGGGTTTCGCACGGAAGGCAACGCCGAGACCGGCGGTTTTCAGCATCGGCAAATCATTCGCGCCGTCGCCGATTGCGAGCACTTCGGTGGTAGAAATTCCGATTTTTCTTACAGTTGAGTGCAATGTTTCCAGCTTGGCTTCCTTGCCGAGGATTGGGGGGATGACGTTGCCGGTTAGTTTGCCACCCGCCACTTCTAAGCGGTTGGCGTGGTCTTCGTCAAAGCCGAGGGCTTTAGCAACACGAGAGGTAAAAAACGTAAATCCGCCGGAGACGAGGACGCTATAGCCACCGCGTGTTTTAAACGTGTGCACGAGTGTTTCAGCGCCGGGCATCATCTTCACGCGCGTGGCGTAGCATTCTTCCAACGTAGATTCGGGCAAGCCTTTGAGGAGGGCGACACGTTCGGTGAGTGCCGCTTCAAAATCAAGTTCGCCGCGCATGGCTTTTTCGGTGATGGCGGCGACATGTGCTTTTTTGCCAACAAAATCGGCCAGTTCGTCGATGCACTCGACGGTGATCATCGTCGAATCCATATCCGAAATGATCAAGCGTTTCTGTGGAAACGGGTGGGTTTGTGTGATGACATCCATGGTTGCAGTAGCATCCGGCGCGGAAGCCGCAACGTAGCTATAGGCAATGCCTGGGGTGTGAATGGTAAAAGAGTCGCCATTTGTTGCAAGCGCTTTGGCAGCATCAAGCGCGAGCGGTGCGTTGGGATGGGCAAATAGGGAAATATGCAGCATTAGTGGAAGCGGACGAGGGTAATGCCGAAAAAGGTGAGCGCAAGCAGAACCAACACTGCAACCATCGCCAAATTCTTTGAGCGCTTACGCTGATGGAGCTCAGTCATTGGCATCGGGCGTGCTTTCATCATAGGCGGCAACGTCTTCGGAATTTTTAAAGCCACCGCTTCGGGCGATGCGGATAAAGTCGAGTACAATCAGGATCAAAATGGTGCTGAGGCTGCCCAGCACGAAGCTCATACCCATCAGGTAGACGGTCATGTTTGTCAGTGAATGTACGGTCGATGGATTCATAAGCCTCCCAAAAAATCTACCAGCATCATAGCAAGCAGTGCGAATAAATAAAGGATAGAATAGCCGAAGAGTTTTTTGGCAGGAAGATCGCTCTCACTGCGCACAACCTGGTAAGTACGGGTGACGAATAGACCGCCGAGGATGGCGGCACTCACACCATAAACCATACCCAGATCACCCATCAAACTGGGCACAAGCGTAATGGCAACAAGAAGAATGCTATAACGCAACATCAGTTTTTTGGTGGCCGGAAGACCGGCAACGACCGGCATCATTGGAATACCGGCGCGTTTGTAATCCGAGTTGCGGTAGAGCGCGAGTGCCCAGAAATGCGGTGGCGTCCACAGGAAAATGATCAGGAATAAAATCCATGGCAACACGGCCATTTGCCCACAAGCGGCAAGCCAGCCGATGACAGGAGGGAAGGCACCTGCTGCGCCGCCAATCACGATGTTTTGCGGCGTAGCACGTTTGAGCCACATGGTGTAAATCACTGCATAAAAGAAAATGGCGAAAGCGAGCATGCCTGCAGCAGTCCAGTTGGTCGCCAAACCTAACGTCATCACTGCGAAAATACCGAGAATGATACCAAATCCGAGCGCGTTGTGAGAATTAATGCGGCCGGCAGGCACCGGGCGGCCCATAGTGCGCAGCATTTGCGCGTCGATATCGCGGTCGAACCACATGTTGATCGCCCCGCCGGCGCCGGAACCGGCGGCGATCGTTAGGATAATAATGAATTGGATAAAGGGGTGGACCGTACCGGGAGCCAGCCACATACCAACCGCGCCGGAAAAGACCACAAGCGACATCACACCGGGTTTGAGTAGTGTGATATAGTCGCCGACGCTGGATTCGAGGGGGAGAGTGGTTGATTGCATGGAGGGGTTAAACCACAGCTTGTGTAAGGGTCCAAGGAGTTTTTGAGTCTTGAATGTTTGCAGAGCCTGTGCGATAGGCTAGAGCCTCTGATAATGCGGGTGTAGTTCAATGGTAGAACGGCAGCCTTCCAAGCTGCATACGAGGGTTCGATTCCCTTCACCCGCTCCACCCTTCGCCTACGGCTTCGGGTGGCTTACGCCACTTGCGTAAGACGCACGAAGGCCGTGCTTAGGCGAAGGAGTGTCCGTCGTAGCTCGCGAAGTGAGCGAAGTCGGACTATATTGACTGGGTCCATCTTTCCACCCGCTTCATCAAACACATCATCATAAATAATGGTATGTTTTACATCAATAATATAGATGTTTATTAAAATATTAACCATAAAGATGGTATTATCGATAGGCAGTTAAACAAGGGATTCCATCATGTCTGATAATTTGCCGTCATCGCGTCGAGAAATTAGACCTGCGCAAAACGCTCTACAGAAATCCGAATCTGATTGCGTTAAAAATGCCTCTATTAAATACGACAACACACTCGCTTCTGAGGGTAATAAATATCCTTCAGCGTGCCACAGTTTTGTGTTTGATATAGAGCTTGATCCAGGGCAGTGGCGCACAATGAATGCTGAACAACGCCAAGCCGTAAGGGATCATTTTGCAAAAATTATATATGAAGATATCCCGGCTACAGCAATGGAAAATCTAGATATACGTGATTATAACGATTCAAGCAAACCTGCGAAAAGTTTACAACGTAGCTTTTGTAGAGATGCAATTGATTTAGGTGGCAGACTAGTTTTAAGTGGTAGCGTTATGTTTTTTGATCACCAAGTGACAAATAAAGCAGCATTGCCAGGAGTAATTGGCAGCATCGAAGGAATGGGTTCTCAAGCACCCTCCCTCCGGTTAGGGTCATAAAAGCAATAACTCAAAATTCTTCACTTTTCCAGAATCTAGTTTAAATTTTCGTGACGCCTCATTAGCTATTCGCCAACAGATAGAGCCCTATCGCACACGCGTTGGAAACATTCAAGCTTTCCATGCGCGAGGAGATGGGGAATTTGACGAGTTGGTCGCAGCGTTCAGCGACCAAGCGGCGCAAGCCCTCGCCTTCCGCGCCCATCACAAGCGCGGTGTTACGCTTCAGTTTGGCCTCCTGGAAGGTGGTTTTCGTGTGGCCGTCCAATCCCACCACCCAATAGCCTTTGTCTTTGAGTTCGAGCAGAGCGTTGGAAATATTGGTGACGTAGACCATGGGCACGATGTCGAGCGCGCCGCTGGCGGCTTTGGCGAGTACGCCGGATTCTTGCGGGGAGTGGCGTTCTTGGACGATGACACAGGCCACATCAAACGCGGCGGCGGTGCGCAGCATCGCGCCGACATTGTGGGGATCGGTAACCTGATCGAGCACCAAGATAGGTTTTTCGGACTTGGTGACGACATCATCAAGCGTGAGGGGCTCTAGGTTTTCGACTAGTGCTGCAACTCCTTGATGTACAGCATCTTTTCCAACGTATTTTTCAATATCGGTTGGCTTGGCGATTTCGCATTTGAGTTTGCGGGTTTGCGCGAGAGCTTGTAGTTTGGGAGCCTGCTGATCACTCACCAATACGCGCTTAATGCGCCGCTCGGGGTGATTCAGCGCCGCTTCCACGCTATGAAAACCGTAGAGCCAATAGGTCATACACATTCAAGGGAGATAGGTGAATTGACTTTTAGATGCCCGTTGGTGTACAAGCTTGCTTCCCTAAAGGCAAGGCTTGCCTTAACAAGGGCGACAGCCCATCCTACGCCCTTTGGGCTTCGGAGGGCACAATGTTTTCTAGCGCGCGTTGCGCGCAAGAAAACCTAGTGGTGGAGTGGCCGAGTGGTCAATGGCAGCAGACTGTAAATCTGCCCGCGTAAGCGTTCGCTGGTTCAAATCCAGCCTCCACCACCATAACTTCGTTAAGCGTATCTATTTGTATTTAAATAATAGATATTGCTCCTTCAGTTGTAATAAAAGCTTAATTTTTATTATAAATAAGGCTGTGGTAGAATTGAGAGTGAACATCACTCTAACCGTAAAACTTCTATGAGTACCATACCCTACGAAGCATTATTGTGTCGCCAAACTCCTGACATTAAAACACGCGCCGTAGCGTTGCGGCAAAAAGTAATTGATGCGGTACAAACAGGCAAAATTCCCGTAGTAAGCAATGATAGAAGGATGGAGTTTGAACCCGAACACGACACCATCATCTATCTAGCGCTTCATGAGCCATCATCCTTAAAAGATCATTTAGCCACCACACGCTCCACTGCGGGTCAGCGTGAAGCATTGGATGCCTTAGAAACAGAATACATCGCCTTACACCAACGTCTCAATAATGCGTGGCCTGAAAAGAAAGCATTGCTGAAGTTAGAGAAAGAAAGCATCGATTCTACCATTGCGAAATGGTTATCAGCAGAAGAAATTGGAAATAGTGAAGTAGTCAACAAAGCAGCATTGCACCTTAAACAATACCGTTCTTATAATCCCCCTCATCTTACACACAAGAAGTCTTTTGTAGAAATGATTGCAGAGGGAGAGAGTGTTAAGGCCCCCTATGAACAAATTATAAAAGATATTCTTGAAGAGTGGTCATGTCCTGGAAAGAGATTTACCCTTAAAAACCTTGCAACACATCTACTCTCAGGCAGCACTGAATTATCTCAAAGAGAAATAGAGTTATGGCTTCAAAGCCCGGGTAAGGATGGCAAAATTCGTGACAAAGTAACCGAACAAGTCTGCAACGCGACAGGTATGAGCAATGAAGATGAGGCTATGTTTTGGCGTGTGGCGCGCGGGAATCCTTCTATCCAGATTGATAGCAATCTATCGGCAACGGAGGTTTATGAACAGCTCACGAAGAAAATTGGTGCTCCCATCTTTCGTCTCCATCGGATGATAGGATCCTATGAAGATGTTATGCATAATGGAAGCCGTAGCGAAGACAGAATTTTCCATATGCCTGAAGCGCAAACATTATTGTCTTTTGCGCAACCATCAAAGCCCTGGTTATCACAAACCGCAGATCCTAAACAATGGCGTCAGAATTGGCTGATTGCGAGAAAACTATCCGGTGACTCACATCCCAAATTATTTGAGGATATGATTATGGATGCCGTTGCTTCGGACAATCCACGCAAGACATTGCTCAAAAGTATTCTAAATAGATCCGGTATCCATCCCGAGACCACGGAATCATTGCAAGGAAAATGGCAACATGTGAACCCGGACGGGCAATATGGGATAGACCATGTAAAAGCTCTGCGCGTGGGTCAATCCAGACCACTTACACGTCTAGAAGCGCAAGTGATTGTAGATGGTGCCCGCGAAGCATGCCCAACCTTAAATGCGGCCGCACAAGAGACGTGTATTGAAATGCTGATGGACTGCCCGCCGCGCGATATTCTTATTGATCGCTACATTCATCAGATAGATGCCAGCGGGCATCCTGCAAAAGTGCCTCTTAAATCGACGCTTAAAACGATTGCCGACAGTGAGCAAAAAACATTGACGTCAAGAGATCGCAATCAAAGATTTGTGCCAGAAGTGACAGAAGAATTTCATGATATTCTCACAAAAAATGATAGATTAACGCACGTAGGAGCTCCTTTATTTGCCAATAAATTGGGGCTTGAGGGGCCTCGTCGCAGGAAATTTCTAGTGAGAGCAAAAGGCATTGCTGAGCAGGATCCGGAAACGGTTATCGACGATGTGCTTGGTAATAAAATCTCAGCGGCAGCCGGCTTAACCACATTGATGGAGCAAACCGGGCATACCCAAACTAGCTTTGCTAAGGTTGCAGGTGAAGATCCACGCACTATTATGAATTGGTGCAAAAAGGGGTTTTCTATGAAAACGGGACTGGCACAGCATTTAGCAAATGAACTTCACCGCCCTGATCTTGCCGAAAGGATTCAGAAAACGTTTTGTCGTCGCACCAAAATAAATGATTCTAGCTTTGAACAAGCCCAAACAGAACGGGTGCATCATTTCCAAAATCTTGTTGCAAGTCAGATTGATGCACTGGGTCAAAACAAGCGCTAACCCAAAGACTTCCTATAATGTTCGCTGGTTCAAATCCAGCCTCCACCACCACGCTTCGCCCCGATGGGGCTACGTGTGGCGCTGCCACTTTTGCTAGACAAGTGGGTTGGTGGCGTTAGAGTCCTCCCATGCACAATCTACTTCTCATCATTGAAGATGATATCCTGTTCTATCCGCAGTTTGTGGCACGGCTTATCCAACAGTCGCCGATGCCGGTTGTAGGCATTATTATCGCGCGGGCGGCGGCCAAGCATAATCGCTATCGCCATGCGCTTAAAACCATTCGTTATTTTAAAATCGCCGAGCTGTTGAAGTTGCTGGTGTGGCACGCACGCGCAATGGCATCCGGCAATTCGGTCGCGCATGTAGCGCAAAAGCGGACTATCCCGGCCATCATTGCCAAGGGAAGCGTGAATACGCCGGAGATCATCGCATGGGTGAAGGAACGTAACCCAGATGTTATTTTTTCGGCGAGTCCGCTGATTGTCGGCACCCAGCTGCTCGCAATGGCGCCGCTTGCAGTCAATATGCATTTCTCGCTGCTGCCGGCGTATAAGGGCATCATGCCGCTGTTTCATGCGATGGCGCATGAAGAGACCATGGCGGGCATTTCGCTGCATGAAATGACGGAGAAAATTGATGAGGGGGCGCTGGTATATCAGCGACCGGTGGCGCTAGACTATAACCGTTCGCTGATGGACAATTACAGAAATTTTTTCGGCTTGGCAGTGGAGTGTGTTATAGCGTTTTTAAACGATGTTAAAAACGGTAACCGCACGATGCCAACACCTTCCGGACAAGCGCCTTCTTATTTTCGCCATCCCGATGCCGACGCGTGGAAGCAATTTCGAACCAGGCGTGTGCCGTTTATATGATGCTGACCCCTAGGCTTCGGCTGTACACCAAGAATATTTCCTACTGGCGCGCAGCGCAAGAATTGTTGGGTGCGGGCAACCCGGCGGCTATTGCGCGCACTGAGAAAATAATTGCCGACCATACCCATGCGCGTCACGCGGTGCTGACCTCGATGGGGCGAATGGCGATTTACGAAGGCTTGCGGGCGCTTGGTGAAACAGGTGAAATTATTGTTTCGCCGATTACCGTGCCAGAGGTGATTAGCCTCGTGGTGCTCGCTGGGTTCACACCCGTGTTTTGCGACGTGGCGCCGGGTGCGTGGAATATGGATGTAGAAAAAGTAGAAGCGTTGATTACCGATAAAACTGTCGCGATTATGACCACGTATTTTTACGGCAATATGGGTAGTGCAAACGCAGTGCGGGTACTTTGCGATAAGCACGACCTATGGATGATTGAAGATGCCGCGCAGGCAATCGGTGCGTGGCAAGATGGCAAGCACGCGGGGACGATTGGCGATTTCGGCATACTCAGTTTTAGCTATCCCAAAAATGTGACCTCGTTTTATGGTGGTTGCTTGGTAACCAATAGCGATGCAATTGCCGCACGGGTACGTAGTCAAATTGCGAACTATCCGCCGGTGGATAAAACCTGGCTCGCCAAAAAAGTGATGGGGTGTATTATTAAAGATGTGAGTACATTTTTCCCTGTGTTTCAATTGGTCGGGAGATTGATTCGTTACGGCTATGCCCACGACATTCCCGCGATTAAAAAATTGGTGACGCAGGATTTAAATGAAGGCTTTACGCATATACCTCGGACCTATCTCACCCGAATTTCGCCGCAACAGGCACAGGCGGTCGCCGATAAATGGCCGGAGGTGGATGAGGATGCTGCGCACCGGATTGCGTGCGCGGACATCTATGCGCGCGTGTTAAAAGATGTGCCGCAAGTCTTGTGCCCTGCGCTTCCTGGTGATCGTTCGCATACGTTTTTATATTTCCCGGTGCAGGTGCCGGATAAATATGCATTGCAGCATTATTTAATTGCGCATTACTGCGACGTGGCTGTGCAACATGCGCAAAACTGCGCAGATCTGGACATCTATACACAATGGAAGCGCGAGTGCCCGAATGCGCGCGCAGCCTATGCGGGCACGCTGATGCTCCCGACCTATCGCGGGTTTCCGCTGAAGGAAGCGGAGCACTACGCGCAAACCATTCGAAAGTATTTTAACGCATGACAATTATCATCGCCGGTTCTGGGCCTGCAGGCGCATTTGCCGCACTCGGTGCGCTCGAGGCGGGTGCGGATGTATTGATGATTGATGCGGGATTGGTGCCGGATGCTGCAGCGGCAACATTTAAAACGCGGCTCGCGGCAACGCCTTCGCAAGACTGGAGCACTGAGGACCGCGCGGCGCTTATGGGAGGTGCGATTTCAGGCACCAAGGGACTCGCGCAAAAACGTCTGTTCGGATCGGATTTTGCAACGCGACCGTTGCAGGATTTTACCGAGCACCATTGCCGGATTATGCCGTCCTATGCGCTCGGTGGGCTTTCGAATGTGTGGGGTAGAGGTGTTGAGCCACCGTATGATAGAGAAGCCGAGCATTGGCCAGAACATGCAGCGTTTTTAAAATCGCTGCGCACGGTGCTTATGCACCTGCCCTTTTGCGCCGAGGTGGATAATCTTGCGGAAGTGTTGCCGGTGTTTACCAAGCCAAGCGCACCTCATGCGATTACTGCGGCGGCACAAGCCTTGCTGAGCCATTGGAACGCACGGGCCGAGCAGCTGAATACTGATGGCATTCATTTCGGTAAAACGCGGTTGGCGCTCAATACCTCCACGTGCCAAAAATGCGGGATGTGTTTTTATGGCTGTGCGTATGATGCGATGTGGAGCAGTAGTGAGCTGATTGCGGCGTTGAAAAAACGCTATTCCAATTTCTCCTATCGATCGGGCGTGTTGCTGAAGCGCTTTGCAGCAAGTGAGGCAGGTGTCGATGTAACGGTGGAATCTATCACCGAAAAAACGGAAACAACGTGGCAGGCGGCACGGCTTATTCTTGCTGCTGGCGCGCCGCAAACGACCGCGATTGCCATGCGAAGCTTAAGGATAGAAAAAGCGGTGCTTAAAAATAGCGATCTGATTCGCATTCCGTTTATCAGCCTGCGGCGTGCGCCGCTTGAGAGCAATTGTCATGCGCTTAGCCCGTTGACGCTCGCGATCAATCGGCGGGCGCTTTCTAAAAAAGCGATGGTGATGCATCTGTTCGGACAAAACCCAGCGATTGAGAATGCGGTGCTCTCCGCACTTCCGAAATGGGCCCATAGCATGGCGCGGAAATGTGTGACGCGGTTGTGGGTGGGGATGTGCTTTTTGCATTCCAGTGACTCAGGCAGGATTCTTGTGGAAGAACGTGATGGCACCATGCACTACACCGGACAGCGCAGAAAACAGGCACGAAACACTTACCTTAAACTGATGCTGTTTCTTGCATTGCGCATGTTTAAAACGGGACTAATACCACTGCCCGTTCCTGGCAGTCTCACCCTGCCTGGCAGCTCGGTACACTACGGCGCATCGCTAGCTGTGGATGGGTATGGACGATTACAAGAACATGTTTACGTCGCGGATGCAAGCGGGTTGCCAGAGATTCCGGCGGGATCGTTTACGCTGTCTATTATGGCGCACGCGCACCGTGTGGGTGCTATGGTTGGCGCGGCTTGAGGTTGGGATTGTTTTGCATATCGACCGTCAGGAAGAAAATCAAAAACTGAATTGCAAGAATAAGGCTGAGTGCGGAGAGCATGACCGTTCCGGAGGCACGCGCATGGCCGGTTGCAAGGGTAGCCATCCAGTTGATCGAACCATAAATGGTACCCAGCGTTCCCAGTACAAAGGCGAGCACTAGTGCTAGGGAACCTGCATTGAAATCGCGTACGAAATAGGTGTAGATAATCCGTTTGAAGGTATTGCAACTATGCTTACGCAGGAAACGCCAAATTTCGCGCAGCGGTTTTAAATTGCTTTTTTCATCGGCGTATTTAGCACGCATCGGAAATTCACGCACCACCGCACCCAGCAGATAAAGTTTGCACAGCATATCGGATTCGAAGAAATAGCGGTTGTCGATTTCGGCAAGATCCAGATCTTCGAGCATGGGGCGCGAGATCGCCACGAATCCATTGGTCGGATCCATCAGATCCCAATAGCCGGAAGAGAGTTTGGTGAAAAATGAGAGCACGCCGTTACCCACCAAACGCGCCCAAGGCATGCCTTTTAAATAGCGCAAATAATAGAAGCGGTTGCCTTTGACGTAATCCGCACGGCCTTCGGCAATGGGTTTGATTAATTCAAAAACTTGGTGCGTGGGCATCTGCCCGTCACCATCGATTTTAACAAAAATATCAGCATCGCTATGGGTGAGTGCATAGGCAAAACCAGCCTTCACAGCACCGCCGACGCCGAGGTTTTGCGGGTTGGTGAGCACGGTGACGTTGGGGAGATTTAGCTGTTCAATGAATGACCCGCTGGCTTCGGGGCAAGCGTCATCCACGCAAATAATAGCGACGTCAGGAAGGCTTTCCAATACATCCTTGATTTTGGATTTTACCTTATAGCACGGAATGATAGCGGCGATTTTCATAGGCGTTTAAAACCCCATATAGCTACGGCACGAGGGGAAATTGCGATCGATAAACCAACGCACAGCTTGACCGGATTGTACGAGACACAAGCCTGTAGTAGTGTTTTTGTCTTGGATAAAGTAAAGTGTCTCACTCCCGCGCGCAGCGGTTTGAACGTCGTAGTTATTCCCCAACGTTTTAACCCAAGGCACAATCGCCTCACCCGGATAGTAGCGCCGCAACTCTGCGCCTCCTTTTACCGGATGGTGGGGCATGCCCATGTAAAAGGCTGAGGGCACCACATTGCCAAATGTGCCATAGGTTCTGCCCATGGGGGTAAATTCGCCTTGGGGCGAGGGCACGGGCAACAACCAGAAATCATTGTGCCAATTGATGGATTTAGAATAGGTTTTCGGAAGCGCGATGACGTTGGTGGCATTTTCCATGAGTTCATTTTTGGCCCATACATCCACAGCCGGAATAGCACGCAGCAGGGTATAAAAGGACATCAGATCATTGAAGTAGATGTTGACCCTGCCCTCTTTCAATTGATGCAGCTTGGGCACGACATCTTTTGCCATATGCGTTAGGCGATCGCCGCGGAAGATGTATTGCGGAATATGATCGGCCAGGGTGATGAAGATAAAACAAGGCGGTAGCAGCAGTAACCAGGCAATCGCGCGTTGGATGCGGATATGATAGCGTTCGATTGCCTCCAGGGTGATGAGGAATGCTGGTAACAGCATTACTACGCCGATCATGAAATAGCGGCCAGTGCCCGACCAGAACATGAGCTTGACGCTGTAGACTGCCGTTGAAATTAAAAACAATGCCCAACATGCGGCTGCCAGGGGTTTGGATTTCGGGCGCGCTAAGAAAAGAGCGGCGAAGGCTACAATCGGAATCAATCCAAATTGCGAATTTTCGCGCGTGAGGGAGAAAGGCATGAAGTATTCGATCAGCGCTGTGGAATCAAACACGCAACGCGAGGGCATTAAATCAATGCCGTTTCCAGGAATGTACGAGGTGACGTGCAGGCGCAAAAAGGTGATGTAGTTGCGGATGCCGTCAATACCGAGCTCAAACAAGCGCAGATAAAAATGCGCCGCCGCGCAGCCCATATCGCCATGCGATTTGTGATAGGCAGCAAGGCGTTTCATTTGCCCGTCAAAGGTAATGCCGTGGTTGGCGTTGGTGAGTTGGTCAGGTAGCAATGCTAGCAAGATGATCGGCACTAAGGCCACGAGCGCCAAGCCGATGACACGCGGGTGGAACCATTGCACCAAGCGTTCTTTGCCGCCAAAATAAAGAAGTAACATGAGTAGGGCACCGGGTAAAAAGATGCCGGTGGTTAGTTTGACCGAAACGGCAATGGCGCTGCATAGCAGTAAGAAAAATATCGCCCGGAAATCTAGCGGTTTGACGATTAGCCACACGGCGGCGCGGGTGACGAGAAATAGTGTCAGTGCCTCTTCGTGGCCGCCGAGGCCGGAAAATAAAAATTGTGGTGCGGCGATGAATAGCGTGACCCAGAATAGGTGTTTGAGGGTGCGTTCGCGGCCAAACAAAAGCCAAAGATTGAGTAAGGAGGCAACCACCAGCACGGCGTTGATAATAGCATAAAAGATGGGGATTAGGTGCAGGGCGTGGATGGCGGTAAACACAACATAGTACACCGATGGGAAAAAATACATGACCGACAGGCTATCGACGTGCGAGGTTTCCCAGGCGGAGCCGGTTTTGGTGGCAAACACCATGCGGGCAAGTTTGACGCGTTGTTCATCCGCCGAATCGGGCGACATGAAACAAGCAAGCAGCACGAGACCGAGGACAATACCACCGATGGCGTAGTAATAAAACCGCGGGCCTTCGGCAGGGGCTTGGGTGGTGGGAGCGATGCGTGGGACACCGATTAAATGAATGAACACGATGGTTGAGGCAGCAAAGCACCCGGCATAAAGCATGGGTGAGCCTAGTAGGCCGTAAAACGACAGCAGCATGGTAGTAAGAAACGCACCAAAAATAGCGCTTTCGGCACCGCCGGTGATTGGCTCCGCGGCTCGGCACAGCCAATTTACGAAACGTTTGAGAATAGAAAACATGGCGGGACTTTGGCGTAAATACCCCAAAATAGCAACCAGGATATGCGAGACTTCGCACTTGGAAATGCGCTTTTTATCAGTATGCTGGCCCCCATGTTACTGGATGCTGTTTTCTTTCCTGTTTTCTTGGGTTGTGCCTATGTGCTGGGCATCGGGGCACTGCGCCTTTTTCCTGGAGATAGGGTGACGGAGCCGCTTTATCTCCCGTTTGTGGTTGCGTTTTTGACGTTGGGAAGCGTTGCCTTGGGTGTTAATTTTTTCACCGGTGTCGATTCGCTGGTGTATTATGAAATCATGGGCGCAATTGGTTTGGGGGGGATTTTACAATTCCGAAAAACAGATTGGCAGCGCTTGTGGCCCCTGTTGCCATTTAGTCTTTTGTTGGTGCCACTCGCAGCCCAAATGCCAGCGGGTGCGGATGCGGGATTGTACCATATTCCGCACCAGGTGTTAATTCGGGATGAGAAAATTATTTTTGGTCTCGCCAATCTTCATAGCCGTTATGGGTTTTCCTCCATGATGGAATATGTGCTAGCGCCGCTATGGATTGGGGAGCAATTCAAGCTACTGTCCTATGCCCACGCTGCTTTTGTGGCGGCGTGGTTGTTGTTTTTGTGGGAGTGGATTTCGTCCTCCCAAAAAACAATCGCCGCGCTCGGATGGCTGACGCTGATTTCCATGCTGTGCTACTGTATGTATTTCGATTTTGGCTATACTTCGACCGATACGCCGTCTGGCATTATGTTCGCCATCGCATTTTTAAATGGTGTCGCCCTGCTGCTGGGCGAAGGGCCCGTTAGCAGGCGGCAGCTTTTAGTGTTTTTTCTTTGCGCCGTGTTCGCATACACCTGCAAACTCAGCAACATCACCGTGGTGCTTTGGGCGGGATTTGTAGTGGCGAAACTGCTGCATCAGCGACGCATCGCTTGGAAGCCCTTGATGCAAGCTGCTGCTTTGCCTACGCTACTTATGAGTATGTGGTTGATGAAGAACTTTATTGTCAGCGGTTGCCTGCTTTATCCAAGTGCGGGTACGTGTTTGGATGTGTCGTGGGCGGCGAAAGCGAATGCAATTGAAAATGCCAACGGCATCACCGCCTGGGCGCGCCACCCGCAGGATGATTTGCGGCCACTGCACAGTTGGAATTGGTTGTGGGAGTGGTGGTGGCCGAACCAACGCGTCTTTTTAGTGTTTATGGCCGCCACCTTTACCGCCGTTGCGAGTGGCTACTGGGTGTTTTGCAAAACCGAGAAACATCACCGCCGCGATGTGATGTTGCCTGCCTTGGTCATCACCCTTCTGGGATTAGCGCTCTGGTTTTTCAAGGCACCAACCCCGCGGTTTGGGATTGGTGTGTTTATCATAGTGGTGCCGGTGGTGGTGGTAACGTTGTTTGGATTCCGTTGGACAGCGCACACGTGGCTGCTCAAGCTGCGGCTTGTTGTTCTGCTATTACTTGCGGCACGGCTTGGAATGATGGCAAATACGCATGTCATTCGCCATCTCAATTTAAATACAGACATCGATATGATGCCGGCACCGATGGTGGAAGTAAAACTCGACAAAAACTTCGGATTCCGCCCGGCAGGCAACACACCGGGGGCGGATTGCATTTGTTGGACCGTGCATTATTGCGCACCTGATGCACGCCCCCCCATCAGCGAAGCGCACGGTTATAAATTCTTCAAGCAGCCATTATAGCGAATTTACAAAATTGGTTTTATTGATTATTTAGAGTTCGACTTTTTGACCTTTTTTACGTTCGGAATCAGACTTAAGCTGCCCGCAGGCTGCAAAAATATCCCGCCCGCGGGGGGTGCGGATCGGGGAAATATAGCCTGCTTTGTAGATGATTTCGGCGAAGGCGTTGATGCGCGCATCGTCCGAGCATTCGTAGTCCGAGCCGGGCCATGGGTTGAAAGGAATGAGGTTTACTTTCGCATGGACGCCTTTGAGTAGACGGACCAATTCCTTAGCGTCCGCATCGGTGTCGTTTACGCCTTTAAGCATCACATATTCAAAGGTAATGCGGCGGGCGTTGGTGGCACCGGGGTATTTTTTGCAGGCTTCGAGCAATTCTTCTATCGGGTATTTTTTATTGAGCGGCACCAGCACGTTCCGCAAATCATCGCGCACGGCGTGGAGCGAAATGGCGAGGTTGACGCCGAGCTCGGTGCCGACGCGCTCAATCATCGGCACGACGCCGGAGGTCGAAAGGGTGATGCGGCGTTTGGACATGGCGATGCCGTCGGTATCCATGATAATGCGCAGTGCTTTGGCCACATTGTCGTAGTTAAACAGTGGCTCGCCCATGCCCATCAGGACGATGTTTGTGAACCTTGCGTTGCTCCCAGCGACTTCTTCTGAAGTCGCTATGGAGCGCGGCTCAGGGCTGGCGCGGTCTGCTGACCGCGCATAACGCGGCCATTCTTTGAGGCCATCGCGCGCGACGAGGACTTGCGAAACAATCTCGCCGGGTTTGAGGTTGCGCACCAGCGGCATGGTGCCGGTGTGGCAGAAAGAACATGAGAGGGTGCAGCCGACTTGTGATGATATGCACAGCGCGCCTCGTTCCGTTTCCGGAATGAATACGGATTCGACTTTGTTGCCGTCGGGAAATCCGAGCAACCATTTGCGCGTGCCATCGACCGAGGTGAGATCCCGCACGGACTCGGGCCGAGAAATCGTGAAATGTTCTTCCAGCAAGGGGCGCTTGGTTTTGGCGATGTTGGTCATCTCATCGAAGCTCGTCGCCCCGCGCGCATAGATCCAGTTCCACACCTGCTTGGCGCGGTATGGTTCCAAGCCAACGCTGGTCAGCGCCACCGTCAATTCTTCCAGCGTCAAACCAACCAATGAGGGCTTGGAACTGGGCGCGGCCAAGGGTACCTGCGGCGTTTTGGTAATCACACCATCATAGGTAGTAAGTGCCGCCGGATAATGGTGCACCTCGGCTTCGTTATGAATGGTTTCCGGTTCCATGGAATTGATACCCAAAAGCCGTGGTTCTAATGTATTCTGGCTCCCCCGGCAAGGTTTTAAGCTTGGCACGAAGGCGGTGAATGTGGGTTTCGAGCGTGTGGGTGTCGATATCGTCAGCATAACCCCACACGGTTTTAAGCAGGGTTTCGCGTGGCACTTCCGTGTCGGCATCCAGCAGGGTTTTCAGCAATAAGGCTTCTTTTTCAGTCAGTTCGATCGAAATTTCTCCGCACGTCACGCTTTTTTTTGCGCTGTCAAAAAAAATGCCGGGGGCGAGGGGCACGCTCTCGCTCTTCAGCTTTTTAAGTAGATCCCGCAGAGGGATAGGCCCGTTTTCAAACAGGCTTTCTGGAACAGCGGCGTCTATCCCAAAGGGCTCTAATACTTCTACAATGGCGGTATTAAAACGTGGGTCGGTTGCGCTTGACATGCCAATGAGTCTACGCCTTTGCTTGCAGCTTGGGCAAGAATTATGTAGTAGAAGACCTCCAAACGTTACGAGGACAATTCATGGCCATCATCCCCCTCCACTTCATGCAGAAAAAAACCAGCTTTGACTTTATGGGCAAGCGCTGGATTGGGTTTATCGCCTCGATCGTGCTCACCCTTGCCGCATTCGGATTGATGGCGACCAAAGGCCTAAACCTCGGGATTGATTTCACCGGCGGGATTTTAATGGAAGCGCGGACGACCGAAGTGGCCGATCTCGGTAAAATGCGTGAGGCGTTAAACGACCAGAGATTTGGCGAGATTAGCCTGCAAAGTTTTGGCAGCGAGAAAGACGTGCTGATTCGGATTCAAACAAGCAAGGATGTGGAACAAGCACAGGTCGTGCATCATGCGAAAGAATTGCTGACGGCAGCCATTCCAAACATTGAATATCGCAAACTCGACTATGTAGGGCCAACAGTGGGCGCCGAGTTGGTGCAAAGCGGGATTATGGCAACGCTCCTCGCTTTCGGTGCCATCATGGCCTATGTGTGGTTTCGGTTTGAGTGGCAATACGGCATCGGTGCGATTTTGGCACTCTTGCATGACTCCATTATGGTGATGGGTTTTTTCGCGGTAACGCGGTTTGAATTCGGCCTGCCCGCACTCGCCGCCGTGCTTACCATCATCGGCTATTCAATCAACGACTCGGTGGTCATTTACGATCGCATCCGTGAAAACATGCGTAAATACAAAAAAATGTCGGTCTCTGATTTGCTTAACTTAAGCATCAACGAAACGATCTCGCGCACAATTTTAACCGCCTCTACCACCTTGCTCGCCTCGCTTTCGCTCGCGCTTTTTGGTGGCGAAGTGCTTGCCGGTTTTAGCTGGGCGATGGTATTTGGCATTTTAATCGGCACCTATTCGTCGATTTATATCTCCGCGCCCGCACTCATTTATCTAAACCTGCGTGCTAACACGCAAACTCAGGCCGCTGCCGCGTAAGATGAAACGCGTCATCGCCATCGGCAATTTTGACGGCGTACATGCAGGCCACAAGGCCATTTTTGCGGAAACCTGCCGCGTCGCGCGTGCGAAAAAAGCGGTGCCGGCCGTGCTAACGTTTGCGCCCAATCCGCGCGAATATTTTAATCCTGTGTTTGCACCGCTTAACATTATGAGTGTGGATGAGAAAGTTGAGGCGATGAAGGCCTGCGGCATTCGCGAAGTTATCATTGCCGAGTTTAATGCGAAGCTGGCGGCAGTAACAGCAGAGGATTTTGCAAAAGACGTGCTTAAAAAACGCCTACACGCCACGCATGTGGTGACGGGGGAGACGTTTGTGTTTGGGCACAAGCGCAGCGGCAATGCAGTGCTGCTTAAAAAATGGCTGGGAGAAGTAGGCGTAGGTTACACCGCCGTTGCTGCCGTCAAAGATGGTGGCAGCATTCTTTCCAGTTCACGCATTCGCACGGCGCTGACACAGGGGGATATCGCAGAAGCAGGTCGCGTATTGGGTGCACCTTATATCATTAGCGGCGAAGTGGTGCACGGCCACAAACGCGGGAAGACGATGGGATTTCCAACGCTTAATCTTCCGCTGTCGGGGCGCTTGGCACCTCAATTCGGGATTTATACCGCGACGATTGCGGTGGGCAACAAAATCTACGCGGGGGTAGCGAGTGTAGGCGTTAATCCTACCTTCGGTGATACAGCGCCATTGTTAGAAGCGCACGCTTTTACGCCCCTGCCCCAACTTTATGGTCAATATATTCGTGTTGCACTTCACCATTTTCTTCGCCCTGAACAGCGGTTTGAAAATATCGATCAGTTGATAGACCAGATCCGTCGCGATGTGGTAGAAGCGAAGAAACGTTTGAAGGGTTAGATGATGCGCAGGCTAGGACTGCTGACGGCACTGTTTATTTTAGTCCTCGACCAGGTGAGCAAGCACTGGATTCTGGCGCTGCTGCTTGGCCAAGAACCGCCGGTGCGGCTTACCGCCTTTGCCAATTTGGTGGTGGTGTGGAACCGCGGTATTAGTTTTGGCATTCTTTCACACCATCCGGAAAATCTGACTATTGTGTGGATTGTTTTAGCGCTTGGCATTAGCGTGTTGCTGCTGCGCTGGTTGTGGAAAGCACATACCCAGCAAGTGGCGTTGGCGCTCGGGTTGATATTGGGCGGGGCGATTGGCAATGTGGTTGACCGCCTGCGGTTTAATGCGGTATTTGATTTCCTGGATTTGCACGCAGGCGATCTCCATTGGCCGGCGTTTAATGTTGCCGATAGCGCAATTGTCGTCGGTGTGTTACTTCTGATGTTGGATAGTCTATGCAACAAGTCAAAACCCTCTTAGCGCTTAGTTTATTGTTTGCCCTCGCCGCGTGCGGGGATGGCTCTTTGCGTGAAAAAGTAGGGTTAGAGCGCAAACCCATGGATGAATTCAAGGTGCTTTCGCGCCCACCACTCACTGTGCCGCCTGAGTTTTCGCTGCGCCCGCCGGCGGATGACAGCACGGCGGCCAGCACGTCTAATATCAGCAATGAAGCGCGCACACTTTTGATTGGTGATGCGCCCAAACCGGCCGAACCCAAAGCTTCCTCAGCACCTGCTACGGCTGATGGTGTGTTCTTGCAACGTGCGGGGGCTGCCAATGTGGATGATTCAGTGCGCAAAACCATTCGCGAGGAAAGCGGCGAGACGGAAGATGAAAACGAAAAATCTTCGCTGGAGAAATTGCGCGAACCTCTCAAAAGATCCGATCCTGTGGTTAATCCGGCTGGGGAGAAACAACGCATTCTTGATAACAAAGCCCAGGGCAAAGACATCACGGAAGGCGAAACACCAACCACCAAGCCCAAAGGCGAAAACGTTTTGGATCGCATTTTTTAGAAGGAAGTTATGCGCCTATTTTGGCTGTTGTGGTTTGCGCCTTTTTCCCTGCCTGCCTATGCAGCCGCACCGGTCATTGACAGCTTTACACTACACAATGGGCTGGAAGTGGTGGTGATTGAAAACCACCGCGTACCGGCGATCAGCCACATGATCTGGTATCGTATTGGCGGGGCGGATGATCCACTCGGGAAATCTGGTCTCGCGCATTTTCATGAGCACACAATGTTTAAAGGCACCAAGCAATATCCCGCGGGTGCGTATGAGGATATTATTTCACGGCTGGGCGGTGTGCAAAATGCATTTACGGGGTTTGATATGACCTCGTACTACGTCAACATCAACAAGGAAAATCTGCCTAAGGCGATGGAGTTGGAAGCGGACCGTATGCGCAGCCTCGCGCCGGTACCGGCCGATATGCTCAAAGAACGCGAAGTGATACTTGAAGAGCGGCGGATGCGGATTGATAATGTGCCGCAGGCGATTCTTTCCGAACAGATGAGTGCAGTACTGTTTGTGCACCACCCGTATGGCACGCCGCTGATTGGCTGGAAACATGAGATGGTGGGACTGACAATGGCCGACGTGTTGGCGTTTCATGCCAAATACTATCACCCTAATAACGCGGTGCTTGTGCTTTCGGGCGATATCACTGCGAAAGAAGCCAAGCCGCTGGTTGAAAAATACTATGGCAATTTGAAACGCGCGGAGATTCCCAAACGCATGTGGGTGGTTGAACCGGAAGATATCGCCGCCAAGCGCGTGGCGATGACGCATCCGTTGGTGAAAAGACCGGTGTTCTCGCGCGAATATATCGCTCCAAGCCTGCACTATGGCGATGCAGCGCAGGTGATGCCCCTCATGCTGTTTGCAAAATACTTTGGCGGGGGTGACACCAGCGTACTTTACCGCGAATTGGTGATGAATCAAAAACTCGCAACCTCCATTTCTGCGGACTACGATGGGTTTGCGCTTGGGCCGGAAACGTTTAGCATTGCTGCGGTTCCAGCCGATGGCGTGAGCCTGGAGACCTTAGAAAAAGCGATTGATGAAACTATTCAAAAAACACTTAATGCTCCCATCGTGGCGGATGATTTTGCGCGGGCGAAAGTGTTGTTTAAAGCGGATTCTATTTATTCGCGTGAGGGTTTGCAGGGCATGGCCAATATTGTCGGCACGTTGCGCATGTTGGATTTGCCTGCAACCTGGTTTGAAACGTGGGATGCACAAGTGGATGCGGCAACGGACGAACAAGCGCTCGCTGCCGCCAAAGCAGTGTTGGTGTTAAATCACTCGGTTACCGGCACGCTTATGCCGCAAAATAAGGAGGGGAAATGATGCGTATTCTCCTGCGTGTTTTGGTGTTGCTGTGTGTTTGGGTTGCGCCCGCGCACGCGAAAGTGGAAACGTTGACGTCGCCAAGCGGTGTCAGTTTCTGGTTCGCGCAGGATACTACTCAACCTGTTTTTACACTGCGGCTCGTATTTACAGATACGGGATTTGCCTATGATCCTGAGGATAGCGCAGGCCTTGCGACACTTGTAACCTCGATGCTAACCGAAGGTGCAGGCGAAATGGATGCGCTAGCGTTTAAACAAGCGCTCGACAGCAAAGCGATTAAGCTCTCTCTTGCTGCAGATGCGGATCATGTATTTATAACTGTGACATCGCTTTCGGAACATCAGAGTCAAGCGCTGAACTTGCTCACTGCCATGCTTACTCATCCGCGGTTTGATGCGGCAGCGCTGACGCGTGTGAAAAGCGCAACACTGGCAACACTGGCACGTGCGGAAGAAGAGCCGGGTTATGTAGCAAACCGTGCGTGGAGCGAACATTATTTCGGTGCACACCCTTATGCCAAACCGCGCATCGGCACAAAAGCGGGTATTGAGTCCATCGGAGTTGAAGACTTGAATGCCTATGTGAAACGCTCTTTTACCTCCAGAAATTTAGTGGTCTCGGTTGCAGGAGATATTGATATAGAGACGCTGGGCGTGGCGCTGGATGGGTTGACGAGCGCTCTGCCTTCGGAATTTACACCCGCAGTGCAAATAGAAGATGCGGCAGTAGCAGCTAATCACCCGCCGGAAGTGATTCAAAGAGATATTCCGCAGACTGTCATTCAATTCGGTGGACCGGGGCTGAAACGTTCCGACCCCAAATACATCACGGGGTATGTGCTGAATGAAATTGTCGGCGGTAGCACGTTAAAGTCTCGACTGGGTGATGCGCTTCGCGAGAAATCCGGCCTCACCTATACGGTAGGCACAGACTTGACGCCCATGCAACACACAGGACTTTTTTGGGGCGCGTTCGCCACGCGCAATGACAAGGTGGCCGATGCGATGGCAATAGTAGAGGCCACGATCAAAAATGTTGCTGAAAAGGGTGTGACGGAGAAAGAGCTCGCCGACGCGAAGGCTTATATCACTGGTTCGTTTCCACTGTCGCTCGATACCAACGCCGAACTCGCTGGATTTATGACGGGGATGCAGATTTATCATTTGGGATCGGATTATTTAGAAAAGCGCAACGCGCTGATTAATGCGGTCACCAAACACGATGTCGATCAACTCGCCAAAGAAATGTTGAAGTGGGATGCATGGCAGGTGGTGCAGGTCGGGGCCAAACCATGAATATGCATTTTGCAAGCTGGCCTATTGCGCAAACAGCGCTGGGGCTTAACGCAAAGCGGCCGGACGCACACGCTTTTCTCTCGCTCGCAGGAAAAACGGATGATCTAGGAAGCATTCAAACGCTAGCAAATACATTGCGCGCACGATTCTCTGACATGGTCGTAGTAGGCGCGGGTGGCTCGGGCATGAGCGGGAAATTGCTCGCCTCGCTCTCACATGAAAGCTCGCATCATGTGCATGTGTTGGATAATCTGGATATTTTGCCGTTTGATCGGCTGACAAAGAACCTCGACCCTAAACGCACCTGTGTTGCCTTCATCAGTAAATCCGGCACCACACCGGAAGTGATTGTGACGGTAGACTTACTGAGCGATTGGCTAAAACGAAGCGGTATCAATCCGACCGATCATTTTTGTGTTATCACCACACCCGATGGCAACGCACTTCACCGCTTTGCTGAGACCAATCAATTACGCACGCTCGCTTGCGATCCTGATTTGGGTGGACGGTTTTCAGTGCTTTCAAGTGTGGGTTTGCTGCCCGCAGCGTTTGCAGGTGTGGATATTAAAAAGCTTCGCGAAGGCGCGTCTAATATCGATGTGCAGGCACTTGGGGCTTCTGTTGCAGCACAAAAACAATTGATTGCTGAAGGCAAAACCAATCAGGTGATGATGGTGTATGATGAGGCGCTGGTGCCGCTGGCGCTGTGGTGGCAACAGGTGTTTTCAGAAAGTTTGGGTAAAGATGGGAAGGGAGCTGGGGGCGTTGTGGCATTGGGCCCGCGTGATCAGCACAGCCAATTGCAACTCTACATGCAAGGCCCACCAAATTATTATTTCACGTTTCTTTCCTGCGCGCGCAATCCAGCGACGCATGTTATTTCTAATGATGCCTTGCTGCCGGAATTTCGCGGCAAGCCGCTCGCAGCGGTGATTGATGCGATGCACCGCGGGACAATGGATAGCATGATCGCAGCGGGCAAGCCGGTGCGCCACATTCATTTCGATAGCTTGAATGAAACCTCCGTCGCCGCGTTTTTGCAAAGCATGATGGTAGAAATTGTAGCGCTCGGCGAAGCGCTCGACATCAACCCCTTCGGCCAGCCAGCGGTGGAGGCGAGTAAGCAGTTAACGAAACAGTATCTCACATGACGATCCGTATTCTTCCTAGCAATCTTGTCAATCAAATCGCTGCGGGTGAGGTGATCGAGCGGCCTGCGTCGGTTGTGAAAGAGCTGGTAGAAAATGCAATTGACGCCGGAGCAACGCGCGTGGACGTTGCGCTTGAGCAAGGCGGCAAGGCGCTGATTCAGGTGAGCGATAACGGCAAGGGCATGAAGCCCGATGAGTTGGCGCTCGCCGTCACGCGCCACGCGACATCAAAATTACCACAGGATGATTTGGCGGCGATTTGCGCACTGGGGTTTCGCGGCGAGGCCTTACCGTCCATTGGTTCGGTAAGCCGTTTAAGCATTGCCAGCCGCACGCAAGATGCCGCGCAAGGGGCGATGATTACGGTGGAAAACGGTGCAATTTCAGCACCTGAGCCCGTAGCTTTACCGCAAGGCACACGCGTGATCGTGCGCGATTTGTTTTTTGCAACACCGGCACGACTTAAGTTTTTGAAAAGCGATCGTTCGGAGTTGCAGGCAGTAGAAGATATGATCGAGCGCTTGGCACTGACACGTCCGGATATTTCTTTTTCGTTGATGGACGGCGAACGTGTGCGCCTGAAAGCTGATGGGCGTCAGGGCGAGCTGCTCGATGCGCTGGCGATACGCACCCAGGCGGTGCTCGGCGATGAATTCATCCGCAACAGCCTGCCCATTCACGCGGTGCGCGAGCAGATTTCGATTTATGGTTTTATTAGCTTGCCGACCTACCACCGCGCTACCAGCACCATGCAACATATTGTTGTGAATGGCCGCGCGATTCGCGACCGGCAACTGCTTTCAGCCATTCGTGCCGGGTATATGGATGTACATCCGCATGGACGGCACGCGGCAGTAAATCTATTTATTGACGTGCCGGTCACCGAAGTGGATGTGAATGTGCACCCCGGCAAGGCTGAGGTACGCTTTCGTGATAGTAGCTATGTGCGCTCGTGTTTGATTAGTACGATTCGAAATGCCCTTGCAACCGCAGAAGCCAAAACCATTGCAACTACGGTGCACGCATCAGCAACGCAGCGGTTTACACCTGAAATTGAGTACCGCGAACCGGTGACCCTTAGCTTTAGCTTGCGGGATTCTGGTGCACCCGCGCCGCTACCGCGTTATGCGAGTGTGGGCGCAACAGCCTTGGCTACAGCACCTGTAGCGGAGCCGGATTATCCGCTCGGACATGCGCGAGCGCAATTGTTTGATACCTACATCATCGCAGAAACCGAAGAAGGCCTCGTGATCGTCGATCAGCATGCGGCCCATGAGCGCTTGGTTTATGAACAGTTGAAGGCCACTAAAGAAAGTGAGTCTCCAGCAACACAAGCCTTGCTGGTGCCGCTGATCGTTGAGCTTTCGGCGAGGCAGTGCGATGCATTGATACGTAGCGCCCCGGCACTGGCTAGGTTTGGGCTCATGATTGAGCATTTTGGTGCAAGCGCGATTGCCGTGCGCGAAGTGCCACAATTGCTTGCGAGTGCTGATATGGCACGGCTCGTAAATGACATTGCTGATGAATTGCTGGAGCATGGTGCGGCCACAGCATTGGAAGAGCGTTTAAATGAGGTGCTCTCCAGCATGGCCTGCCACGGCAGTGTGCGCGCAGGCCGAAGCCTAAGCATCTCAGAAATGAACGCGCTGCTACGCCACATGGAAACTACACCCAAAAGCAGCCAATGCAACCACGGACGGCCTACCTATGTAAAACTAAGCCGCGCGGATATGGAACGGCTGTTCGGGCGGACGTAGAGCTTGCACGGAAGTTCCTCTCACTTTATAAGATCGTATGCTTTATCAGTCCTTCATTGCGCTTGCCGCCTTTCTGATTACCTTGCTTGGAACGCGGGTAATTGTCCTTAGACTGCGTGAGAAATCACCCACCCAATTCTTGCCCTCAGCTCCACGCAGCAGCGGTATTGCGATTATGGTAGCGCTCGCAGCCTATATGATTGCAACCGACGCGAGCTATGCTCTTATTCTCAGTATGGCCGTGCTCGGCGGCCTTGCTTTTTTGGGAGAGTGGGTGGCGGTACCGCCTGTCGTTCGGCTGCTGACACAATTATTGGTGATCGCCTGTATTGTATATGCCGAACAGTTCTCGCTGGGCGTTTCCTGGTTGCCGGCGTGGGTAGACACGGTCTTGATTCTACTGGGATGGACCTGGTTTGTTAATCTATATGAAACCATGGACGGCATTGACGGCATGGCAACCACCGAGGCTATTTGCGTGACGATTGGCATTTGCTTAGTGCTCGCCATGACTGAAAATGCCAGCGAGCCTCTCTTCATCCACAGTCTGATTATTGCGGCAGCCGCCAGTGGTTTTTTGTGGTGGAATTGGTACCCAGCGAAAATCCGTTTGGGGGCGGTAGGTAGTACGTCATTTAGCTTGGTGGTGGGTTATGCGCTTCTGTCGCTGGTCAATCAAGGATACGGTATTTCTGCGTTTATTCTAGCGAGTTATTTTCTGATGGAATCGCTATTTACGAACCTTAAACCCTTACTCAAAGATTTGGAATACGAACATTACTACCGGCTTGCCGCGCGTGCGGGGACATCGCATGGCGTGATTGTTCGGCATGTGTTTGGGGCCAATATCATGTTGATTGCCCTGGCGATATTTGCAGCACTTTACCCTGCCCTTGCTGTTTATACCTTGCTAGCTGCCATTTTAATGGTCGGCATCGTCCTGCTCTTTTTTGAACGTCTCTACCATCGGCGAAGCGGCGCATGAGCACGAAAACCAAATGGTTCCAGCATGGCGCGCTTGCGTTTGTGCATGATTGTATTATGGCATTCCTCAGTTTCGGGCTATCGCTTAGCCTGCGCGTAGGAACGGTAGATGCGCTGCACCTGCCCCATGTGATGTATGGCGCGGGGTTGTTTGCGCTCGTATGCGCAGCGGTGTTTGCGCATATGCGTTTGTACCGCGGCATTTGGCACTTTGCGTCTGTGGAAGACTTGTTCGCGATTGTTAAAGCCGTGTCGCTCGCTATTCTTATTTTCGCGGCCGGTATGTTTTTGGCGCATCGTTTAGAAGGTCTACCGCGCTCGGTGCTGATTATTAATTGGATTGTGCTGATTGTCTTGCTTGGTGCACCGCGATTTGCATACCGCATGGCAAAAGATCGCACCTTGGTGGCTCCCAAGCGTGATCGCCATATTGTGCCGCTACTCATGGTGGGTATGGATAGCAACACCGATCTCTTCCTGCGCGATATTATGCGCGACAAATACAGCATGTATGAAGTGATAGCGATCATCGACTTAGAGAGTAATATTCACCGCCGTAGCCTGCATGGCATACCGGTGTACGGGCGTGTGTCGTCGATTGGTGCCGTCGTCAATAAACTCAAACGCAAAGGCAAACCTCCTCAGCGCCTCGTGCTCACCAGCATTGCCGATGCGGCGCTACTCGAGCAGTGCATCAAAGTGGCGGATGAACACGGTCTGAGCTTAGGCCAACTGCCGCGCCTCCAGGAGTTGGGAGCGGCGGCTGATACGACATCCCACGTGTTAAAACCTATTGCGGTTGAAGATTTATTGGGGCGCAGCCAAACCGTGCTTGATACCAGCGCCATGAGCGCCTTTGTTAAAAACAAAACGGTGCTGATTACCGGCGCGGGCGGTTCAATTGGCGGCGAGCTGTGCCGACAGCTGGCGGGGTTTGCACCCGCCAAGCTGGTGCTGCTCGATAATAGCGAATACGCGCTTTATGCAATTGATCAAGTGTTAGCAGACACCGCACCGCATATTCCGCGCGTACCCGTTTTAGGTGATGTAAAAAACCCAAGCCAGGTGGAGCGAATCTTCCAGGAGTTTGCGCCCGTATTGATCTTTCATGCCGCAGCGGTGAAGCATGTGCCGCTGTCCGAACAAAATCCCCTGCAGGCGATTGAAACCAATGTGTTTGGTACGGGCTGTGTGCTCGATGCGGCCATAAAGCACAACGCGCAAGCGGTGGTGTTGATCTCCACCGATAAGGCGGTAAACCCTACCAATATTATGGGTGCAACCAAGCGTTTGGCGGAAAAGCTTTTGATTGCGCGTCAGGCCAAAGCGGGAATGACACGACTGGTGGCGGTGCGGTTTGGCAATGTGCTTGGTTCGACCGGTTCAGTGGTGCCCAAATTCCACAAACAGCTGGCCAGCGGCAGCCCATTAACGGTGACACACCAAGATATGACGCGTTATTTCATGACGCTGAAAGAAGCCTCGCAACTAGTGATTCGCGCAGCCTCCCTCAAACATCCTAGCCCGCTGTATGTGCTCGATATGGGAACGCCGATGAAGATCATCGATCTGGCCCGCAATATGATTCGCCTGTCCGGTCAAATTCCGGATAAGGATGTGGCGATTAGTTTTACCGGCCTGCGTCCTGGTGAAAAGCTCTATGAGGAATTGTTTTATCCATCTGAAAAGCCTGAAAAAACTGAAGCATCTGGGGTGCTTTCCGGTACGGCGTGCACTCTGGATGCTGATTTTGAGGCGGCCCTTGCAAGTTTGGATGCATGGTGTAAGCAAGGCGCGGTGGATAAGGCTTCCGCCCAACTGAAACAACTGGTTCCTGAATATACACCCCTATGATCAAGCGCGCACTGCTTTCCGTCTCTGACAAAACCCATCTACTTTCGCTCGCGCAATTTTTGCAATCAGCAGGTGTAGAAATTGTGTCAACGGGAGGCACCGCAAAAATGCTCCGCGATGCTGGCGTTGCTGTTAAAGACGTCAGTGAATTAACGGGCACGCCGGAGATGCTTGATGGGAGGGTAAAAACTTTGCACCCGAAAGTGCACGGCGGCTTGCTTGGTATTCGTAGCAACGCGGAACACCAAGCGACGATGAAAGAGCATGCGATTCCAGCCATTGATCTTGTCGTCATTAATCTTTATCCCTTCGAAGCAACGCTCGCCAAAGGCGGTTCTTACGACGAATGTATCGAAAATATCGACATTGGCGGCCCGGCGATGATTCGCTCAAGCGCCAAGAACCATACGGATGTCACGGTGATTGTCGATCCTGCGGATTACGTTACCTTGAAACACGAAATGCAAACCGGCAGTGGTGCTACGACGCTCGCCTTCCGCCAGAAAATGGCGTCCAAAGCGTTTGCACGTACCGCAGCCTATGATGCAACGATCAGCGGCTATTTCCGCCATTTACTGGACGACCCCCTGCCCGAATCCGTCACCGTGGGTGGCACACGCAAAGCGGTGCTTCATTACGGCGAAAACCCACACCAAAAAGCGGGGCTTTATGCGATCGCGGCCGAAGGCCCATCCCTCCTTTCCGCCACGCAGGTGCAGGGCGAGACTTTAAGCTACAACAATGTGAACGATGCAGCGGCAGCGCTCGAGCTTGCCGCAGAATTTTCGGACCCATGTGTTGCGATTATTAAACATGCAAATCCTTGCGGCGTTGCGATTGGTAAAGGCTTGGATGATGCGTATGAGCGGGCGTTTGCATGCGATAAAGTGAGCGCGTATGGCGGGATTATTGCCGTCAACCGCCCCATTGATGTGGCCTTTGCGGAGGCAATTAAATCGCTGTTTTTAGAAGTCTTGATTGCACCGAGTGTTGCCCCTGAAGCGCTGGCGCTGCTTGCCGCCAAAAAGAAGTTAAAATTGCTGACGCTGGGGGATATGCCTAAGGCAACTGCGCCACGCATGGCGATGAAACTGTTGCGCGGTGGCTTCTTGCTGCAGGAAGAAGATCTGCTCATTTACGATGAGGCGCAAGCCGAAGTGGTCACCCAAACCAAGCCGGGTGAAGCGCAATTGAAAGATTTGCGTTTTGCCTTCACAATTGCCAAGCATGTGAAATCAAACGCGATCGTACTCGCTAAAGACGCGGCAACGATTGGTGTGGGTGCCGGGCAAATGAGCCGGATTGATTCCACGAATATCGCCGTGCAAAAGGCCGCCAGCATGGAGCTTTCGACCAAGGGTGCGGTGCTCGCATCGGACGCCTTCTTCCCCTTCCCTGACAATGTGGAACTTGCCGCTAAATCTGGGATTAACGCCATCATCCAACCGGGTGGTTCGATTCGTGACAAAGAAGTCATTGCGGCGGCAGATGCGCATGGCATTGCCATGGTTTTCACCGGCAAACGCCACTTCAGGCATTAGGTTTTAACTTCCGCAAAATCCAAAAGGCGGGAATAGCGAAACACGCCGAGACCACAAAGAATGGTGCCCACCCGAAACTTTGCGCAACAAAACCTGAGGGTGTAGAAAGCCAAGTGCGGCCGAAGCTGGCGAAAGAATTAAGCAGTGCATATTGCGTGGCGGTGAACTCGCGGTTGCATAGGCCGCTAAGATACGCAACGAAGGCTGTCGTGCCAATACCGCCCGCAAAGTTTTCGGCCGTGATAACGGCGGCGAGCAGGCCTTTATCGGCACCGTGCGGAATAAGAGCAATGTAAAACACATTGGTAAGCGCTTGCAAAATGAGGCCTATGTAGAGCATTTTCATAATGCCGAAGCGTTTCACTGCGTAGCCACCGGCAAACCCGCCAACGATGGTGGCGATTAATCCATAAAGCTTCACGATGCTTGCAATACCCACCTTGGTAAAGCCGAGCTGCAATAAAAACGGCGTTGTCATCATGCCGAGGAACGCATCGGTGAGTTTGTAGCAGATGATAAAGGCGAGTATCCATACCGCGCCGCTACGCTTCAGGAAATCCGCAAAGGGCAGCACCACATATTCACGGACCCACAAACGCCAGGCTTGGGTGGCAACGGGAACCGCTTGCGGTTCACGCGCGAGCAGGACGGCGATGATGCCGATGCCAAGCGCGAGCGACATGAGCTGATAGGTCGCTTCCCAACCAAGTACAGAAGAGAGAAACAATGCTCCGGCGCTCGAGGCGATCATGCCGACGCGGTAACCGAATACGAAGGTGGCAGCGCCTAAGCCTTGATCCTCTTGCGGCAGCATTTCGATGCGTAAAGCGTCCAGTACGATGTCTTGAGTGGCGGAAAAGAAAGCGACGGCAAAGGCGCATAAAGCAAGTGTGGAAAGATGGGTTGTTGGGTCTTGCAACGCCATTGCGTAGAGGCTGGCACCTAAGCACAGTTGGCTTGCGATCAACCAGCCGCGGCGCTTGCCGAGGAGACGGCAGAAGAGTGGGAGACGCACACCATCAACGAGCGGTGACCATAGAAATTTAAGCGTATAGGGCGTTGCAAGCACCGCAAAAACGCCGATCATTTTCATGCTGACACCGGACTCGGCTAACCACGCACTTAAAGACGATGCGGTCAGCGCAAGCGGCAAGCCGCTCGCGAAACCGAGGAATAGCAATAGGGCAAATTCACGCCGCCAGAGCATCATGCAATGGCTTAAGCGGGGTTTGGCTGCGGGGCCCGAGTTGCTGGATGATGTGCCCGGCAAGCGCATGGCCAAGCTTGGCGGATTGCACCGTGCCATGCCCGCGCAAATGACCGAACAAGAACCCCGCAGCAAATAAATCACCCGCGCCAGTCGTATCCACGACATTTGGAACATACGCGGTGGGAACGCGCGTGATAGCTCCGCCCTGCACAACTACTGCACCTTCCGCCGAGCATGTGATGACCGCAAGCGAAGCGTCTATTTTCAGACGGGCGAGCGCCTCATCCAGCGTACTGACCTCATACAACGCGCAAACCTCCGCCTCGTTCGCAAAAAGAATATCCACGCGCGAAACCAGCTGTTTAAATGCTTCACGATGACGAGTAACACAGAAGGTATCCGACAAGGTAAATGCGGTTTTGACCTTGGATGTTGCCGCCACGCTAAGCGCTTCTTCAATGGCGGAGATGGCGTCAAGCCGGTCCCACAAATAGCCCTCAATATAAAGAAGCTTAGCACGCCGGATGAGGCCGGCGTCGATATCCCCCTTCGCCAACGTGCCGCACGCGCCGAGATAGGTGGCCATGGTGCGCTCGCCGTCCGGTGTTACATAGACGAGGCAGCGGCCGGTGCCGGGACCTTCGGTTGCAGGGGGGGTTGGGAATTCAACGCCGAGGGCCTTTAAATCGTGACGAAAAAATGCACCGAGAGCGTCCTCTTTTACTTTGCCGATGAAACCACAAGCGGTACCTAAGCTTGCCATGCCGGCAATCGTATTCGCCGCTGAACCGCCGGAGCATTGGATGGATTGGCCTAAGCTTTCGTAGAGCGTGTTGCCCTGCGCTTCGTCGATTAACCCCATCGTGCCTTTTTTAAGGCCGAGGTTGCTCACCACGTGGTCTTCCACATGGCTTAAAACATCGACGATGGCATTGCCGATAGCGACGATGTCCAGGTTTCGTGATTCGGTCATGCGAATGCCTTTCTTGCTCTTTCGAGCCCTTCTTGCGTATCTACTCCCAGCGGTACAGCATCCACCACCGCTACGTCAATACGCATGCCATTTTCCAGCGCGCGCAGTTGCTCCAGCTTTTCAGCTTTCTCGCGCGGGCTGGGCGGTAAGGATACAAATCGTTTTAGCGCGGCGCGCCGATACGCATAAAGCCCGATGTGGTGATAATAGGCTTCCGCATTTGCAGCTGCATTGCGCGAGAAATCAATCGCACGACCGCTCTTGCCTGGAACCGCCCATTCAATGGTGGGTTTAACAACCGAGGGGTCTGTAATTTCTGCGGGATCTGTAATTCTTGCTGCAAGGGTTGCGATGTCGACGTCCGGGTTCTCAAGTAATGTGAGTGCGGTTTTGATGATGGAAGCATCAATGGTTGGCATATCTCCTTGGACGTTTACAACCACGTCATATGTTTCATCGGGATCAATGTAGCACAATGCTTCGTAGATACGGTCGGAACCACTGGGACAATTAACACTCGTCATCACCACACGAATGCCTTCGGCTTCGACCGCTTGCTGGATAGAAATGTCATCCGTTGCAACCACAGGAGTCAGGCCTGCGTCCACCACGCGGGCACACACTTGGACAATCATGGGCTTGCCGCCAACGTCGGCCAGCGCCTTACGCGGCAAGCGCGTGGAACCAATGCGAGCGGGAATGAGAATGATGGGATTCATGGGTTGGTAGCATACCCCACACCGCAGTATTTGCGAAGTTGATATTTGTATGGTAGGAGGCTATAAGCCTCTTAAGTAACCCCTTCATTTATTTGTTCTATGTCTTTTAAAATCATTTTTTCTGCCGTTAAAAAAATAGCGTTGGCACCCGCTCAACTTCTCATCAAAACCCTGGAAAATTGGGATTTAGAGGTCAATAAAATCTCTGCTTCTATCCTTCTTGCTGGCATCCTTGCGATGGCGGCCGGTTTAGTCGCCGAAGGGCTTTACGGCGGCAGTGAGCATGGAGCACACAAAGCAGAAACCAAGCGTGGCTACACCATTCCCGGCGCGGAAGCGTTTGCTTCCGGCGGCGGTGCAGCGGCACCCGCAGCTGAAGAGGGGCCGGTTGATATTGCACCGTTTTTGGCTACCGCAGATGCGGCGGCCGGTGCGGGCTTAATCAAACGTTGCACAGCATGCCACACCTTTGATAAAGGCGGTAAACACGGCGTTGGTCCGAACAACTATAGCATTATTGGCAACCACCATGCGCACGCGTCTGACTTTGCCTATTCCGAGGCTCTCGCTGGCAACAAAGATAAAAAATGGGGCTTCCAAGAAATGTCTGACTTTTTAGCCAATCCGAAGAAATACTTGCCGGGCACCAAAATGGCCTTCGCTGGGATTAAAAACCCGCAAGAGCGCGCCAATTTGATTGCCTATATCAATAGCCAGAGCGACAGCCCACTTTCACTACCGAAAAAATAGGAGCGGCGCATGAACATGCTGAGTCCCCCCTTCATTTGGTTGATTGTCGGGGTCGTTTGTGTCGCGCTTGAGGCGCTGGGTGTTTCCGGTGTTGGGTTTTTCTTTGCGGGGCTTGCTGCACTTTGCGTCGGCGTATTAGTAGAGCTGGGCTTGATTGGGGTTGACGGCACGGTTATGCAACTGGCCGCGTTTTTCGGCCTTACAGCGATATGGACATTTTTACTCTGGGCACCCTTACGCAAATTCCGCATGAACCTCGGCAAAAAAGAGCATGGTTATTCTAACATGATCGGCGACACCGCAATCGTCAGCGGCGCGGGTCTAAAACCGGGCATCACGGGCGATGTCATCTGGTCCGGCACGGTGATGAAGGCAGAGCTTGCGCCAAGTGCGGGAGAGATTGAGGTTGCCGCAGGCAGCCAGGTGGTGATTGTATCGGTACGCGGTGCTACGCTGATTGTTGAACCTAAGTAAGAGGATTATATGGATTTTTTCTCATTTCTGCTATTTGCCATTGCTATTCTCATCTTCATGGTGGTCTGGCGCGGGCTTAAGATTGTGCCGCAACAGGAAGCGTGGATTGTCCAATATTTAGGTAAATTCGAGCGCAAGCTGGAGCCGGGGCTTAACATCATCAATCCGTTTTTCGCCGAAGTGGCCTATAAGCATTCGTTGAAAGAAATGGCCGTGGAAGTGCCAGAACAAGCAGGTATTACGCGTGATAACGTGACGCTGGCGATGGATGGGATTATTTATGTGCGCATTGTTGATCCGGTTGCCGCATCCTATGGTGTGTCTGACCCAATCTTGGCCGTATCGCTACTCGCGCAAACCACCATGCGTTCGGAAATCGGCAAGCTGACGCTCGATAAAACCTTCGAAGAACGCGAGACGTTAAACGCCAATATCGTGTCCGCCATCAACCAGGCTGCACAAACATGGGGCATTCAGTGCATGCGCTATGAAATTAAAAACATCAACCCACCACAATCGGTGTTAAAAGCCATGGAATTGCAAATGGCGGCGGAGCGGCAAAAACGCGCGACGATTTTGGAATCCGAAGGCAAACAACAAGCGCAAATCAATGCCGCGCAAGGTGCCAAACAACAAATTGTACTGCAATCCGAAGCCGCGCAAACGGATCAAGAAAACCGCGCCAAGGGTGAAGCATCTGCCATTCTTGCTGTTGCCGAAGCGACCGCTAAAGGGATCGAATTGGTCGCCAGCTCCATCCAAAAAACGGGCGGTAGTGATGCGGTAGCGCTTAAAATTGCCGAACAATATGTCAGCGCCTTTAAGGAATTGGCGCGCACCTCGACCACCGTGCTGATGCCAGCCAATGTCGGGGATGCTGGCGGCATGGTGGCCCAAGCGCTCACCGTGTTTGATGCAATTAAAAACAAACAAGTCGCCCCCGGTCCGTGGCAAAAACCCGCTTAGTCTTTGCGCTATTTCTTCTTTGGCCATCGCTTGGCTTTGCCGAATATCGCCACGCGCTCACACTGTACGAAGCACCGAAATACCCGCCGGGGTTTTCGCACTTCGAATACGTCAATCCCAATGCACCGAAACAGGGAAATGTAAAACTCGCCGAAAGCGGCACGTTTGATTCGCTGAACACTTTTATTTTGAAAGGTGTGAAAGCGCCGGGCCTGCTTATGACGGTGGAAACGCTGATGGCACCCGCGCAGGATGAGCCGCAATCCTACTACGGGTGGGTGGCTGAAGCGGTGAATATCGGCGAGGGCGGCAAGACCATTGCCTTTCGCATGCGCCCCGAAGCGCGCTGGCAGGATGGCAAACCGATTATGCCTGAGGATATTATTTTCTCACTTAATACGCTTAAGACCAAAGGCGATCCGACCTATGCGCTGCTATACAAAGACGTGGCAGATGTCAAACAGACCGGCGCGCATGAGGTGACGTTTTATTTAAGCAGTGCGAACCATGATCTCTATTTCTTCGTAGCCCAAATGCCGATTTTGCCGAAGCATTATTACGAAACGCATGATTTTGAAAAAACCACGCTGGAGCCGCCACTCGCGAGTGGCCCGTACCGTATTAAAAGTGTCGACCCGGGCCGCTCGATTGTTTACGAGCGCGTGAAGGATTACTGGGCGAAAGATTTGCCGGCACTCATCGGCCAGTATAATTTCGATGAAATTCGCTACGATATGTACCGCGACGAAAACGTTGCGCTCGAAGCGTTTAAGGCCGGGGAATATGATTTCCGGCAGGAATTCGTGGCTCGCAATTGGGCACGTGCCTATGAATCGCCGGCGTTGAAAGAGGGAAAGTTTATCAAGCGCAAGGTGGATCACTCGATCCCGCAAGGCATGCAGGCCTTTGTGTTTAATGTGCGCAAGCCTCAGTTTAAAGATCGCCGCGTGCGTGAGGCGGTGGCATTGGCGATGGATTTTGAGTGGCTCAACAAAAACCTCTTTTTTGATGCCTACGCGCGCAACACCAGTTTTTTTAAAGCGACACCATTTGAATCCAAAGGACTTCCAGGCAAAGATGAGCTTGCGATTTTGGAGCCGTATAAACAAGATCTGCCCGAGCAGCTATTCACCGAACCGTTTACGCTTCCAGTCAATGATGGCTCCGGCAATACGCGCGCGAATTTGCTCAAAGCCCAGGCGTTGCTGAATGAAGCAGGATGGAAGGTGAAAGACGGCAAGCGTGTGGACCCGGAAACCGGCAAGCCGATGGCAATTGAGTTTATGCTCCGACAACCGACCATGGAGCGTGTGCTGGGCGCTATGCGCAAAAATCTGGAGCGTTTGGGCATCACCTCCAGCGTTCGCCGAATTGACGACGCGCAGTACCAAAAACGCACCGACAATTTCGATTTCGACATCGTCTCCATCTGGGTGAACCAAGGTGTGTTTTACCCCGGCAACGAGCAAATGTTGCTGTGGCACTCCTCCCAAGCGGATATTAAGGGTAGCAATAACTTGAGCGGACTTAAAAACCCGGCCGTGGATGCGGCGCTACAAGCGCTGATAGATGCTAAAAATATCAATAACTTAACTGCAGCTGGGCGGACGCTTGACCGGGCGCTTTTATGGGAATGGGTGGTGATTCCCAACTGGCATTCCCAGAATTTCCGCATCGCCTATTGGGATAAATTCGGCCAACCGGTCGTTTCGCCAAAATATGCGATCGGATTTCAAACTTGGTGGCTGAAGCAGCCCTGAACTTGAATTACCCCCGTGATTTCCTGCTGGATTTGAATAACATAGGGTAGTAGATTCCCGCGCTATGACCTTGATTTTTGCACTCCCTAAAGGCCGCATTGGTGAAGAACTCGTACCGCTTTTTAAGCGCTTCGGCGTTGAACCGGAACCCGCCTTTTTTGCGAGTGACGACCGGGCGCTTGAATTCGCAACGAACAATCCGAACATTCGCCTCGTGCGTGTGCGCTCGTTCGATGTGCCCAGCTTTGTTGCTCATGGCGCAGCGCAAGTGGGCGTGGCAGGGAGCGACGTGCTTTCCGAATTCAGCTATGGCGAGCTTTATGCGCCGCTCGATCTTGGTATTGGCAAATGCCGCTTGTCGCTCGCCGCGAAAAAGGGCGAGGTGCTGGAGCCGTTGGAGCGCATGAGTCACGTAAAAATCGCCACCAAATACCCTAACATCACCAGCCGCTTGTTTGCCGCACGCGGCATTCAGGCCGAATGCATCAAGCTTTCCGGCGCCATGGAGCTTGCGCCCAAGCTTGGTCTTGCACCGTATATCGTTGATCTGGTTTCCACCGGTTCGACACTCAAAGCCAACGGATTAGAAGAGCGCGAAGTGCTGATGGAAGTATCCTCCAAACTCATTATTAATCGCACCGCATTTAAAACGCGCGGGAGCGAATTGCAACCGCTGCTTGCCGCATTTACGGAGGCCGTCGGTGCAAAGGCTTAAGTCATCTGCCACCGATTTTAGTGCCAAGCTAAAGGCGCTGCTTGCGACTCGCAGTGCGGATACGAGCAGCGTCACAGATACGGTGCGCGAGGTGATTGCCGATGTGCGCGCACGTGGGGATACGGCGTTACTGCACTATACCAAACAATGGGATAAGCTTGATACAAACGCGGCAAGTTTGCGTGTGAGCGCAAGTGCATTAAACGATGCCGTTAAGCAAACCTCTCCGGCCTTGCGCAAGGCGCTCGAAACGGCAGCCGCGCGGATTGAGGTCTATAGCAAAACGCAGCTCCCTGCAGATCATCAAACCCAAGACGAACTGGGAAACATGCTCGGTTGGCGCTGGAGTGCGATTGCAAGCGCGGGGCTCTATGTGCCCGGTGGCAAGGCTTCGTATCCTTCTTCCGTGCTGATGAACGCAGTGCCTGCGAAAGTGGCGGGAGTGAAGCGCTTGGTCGCCGTCGTGCCTGCGCCGGAGGGGGTGCTGAATCCTGTCGTTCTCACGGCGTGCGTGGTTGCTGGTATTGATGAGATTTATACCATCGGTGGTGCGCAAGCGATCGCCGCACTTGCTTATGGTACTGAAACGATTGCGCCCGTGGATAAAATCGTAGGCCCTGGCAATGCGTATGTGGCGGAAGCCAAGCGGCAGGTGTTTGGCACGGTCGGGATTGATATGATCGCCGGGCCTTCCGAGGTTCTGGTGGCGGCGGATGCTTCGCAAAATCCCAAGCACATCGCCGCGGATTTACTTTCGCAAGCCGAACACGATGAGTTGGCGCAGGCGATTTTGATTACCGATAGTGCGGCACTCGCAGATGCGGTGGAAAAAGAAGTGGCAGTGCTGCTTGAAACCCTCCCGCGCAAAACGATCGCCGGAGCCTCGTGGAGAGATTTTGGTGCTGTGATTGTCGTGCCTGCGCTGGCAGAGGCTGCAGCCATTATCAACACCATCGCCCCGGAACATTTGGAATTGATGGTAGAAAAACCGGCAACACTGCTACCGCACATTAGGCACGCGGGTGCGATTTTCATTGGCGGCTATACGCCCGAAGCGGTTGGCGATTACATCGCCGGGCCTTCGCATGTGCTGCCTACGTCGCAAACGGCACGCTTTGCCTCGGGCCTTAGCGTGTTTGATTTTTTAAAACGCACTTCGCTGATTGGCTGCAGCAAGGCCGGGTTTGAAGCTTTGGCAGGCGATGCCATCCAGCTTGCCGATAGCGAAGGGTTGACTGCCCATGCGCTCTCGATGCGTCTAAGGCAAGCACCATGACGGGGAGTATTCGCACCATCACCTTGGATGAAGCGAGCGCGCCGACGCGTAACAACGACTATGCACATGAGGTCAAAGTCGCCATCAACGACCTGTTGCATGAGCATGAATTTAAGCCTGTGGGGCTGGATAAGCCGCCGTATGATATTGTGCTAAAAACCGAGGAGCAGCGCTTGGTGTTTTTGATTACCTCTGCGGGCAGTAATCACACCAGTAGGGTTGTCCTTTCCATTCAGCCGCTCAAGCGACTGATTCGCGATTATTTTATTGTCTGCGAAAGTTATTTCGAGGCGCTGAAAAATAGCGACACGCGAAAATTGGAAGCGATCGACATGGGCCGGCGCGGGCTTCACAACGAGGGTTCAGAGCAATTGCAAGAGATGCTAAAAGGAAAAATCGATGTCGATTTTTGTACGGCTCGGCGACTTTTTACGCTGATAGCCGTGTTGCATCTTTAGAGCGGTAATTGAATAACCACGCGCAAGCCACCCTTGGCGCTTTCACCCAATGTTATGTCACCGCCGTGGGAGCGAACGATGTCGCGGGCGATGGTAAGGCCTAAGCCTACGCCGCCGGCGTTCAAGTTGCGGGCTTGATCCATGCGCGTGAAGGGGCGGAAGACGTCTTCTCGCATGGTTTCGGGAATGCCGGGGCCTTCATCGTCAATCCACATTTCAAGGCGCGATGGGGTGGTAAGCCGTGCGGAAACGGTGCAATCCTTGCCGTAGCGCAGGGCATTGCTGATCACATTCGTTAGCGCGCGCTTGATCGCCTGTTCGCGCACGGTGAGGTTGACCTCGGGCATAGATTCTAACGTCACATGCTCTTTCGCGCGCGCAAAGGCGGCAACGACCGATTGCATCAAGTCACTGAAGGGAAGAATGCTGGTCTCTTCGCCGTGCCCTTCCTTGGTATAGTCAAGATAAGCATTCACCATGGCTTCCATTTGCTCAATGTCCTCGTGCAAGCCTTGCTGTTCTTTGCCCTCGGGCAACAGCGCCAATTGCAATTTCATGCGCGTCAGCGGCGTGCGCAGATCATGGCTGATGCCATCGAGCATTTGCATGCGCGTGCGAATCTGGCGCTCGATGCGTTCGCGCATGCCCAAAAAAGCGCGTCCGGCGCGGCGGACTTCGGAAGCGCCGGAAGGTTTAAACAACGAGCTATCCTGCCCGCGCCCGAATTTTTCGGAGGCTTCGGCGAGTTCGCGAATCGGACGCACTTGGTTGCGCAAAAATTGCAGCGCGACTAATAAAAAGAACAGGGAAGAGCCCAGCGACCACCACAGGAAAATATCTACCGTTTGGGATTCCAAACGTTTGGGTGTGGTTGAAAATTTTAGCACGCCGTCTTTGAATTGCACGAGGATGATCAGCGTATCGGCATCCTGAAAATAAAGCTGCGAAGGCTGGGCAATGCGGCGGGAAAGATCACGCTGAAAGACTTTGAAACGCTTGGACTTAGGGTAATCTTTCAGGGTTTTGCCGTAGACAAATTGGGTGGCGATTTGGGTGTTGGTTGCAAACTGGCTGGCCACCTCTTCCTTCGGCAAACGGCTATTTTCGCCGATCAATTCGCTCAAGAAAGCAATTTCGCCTACCAGCGAGGTGCGCATGTATTTGCTGACGCTGTCGACATGCCGATCAAAAAACACATAGACGGTGGTGAGCTGCACGAGCACAAGCGGCAGCGCTACGATCAGCAGTCCGCGCCAAAACAGGCTTTTGGGCATGATGCGCTTCAACCATTTCATGGATAAAGCCCATAGCCCGCGCCGCGCACGGTTTGAATGAAAACGGGTTGCGATTGCTGTTCAATTTTTTTGCGTAGCCGCGTAATTTGTACATCCACGCTGCGTTCGCTCCCAAGCGATGCAAGCTCAGCCAGTTCCGCGCGACTTACCGCCTGACCCGCATGTTCGGCCAGAATTTTAAGCAACGTTGCCTCGGTGGAGGTGAGGTAAATGGGGGCACCTTCTAATTGCAGTTGGTGGTTTTTCAAATCGAATTGATACGAGCCAAAGGTCAGATGTTGTTTGGATGTGTTTAATGCCTGCGCGCGTTTTAATATGGCACGGATGCGAAGGATAAGTTCTTTGGGTTCGAACGGCTTGGTAAGGTAGTCATCGACCCCCGCCTCCAGGCCATTGATACGATCCTCAGGCTCTGAGCGTGCGGACAGCATGAGAATGGGCAGCATGGGTTTGGTGAGGCTACCCGCAAATTCCAGGCCGGATTCACCGGGAATCATCACATCAAGCACTATCAAGTCGAACGCAAACAGGGACATCAAATAGCGCGCGTCGTTCGTGCTTGCCGCGGTGCTCACGGCATAGTCATGATCGTGCAAAAAGCGTTTCAGCAAATCGCGCAGGCGATCATCGTCATCGACCACCAAAATGTGGGCTTCCATGGTTTCAGGCGTAAGCATCCCGCTATCCTAGCGATTTCTTCTTCAGCAGCAAGGTAAAGGCGCCGGTGCCGCCTTGGGCTTGCTGGGCATAGGCAAACGCCAGAATATGCGGGCGAATTTCAGGCAGATTAAGCCAGCCTGGCAAGGCCTTTTTAAGCACGCCGCCCGCGCCATCGCGCCCCTTGCCGGTCACAATCAGCGCCACACGTAACCCCCGGGTTTGGGCGCACGCTAAGGTTTTGGTAAGCGCAGCGAAGGCTTCTTCCTGCGTCATGCCATGGAGATCAAGCGTTGCTTCAATCGGTAGCTCGCCGCGTTTTAGTTTCTTTGCTTTGCCCGCATCGACTCCTGAAAATTCCCCGCATTGAAGCAACGGTAGATGGGTGGAGGGTTGATAGGAAAGCCTCGGTTCGCCAATCGGAGCGGTGCGTTTGTTCAGGGGTCTTGGTTTAGTGACATGGCGGGGCTTGGCGCGGAGTTTGCGCACATTTTTTGTTTCTTTTTCCCAATCGTCACTCATCGTTTGGCAGGCTGTCTTTGATTTCTTCGTAGACGGGTTTGGGAATAAGTAAAGTATAACGTCCACGCTGTTTCATATTTCCCGCTTTGCGCTCAGCGCTCGAGCCTTTGCCGAAATAAACATCGCCCCGCACAGGCCCACGAATGGCACCGCCCGTATCTTGTGCGATCATCAGCTGGTGGAAATTGCGTGGTGCGTCCATCACCGTTTCGGGCAATTCCGTATCGAGGTAAAGCGGCATGCCGTAGGGAATGAAGCGCGTGTCGATGGCAAGTGAACGTTCGTCGGCGAGTCCCACGCCCTGCCCCCCGCGAATGACATCGTCCGCTAAGTGTTTGAAGAATACGAACGACGGGTTAGCTTCCATCACACCACGTGCTTCGTCCGGGTGATCGTAAAGCCATTGTTTGATGGTCCCAAGCGTTACGCTGTCTATCAGGTTTTGCTCCGCCATCACCCGGCCGATTGGAATAAATGCCCGGTTGTTTTTGCCGGCGTATCCGATCGTAAAGATCGAGCCGTCTTGCAGCCGCAACATGCCGGAGCCTTGAATTTCGATGAAGAAGAGGGCAATTGGGTCATCCACCCAGGCAATTACTTTGGCTTTATCTTTAAGCGCACCACCATTGATTTCGGCGCGCGTGTAATAGGGCTCGGTGGTTAAATCCTCCGGTACGCCGTAGACTGGAGTGGTGAATGCACCCGTGCGGGTGAGCGAACCGCGGGTTTCAGGAATATAGTAGCCGGTAAACAAACCTTCGGCCGTGCCATTGTTGGTGGCAAGGTAAGGCACGAACTCGGTTTTGAAAAACGCTTTTGCGGGTGCAGGTATGAGCGGTACGTCGAGCGCTTTTGTGCAGCTTTCTTTCCAGGCTTTTGCCGAAGTGGCAATGGGTGGTTTGCCAATCACCCCATCATCGGCACGTTTGAGTATCGCCTCGCAGGAATTGAGGTAGACGCTTAAAGCCGCCACGTGGTCTTCCACATCGAAATCGCTTAGGGAGTCAAACTTGGCGGGTTTTAGTACCAACGCATCGCCGCAGGCGGTAAGCGCAAGCAGCAGTAAGAGGGGTGCCCACTGTCTCATGTATCGATCACGGGCCAGTTCGGATTTTTGGAATTCATGTCGCGCTCGAACGTCCATTCGTCCTCCACGCGTTCAATGTGCGAGGCGTTGCCTTCAATGATCTTGCCGTCCTTATCGCGCACGACGGTTACTTGCTCGCTGATGAAGGTTACGGTGATCTGTGCTTTAGGCGCACTGTAATTCGCGGATTTAATAGTAGCGGATTCCACAGCTACCAGCGTGGTTTCAGTAATGCGATCCGTTTTGGTGCGCGCTTCGGCTTCGCTCAAGAAATGTTTGGCAACATCAGGAGCAAGGAGCATTTCTAGGTTCGAGCGATCGTTTTTCAAGAACGCATCAAACACCATTTCAAATGCACCCTTAGCACCTCGCAGAAATTCATTCACGCTGAAGTTGAGATCAGCCACGCGCATGGCTTCAATGGCGCGTTTGCTATCATCGGTCAATTCTTCAGGTAGTGGGAGATCCGCTTTTTGGGCGACTTGTTCTTGTTTGATGGCGCGCAGTTTTTCGGAAAGCTGGATGACGATGTCTTCTTTGCGCTTGGCGTCTGGGTTCATGGGTTTGGGCGTGCCGTCAAACCCGGTTTGCTGACCCAAGATGCTGCGCAGGCGCAGTAAAATAAACCCAGCAACGAGGGCTAAGATAATAATATCGGCGAAGGGAACGGAAGGAGACATACGGGCAGTATATAGGCCAAGAACAGCGAACCGCAAGAGCAATTCTGGCGTTGCGTGAGAGCCTGTCTCCCGCTAGGCTTCTACGCATGTCCGCCATTTCTGTTTCCCATTTACAAAAAACCTATCTCACCAAAAAAGGCCCGCCCAAAGAAGCGCTGAAAGGCGTCTCGCTCGAGGTGCCGGAAGGTTCGTTTTTTGCCCTGCTTGGGCCCAATGGCGCTGGGAAATCGACCCTGATTAATATCCTGGCTGGCCTGGTTATTAAAACGGCGGGTGAGGCAAAGGTGATGGGGTTTGATATTGAAAAAGACATGTTTCAGGCACGCACTAACCTCGGTGTGGTGCCGCAGGAATTGGTGCTGGATACGTTTTTTACGGTGCGCCAAGCGCTTGATATCCATGCCGGTTATTACGGTGTGCCCAAGGAAAAACGCCGCACACAGGAAATTATTGACGCGATGGGGCTTGGTGATAAAGCCGATATTCATGCGCGCCGCCTTTCGGGCGGTATGCGCAGGAGGCTTTTGGTAGCCAAGGCTTTGGTGCATTCGCCAAAGGTCTTGATTTTGGATGAGCCGACAGCCGGGGTAGACGTAGAACTGCGCGAACAGTTGTGGGCGTATGTGCGTAATCTCAATACAAACGGCACCACCGTGCTGCTAACTACGCACTATCTCGAAGAAGCCGAAGAATTGTGCGACCAGATTGCGATCATCAATCACGGCGAGGTGGTGGCCAATGATAAAAAGACGACGTTGCTGCAGGGGTTTGATAGCAAGGAATGCGTTATTACTCTTAGCAATCCTATTGCAGATCTACCTGAAAAACTCAAACAAGCGGGTGCAGAACTGACGCCTGATGGCATGTTGCTGGTTCACTATAAACCCAGTAAAACCGTGATCGGTGATATGATCGCGCTGATACAAGCCGAAGGGTTTCACATCCGCGATATTACTACCGAGCAGGCGAGGCTCGAAGAAGTGTTCAAGCACCTCACGAGTAAAAAAGCAGCTTAAACACATCGTCATTCCCGCGTAGGCGGGGACCCATTCGCGATACAATATGATTTGTCTTTTGCGAGTAGATTCCTGACCTCACCCGGGGATGATGGCTAAGATATAAACAAATCCGTGCTCAAATAGCGCTCGGCGCTGGAAGCAGCGATTGCGACAATGCGCTTGCCTTTCATTTCCGGGCGGGCAGCGATTTTGAGTGCTGCCGCGATCGCAGCACCAGAAGAAATGCCGACGGGCAAGCCCTCCAGTTTCGCAACTTTGCGGGCGACATCAAAGGCTTCCTCATTGGTAATTTGGATGACTTCGTCGATCAATTCGCGTTTTAAAATCGCAGGCACGAATCCTGCACCGATGCCTTGAATTTTATGCTGGCCGGGCGCACCGCCGGAAAGAATGGGGCTGCCGGCAGGTTCCACGGCAACGATTTGAATCGCCACATTGCGGTTTTTGAGTGCGTTGCCGACGCCGGTAAGCGTGCCGCCGGTACCTACCCCAGTGACGAATACGTCCACCTTCCCACCCGTATCATGCCAAATTTCCTCCGCCGTGGTGCGTTCGTGAATTGCGGGATTGGCGGGGTTTTCAAATTGTTGGAGCATGAGTGCATGGGGATTGCTCGCAACCATCTCCTGTGCGCGGGCAATGGCTGCTTTCATACCGCCGGTAGCGGGCGTAAGTTCCAGGTTAGCGCCCAAGTGGGTTAGTATTTTGCGGCGCTCAAGTGACATGGTCTCCGGCATACAAATAGTGAGCTTGTAGCCCTTGGCCGCGCAGATGAAAGCGAGCGCAATACCGGTGTTACCGGAAGTGGGCTCTACGAGTAGTGTATCCTTCGTAAGTCTGCCGCTACGTTCTGCCGCTTCAATCATCGAATAAGCAATGCGGTCTTTGATGGAAGAAAGCGGATTGAAAAACTCGCATTTGACCAATACTTCACCCGGCAAATTTTTAGCCAGTGCGTTCAAACGCACGAGCGGCGTGTTGCCGATCGTGTCCACTATCGAATCATACACCTTGCCCCGAAGAGGCTTATCAAGCATTTGCTGCTTCTTTTTGCTTCACGCCGGTAGACCCAAACCCGCCGGTGCCGCGTGCGGTTTCATCCAGGCTTGCAACGGGCGTAAAGGCGCTTTGCACCACCGGCGCAATCACCATTTGGGCAATGCGCATGCCGCGCTCAATCGTAAAAGGCTCTGCACTTAAATTCACCAAGATTACCTTTACTTCGCCGCGGTAATCCGCATCAATCGTGCCGGGGGAATTGAGTACCGTAATGCCGTTTTTGGCAGCCAGACCCGAACGTGGACGCACCTGTGCCTCAAACCCTTCGGGCAACGCCATCGCAAACCCACACGGCACCAGCGCGCGCTCCATAGGCCTCAGCGTCATCGGCGCATCAATCGCTGCGGGCAAATCCAGCCCGGCGCTGTGAGAAGTGGCATACGCCGGAAGCGGCAGGCCTTCGCCGTGGGGAAACACTGTAATACGAGTAGTTATGTCCATTGTTCGATAATCTTTCGTGTAAGTTGTTCGGCGATTTTTTTCTTGCTGCCGTGCCAGGTTTCTGACGTGTCGGCGGTTATCCATAGCACCGTTGTTGCCTCAGCATCAAATATTTTTCCGTCCGAAACGTCATTGGCAATCATCCAATCGCAGCCTTTGGCTTTGCGTTTTTGCTTAGCACGTGCCTCCAACTGTTCTGTCTCGGCTGCAAAACCAATCACCAGCTTGGGGCGCGGATTGCTTCTGGCGATGGCTTTTAAAATATCCGGGTTTTGCACCAGTTCTATGGCAGGCGCTGCATCTGTTTTCTTGATTTTCTGACGCGCTACTTTCTTAGGCCGCCAGTCCGAAACCGCCGCTGCGCTGATGAAAATATCAACGGGCAATACGCTTTTGCACGCCGCCAGCATCTCTTTGGCGGTCGTCACCTTAATCACACTCAATTGTTTCGGATCCGGAATGGAAACTGGGCCGGAGACCAAAATAACCTCCGCGCCTGCATCGCGCAGCGCCTCCGCAATCGCATGGCCTTGCTTGCCGGAGGAACGATTGCCAAGAAAACGCACAGGATCCAGCGGTTCGTGCGTGGGGCCGCTGGTGACGAGTACTTTTAAGCCTTTCAAGGAGTTCATACCCTTAAGAATATCATCGTAGCCTTCGGACTTTGCAAGCGCATTATGATTGTATTTTATATTTGACATTATGTATTTTATATCATACAATCAAACGATGTTCCAAATCCTTCAAACGACAGTGTTTGAAAAATGGTTGCGCGGTATGAGGGACAGGCGGGCGAAAGATCGTATCCTCGCGCGCCTGGTGCGTATGGGTGCAGGAAACCTTGGGGACGTGAAGTCCGTGGGCGAGGGTGTAACCGAGGCGCGTATTGACTATGGGCCGGGCTATCGCCTCTATTTTATTCGCCACAAGAAGACCGTGCTGGTGATGCTGGGTGGAGGAGATAAATCCTCACAAGCCAGAGATATTAAACGCGCCAAGGAATTGGCGAAGGGATGGGAGATATAAGTGATGAAAAAAACAAAAACCACCGTATTCGATGCAGCCGATTACCTCAAAACCGAACGCGATATGCTGGGGTTTTTAAGCGCCTGTTTTGAAGAAGCGGGGGATGATGCCGCCTATATTGCCGCTGCACTCGGCGTGGTTGCGCGCGCTAAGGGAATGACAAAACTGGCCAAAGAAACCGGCGTCACCCGTGCAGCGCTTTACCACGCACTGTCTAAAAAGGGGAATCCTGAATTCAGCACCGTGCTCAAGGTGATTCACGCGCTGGGCCTGAAACTGCAGGTGGCGTAAAGCTTTTAGCGGGTCAATTGATTGGGAGAATCTTGTGCCACACGGTCACGGTGTGTGGTGGTTTCGACATGCGGCGTTTCATTCATGGGGGTGGGGTAACGGATTTCTTCGGCACCAAGTGCAGTGCGCTGCTTTTCGATTTCGGCGGCCTTATTTCTGCTGCTAAACCAAGATATCAAACCAGTAACTCCCCCAGCCAACCCTACCCACGTAGCAACCGTATAAAATCCCATTCTGAAAGAAGACGGGGTTTTGTTCTTGAGTGTTTCTAGCTCCTTAACCGCACTCCCTGCAGCAGTGACTAAGGCACCAGTCATTATTTGGCTATTTGAAGTATTCATATCATTACGCGTCTGCTCGGCTTGTTTTGCAAGTTTGTCGCGTTCAACGTCTAGCGGTGTTTCGTATATTTTTGCCATTCGATCAGTTTAACTAGGTCTGCAGGGCTTTAATAGTGAAAGTTTTATGACAGAATCGCTTTCACAATCGCTTCCGGTTCACTCATGCGGCCGAAGCCCTCTTCCCCGCACGCAAGATCACCCTTGGCGGGGGCAATGATTTTTACACCATCTGCTTCAATTTGCTTGATATTGCGCTGGGTGGCCTTGTGTTCCCACATAGCCGCATTCATCGCCGGGGCCACAAAAATGGGGCAGCGGGCAGCAAGCAGCGCACAACTCGCCAGATCATCGGCCACGCCATGCGCCATTTTGGCGACGATATCGGCAGAAGCTGGAGCTACAAGTACACAGTCGGCCTCTCGAGAAAGGCGGATATGACCCATTTCCACTTCGTCTTTAAGGCTAAATATGTCTTGATATACAGGGTGTTCAGAAAGTGCCGCGACACTTAATGGGGTTACAAATTCAGCCCCTCCGCGCGTTAAAATACAACGCACTTGCACTCCCCGCTTTTTCAGCAAGCGGATGATTTCAAGCGATTTATAGGCAGCAATGCTGCCGGTGATGATGAGCAAAATAGATTTCATGACAATTCCAATGACACCCCTTGCAAAACTGCGGTAATGCTAGTATATTAGTAGCTGTCACGCAAGTGGCTATGGCAATAAACGCTGCTTAGAATAGACGATTTGGACCCGGGGGCAGAGCCCGGCATCTCCACCTGATCCGGCAAAGCCGGATCAGGTGGGGATGAATCAGTTTCGACAGACGTAATAAAAATTCAGTTTTTGCCAAGCATGACACCGCTTTAAAGGGTCATTTTATAAATGCTAACGACAACGTTGCATTTGTTGCTGCTAACGACAACAACGTCGCTGCAGTTGCTGTAGCTGCCTAAGTGGCACTTCAGTAGCTCTTAGCTCAACGCGGTTTGGGGTGTACCGGGCAACAGAAACACCCCACTTTTTACCCCATAAACTCTACTGCGCCTAACAAGCGCTTTGTTTTCTGCGCTTCCGCTGCGCATGTACGCTTACGTACATTTGCGCTGCGGTTCTCGAAAGCCTCGCTTCTTGTTAGACGGCGCAGCGAGTTTCTGAAGTAAAAAGCGTTCCTATCCTCACCGATTGACTCTTGTATCTTACTCAAATTCCGGTACAATAAACCCATGAGCGAAGACCAAATCCACTATTCTGAACTGATTGACACCGCGATGCGTGGTGTCGTGCGCGAGGTGTTGCGCAAGATTCATAAAACTGGTCTGCCGGGTCAGCACCATTTTTATATTACGTTTTATACCAACCATCCGGATGTAGAAGTCTCTGAGTCGCTCAAAGTGCGCTATCCACGCGAGATGACGATTGTCCTGCAGCACCAGTTCTGGGATTTTGCGGTGGAAGACACATATTTTACCGTGACGCTAAGCTTCGGCGGCATTCCGGAAAAATTGGTAATTCCGTATGCAGCACTCGCAGCCTTTGCCGATCCAAGCATCAAATTCGGCCTGCAGTTCCAAACGAAGTGGGACGCGGCGGCTCTGCCTACCAGCCCACTGACATACGAGAACGAATCCAAGACTGAGCCCGCGGAAGAAGACGTTGGCTCTGCAGAAATCATCTCGCTCGACGCATTCCGCAAGAAATAAGCCATGCGCTACATTTCTACCCGCGGGCAAGCGCCCACTCTTGCCTTTGCTGACGTATTGCTTGCGGGCCTCGCAAATGATGGCGGGCTTTATGTCCCCGAAACCATCCCCACATTGTCACTCGCTGAAATTGAGACGCTACGCGGGTTGCCGTACCCTGAACTAGCCGCAAAAATCATGTTGCCGTTTTTGGAGGGGTTTTTGGATTACGAAGGCTTGCTTGCGTGCACGACTAAGGCCTATGCCGCGTTTGATCATCCCGCAATCGCGCCACTGAAACCGCTCGAAACTAACCACTATGTGCTGGAATTATTTCATGGACCAACGCTTGCGTTCAAAGATTTCGCGCTGCAATTGCTTGGGCATTTTTTAGATGTCGCTTTTACCAAGCGTGCACAAAAAGCCGTGGTGCTGGGCGCCACTTCAGGCGATACCGGCTCCGCTGCGCTTGCCGGCGTCAAAGGCCGCGCGAATATCGAAAGCTTTATTTTATTCCCGCACGGCCGCGTTTCTGAAGTGCAACGCCGACAGATGACGACGATTGCAGATAAAAACGTGCATTGCCTGGCGGTACAAGGTACGTTTGATGATTGCCAAAACATCGTGAAAACATTGTTTGCGGACGCTGAGTTTAGGGCGCAAGTGCCGCTGATTGCGGTGAATTCCATCAACTGGGCGCGGGTGCTGGCGCAAGTGGTCTATTATTTTTACGCTGTCTTGCAACTACCTTCTCCCATCAAGCCGGTGCGGTTTTGTGTGCCCACGGGCAATTTTGGGGATATTTATGCAGGCTACATCGCCAAACGTATGGGCCTACCCATTGAAAAACTCATCATCGCCAGCAACGCGAATGATATTCTCACCCGCTGTTTAAACACCGGCACTTACGCAATGAATGGCGTAACGCCGACACTTTCACCCAGCATGGATATTGAAATCTCCAGCAATTTTGAACGGCTGCTGTTTGATCTGTATGCACGCGATGGCGAAGCTGTGTCCAGGCTGATGCAGGACTTTAAAACCACGCGCTCGCTTACGCTAACGCCTGAAGCTCATGCACAGTTTAGAGCACTGTTTGCCGCCCATGCGTGCGACGATGCAGCAACGCTTACTACCATGAAAGATGTCTACGCAACCGCAGGTATGTTGCTTGATCCGCACACCACTGTTGGCGTAAAGGCCGCGCGCAAGGAGATAGCAAGCAGCGCCCCACCTATCATCACACTCGCCACCGCCCACCCAGCCAAATTCCCGGATGCGGTGGTGAAGGCAACGGGCGTGCACCCCGCCCTGCCTGCGCATTTAAGCGATTTGTTCGAGCGCACAGAGCGGTTTGAGATTATTGAAGCCAATATCGAAACAATAAAGCAAAAGATCCATGACTTATAAACTAACAACCCTGCCCAACGGTTTGCGTGTAGCTACCGAATCGCTTCCAGGATTTGAGAGCGTGGCACTCAGCATTTCGATTAAGGTGGGTGCGCGTTATGAAACGGAAGGCGAATGCGGCCTTTCACATATTTTGGAACACATGGCGTTTAAAGGCACTACTACTCGCACTGCCCGCGAAATCGCCGAACAGTTTGATGCGATTGGTGGCCACTTCAACGCCTATACATCGATGGAACACACGGTCTATTACGCAAAAGTACTGGCTGAGCATGTGCCGATAGCGCTCGATATTTTGATGGATATTCTCGAACACTCAACCCACGACGCTGAGGAACTGAAGCGCGAGCAGGACGTCATCGTGCAGGAAATCGGCATGAATGTGGATTCGCCGGAGGATTTTGTTACCGAGTTGTTTGATCAAACCGCCTTCCCCAACCAGCCCATGGGCCGTTCCATTTTGGGAACCGCCGCGCAGGTGATGAGCTATACACGCCATCACGTCATTGATTATCAAACCAAGCACTACGTACCTTCGCGTATGGTGATCTCCGCCGCCGGCAAGGTGGACCATGAGATGTTGGTGGATTACGTTTCGAAATTCATTCCGGATCCGAAACATGCGGAACAACACCAAGCCGCCGCCGCAAATTACAAGGGCGGCGAAATCACCGTGAAAAAGGATCTGGAACAAACCCATATCCTGCTGGGAATGCGGGCCCTGCCCGCTAGCGATGACCACATTTATGCACTCAACCTCCTCACCTCCATTTTAGGCGGCGGCATGTCGTCGCGCCTGTTTCAGGAAATCCGCGAGAAACGTGGGCTGGTCTATCACGTCAGCGCTCAAAGCGCGGCCTATGCAGACACCGGCATGCTCTCCATGTATGCTGCGACCGAGCGCAGCAAAGCCCGTGACGCCGCCAAGCTTATGCGTGCTGAATTTGAACGCTTAAGCAGTGATGTCACTGAGGAGGAACTAGAGCGTGCCAAAGCACAGCAACGCTCCGAACTCATTATGTCCCGCGAGAATCCGGCAACCATTGCCGCGTGGATCGGCCGCCATTTGCTCATCCACGGCGAATACCGCCCGTTGCCTGTGTTACTCAAACGTATCGATGCGGTACAGATTTCTGACATCAAGCATCTGATTGAGACACTAGCGGTGAGTCCGCAGACTTCAGCAATGCTTGGCAATTAAAGCCCACTGGAGCCAATATCCCGCCTGCAAAAACCCTCCGGCCAATCAATAACATCTACGGCTTTATAAGCGCTTATCTGCGCTTCTTTCAGTGTTTGGCCAGTAGCACACACACCAAGCACACGGCCGCCATTGGCTACGATCTTGCCGTCCATGACTTCCGTGCCGGCATGAAACACGGTGGTGCGCGAGATGGTGCTCGTAGCATCCAGGTTTTTGATTTCCGTACCCTTCGCATAGTCACCCGGATAACCCTTTGCCGCCATAACAACACAAACAGCAGCATCGGGCGTAAAAGAAATCTGCGCTTCTGCAAGCCTGCCGATGGCAGCGAAATAGAGGAGTTGCAACAGGTCGCTGGTCAAACGCAATAACATCACTTGTGTTTCCGGGTCGCCAAAGCGGGTGTTGTATTCAATCAGCTTGGGGCCGGTTGGAGTTAGCATGAGGCCTGCGAACAACACGCCGGTAAAGGGTGTGCCTTCGGCTTTCATGCCGTCGATCGAGGGAATCACGATTTCTTCCATCACGCGCTTGCGCACGGCTTCCGTTGCAAACGGCGAAGGCGAATAGGTGCCCATGCCGCCGGTGTTCGGGCCTTGGTCGCCGTCGAAGGCGCGTTTGTGATCCTGCGCGCTCGCGAATTCGCGCACGGTGACGCCATCGCTGATGGCAAAAAAACTAAGCTCGGTGCCTTGCAGAAATTCCTCAATCACCACTTTTTTGCCCGCATCGCCAAAGGCACCTGCGAACATGGAGGTGATGGCTGCTTCCGCCTGTTCATAGTTCTCAGCGATCACCACGCCCTTACCTGCCGCCAACCCATCGGCCTTTATCACCAGCGGATAGCTCTGGGTTTTGGCATAGGTGATGGCGGGAGCAGCTTCGGTGAATGTGCGATAGACCGCCGTTGGGATTTTGTATTTGTCGCACAGGGCTTTAGTGAAGTCTTTGGAGCCTTCAAGCTGTGCGGCGGCTTTGGAGGGGCCAAAAGTAGCGATACCAGCGTTTTTAAGCACATCCGCGAGGCCATCCACGAGCGGTTGTTCGGGGCCAATCACCACTAAATCGATAGATTTTTCTTTGCAAAACGCGAGGGTTGCGGCAGCGTCCGCCAGATTTATACGCGTCGCGACATTTGCAATCCCGGCATTGCCGGGGGCACAATAAAGCGCAGCACACAGTGGTGACGCCTTAATCTTACTGCATAGCGCATGTTCACGCCCACCGGAGCCGATTACCAGTACGTTTAGTCTCTTCATTGCGCTCCTTTTCATTTTGGCTATGATAATCCTATGCCAGAACTCGCGCCAACACACAACCTGCCAGAGTATAAAGTCAGCGAAATTAGCCAGGCGATTAAACAATCGGTCGAGGATCGCTTCGGCTATGTGCGCGTTCGGGGGGAGGTTTCCGGGTGGAAAATTCCCGCCTCCGGCCACGCCTATTTTAGACTGAAAGACGATGCGGCAGTGCTCGATGCCGTGTGCTGGAGGGGCACCGTAGGTAAGCTCGGCTTTAAGCCGGAGGATGGGCTGGAAGTGGTGATCAGCGGGCGGATTACAACCTATCCCGGGAAATCCTCCTACCAAATCATCGCCGAGCGCATTGAACCTGCAGGTGCTGGTGCGTTGATGGCGATTTTAGAAGAACGCCGGAAAAAGCTGGCTGCTGAAGGCCTGTTTGACGCCAGCCGCAAAAAACCCCTGCCCTTTTTGCCGAAAACCATTGGTGTGGTGACCTCGCCGACCGGGGCGGTGATTCGCGATATTCTGCACCGTATTGCCGACCGTTTTCCGTGCCATATCATTGTCTGGCCGGTGGCGGTGCAAGGTGAGGGCGCGGCAGAACAAATTGCGGCAGCAATCAAGCAGTGCAATGAGTTTTCAGGAGAAGCTGCTGGGAGCATTGATGTCATTATCGTTGCACGCGGCGGCGGGTCGATTGAGGATTTATGGGCGTTTAATGAAGAGATTGTGGTGCGTGCGGCAGCGGCGTCCGCCATACCCATCATCTCCGCCGTCGGCCATGAAACGGATACGACCTTGATTGATTTCGTCGCTGACAAGCGCGCGCCAACACCCAGCGCGGCTGCTGAAATGGCGGTGCCGGTCAAAAGCGAACTTGTGTTGTTGTTGAACAAGCTAGGCTTGCGGCAACAGGAAGCTATATCTCGCAGCCTGATGCAAAAAGCAGAGCGCCTTGCTGCACATACACGTTTGCTACCACGCTTGCCACAATTGCTCGATGGGGCGACTCAGAGGCTCGATGATTTAGGCGAGCGCCTGCGCGGCGGATTACCGTTGTTGCTGATGCGCAAAAGTGAAAAGCTGACGCATGTCACCGCACGGCTTTCGCCGGGTGTATTGCTCAAACGGTTAGATGACTTGCAAATGCGCATCAACGTGGGACATGAGCGTCTGATTAAACAACCCGAGCGGGTGTTTATGCGCGCGCATGAGCGTTTGCAGCTGACCATGCGCCTGCTTGAGTCCATGAATGTGACGCATGTACTGAAGCGTGGTTTTGTGCTCGTAAAAGACGCGGCTGGAAAACCAATTACTTCTGCTCAGGCCGCGAGCGGCGAACTAACGCTTATTTGGAGCGACGGGCAGAAGAAGGCACGTGTGCACTAAGCCAGCGCTCAAACACTACGCTGTCTTCAAACGCGAAATTAAGCGCCACCGGCACCACGTGCGATTTGAGTTCTTCGGGTAGACGCACCCAATCTTTTTCAGTGGTCACCAGCGGCATGTTTTCGTGCTCGGCCTTAGCAAGCAGCGCGCGTATTTCCACATTCGTAAACACATGATGATCAGCAAAAGCTGTAAATGCTGCAACCTCAACGCCTGCTTTTTTTAGCCCTTCACAAAACAGTTCTGGGCGAGCAATACCTGCAAAGGCGGCCACTTTTTTAACATCCTCCGGAAGTGCCAATTTCGTGACCGCGGTAAAAAGCGGCAGCGAAATAGAGAGGTTCGGTCTAGCGGGCGGATCCACCCATACGACTGCTTGTGCACGCTTCAGCGCCGCTTTCAACGATTCACGCAGTGGCCCCGCAGGAATTAAGCGGCCGTTGCCAAGCGGCATATCACCTTTAAGCACAAGCAGGTTTAAATCTTTGGCAACGGATGGGTTTTGAAATCCATCGTCCAAAATGGCAAGCAGCGCGCCTTTGGCAACAGCCAGCCGTATGGATTCAAAACGATTGGGGCTAACAATGGTGGGGAGTACGCTTGCCAGCAGCAAGGACTCATCCCCCACATCCCCAGCGCTATGTTGTGGGGTGACGAGCATGGGGCGTTGCAGCTTGGCGCCATAGCCGCGGCTAATGAAAAAGGCTTGAATATTTTGCGCCTTGCACCATGCACCAAGCGCAAGTGCGACGGGTGTTTTTCCGCCACCACCTGCCACCACATTGCCAATGCAGATGACTGGAATGGCAGCTTTTTTAGGCGTCGTTGTACGGGCACGTAAGCGGCTTGCAAAACCATACATCCACCCCAGCGGCGCAAGCAAAACGCCGACGATGCTTTTGCGATACCACCAGCAAGGGGTTTTCATGCACCCTCCAAAATGGGTTGAAGGGTTTTGAGCAGGCTTTCAGCAACTGGCGGCTTGGCAGCGAGCCACACTTGCGCCTGGGTGCTGATTTCTTTTGGAAGTGCAGGGTGTATAAGCCAGTTGTGGATGGTGGCAGCAAGCTGTGTTTCATCCGCCACTTCAGCGCATGCGCCTGCAGCCAAGAGTTCGCGGCGGATGATATCGAAATTAAACATGTGCGGCCCAAACATCACGGGCACACCAAGACGGATGGCCTCTAGCGGATTTTGACCGCCGTGGGGAACGAGTGAGCCGCCGATGAAGGCGAGGCTTCCTAAGCGATACCATAACCCCAACTCCCCAATCGTATCGGCGATATAAACATCGGTGGCTTCGGTGATCAGCTCAGCAAGTGTGCGCCGCGCGGTAGTGAGTGGAAATGCGCCGATGGCTGCTTCCATTTCCTTGCCGCGCTCGGGATGACGGGGAATAAGAATCGTAAGCAGATTGGGATGTTGGGGCTTCAGTGCTTGTAACGTCTTAGCCAGTAGCGTTTCTTCACCCGGATGCAGACTTGCCGCTACCAAAACGGGGCGGGCAGCGAGCAAGGTTTTGAGTTTCGCGAATTCACCTTCTTCGGCAGGCAGGGCCGGTGCATCGTGCTTCAAATTGCCAACGCATGCAACGGGTCGGTGTGCGAGGGCTTCGTACCGTAGCCGATCAGCTTCGTTTTGCGCGACGATAATTGTAAAGGCAGAGAGCAGTTCTCGAATCGCATCCGGCGCATAACCCCAATTGCGAAGCGAAGTTTCCGACATGCGCGCATTGACAAGCGCGAGTGGTACGCTGCGCTTCTTCGCTTCCATCAGCATATTGGGCCAGAGTTCGGACTCGAGAAAAATACCGGCACTCGGTTGCCAATGATCGAAGAAATTTGCAATCGCCTGCGGCGTATCCACCGGTACGAATTGGTGGATGGCATCTTGGGGCAATTTGGTGGCAAGCAAACGCGCGGAGGTTAGCGTGCCGGTTGTAAACAGTAGTGTTGCATTGGGGTGGTCCGTTTTCAACAGTTGCAAAAAATGCAGCGCGCTTAAAGCCTCGCCAATGCTTGCGGCATGAAACCAAAAAAGCGGCCCCGGTGGACGAGCAACGCTCGCGTGTCCAAAGCGCTCCTGCAGGCGCGCAGTATCTTCCTTGCCCTTATGCATACGCCAACGAATATGCGTATGCACGAACGGCGCAAGCACACGGGTAATGTGTGCATATAGCGTAATCGTGCGCGTCGTCACATTACCCCGCTGGCAGCGTTGATGGCGTACAGCCGCGCATAGGCACCCTGTGTGGCAAGCAGCTCGGTGTGCGAACCACTTTCAACCACCCGGCCATTTTCGAGCACGTAAATAACATCGGCGTGTTGAATGGTGGAAAGGCGATGGGCGATGACGAGTGTGGTGCGGCCTTGCATCAGGGTTTTAAGGGCTTCTTGCACTGCGCGTTCCGACGCGTTGTCGAGTGCACTCGTGGCTTCATCAAGCAGCAAAATTGGTGCGTTTTTAAGCATGGCGCGGGCAATCGCCAAACGCTGCCGCTGGCCGCCTGAAAGCCGCGCACCGGCGGCACCGATCATCGTGTCATACCCTTGGGGCAGCACGCGGATAAATTCATCCGCAGCGGCTGCTTGTGCGGCGGCGATAATTTCTTCCTCGCTAGCACCGCGTTTTCCGTAGGCGATATTGGCGCGCGCCGTATCATCAAACAAAATCGTTTCTTGCGGCACAAAGGCCATGGACTCGCGCAACGACCTCAGCGTCACCTCGCGAATATCTTGCCCGTCAATGGTAATGCGGCCTTGTTGTGCGTCATAAAACCGCATCAACATTTGCATGAGGGTTGATTTTCCACCCCCCGATAAACCGACCAGTGCGGCGGTTTTTCCGGATGGGATGGTGATGGATACACCCTCCACCCCACCGCCTTTTTCGCCGTAGTGGAACGATACGTTTTCAAATGCCACTTCACCGCGAGAGACGGTTAATGGTATAGCCGCAGGTGTATCTTCAATAGCAGGCGGTGCATCGAGCACATCAAACAATCGGTTGGCCGCGGCCATACCTTCTTGGAAAACACCGGTCAACCCAGTCATGGTTTTAAGGGGGCGGTAGGCCATAATAAAGGCGGCGATAAAGGAGAAAAATGCTCCCGGGGTGACTTCGCCACCCACCACTTGTTTGCCGCCAAAATAAATCACCAATGCAATCACCAAACCGCTGATGATTTCCATCATTGGCGCAGCGGCCACTTGAATGCGGATTGCTTTAAAATAAAGTTTAAACAAGCGCTCAATCGTGGTGGTCGCGCGCGCCACTTCATAGTCTTCGGCTGTGTAGGATTTGACGGTGCGCACGCCTTGGAAAATATCGTCCAGCTGCGCGGTAAACTCTCCGAGTTGATGCTGGGTTTGGTCCGACACGCGGCGCATTTTTTTGCTCCAGCGAATCAATAAATAAAGCGGCACTGGGAATGCGAAGAAGGTAATCATCGTAAGCTCAGGGCTTTGGTAAATCATCACCCCAATTAGGGCCACCATGGTGATAAATTCTTTGGCAATACCTGTAAGCGTGCTGGAGACGGCGCTGCGCATCATTTGAATATCGTTAGTAAAGCGCGAGATGAGGCGGCCGGAGGATTGATCCGTAAAAAGCTGCACATCACTTTTCATCAGGTGTGAAAACAGCGCAAGCTGCATATCGGCAATAATGCGCTGGCCAACGAAGCGCATAAAAAGATTTTGGCCATAATTGCCAATGCCGCTTAAGAACGCAATGCCAAGCACTAGCAGCGGGATGACCAATAGCTTGTCTGCACGCTTGTTGATGAAAATATCATCGAGCACCGGCTTCATCATATAGGCATTGGCACCGGTCATCGCCCCGGCCAATGCCATGCACAAAATCGCAAGGATGATGTGCCGTTTATAGGACGCAATGTATTCCCGCATTAAACGCTGCAGCAGTGCTTTGGTTGAGCGGCGAGTATGATGGATCATGGCAATTGGCGCTCAGCGTTGGTGGTGAAAGAACTACGCGTGTAATAACGCACACGGTCATCGTAGCTGTTAAGCAGTGCGCCCAATTTGGGGGCAGGAACCATCGCCCAAAAAGGAGCGCCGACGCTGCCGGTACTGTTAGCAGTGGCGCTGGTACATTTGCAATTGTCGAGTTCATTGAGGTTAGTAACACCCACGTTATAGCGCGGCACGGCGGTGCTGGTGCCGCTGGCGCGCGGGTACGCCCCATGGCCGTTGGGACCGTGGCTGACAATCACAGCGATACCATTGCTAGTGCGAATGGATGTTGTGCCAGTGGACCATTGACTATCTTTGATGATGATGCTCCCAAGGGTCGTGCCACTTGCCGCACCGTGTACGACATCGGATAAGGGATAGGTCACGCTTAAGGCACGGGTTCCGGTTGCCCGTGGATCGACCACATAGGTGAACGAGCGGTCCCAAGCATCAAAGCCGTAGTCATCCGGCAAGCCCAAGGTCCGGGTGGGCACCAAACCCATGATGATGTTGCTCGCAGGGCCATACGTGCCCCCGGGAGAGGTGCACGTGCCTGCCGCTGTGTTTTCTAACCCATAGGAAGCATTGTCTGTAGCATAACCGCGGGGGGCGGGGCATGGCAGCCGATTATTCACTTCGACAAATTTCTGGAGGGCAGCCTCAATTTGATCCATACGAAAATTCAGCTCTTTATTACGCCGGCGCTCCTGTTCTTGGGTCATCAACGGCAACATGGCCGCAATCATTAGAGCCACAATCGCAACGACAATGGAAAGTTCAAGTAACGTAAAACCGGACACGGTCGTAAAGCGGCGTTGTATTCGTACAAACATGGCGCTAATATAACAGGATAATTCCATGAGACAACAAGCGTATGGACACCAATAGTTTCTTAAATCACCTACAGTTAGGGCTTGCCGATCTTGGCGGGCTCACCGTTCATATTGGCAAATTAAACGTCTCGATTACCGATGTGCTGCAAGGCATTTTTGTGCTGATTGCCGTGTTTTGGGGTGCGGGACGGCTGACCAAAAACCTCGAGATGCACATTCGGCATGACAGCCATTTGAGCTATAATGTGCGTGAGTTGCTAATCAAATTCCTCAGGCTCACTGTTTATTTTATTGCGCTGGTGATAGGCCTAAGTGTGGTCGGCATCGATATCACTGCCTTCGCGGTATTCGGCGGTGCGCTCGGTGTGGGTTTAGGTCTGGGCTTGCAAAAAATCACGGCCAACTTCGTCTCAGGCGTCACGCTTTTGCTTGAAAAATCGGTCAAGCTTGGTGATTTTATCCAGATTGGTAATGATGTACAGGGGTTCGTTCGTGCACTCAACATCCGCTACACGCTGATTGAAACTGCGAAAGGCACGGAGATTTTAATCCCGAACGAAACGCTGACCACCAGCAATGTCATCAACTGGACGTTGTCGAACAGCAAAGGCCGCATCGAGATTACGTTTACCGTGCCCTATGAGGCCAATGCCAAGCAAGTGCGTACACTGGCGCTACAGGCGGCGCGCGAACATCGGCGCTGTTTGAAGGAACCCGAAACCAAGTGTTTCTTGCGCAATTTCCGTGATTTGGGCGTGGAATACATGCTGGTCTTTTGGGTCGCGGACGTGGCTGACGGCATGCTTACCCCACAAAGCGAGGTGATGGAGCGGATCGCGAGCTTGTTTGCTGAAAACAATATTCCTTTTGCCCAAGTACCTGTGCGCACGTAAATCACTGGACAATGGGGTCATTTGGGGCTATGCGGCTGGCTATGGCAAAAGAAGAGCTACTTGAATTCTCCGGCACCGTAACCGAACTTCTCCCCAACGCAACGTTTCGGGTGAAGCTTGAAAATGGCCACATCATCATCGCGCACACCTCCGGCAAAATGCGTAAAAACCGCATCCGCGTGCTGGCTGGCGATAAGGTCGTGGTTGAAATGACGCCATACGACCTCACCAAAGGCCGCGTAAAATTCCGCGAGAAGTGATGCGTTTCATTTTAGCTTCCAGTTCGCCCAGGCGCCTTGAGCTACTGGCACAGGCAGGAATTGTGCCCGATGAAATTATTGCCGCGAATATTGATGAAACTGTGAAAAAGGGCGAAGCACCGCTTGAGTATGTAAAGCGTGTGAGTCTTGAAAAAGCACAGACGATAGCTGCTAATCACCCGGATGTGCTCGTACTTGCTGCTGATACCATGGTCGTTTGCGGCCGCAAGATTTTGGATAAAACCGAGGATGAAGCGGTCGCCCAAAAACATTTAAAAATGCTGCAAGGCCGCCGCCATCGGGTAATTACGGTAGTGACGTTGATTTCGGGTAAAACCGTTCACACTCGCTCATCCGAAACCCGGGTACAGATGGCGCATTTAAGCGATAACGAGATTGCGGCTTACCTCGCGAGCGGCGAATGGCGTGGCAAAGCTGGAGCGTATGCGATTCAGGGCAAGGCGGCAGCTTTCATTCCGTGGGTTAACGGTTCAATCACCAATGTGATCGGCCTGCCCCTTTCTGAAACAGTTCAGTTGCTCAAGCGCTATTTGCCGTTATGATGACAGCCTATGGTTGCAACTATCAACACCGTCGCGTTTGAAGGCGTACGCACGTTCGATATCGAAGTGCAGGTGCAAATCGCGCCTGGACTTCCGGCATTTACGGTCGTAGGTCTGCCCGATAAAGCGGTCACCGAATCTCGCGAACGCGTACGCTCGGCGATTCATGCGCTGGGCCTTTCCATCCCTGCCAAAAAAATCATCATTAATCTTTCGCCTGCAGACATCGTGAAAGAAGGTGCGCATTTCGATGTGCCGATTGCACTCGCTTTGCTCGTAGCCCTCGGCGCCGTCGCGCAGGATGCCTTACAGGGGTTTTATGCGATGGGTGAGCTCGCGCTCGACGGACGCATCCTTCCCGTGGCAGGCGTGCTGCCTGCCGCACTCCATGCCAACACGCAAAATAGCGGTATCATCTGCCCGGCAGCCAATGGCCGCGAAGCGGCATGGACGGGGGTAGAACCTATCCTCGCCGCAGATTCGCTACTCGCTCTCATCAATCATTTCAAAGGTGTACAGGTGCTCTCGTCACCGAGTGTGGATGAAACACTTTCCACCAATCACAACGTGCCGGATCTCGCCGAGGTCAAAGGCCAGTTTGCCGCGCGCCGCGCGCTGGAAATCGCCGCTGCGGGTGCGCACAACTTGCTGATGTGCGGCCCCCCCGGCGCGGGCAAATCGCTTCTTGCTGCGTGTCTACCCGGCATTTTACCCCAGCTTGATTCCGAAGAAATTTTAGAAAGCAGCATGATTGCGAGCATTGCCGGTAAGCTTGAGGGTGGGCGCTTGAGCAATGTCCGCCCTTTTCGTTCACCGCACCATTCAAGCTCCATGGCCGCCATGGTCGGCGGCGGCAAGCGCGCCCTGCCGGGTGAAATTTCACTCGCACATCACGGCATTTTATTTTTGGATGAGCTGCCGGAATTTCCACGCGGCGTTTTAGAATCACTCCGCCAACCGCTTGAAACCGGCAACATCACCGTGGCGCGCGCCGAAGCGCATGTCACCTACCCTGCCCGGTTTCAACTCATTGCGGCCATGAACCCGTGCCGCTGTGGATTTTTAACCGACCCGGCACGGGCCTGCAGCAAAGCACCGCGTTGTGGTACCGACTATCAATCCAAACTTTCCGGGCCGCTGCTTGATCGCATTGATCTGACCATTGATGTGCCGGAAGTGTTGCCCAAAGATGTGCTGAATGCGCCCGCGGGTGAGCCATCCTCCGAGGTTAGGAAGCGTGTTGTCGCCGCGCGCTCTTTGCAAAAACAACGCTATGCATCACTCGATATCCGCACCAATGCGGAGCTAAACGGCGATATGCTGAAAAAATTGACCGAGCTTGACACCAAAGGCAATGCGCTCATTGAACAGGCGTTCGACCGGTTCCGTCTTTCTATGCGCGGCTATACCCGCGTGCTGCGCGTCGCCCGCACGATTGCAGATTTAGAAGGTGCGGAGACGATTGCCTCCAACCATCTCGCCGAAGCGCTTTCTTATAGGCAAATTGAACCGCAATTAATGGCAGCCTAAACAGAAGCAATCCATGTGCGCGCACCGTGCGCAAGCGTGGTTAGTTTGACACCAAAGGCGTCTTCCAATTTCCCTTGTTGCTGCAGATGCGCAACGCTTGCAAACCCAAGTGGCTGTGCACGGTTTAAGAGCAATACACGGTGGCATAGATCAGACGCGATGTTTAAATCATGCAATGAAAATAAAACTGTTTTGCCTTGCTCGGATATGGTTTTTAAACATGCGGCGATCTCGAGTTGATAGCGCAAGTCCAACCCCGAGAACGGTTCATCGAGCAATAATACTTCCGCATCGGTCGCAAGCGCCCGCGCGAGCATCACGCGTGCGAACTCACCTCCAGATAAAGTATCAACTCTGCGGTCTCGTAAATGGGTCGTGCCCGCTAGCTGCATCGCTTGCGTCACGGCGCGTTCATCGGCTTCCTGTTGTTGCGCTGTGAAAGGAAGGCGGCCCAGCTCTACCACCTCGCGTACACTAAGCGCCCACGCCACGCTGGGGGTTTGCTCGACATAGGCTATATGTTGTGCACGTTGGTGGGGTTTTAATCGTTCAAGCGGCTGGTGTTTAAATTCCACCACGCCTTGGTAGGGCAACAAGCCTGCGAGCGCTTTTAAGAGTGAAGATTTTCCCGCACCGTTCGGGCCGATGATACCGATAATGGCACCGGCTTCCACGTCCATGTTCACGCCATACACCAACAGCGCTACACCTTGTACAACGGAAGCATCTTGTAAGTGAAACATCGTGCTCATGCGGTGAACCGATCGTTATTGGCGCGCAGTATCGCGAGCATGAACGGCACACCGATCAGGCTGATTAACACACCGAGTTTTAAATCATACCCCAGCGGGAATGCACGAATGAGGCTATCAGCCAGCAGCACGAGAATGGCACCGGTGAGTGCGCTTGGAAGCAGCAAGCGTTTGGGATCGGGGCTCATAAAGGTGCGTGCGATATGGGGTGCAACTAACCCTACAAAAGGAATACTGCCTGCTACCGCCACCGATGCACCGACACACAGCGCAACACCAAGCACCACCACGATCTTAAGCCGCGCGAGATTGACCCCCAGCGTGAAAGCCGTCGCTTCCCCAAGACTCAACGCTTGCAGTGCTTTGCCGGTGGTTGCAAGCATCACCATTCCTATCATAGTAAATGGCAACGCCAACAGCACATGGCTCATGCTGCGATCGGAAAGCGAGCCCATCATCCAAAAAGCAATATCCAGTGCAGCATGCGGATTAGGGGCGAGATTGAGTGCCAATGCTGCGAGCGCACTCATCAGCGATTGCAGCGCGAGACCCGCGAGAATCAGCGAAAGCGAGGCCGCACGATTGATGGCAAACACAAGTAACAAGCCGCCCGCCATTAGTGCGCCGAGCAACCCGGCGATCGGAAGCGCAATCATCGACAGACTCGCTGCTCCGAAATAAATCACCAGCACCGCGCCAAAACTAGCGCCACCGGAAACGCCCAGGAGCGCAGGCTCGGCCAGCGGGTTACGCAGCCACCCCTGCATCACCGCACCGGCAAGCCCGAGCGAGCCACCAATCATCATTGCAAGAATGATGCGGGGAATGCGCAACTCAACAATAATAAGACGAGCGGGAGTAGCCATGTCATGCATTAAGGCGGCAGCAATCTCAGACCACGCAAGCGGCGCATCGCCCAATCCAAGGGATACAAAAGCGAATACAAACAGCAACAGGGCCAGCAACACATTTTTCATACATATTGGTCTATAACCAGTTCCAATTGGTTTGGCGAGCCTTGCGGGTTATTTTCTTGCAAATTGAAAAAGGTACCGTTAGATTCGCCTCGATTTTTCTTCTCAATCCTCCACCGGAATCTCGTTGTTTATGAAACGCTTTTCTTATCTTCTTGCCCTTTTGTGCATCCTTGCTCCAGCGGCTGTTTTCGCGGATCCTGTGGTCGGCATGGCCCAACCCTGGCAGCTGAATTTTCTAGCTCCACACTCGCCGGTGATGACAAAGCTCTACGATTTGCACTACTATTTGCTAATTGTTATCACCTGCGTCTCGCTCTTAGTGCTTGGGCTCACAGCTTACATTATTGTGAGGTTCAATCGCAAAGCCAATCCCGTTCCAAGCACCACCTCACACAACACGATGATTGAAATCATCTGGACGGTGATTCCGATTATGATTCTGGTGGCGATCGCCGTTCCTTCCGTACGCTATCACTATTTCATAGAGCGCGTGCCGGATGCAGCGATGACGCTGAAAGTTACCGGTAACCAATGGTACTGGAGTTATCAATATCCCGACCAGGGCGGGTTTTCCTTTGATAGCTATATGCTCTCGGACGCCGACGCCAAAGCCAAAGGCGAGCCTCGTTTGCTTGGCGTTGATAACCGGGTTGTGCTGCCCGTCAATACCAATATCCGCGTTCAACTCACCGCATCAGATGTTATTCATGCGTGGGCAGTTCCGAGCTTCGGTGTCAAACGCGATGCCGTGCCCGGTCGCTTGAATGAGAGCTGGTTTAGTGCCGATGCTGAGGGCATTTACTACGGCCAATGCTCCGAGCTTTGCGGTAAAGGTCACGGTTTCATGCCGATCGTCGTTGAAGTCGTCGCACAAGAAAAATTCGATGCTTGGGTGGCCGAAAAGCAAAAAGCCGCCGGTATCGTTCCTGCTGCGGCCCCCGCACCCGCTAAAAAACATGCCACCCCACCCGTTGTTTTAGAGTAACACCATGAGCCACCACACCGACGATCACCACGACCACACCCCCACCGGCCTCAAGCGCTGGATGTATTCCACCAACCACAAAGACATCGGGGTGATGTATTTGATCTACTCCGTCTTCGCAGGCATCATCGGCACCATTTTTTCCATCATGCTGCGCGCCGAACTCGCCAACCCCGGCATGCAGTTTTTTGGCGATAACTATCAGCTCTATAACGTTATTCTTTCCGCCCACGCCATCATCATGGTGTTTTTCATGGTCATGCCGGGCTTGATCGGCGGCTTCGGCAACTTCTTCGTACCGCTCATGATCGGCGCACCGGACATGGCATTTCCGCGCATGAACAATATCAGCTTCTGGTTGCTGGTCCCCTCATTCCTATTGTTGCTCGGCTCCGCCTTCGTCGGCGAAGGGCCCGGCACGGGCTGGACTCTGTATCCCCCCCTTGCCATGACCGGCTCGCACCCCAGCATGGCGGTTGATATGGTGATCTTCTCGCTGCACTTAGCAGGGATGTCTTCCATTTTGGGTGCCATCAACTTCATCGTGACCATTTTCAACATGCGCGCTCCCGGTATGTCTCTCCTTAAAATGCCGCTGTTTGTGTGGGCCATTTTAGTCACCGTATTCCTCCTGTTACTTGCCGTTCCGGTACTTGCAGGTGCCATCACCATGGTGCTCACCGACCGCAATTTCGGTACCAGCTTCTTTAACCCCGCCGGCGGCGGCGACCCGATTTTGTTCCAACATCTGTTCTGGTTCTTCGGTCATCCGGAGGTGTATATTCTCATTCTGCCCGCTTTCGGCATCATCAGCGAAGTGGTTTCGACCATGTCACGCAAACCTATCTTCGGCTATCTCGGCATGGTGTGCGCCATGTGCGGCATCGGCATTTTAGGCTTTATCGTGTGGGCGCATCACATGTTTACCGTCGGCTTATCGGCCGACGCCATGGCCTATTACATGCTTGCGACCATGGTGATTGCCGTGCCCACAGGGGTCAAAATCTTCTCCTGGCTTGGCACCATGTGGGGTGGGTCGATTTCGTTTAAAACCCCGATGCTGTTTGCCACCGGTTTTATTTTTCTTTTTACCGTCGGCGGCGTCACCGGCGTGGTACTCGCCAATGCTGCCATTGATATTCCGATGCACGATACCTATTACGTGGTCGCCCATTTCCACTATGTGATGTCGCTTGGTGCGGTGTATGGTCTGTTTGCCGGGTTTTATTACTGGATTGGCAAAATCAGCGGTAAGCAATATCCCGAGTGGCTCGGCAAATTGCATTTCTGGCTGTTCTTTATCGGCGCTAATCTCACCTTCTTCCCGCAGCACTTCTTGGGCCTAGCTGGCATGCCCCGCCGTATTCCGGATTATCCGGATGTCTACGAACACTGGAATTATATTTCCTCTATCGGCTCCTATATTTCTGCAGTATCGGTCCTTGTGTTCTTGTTGCTGTGCTTCATCACCTTCCGCCGTCCGCGTACGGTTGCGAACGATCAATGGGGTGGCGGTACCACGCTTGAGTGGACGCTTCCTTCCCCACCGCCGTTTCACACGTTTGAAACGCAGCCGACAATTGGCGATACGCATAAGCACTAACTCTACTGCGGTGGGAAATCTGCTTGTCGCCGGCACACTCGAAACTCACGTAGCAAAACTACGCTCAAGTTTCTGCGTGTGCCAGCTTCGCGCGCTTTCCTCACCGCAGCGAGTTAACATTTAACCTGGCCTCTTATGCGCATCACCATCGCTGCGATTGGCAAGTCCAAGCTGAAAGAAGAAAAGGCCTGGGGCGAGCAATACATCAAGCGTCTGCCGTGGAAAGTAGCGCTCGTAGAAATTCCTGAGAGCAAAGCGCAAGTTGTGGATGCGCGCAAAGCCGAAGAAGCTGAACGTTTTAAGCCGTATATCGCGAAGGCGGATGTGGTAATTGCGCTCGATGAGTACGGCGATACGCCCAGTAGCAAAGCCTTCGCAAAACTCTTGGGCGATGCAGGAACAGCGGGTAATTCTCATATCCTTTTCATTATCGGTGGGGCAGATGGCCTGCATCCATCTATCCCCAAATCCGCACACCATACGCTCGCCTTCGGTCGCATGACCTGGCCGCATTTGATGGTGCGGGTGATGCTGTTGGAACAACTCTACCGCGCCTATACGATTTTGCAGGGGCATCCTTATCATCGCGAATAGTTGCGTAGGCTCGACATTTTAGATAGACCGGTTCCATGAACGCTCTTTTCCCCAACCGCCCCAAACCACTTGTCCTCGCCATTTTAGACGGCTGGGGTGAACAGCCTGCCGGCCCTGATAACGCTATTGCATTGGCAAACACCCCCTGTTTTGATGCGCTAAAGCGTGATTATCCCAACACGCTGATTAACGCTTCAGAGTTGCATGTGGGTCTGCCGGAAGGACAAATGGGTAACTCCGAAGTCGGGCACATGAACATCGGTGCCGGTCGCGTGGTGATGCAGGATCTGCCGCGGATTGATGCGGCTATAAACAGCGGTGAATTAGCTAAAAACCCAGCGCTTTTAAACTATATTGCCGCTTTAAAAAAAACCGGCGGCACATGCCATGTGTTTGGCTTGCTTTCCGACGGCGGCGTGCATTCGCATATAGACCACTTCGTCTACCTTGCCAATACGGTGGCAGGTGCAGGTGTGAACGTCGCTATTCACGCATGTCTTGATGGCCGCGATACACCGCCGCAAAGCGCGCTTGGCTATCTCACAACGCTTGAGTCCAACCTAAAACCCGGCGTTACTATCGCCACCATCTCTGGCCGCTACTTCGGCATGGACCGTGACAAGCGCTATGAACGCGTTGAAAAAGCCTATGATGCGATGGTGGGTGCCAGCGCTACTCGCTTCGCTTCCGCAAAAGCCTATGTCGAAGCGTCTTATGCCAGCGGTACCAACGACGAGTTTGTGCTGCCTGGTGCCGCGCAGGATTATACGGGCATGAAAGACAGCGACGGGTTGTTGTGCATCAACTTCCGTGCCGATCGCGTGCGACAAATGCTTGGCGCATTGCTTGATAAAAACTTTCATGGTTTTTCGCGTAAACGCGGCGTGAAATTTGCTGCAACGCTTGGCATGTGTTCGTATTCGGAAGCTCTGGATCCGCTCATCCCTGCCTTATTTCAACCACAAGCACTTACCGATATTTTTGGCGAAATTATTGCGCGCAACGGCCTCACGCAGCTACGCATTGCCGAGACAGAAAAATACGCGCATGTGACGTTCTTCTTCAACGGCGGGAGGGAAGAACCCTTCACGGGTGAAGAGCGTATCTTGATTCAATCCCCCAAGGTTGCGACCTATGATTTAAAACCGGAGATGTCCGCTTACGAAGTCACCGATGCGCTTGAAAAAGCAATTGGTGAGGAGCGTTTTGATGTCATTATCGTGAACTACGCCAACACCGATATGGTGGGGCATTCCGGTGATTTGCAAGCAGCGATGAAAGCGGTGGAAGCGGTAGATCAATGCCTCGCACGCTTAAGCAAAGCCGTACTCGCAAAAAATGGAGCAATGCTGATTACTGCCGATCACGGCAATGCCGAATGCATGTACGATCATGACACCAAACAACCACATACAGCCCACACACTGCATTTGGTACCCGCGATTCTGGTTGCAAACGAGCTAAAGGGCACGCGTATGCAAGCATATGAGGGCAAGCTTGCGGATGTGGCACCGACGCTGCTCGATATCCTCGATCTACCGATTCCTGCAGTGATGAGCGGTCAATCGCTGCTGCGTTTTGTAGAATGAAAAAGTTTCTTCTGCTCTCCCTCTTGTGCTGTGCGCTCTCAGCCCATGCTGCCGAGCCTAAGAAGAAATTAGCGTCCACCGAAGCGTCCATGAAAGCAACCGAAAGCGAAACCAAGGCGCTTGCGGTGAAGGCAGAAACGCTGCGAAGTGAAAAACAAAAGCTGCAAAAAACCATGGTGGAGCTTGCGAGAGATTTACAGAAGAAAGAGCGTGAACTGATCGCCTCGGAACGCGAACTCGCGACACTTCGCGCCAACATCAAAGACAAAGAAAAAGCGATTGCGCAGAGGAAAAAACGCCTCTCGACCTATACGCATACGCTCCTGCGCCTAAGCGAAATGCCGCCGGAGGCGATGCTTATGATGCCCGAGCTTAACAGCGAACATATCGAAGCCGCGACGGCCCTTAAAATGGTGACTACTGAAGTGACGCGCGAAACCCGTGCACTAGAGGATGACCTTGATGCCTTGCACGATGCCGAAAGTAAACAAGCCAAAGCAGCAGCGGCTATTAAGGGGCTCGTAAACGAACAAAAAGAGGGGCAGGCCGAACTTGCGGATAAGCTCAAAGAACGCGAAAAAGCCTATGCCACGGTGGATGGAGCGCGAGCGGCAAAACAAGAAAGGTTGAAAGCGCTTAGCAAGCAAGCAGCCTCACTTAAAGATCTGATGGGGCGGCTGGATAGGCACGAAAAAGCCACCGCAGCGAAAGAGCCTGTGTCGACCAAGGGCGACAAAAAAGGCCCGCGCTCCTTTGCCGATGCCAAAGGTAAAATCCACGCGCCGGTGGCTGGCCGCATTGCCAAACACTTCGGCCAAGAGACCATTAAGGGGGATAAGGGCGCGGTGATTGAGACACGCGCAAATGCAACCGTCATGGCACCCTTTGACGGCGAAGTGATGTTTACCGGGCCATTTATGAATTACGGGCAATTGGTTATCATTCGCCATAAGGATGATTTTCATTCTCTGATCGCTGGCTTAGAGACGATTAATACCCGTGTCGGTGAGTTTTTATTGGAAGGAGAGCCAATTGGTGCTATGGGAGACGATGCCTCGCCGCAGCTTTATTTTGAGCTCAGGAGGGGCACACAGCCGATTGACCCTGCCGCGTGGGTCGCCGGTCTTTAACCAAGCGGCTTAAAGTTTTGCACTATGAAATCACGTTTTTTCGTTGCTGTTGCCCTGTTCCTTTTGGTTGGCGTTTATGCTGCCTCTGCCGCTGAACCAGATAAAAACACCTACCAACTCCTGCGCCTGTTTGGCGATGTATTTGAGCGCGTGCGTTCGGACTATGTGGAAGAACCCAAAGACGATGAATTGGTAGAAGCAGCCATCAACGGCATGCTTTCATCGCTCGACCCACATTCGAGCTATATGAACGAAAAAGAATTCAAAGAAATGCAAGTGCAGACCAAGGGTGAATTTGGCGGCCTTGGCATTGAAGTGACGATGGAAAACGGTTTGGTGAAAGTGGTCTCTCCCATTGACGATACGCCTGCGGCCAAAGCCGGTGTCAAACCTGCCGATTTTATTACGTTTATCGATGATGAGCCCGTGCTCGGAATGACGCTTTCGGAAGCGGTGGATAAAATGCGCGGGCCGGTGGACACCAAAGTGAAACTCACGATTTTGCGCGAAGATACACCGGAGCCTGTAGAGCTCACCCTGCAACGCGCAGTGATTAAAATTAAATCCGTGCGCGGTCGCGCCGAGGGCGATGTCGCGTATTTACGCATTACCTCTTTCACCGAAACGACGACCGATTTACTCAAAAGCGAATCCGAGCGTTTGAAAAAAGAAATTGGCAATGTCCGCGGTGTGGTACTGGATTTGCGCAACAACCCTGGCGGGCTTCTCGACCAGGCTGTGTCGGTGTCGGATGCATTTTTGAAGCAAGGTGAGGTGGTTTCCACCCGCGAACGCGACCCGAAAAACACGCGGCGCTATACGGCTAAAACCGGGGATGAAATTTTCCCCGAAACTACGCCCGTGGTGATCCTAATCAACAACGGCTCAGCGTCGGCGTCCGAGATTGTGGCCGGGGCGCTCCAAGACCATAAACGCGCGGTGGCGCTTGGGATTAAAAGTTTCGGCAAGGGGTCCGTGCAAAACGTAATTCCGATTCCAGAACACGGTGCGATTCGTCTCACCACCGCGCGCTATTATACACCGTCGGGCCATTCGATTCAGGCCAAAGGCATTACGCCCGATATCGTCGTTGAACCCGCAAAAATCGAGCTGATTAAGCCAGAGCGTACGCGCTTAGAAGCGGATCTGCGCCGCCGCTTGACCAATCTCGAAGAAGAGAAAAAACAGCAGGCGGAAAAAGCCAAGGCGAAAGAAAAGCCCAAAGCCAAAGACAGCAAGGATAAAGATAAGGATAAAGATAAGGACAAAGATCAAGACAAGGACGATGACAAACCAAAAGAAAGCGAAGGCGCGAGTGATTTCCAACTGCAGCGCGCGCTGGATCTAATCCGTGCCCTGGGTGTGTATGAGTCGCAACTTGCCCCTGATAAATAAGCTTAACGGCCTGCGCCGTCTGCACGTATTCGCTGGGGGTTCTTGCCTTGCGTTTGTCGCGTGTATCGCATTGTTTTTTACGTTGATACAGCATGGCCATAAAGAAAGTGCGGCGGCCTATGAAAAGGGTAAAATTGCTTGGGCGCATGTGGTGGAAAGCAATGTAGTGGCCGCGTTGGTCCCCACATCAAAGTTAGGAGGAGCCCAACCATCGGAAGTCCCCGCACCCACCGCCGAAGGAACGCCTCCTACTCCTACGCCCGATACCGTACGCCTCAATGCCGCCCCTCAGGAAGACTTGGTAGAAAAAACGGCCGAAGGTTTGCTGCCGAAAATTGCCAGCAGTGGCACCAAGCCCTGGATTTATTATTCACGGCCCTTCGTCAATGACGATAAGCTCAAAAAAGTAGCGCTTGTGATCACGGGACTTGGGATCAACAAAACCATCACCGAAAGCGCCACTGCGCTTAACCCCAATTTCTCGCTTATTTTCTCTAGCTATAGCCCGCAGCTTGATGCCTGGCTCACCTCAGCCCGCACGCAAGGACATGAGTGCTTGTTGGAACTGCCGCTTGAGGTCAGCCACTACCCGGCGGTTGATTCCGGCCCCTCTGCCTTAATGACGACGATTATGCCCGAAGAAAACAGTAAGCGCCTAGCGCATATATTGACGCGCACCACCGGCTATATTGGCCTTGTAGCGCCGCGTTCCGAAATGTTTTTTGCCGGCAAAGAAGAATTCGTGAAACCCGTTATCGATGAGTTAGCCAAACGTGGTATTCTCATGGTGTTTTCTCATAACGATCAGCGCAGCGTGCTTGATGGTCTGCTCAAAGAAAGTCCGCTGCCTTACCTGCACACAGATGTTAAGGTGGAATATGGCACCAGCGCCCAAGAACTGAAATCGACCCTGGAATCACTAGAAATCATTGCCCAGGAACGTGGCCATGCTATTGGCGTTGTTGAATATTCTCCCAATATGGCCGCTGCCCTCGCCGCCTGGGAGCAAGACCTTAATAAGCGTGGGTTTCAGCTGGTGCCTATTTCTGTGCTTGCCAGATTGAATTTTTCGTGAACAATGGCACCCAGTTCGGGCGGCTTTCTGCCGCTTCCCCTTCCCGGCCTGGCTTTATGGCCCAAGGGTGTTTCCCTCAAAGAGACATGACTCTTTACATCTGACTTAAACGCACACAACTGCATTGCTTATGAATTCCGTATTGATGGCTATGAACCACCCGTCTTCTCCTTTACCCGTTCACCTGACCTCCCTACCCTACCGCACCGGCGTGGGGATGATGGTCATCAACAAGCAGGGCCAAGTCTTCGTCGCCCGGCGGATCGACCCTATCTCCGAAGCCTGGCAAATGCCCCAAGGCGGGATGGACGCCGGCGAAAGCCCGATTATCGCGGCGCTACGTGAACTGAAAGAAGAAATCGGCACCGATAAATTCGAAGTGATCCGCGAAAGCGCCGATTGGTATACCTATGACTTGCCCGACGAACTCATCGGCAAAATTTGGGACGGCCAATACCGCGGCCAGAAGCAAAAATGGTTTGCGCTGCGTTTTGCCGGCGAAGATGCGGACATCAACATCGAAACCGAGCACCCTGAATTCTGCGAATGGAAATGGATTGAGATGCGGGCGCTACCGGATATCATCGTCCCCTTCAAACGCACGCTCTACCGCGCGCTGATCGACGAATTTCAGGACGCTATCTCCCCCGCACAATAAACGGCCCGTTTTCAAATTTGGGTTTGCCATAGCGCAAAACTTTACCTTCAGGTGTGGTAACGCTACCACCTGCCGCTTCCACGATTGCTTGACCAGCCGCTGTGTCCCATTCCATGGTGCGGCCAAACCTAGGGTAGAGATCAGCACCCCCTTCAGCAATCATGCAAAATTTTACGGCGCTGGAAATGCCCTGTACCTGATCTACGTTGGACAGATTGCTTAAAAACCGTTGCATGCGCTCCTCCGAGTTCGCCGCAACGCTTTTAACTACCCTTAGGCCCTCTTTCGGCACTGGATGGGTGTGGAGTGGCGTCGACACATCACCTGCCAGCTTATAGGCTTTTATATCGCGCCCGCCGACGTAGATGGAACCGGTTACGGGCATGGCGATCATCCCAAAAACGGCTTCGCCGTTTTCAACCAACCCAATATTGATCGAAAAATCGTCCTCACCGCGCACAAAACTGCGGGTACCATCGAGCGGATCGACCAGAAAATAGCGGGACGTGACCGGTTTTAAAACTTCATCCTCCTCCGAAATAATGGGGGTATCGGGCATGAGCCGAGTTAGACCTTCAACCAAAATCTTGTGCGCTGCTATATCGGCCTGGGTGAGCGGCGAATGGTCCGCTTTGGTGGTCACCTGAAGCGTCTGGCGGTGATAACGCAAAATAGCAGCACTTGCGCTGCACAGCAGCATTGTAAGTTCTTCAATGGGATAGCGCTCCACGGTTTACTTTTTCCTTCCAATTCAGTACACTGGTAGTTCCCCTCTGCAGGACCCCATGAAAGACACCTACATTAAACAAGCTCAGCGCCTCCTTAACACCATTGTAGGTGGCCTTGGCAACTCAAGCAAGGAAGAGCAGGCCTTTACCAAGCAGTTTTTTGCCAAGCTGCCGGTCTCTGAACTGTCGCGCCTAGCAGAGAGCCACGCGGCGGGCATTGCCGGTTCCGCGTTTCGCTTTATGCAAGAACGCGAAAGGAACAAACCAAAAATCCGTTTGTTTCGCCCCACTAAAGCCGAACATGGCTATGACTCTCACCGCCCGGTTATAGAGCTTATCAACGATGATAAGCCGTTTCTCATCGACTCGCTAACTGCCGAATTGTCGCAAAACGGTTTTACCATTTTTGAAACCATCCATCCCATTTTCTTCGCCTCTCGCGATGAACGCGGCAGGCTCAAAACGCTGCACGGTGAAGCTACACCCGGCGCGACCAAAGAGTCTTTTATTCATTTTGAGATCTCGGAACTGCCTGAAGACATCACCGCAGAAGTCATTATCGGCCGCCTACAACGCGTATTGGAATTCGTTTCACTAGCCGTTTCCGACTGGCAGGCCATTATCGCCAAAACCAAAGCGTGCGAACAGGAATTGCACGGATGCACGGCCTATGGTGCAGAAGAGGTTGGCGAAGCACGCGCTTTCTTGCAATGGCTTACCAATAAGAATTTTGTGTTCCTGGGCTATCTTAGCGTCGACTTTGAAAATGGGGAGCAAGGAGATGCCAGTATCAATAATGCTTCATTGCTTGGTATTTCCAAGCTGGATGACATCCCTAAAAAAGTACACTCATCGCCGCATCTGATTGATATTCGCAAGGCTAGCCGCCGCTCCCCTGTGCATCGTCCGGTGCTGATGGATGTCGTCACCGTAAAACGCTTTAATGCCGAAGGTGGCGTCATTGGCGAACACCGGATTTACGGCCTCTTTACGTCCGCAGTCTATTACCAGAGCACAGACCTTATCCCTTTTGTCCGCCGCAAGGTTAAGCACGTGCAGGAACTTGCAGGGTTTGACGCAACAAGTCACGACGGCAAAACGCTTAAAACCATCCTCGAGTTTTTACCACGTGATGAGTTGTTGCAAATCAACGAGGAAGACTTGCACGCTTTAAGCCTCGGAATGCTCGCCCTAGAGCTGCGGCCCGGTGTTAAGCTTTTCATTCGCCGCGATATCCCAGGACGTTACCTTTCATGCCTGGCGTTTGTACCAAAAGAACACTTCTCCACCGGCGTGCGGCTTTACATCCAATCAACGCTGGAGTCGGAACTACGTGCAACGCTTGAGAATTTTACTACCCATATCGGCGAATCGGCACTTGCTCGCCTACATATTATTTTGCGTACCACCCTAGAAACCCCTGAAAATCCGGATGCGTCGCGTATTGAAGCAGAAATTGCAACCTCGATTATGCTGTGGAGCGACCGTTTGCGCGCTGCGATGGCTAACACCATGGCAAGCGATAGGGCTGAACGCTTGCTGCGGCTTTATGGCAGCGCCTTTCCCTCTACTTACATTAGTCGCTACGGCGTAGAAGCGGCGCTTGAAGACATCGAAACCATTGAGCGGGCACGGGCCGCTAAAACCATTGCCGTTGATTTCAAGCCCGCCAGCGACCGTTATAGCCTTAAAATCTTTAATCCCAACCAACCCAAAACGCTTTCAGACTTACTCCCCACACTTGAAAACATGGGGTTGGTGACGTTTGAGGAACATCCGTTCATCATCAACCCTGCAACGGATACTGCTGTACGTATGCGTGATATCACTCTTGCTCCCGCAAACGGAACCATCAGCGATTTCGCGCGGGCCAAACCGCTGTTTGAAGAGGCGTTACTAGCGGTTTGGCAGGGCATGGTTGCTGATGACCGCCTGAACGCACTAGTGCTGACTGCTCTGTTAACTGCGCGCCAAATCGTGATCTTGCGCGCACTTACTGCCTATTTAAAACAGGCCGGGTTTGCGCCTACAGCGACCACCATTGCGCAAACCCTTAGTAGCCATCCGGAGATGGCAACACTTCTGGTGCACTTGTTTGAAGCGAGATTCAACCCTGCAACAGAAACTCGCGAACACGTAGTGGTAGCGCTTTCAAATCAAATTGAAGAACGCCTCGCAACCGTCAAGAGCATTCAGGACGATTCTATTTTACGCACGCTCTACACCACCATTCAAGCCATGCTACGCACGAATTATTATGTGCCCAGTGCTTCCGTACTCTCGTTCAAATTTGCAAGCGAGCGCGTGCCTGGCTTACCGCTGCCCAAGCCTTACGCCGAGATTTTTGTCTATTCCGTGCGCGTCGAAGGTATCCACTTGCGCGGCGGCAAAGTTGCCCGTGGTGGCATTCGCTGGTCAGACCGACATGATGATTTCCGCACCGAGGTGCTTGGCCTCATGAAGGCGCAAATGGTGAAAAACGCGGTGATCGTGCCGGTTGGATCCAAAGGCGGTTTCGTCGTCAAAAAAGAATCCCCCACCAACCGTGAGGCTTTCCAAAAAGAAGGTGTTGAGTGCTATAAGCTTTATTTAAGCGGGTTGCTTGATATCACCGATAATATCGTGGGTGGCGCGGTCACGCCTCCTTCAAGCGTCGTACGCCACGACGGGGACGATCCCTATCTTGTCGTCGCCGCCGATAAAGGCACCGCCAAGTTTTCCGACACCGCCAACAGCGTTTCTAAATCCTACGGCTTCTGGCTGGATGATGCCTTTGCCTCCGGCGGGTCTGCCGGCTATGACCACAAAGAAATGGCAATTACCGCGCGCGGCGGGTTCGTCTCCGTACGTCGCCACTTCCGCGAAATGGGAATCGATATAGACCAGCAGAGTTTCACCTGCGTTGGCATTGGCGACATGGCAGGTGACGTGTTTGGCAATGGCATGCTGCTTGCGCCCAAAATGAAATTGGTCGCCGCTTTCAACCACGCGCATATTTTTATTGACCCCGCGCCTGACCTTGAGGCAAGCTACGCCGAGCGTAAACGGCTGTTCGAATTGCCACGCTCCAGCTGGGCGGATTACAAAGGCTTCTCTGCAGGTGGCGGCGTTTTCGAACGCGCAGCTAAAACTATTTCTCTAAGCCCTGAAGCCCAAATCGCACTCGGGCTTTCCAGGCAGGATTTTACGCCCGATGAACTAATTAAAGCCATTTTGACTGCACCGGTGGACCTATTGTGGAACGGCGGCATCGGCACCTATGTCAAAGCCGAAAGTGAAACCCATGATCAGGTGGGAGACCGCGCCAATAACAACGTGCGCGTAAACGGCGCAGAATTACGCGCCAAAGTCGTCGGCGAAGGCGGCAATCTCGGCTTCACCCAAAAGGGTCGCATTGAATACGCACGTACCGGCGGGCGGATCAACACCGATGCGATTGATAACTCCGGCGGTGTGGACTGCTCCGACCACGAAGTAAACATCAAAATCGCTCTCGCTCGCGCAGTTAGCAGCGGCAAACTCTCCCTGCCCGACCGCAACGCCTTACTGAAAGGCATGACGGACGAGGTCGCCAAACTCGTGCTGAAAGACAACGCGCTACAAACGAAAGCCATCAGTGTTGAGGAGTTTTCCGCCCCTGCCCTGCTCGGCAGTCATGCGCGGCTTATTCGCACGCTGGAGGCCTCTGGACTGCTTAAACGCTCGATTGAGTACTTGCCCGCCGATGCTGAGATTGCAGCGCTAGAGCACGCCAATCGGGGGCTTACAAGACCTGAGCTTGCCGTGTTGCTTGCTTATAGCAAGATTGCTCTTTATCGCGCCATTATAGATTCGCCATTGCCGGATGATCCTTATTTCGCCGTCGATCTGGTACGTTATTTTCCTGAAGCTATGAAAACCAACTACGCCGATGAAATTGCTCGGCACCCACTGAAGCGCGATATCATCGCAACGGTGGCCACAAACAGCCTCGTCAACCGCGCCGGAGTAACGTTCTATTTTGATATTGCAGAGGATACGGGTCTTGGTGTCCACGCTATTGTCGGTGCCTATACACTGGTGCGTGATGCTTATAGCTTGCGGACGCTTTGGGAACAGATGGAAAAAACATCCGGCCTAAGCCATGCGCAAGATATTTCCATGCATCGTGAGATCGCTAGCTTGCTTGATTATGTGACCCGCCGCGTGTTGCGCCTCGTGCCTGAAATCAGCGATATTAAGGCTAGCGTCGCCAGGTTTAAGCCAGCAATAGACGCGCTAAGCCCCAACCAGAAGCAAACGCTTGAGGGTGGTATTTTAGCGCTCTCATCGCTCAAATATGCAGTGGACATTGCGGTGCTCGCTGAACGCACGCATGCGGATGTCGATAAAGCCGCTGATGTCTACACCGCCACCATGGAAGAATTAGCGCTGCTAAGCCTTATCGAAAAGGCCGTCAAAGATGCACAAAAAAGTGCCCTTGACCGCGTGGCGATTAAGATTCTTGTACAAGATATTAGTGATCAATTGTTGGAGATCGCAGAAACGGTGCTTAAAGAGTTCAAAGGCAGCGTGCATGTCTGGGCGGAGGCCAAATCCGCCAAGCTCGGTGCGTACAAGCACGCCCTGAAAGACGTTGTTTCACGCGAACATCTCGACGTTGCCATGCTGACAATCGCGCTTGATCAACTCAGACGCCTATAATAGACCTCTTCGGTAACTCGCTTTTGCAAAAAAGCGCGAAGAAATGGATACCGAGAAAAAGTAAGCGTATTCAACATACGTGCTTTTTCGAGGAGGTTCCATCGCAAGCAGATTTGAAGTCAAAGTAGAGTTACCGAAGAGGTCTACTAAATCGCGCCGCCTAAACGTTGAAGTACTTGGTCTAGTTCAGCAAGGGTTTCATAGGCAATCACCACCTCACCGCTCGATCCGCGATCTTCAATCCGCACTTTGAGACCGAGATTTTCGGAAAGTGTCTCTTCCAATGCCAAAATATCCGGATCTTTCGGGCGAGTGTACTGCTCTTTCGCTTCCTTGCGGGGTTTGGGGGGCTGCCCTGCCCTGCCCTTGGCCATGGCTTCTGCTGCACGCACATTGAGCCCACCGCTAATGATTTGATGTGCAAGCGCAACCGGGTCATCCGCTGCAAGCAGTGCGCGTGCGTGACCCATGGTAAGCTGGCCGCTTGCTAGCATGGCTTTGACTTCTTCAGGGAGTTTCAGCAAGCGCAAGAGATTGGCGATGTGGCTACGGCTTTTACCGACTGATTCACCGATCTCCTCCTGCGTATATTGAAACTCAGCAATTAAGCGATCATACGCACGAGCCTCTTCCAGTGGGTTCAAATCTTCACGCTGAATGTTTTCAATGAGCGCAACTTCAAGCGCATCATCATCCGTCATTTTACGAATGATGACAGGCACTTCTGTCACACCCGCCATTTGTGCAGCGCGCCAGCGGCGCTCGCCGGCGATAATTTCGTAGTCTCCGCCTTTTTTTTGGCGAACAATAAGGGGCTGGATAATGCCTTTCTTCTCGATTGACTGTGCAAGTTCGTGCAGGTGCTCTTCGTTAAACACCGTACGCGGCTGATAGGCTCCGGGCTTGAGCTTGGAAACCTCCAAGGTTTGCGGAGCTGTAGCACCCACCTTACTGGGCGCAGAGGCTTGCGGCCGCTCCATCGTTGCGACATTGCTATTGGTTTCGGCAATGAGCGCCGAGAGGCCTTTTCCAAGTCCACGTTGTACTTTTACCATATTGTTTCTCCCTATCGTTTTTAAGCGGCTTCGGTTGTTTTTGTGTGGGCTTCACGCTTTAGAATTTCAGCGGCCAGCTTCAAATAGGCGCGTGAACCGGTGCACTGTGTATCGTAAATGATCGCCGGTTTTCCATGCGATGGCGCTTCGGAAACGCGTACGTTTCTGGGCACAACCGCATTGTATACAAGATCCCCGAAATATTCACGCACATCCCATTCGATTTCTTTGGAAAGATGGTTGCGCTTGTCAAACATGGTGAGCACAATGCCTTGGATCACAAGGCCCGGGTTGAGGTTGCCCTTAACAAGCTCGACGGTTTTGAGCAAATGGCTCAAACCCTCCATCGCATAGAACTCTGTTTGCAACGGGATTAATACGGAATTTGAAGCGGTTAGAGCATTAATAGTGAGCAGACCCAAAGAAGGCGGGCAATCGATCAATATGTAATCGTAAGAGCCAGAGGTTTTTCGCAATGCGTTTTGCAGCTTATATTCACGCTTCATCAGGCTTACAAGCTCGATTTCAGCACCCGACAAATCCATATTTGCGGTGATAATGGACAGGTTTGGAACCATGGTTTTATGGATTGCTTCCGATGCGTCCACGCCGTCAATCAGAAGATCGTAAGATGTGGTGACGCGTTGTTCCGGATCAATGCCAAACCCGGTGCTGGCGTTACCCTGTGGGTCGAGGTCTATTACTAATATTTTTTTACCAACGGCGGCTAGGGCGGTTGCTAAATTGACGGTGGTGGTGGTTTTTCCGACGCCGCCCTTTTGATTGACAACGGCGATAATTTTAGCTTTTGACTTGGCCATGGCTGGTAACTCCGTATAGCTTTAAGATGCAATGCGTCGGGGAAGTGACGCTTGGAAGTTGTTCCACGTGAAAAGACCATTTTTTATTCGCCGTGTCCAGTTCTTTATTTGAAAACTCTGTTTTATGTAAAAAATAAATTGTATCACTGTTTCGAATACGTGATGTCGATTCTAAAATAGTGTCGATGGCAGAAAATGCTCTCGACGTAATTATTTTCACACCATCTATTTTTAAATTTTCGATTCTAGAATTGTAAACGTAACAATCATCGAGTGAAAATTTTATTTTTGCCTCTTCCAAGAATTGACATTTTCGTCGATCGGATTCGACGAGGTGTATTTTTTTAATTCCGGCAATCGCCAAAATAATTCCTGGGAACCCACCCCCAGTTCCAACATCGACCAATTCAGTTTCATGTGGAACATGATCGATAAGTTGGAGAGAATCTAAAATATGACGATTCCAGATATCCTCATCCCTGGCCATCAGGTTGATTTTACCATTCCATTTTTCAAAAAAATTCTGGAATTTCCTAAGTCTTGATTCGGTTTCAGGGGCAATAAAGACCATCTAAGCGGCCTTATTATTTGCTTTTTTCACCGCCGCGATCAATATGCTGAGGGCAGCAGGCGTCATCCCCTGAATCCGACCCGCCGCCATAATGCTGGCCGGCCGATGAGTTTTCAATTTCGATTTTATCTCATTAGAAAAAGAAGGGATGATATCATAATCAATTTCATCGGGAATAGTCAGGGCCTCTTCCTTTTTATAGAGGTCGATGTCCAATTGCTGACGTTCTAAATATCCAGAATAGCGTGCCTCGATTTCAATTTGCTCTAACACATCCAAGGAAATAGATGCCGACTCCGGCCATAGTTTTTGAACCGTTTCAAATCCAAAATTGCTATAAGAAAGAAGGTCCGTTGCCGTCCTGCGAATACCGTCTTGATTCAAGTTGATATCAAGTTTTTTGGCTTCCGTTGGAGTGACGTTCCACTCTAAAAATTGCTTTTTCCACGCCTCAATTTGCCCCTGTTTTTTTGTAAAATGCTCGGCACGTTCGGGCGAAATAAACCCACGTTTCAATCCTTTTTGGGTCAGCCTCGTGTCCGCATTATCAGCACGAACAGAAAGGCGATATTCTGATCTGGAAGTAAACATACGGTATGGTTCTTTGGTTCCATGGGTCACCAAATCATCAATCATAACACCGATATATGCATCACTGCGATCAAGCACAAACGGCTCATTCGACACCAACGAGATGGCCGCATTAAGGCCGGCGATAAGGCCCTGACCGGCGGCTTCTTCATAGCCTGTGGTGCCATTGATTTGGCCCGCCAAGTAGAGGCCTTTGACACGTTTTGTTTGTAGAGTATGGAGCAATTCTCTGGGGTCTACAAAATCATATTCAATGGCGTAGCCGGGACGTATCATCCTTGCGTTTTCAAGCCCAGCAATGGTCTTCAAAAGCCCGAGCTGAACATCCTCAGGAAGGGAGGTAGAAATGCCATTAGGGTAAACCGTCGAATCGTCCAAGCCTTCGGGTTCCAAGAAAATCTGATGTTTTAATTTATCAGCAAACCGCACGACCTTGTCTTCAATCGATGGGCAATAGCGCGGCCCCGTCGACGCAATTTGGCCCGAATACATCGGCGCGCGATGCAGGTTGGCACGGATGATGTCGTGGGTCTGTTCGCTCGTGTGGGTAATAAAACAATCAATCTGTGGTACCGTGACTTTCTTGGTGAGAGTTGAAAACGGGGTAGGGCAGACATCGCCCGGTTGGCGGACGAGCCGGTCCCATTCAATCGTATTTCCGTCCAATCGCGGCGGGGTTCCCGTCTTCAAACGGCCGACATTAAACCCCGCATCGCGCAGCGTTTTTGAAAGGCCATAGGATGGGTTTTCATTCACGCGGCCGGCCGGAATTTTCTTTTCACCGATGTGAATTAATCCGCTTAAAAACGTGCCCGTCGTGAGCACTACGCGGCACGTGGTGATCGATTCTCCGCTCCCAATAATCACCGCTTTCACTTCGCCGTTTTCAATGGTGATATCTTCAACGCTTGCTTCGACAATTTCAAGGTTCGGATAGTTGCCAAGCACATCCTGCATCGCCGTTTTATAGAGTTTGCGATCTGCCTGCGCGCGCGGGCCCCAAACGGCAGGGCCCTTTGAACGATTGAGCATTTTATAATGAATCCCCGCGCAATCAATTACACGTCCCATCACACCATCAAGCGCATCGACTTCTTTGACTAGCGTACCCTTCGCAATACCGCCAATCGCCGGATTGCACGACATCTCGCCAATAGTTGCAAATTGATGGGTAACGAGTGCTGTCTTCGCACCGGCGCGCGCGGAAGCCGCTGCAGCTTCACAGCCGGCGTGTCCGCCTCCAATGACTACGACATCAAAATGTTTCATATTTTTGTTCTCCTGGATCCCCGCCTGCGCGGGGATGACAACCATCTAAAGCAGCAAGCCGCTAAGATGGTTGTCATTTGCCGATACAAAACGTTGAAAAGACGACGTCCAATACATCATCCACAGCAATTTTTCCAGTGATTTTGCCAATCTCACGCGCGGCGAGCCTGAGTTCCTCGCATTTAAGCTCTAAGGGCAGGGGTGTTTGTGCTTGTTTTAGGCAGATAAGCGCAGCTTCCAGATGCTGACGATGGCGGGCACGGGTGATGATGGGTGAAGCGGAAGAAACGCTGTTTTCAATCCGGTCTTTAATTGCCGCAATCAACGCTTCCAAGCCTTCACCCGTCTGCGCGGAAATAGCAAGCACTCCGGGCTGTTTTCTACCCAAATCCGCCTTGGTAAGCACACACAGCGCATCGGGCTTTGGGGCAGGGCAGGGTGCGTCCATCAGCCACAGCACCAAATCCGCATTTTCAGCGCGTTTGAGCGCGCGTTCGATGCCGATGGCCTCAATAGACTCAGCACGTTCACGAATCCCTGCCGTATCAATCAAGGTGACGGGATAACCACCAATGTCCATGTGCACCTCGAGCATATCCCGTGTAGTGCCAGCAATATCAGAAACAATTGCAATATCGCGCTTAGCGAGCGCATTAAGCAGGGTAGACTTGCCGACATTGGGAGCGCCCATAATCACGACGGAAAAGCCTTCGCGGATACGTTCACCAGCGCCGTTATCGGCGAGCAGGCTTTCGATCTGCTCCCCGGTTTTCTGCAGGGTTACGCCGAATTGAGCGAGGGTTTCTTCGGGGATATCTTCATCCGGAAAGTCAATATAGGCCTCAATTAAGGCCAAGGATTGAATGATGGAATTTCTAAGCTTTTGATATTGCTCAGAAATAACACCAGAAAGCTGGGTTAGGGCTTGTTCGCGCTGACGCTCGGTTTCCGCCTCAATCAGATCCGAAAGGGCCTCCACCTCCAGCAAATCGAGCTTACCGTTTAAAAACGCGCGGCGCGTAAATTCCCCCGGCTCAGCAAGTCGCATGCCCCTCATCTCACACAGACATTTTAAAAGCGTTTGAATGACGGCGCGGCTGCCGTGGGTATGCAACTCCACCACACCCTCGCCCGTAAAGCTGGCTGGAGCATTAAAATAGAGTACTAGCGCGCGATCAATCTCTGTGCCCGTTGTCGGATTTTTGAGGGTTTTAAGTTGGGCAACCCGCGGTGGTGGCGCATGGGATGTGGTAAGCGCTCCTAGCGCTTCCAATGCACGGGGTCCGGAAATGCGGATAATCGCCACGCCGGATTTGCCCGGTGGCGTTGCCAGCGCAACGATGGTCGTTTCATGAGCCATAAATATCTCTTTAATGCCACAGGGTTCGCAGGTATAGCTAAAACTCGGCATTTATCAATATTCTGTAAACCTTTTGGGACTAGCTTGTGGGGCGAAAGAGCCCCCTTAATCTTATGGACGATCTACCGACCCCTCCTGAATCCACTGCCACGGCATACGACCCGCTTGCCGCGCCCGCTGCTAAATCCGTAGCGGAAGAAAAACCGCCGCTTCAGGCACCTCGATTGCGGCTCGGTGAAAACCTCATTAACAAGGGGCTCATTTCCAATGACCAGCTGAACGTAGCACTCACGGAGCAACGCTCCAACAAGAAGCTGCTTGGCGCGATTTTGGTGGAAATGGGCTTTATCACCGAAAGCGTATTGAGCGAGGTGTTGGCCGAAAGCTCCGGCTCAACAAAATTCGATCCCAAGACCGCAGTACTCGATCAGGCCGTAGTCAAAAAACTGCCTAAAGAGCTGGCGCTGCGAAACAAGATGATTCCGGTGTCACTTAAAGACGACACGCTGATTATCGCGATGGCTGATATTTACAACATTATCGCCATCGATCAGCTGCGCAAATACTTTCCAAAAACCCGCATCCAACCCGTATTTTGCGCGGATACGGATGTCGGCGAACTTATTAATCAGTACTATGATTACGAGCTTGCCATTGACGGCATCTTGAAAGAAATCGAAACCGGGATCAAAGAATCCAACCGAAAACTCGACGGCGCGCAAGAGGGCTATATCAACCCAACCGTACGCCTGGTAAATGCGATTTTGGTGGACGCGGTGATGAACGACGCATCGGACATTCACTTTGAGCCGGAAGGACATTTTTTACGCATACGTTACCGTGTCGATGGCCAGATGTGGCAAGCGCGCACCCTGCACCGGGATTATTGGTCAGCGATTTTGGTGCGGATTAAAATCATGTCCGGCATGAACATCGCTGAAACCCGCGCACCTCAGGACGGCCGTATTACATTCAGCGTTTCCGGCCGCGATATCGATTTTCGTGTGGCCACTCAGCCAACACTTTATGGTGAAAACATCGTGCTACGTTTGCTCGATAAAGCCAAATCCCTCGTGCCGTTTGATATGCTCGGCTACAGCGCACACAATGAGGAATTGCTGCTGCGACTGCTCAAGCGACCTGAAGGCATTATTGTGGTTACGGGCCCCACCGGATCGGGTAAAACCACCACGCTTTATTCGATTCTAAATTCGATCAACAACATCGATACCAACATCATGACGCTCGAAGACCCCGTCGAGTATCAGCTACCGATGATCCGCCAAACCAACATACGCGAAGGAGTAATGGAGTTTGCACAAGGCGTGAAATCCCTCCTGCGTCAAGACCCTGACGTGATCTTCATCGGGGAGGTGCGCGACGAAGAGACAGCGGTCATGACCGTACGCGCGGCCCTCACGGGGCACCAAGTGTTCACCACGCTCCACACCAATGATGCGCTCGGGGTCATTCCGCGTTTGATTGATATTGGTGTGCCGCCAACGCTGCTTTCGGGCGCGCTGGTTGGCATGGTAGCCCAGCGGCTTGCGCGAAAATTGTGCCCGGACTGCAAAGAGTCCCACACCGCGTCCACAGACGAATGCAAACTGCTTAACGTTCCGGCAACTTCGCTTCCCAAAATTTTCAGAGCAAAGGGGTGTGGCAGATGCAAGCAGCGTGGCTATCGCGGGCGTGTAGCTATCGCGGAAGTCATCCGCGTTGACCGGGAAATGGACGACTTAATCGCCGTCGGCGCAACGCGGCGGGTAATGAACGATTATCTCACAAAACAGGGCTTTGTTTCCATGGCCCAAGACGGAATTAATAAAGTACTCGGGGGTGACATCGATATTCCCGAGCTCATGAACACCGTAGACTTAACGGATCGACTGTAATGCCTATTTATAGCTACACTGCGATCACCAAAAAAGGCCGCGTGATGCGGGGCTCCAGCACGGCTGAGAACGAGCTCGATTTAGATGCGCGCCTGAAGCAAATGGGGCTGGAGGTGATACGCACGCGCGAGATCAGCGGTGCTCGCCGCCGGCGTGGAGGGCGCATTCGCATCCGCGATCTGATTATCGTCTGTTTGCATTTGGAACAGCTGGACCGCGCCGGGGTGCCGCTACACGATGCGCTGGCCGATGTGCGCGATAGTATCGATTCTTCTAAGCTCAAAGAAGTGCTGGCCGATGTCTATGAATCCGTCAAAAACGGTATCGTATTTTCGAAGTCGCTGTCCGAACATCCGGCGGTGTTTGATTCGGTGTTCGTAGGCCTTATCGCATCTGCGGAAAAAACCGGTAACTTGACCGATTCCTATCACCACCTTGCCGAACACATGAAATGGAACATGGATTTGCGGCGTAAGGTCAAAAAAGCCGTGCGCTATCCTATCGCGCTGGGTCTGGTGCTCTCCGGTGTGATCGCCGTGCTGATGACGGCGGTGGTGCCCAAACTTGTCGACTTTATCATGAGCCAAGGCTTCACCCTGCCGTGGCACACCCGCGCGCTGATTGCGTTTTCCAATGCCTTTCAAAACTATTGGTATGTGATCTTCGGCATCCCCATATTTTTTATTTTCTTCATCATGCTGCTACGCCGCACCTCCGAAGGCTTCGCCTATCGGTGGGACGCCTTTAAACTTCGATTGCCTGTCATTGGGCCTACCTTGCGCAAAATTGACCTGGCACGCTTTTCACAATTTTTCTCGGTGATGTTTAGGAGCGGTATCGACGTGCTGGATGCACTCGAGGGTGCCAAAGGCGTTGTGAATAATCGCGTAATTAAAGAATCGATCGACTTTGTGAAAACCAACGTGACCGAAGGTAATTCGATCACCGCATCGCTGCAGCTTTCCAACCAATTCCCGAACCTCGTCATCCGTATGTTTAAGGTGGGGGAGGACAGCGGTAACATGAACGCCGCGCTTGAGAACATCAACTTTTTCTATAACCGCGAAGTCAACGACTCGGTCGATAACATGGTCGGGATGATTCAGCCGATCCTCACCGCCGTCATGGGCCTCATGATTTTCTGGATCATCGCCGCGGTGTTCGGTCCTCTGTACCAGTCGTTCTCGAAGATGAAATTTTAATTGTTCCCGCAATCGCCTGTTGGCGATTACATGGAACGCCGCTTCGCGGGCTCATGGCTGGCTCGGCCTTCTGGCCTCACATCACTTGGTATGTTACCAACAGTTTTCTGGTGCACCAGCGCGGAGTTAAACCGCGACCACCTCAATCACCTCCGGCACATAGTGCTTGAGCATGCTTTCGATGCCTTGTTTTAAGGTGGCGGTGGAGCTGGGGCAGCCGGAGCAGGCGCCGTGGAGTTCGAGTTCCACCACACCGTCTTTGAAATCGTGAAAAATAATATCGCCGCCGTCTTGTGCGACGGCGGGGCGGACGCGGGTTTCGATCAGCTCTTTGATTTGGGTGACGATTTCGCTGTCGGGTTCGGACGAGGTTTCACGTTTTACGGTTTCAGTTTGAATGACGGGTTTGCCGGAGAGATAATGCTCCATGATAGCAGACAGCAGCAGAGGCTTTAAAACGTCCCAGCTTGCGGTTTCGGGTTTGGTCACGGTGATGAAATCACTCGCTAAAAACACGGCGCGTACATCCTCCACTTCAAACAAGCGCTGCGCCAGAGGTGACGTTTTCGCATCGTCCGCATTCACATAAAATGCTGTCCCCGAAGGATGCACAGGTTCTTCTGGTAGAAATTTAAGCGTGTTGGGGTTCGGGGTGGATTCCGTTTGAATGAACATACAGATACTCGTTAAGCGTTTCGCGTATTGCGTTACGCGTTTCAGCCAGATATATAGGCTTTCCTGCTCTAAATACAACCCCCATTCCTGCGCGGAACGCGAAACACACAACGCTTGACGAGTCCATGAACACCATCGGCACCCTTACCCTCTGCAAGCGCGAAATCTGGCGGTTTATCAAAGTCTGGAACCAGACTGTGGTTGGCCCGGTTGTTACTTCACTGCTCTTTTTAGCTATCTTGGATCTAGCCATGGGCGGGGAACAACGCACGGTGGATGGCCTTCAAATGACGCAATTTATTGCCCCTGGCCTCATTATGATGGCGATTACCCAAAACGCTTTTGCCAACACCTCTTCTTCGCTCATGCTCGGGAAAATTCAGGGCGTGATCATCGATATTCTCATGCCGCCACTCTCCGGTGCAGAAATCACCTTTGCGCTCGTCATCGGTGGATTGGTGCGTGGAGTTATGGTCGGTGTTGTCGTAAGCGCCGCACTCTATGTGTTCGTACCTTTTACGGTTGCACACCCGCTTTACGCTGTTTTCCATGTGGTTGCTGCAAGCATTATGCTGGCCTTGTTTGGCGTGCTGGCGGGCATATGGTCGCAAAGTTTCGACCAGTTGGCAGCACTCACCAATTATGTGATTACCCCACTTGCTTTTTTATCCGGCACCTTTTATTCGATCAAACACTTGCCTGCGTTTTGGTACCAGCTTTGCCATTTTAACCCCATGTTTTACATGATCGATGGTTTCCGCTATGCCATGACCGGCTATTCTGATAGCGTGCCGCTGCTTGGCTCAGCCGTCTTGCTTGGTGTGAACGTCATGCTATGGATTGCGGTGCAAGTAATGATAACCCGTGGAACTTTTTTGAAAAACTAACCGTCCAGGATGTAAAACCATGACCGAAGCGACTGAAACTCAAGCCCCCAAACCTGCTAGCTTCGCCATCCGCGGACAATACATTAAGGACCTCTCGTTTGAGAATCCGCACTCGCCCGATAGCCTATTGCCGCAAAAAACTGCGCCTGAAATTCAAGTGAATATCGATATCAAGGTCACGCGCATGAATGAAACATACTACGAAAGCACGCTCTACATCAGCGCGCGTGCTAATGGTGAAACCGGCACGCTGTTTCTGGTGGATCTTACCTATGCGGGCATTTTTGAAGTCCAGGGCATTCCGGATGATCGTATTGAACAATTGCTGCTGGTAGACTGCCCTTTTATCCTTTTCCCTTTCGCCCGCCGGGTGGTAGCCGATGTTTCCCGGGACGGTGGATTCCCACCCCTACTTTTAGAACCCATTGATTTTCATGGGCTTTATATGCAGCGCCAGTCCAAGGATGGCTAAACTGCAACACTTGACCATTAAGTCAACGATTTTGGGCCGTTAATAGTAAATATCGTTTGATGAGAAGAAAGTCTTCGCTTATGGTCGCATCCATCGGTATGAATCTTTCGTTCATCAACCACTTAGCTTTAAGGTTATAAAAGGAATATTACTTATGAAAAAGATTTTCGCTCTTGCTGCTCTCAGCGCCCTGGCTTTCGGTTCGGCTAACGCCGGCACTGTAACGCAGGACCATGCTATTGATAAATCCGGCAAACAAATTTTCGATGCTCGTGGCAACTGCGTGTTCACGAAGTGGGATGCTAAAAAAGGTGGTTGTGGTGCCGTAATCACCAGCGAAATGCGCAAAGTGTATTTCGACTTCAACTCCTCTGCGATCAAAGCGTCTGAGCGTGCTAAACTCGACAAATTGGCAAAAGCCCTCAAAACCCACAAGGGTTTTGAAAGCGTCACCATCGTTGGCCACGCTGACCAAATCGGTCACGATGCTTACAACCAAGCGCTCTCCAGCCGCCGCGCTAACGCTGTTAAGCGTTACCTCGCTGGTAAAGGCGTCCGCGTGAAAAACGTTGACCTCCGTGCGAAAGGCGAAAGCGAACCAGTCACCAGCTGCGATTCTTCCGCTCCTCATGCTGAACTCGTGAAATGCCTGGCGGAAGATCGCCGCGTAGACATCGAATTGAACTACAAAAACTAGTTTAGGTTCGGTTAAAATAAAAAGGGGGGCTTTTTAGCCTCCCTTTTTTATTATGTCATCCTGCGAATCGCGTCAGCGATTGCGCAGGATCTTTATCGTATGGCACGAGATCCTGTGCTGACGCTTCGGCATTCCACAGGATGACGACACTTGAAAAACTCTCTAATCTGAGTTACATAAATCTTCTCTCCTCATTTCATACGGATTCCCCATGACCACTTCATTTGACATCATTATCATCGGCGGCGGGCCGGGCGGCTATGTGTGCGCTATTCGTGCGGCACAGCTGGGCTTTAGCGTGGCGTGCGTTGAGAAACGTGGGGCACTCGGTGGTACGTGTTTGAATGTGGGGTGTATTCCTTCGAAAGCGCTGCTTGATAGCTCGGAGAAATACGAAGAAGCGACACATCACTTCGCAGATCACGGCATCAAAACCAAAGTCGAACTTGATCTAAAAACCATGATGGCGCGCAAAGACAAAGTCGTAGTTGATCTTACCAAAGGCATCGAGGGCCTCTTCAAGAAAAACAAAGTGACTTACATCACCGGCGCTGGACAAATCACCAAAGCGGGTGAAGTCACGGTCGGCAAAGATGTCTACCAAGCCAAACACATCATCATCGCAACCGGCTCGGATATCATGCCGCTGCCGGGTGTTGCGATTGATGAAGATCGTATTGTCTCCTCGACCGGCGCACTTAAATTGCCGGAAGTGCCGGAACATCTCGTCGTCATCGGCGGCGGCGTCATTGGGCTTGAAATGGGCTCGGTGTGGAAACGTTTGGGTTCCAAGGTCACCGTCGTAGAATTCTTGGATAAAATCGGCGGCGGACTGGATAGCGAAATCGCAAAACTCTTCCAACGCACGCTTGAAAAGCAAGGCTTCGAATTCAAGCTCGGCACCAAAGTCACCGGCAGTACTGTAAAGGGTAAGAGCGTGGTGCTTACGATGGAACCTGCTGCAGGCGGCGCGAAAGAAGAATTGAAAGCAGACCGCGTACTCGTGGCGATTGGTCGCAAACCCTATACCGAAGGTTTGGGTCTCGATAAAGTCGGCGTGAAATCAGACGAACGTGGACGTATTGTGGTCGATAGCCACTTCCAAACCAACGTGCCCGGTATTTACGCTATTGGCGACGTGATCGCCGGCCCTATGCTTGCGCATAAGGCGGAAGATGAAGGCGTGGTACTCGCAGAAATGCTTGCAGGCCAAAAGCCGCACATTGATTACAACCTCATTCCGGGCGTGATTTACACTTGGCCAGAAGTGGCCGTTGTCGGCAAAACCGAAGAGCAATTGAAAACTGAAGGCGTTGCCTATAGCGTCGGCAAATTCCCCTTCATGGCCAACTCCCGCGGCCGCGCCGTAGGGCAGGTGGATGGCACCGTTAAGCTATTGGCAGATAAGCGAACAGACCGGGTATTGGGTGCCCACATCATCGGCCCGGATGCCGGCACGCTAATCCACGAAATCTGCATCGCCATGGAATTTGGTGGCTCGTCGGAGGACATCGCCCGTACCTGCCACGCCCACCCCACCCTAAACGAAGCCGTGAAAGAGGCCGCTTTGGCCGCTTTGGGCCGGGCCGTCCATATCTAAATTCACCGAACTGTCACAAAACCGGGTGTTAATTTAGGTTATAATTGAAGCTATAAGAGGGGTCTTATGGCTAAAACAACTCCACTGCACGAAGCTGTATGGAAAGGCGATATTGAAGCCATCGCCAAGCTGCGCAACGAAGCGGGCGAAAAATGGTTTGAATTGCTTACGAAGAAAACCGACCCCTTTGGCGACACGCCGCTACATATTGCAGCACGCAAAGAAAATGAAAAAGCCATCGATGAATTGTTTCGGGGGCTAACCCAAGACGAACGCGATACATTACGCGCACAAGAAGACAGCCGAGGACGCACGCCTCCGCAATCTCTCAACAATGAGGGGGGTTCGGTTGAGAAAGTAGTGGTGGCACTTGGGAACAATCAAGACGCACCGACTGCATCCTCCACTTCCCCCGCAAAACCAAAACGCGTCTATTCCCTGCGTGATGCCGCACTTGATAACAATGTTGCCGCTATTGTCGGAATCCGCAATGGAATGAAAAAAGAACAGTGGATAGACGCCTTGGGAGCCGAGAGCCCTCACGGGGATACACCCTTGCGTTTGGCGGTACGGGCAGGGCATGAGGAGGCTATCGCCGAATTATTTCATGGCCTGAGTGAGGAAAAAAGAAAAGAGCTGCTGGACAAAGAAAACGCGCGCCATCGTACGCTTGCAGATGAGATGAAGCAATTTGCAAATACTGCAAAATACGCCGCCCTAACAGCGGTGCTAGAGAGTAGGGAAGATACAGGGGTGCCTCTCATTGCCGAAACCCCTAAACCCAAAACGCCAGAAAAAGCGGAAGAGCCATTACCCCTTTTGTTTACAGCAGAAGAGCCCAAACAAAGAAATACGCCTTCCGTGGCTGATGCGCCGAAGGAAAACCCAGATGCGCCAGTCGCTGCAATACCACCCCCCGCACGTTCGTTTTTTGGTGGCACACCTGCCGAATCCAACAATCCATCACGCGACAATAAAGCATCTCAGCCACAACAAGCCCTGGGCAATATTTTGGCGCTGACTGATCACAACGACGATGGGGCAACCTCGTGGAGTGAGTTTAAAACATTCGTAGCCACACGCGGCAAAGAAGTCGCCAAATTCCTCGATACCAACGGCGATGGAAAACTTGATGCAAGGGAGCTAGGAGGAAAAGCGCTGACAGATGCGATTGTAAATTCCGGGCTAAACTATAACGACCCGAGAATTATAGGTGGGCTGCCAGAGGCTGCTAAAAGCTTGGCGAAGATGTTGCACCAAAGCGGCGTGGTGCATGATTACAATGCCCCTCAAAGCCCACAGGGAAACAAGCCGCTGGCGGAGTTGACCCAGCCCATGAAAATGGGACCTAAGGTGCCGGGCGGCTAGTCATACCGCCTTGATCATCTTAATCGTGTGCAGAGAGACTTCTAAAAATTCATCGCCAACGACTACATATCCCTGTTTTTCGTAAAAGCCCTGCGCGGTTTTGCGGGCTTTGGTTTCAACGGTTTGAAACCCGCGCTCCCGGGCTAGATTTTCTGCAAAAATAACAAGTTGTGCTCCAATGCCTTGCCCTTGATAGTCGGGAAGCACTGCCATTTGTCGCAGGCGGATGGTGGTTTGATCGAGCGGACGCAACAGCACACAACCGATGATACGCTTGCCATCCATGGCCGCAATGTGGTACTCTCCTTCGTCCAGCGCGGTATCTTCCGGGCGTAGCTTCATATGGATAGGCTTACGCAAGACATCGTAGCGAAGGTCCAGGAGTGTTTGATACTCGGGACTAGCGAATTTTACTTCTTGAATAGAAATCATAGGTTTAATCAGCGGGGCTTGAAATTTTTCCCTTCCGGGCCTATAATAACTGACCTAAGGAGTCAACAATGACCAGAGTACCACCGAGATCCAAAGCCATAGCGATCCCAATGCCCGCTAGCATTTCGCTCGAGGATGGGTTTCGCAAATACATGCAAGCAATCGCCAAATTCCCGATGCTCTCGGCGAAGGATGAGTACGACCTCTCCGTGCGCTGGCGCACGCACGGTGATGTCGATGCCGCGCATCAACTGGTGACCAGCCATTTGCGCTTGGTGCCCAAACTTGCCAACAAATACCGCGGCTACGGCCTGCCGATGGCCGAACTCATCGCCGAAGGTAACATCGGCCTCATGCAAGCCGTGAAGCGTTTTGAGCCCGAGCGTGGTTTTCGCTTAACCACCTATGCCATGTGGTGGATCAAGGCTTCGATGCAAGAATATATTTTACGCTCGTGGTCACTGGTGAAAGTGGGCTCCTCTGCTGCACAAAAACGCCTGTTCTTCAACCTGCGCAAGCTGAAGAAAAAAATGGGCACAGCGCATAATTTGGAGCTTTCCGATGCGCATGTGAGCGACATCGCGCAAATACTTTCAGTTAGCAAAGAAGACGTGGTGGACATGGACCGTCGGATGACGGCGGCCGATGTGTACCTCAATTCGCCGATGAACAGCGAAGAGGGCGACGCCGAGAAAATGGATTTTTTGGCCGACACCGCTGAGTTGCACGATGAAACGCTAGAGAAACAGCAAGAGGCCACCCGCCTTAATGCTTCGCTCGCCAGCGCGCTCGCAACACTGAATGAACGCGAACGCGAAATCATCATCAAGCGTCGCTTGCGAGATGATCCGTCGACGCTAGAAGAGCTAAGCGCTGTGTTTGGCATCTCGCGCGAACGCGTGCGCCAGATTGAAGTGCGCGCATTTGAGAAGCTGCAAAAAACCATGCTAAGCACAAAAGTCGCTTAGATGCTCGGTACGCTGAAAAGAATCCTAACCCCTTCTGCCGGTGCATATGCCGTCTATGCCGAGTTGGTCGCACAGTCGCGCGCACCGTTTCTTTTCACCGAATGCGGCATTCCCGATACGCTTGATGGTCGCTATGAATCGATCATTTTGCATCTGCATTTTGCTGCCCAAACCGCAACGCCCGGGTTCAAACAAACGCTTATGGAATGCTTCATTGAAGACATGGATAGGAGCCTTCGGGAGATGGGAGTAGGGGATACGGGCGTTGGCAAGCGCGTGAAGAAAATGGCTGCCGGCCTCTTTGGTCGTCTAGAGGCTTATGCGCAAGCAAATGATGCTGCGGCGCTCAAGGACGTACTGATTCGCAATGTCTACAGCACCAGCGAAACACCCCCCACCGATGCGCAAGTCGATGCACTGGTGGCCTATATTGAGAAACGCCGCGCTTAATTTTTACTTGTAGGCTGAGCGTTTGCAGCTATATTTGCCTTTCACACTGAAAGGAATCCCCATGCCCGCCGCCGCCGAAAAAAATGCGTTCACCGATTACAAAGTCAAAGACTTCTCGCTTGCAAGCTGGGGCCGCAAGGAAATCTCGATCGCCGAAAGCGAAATGCCGGGCCTGATGGCGTTACGTAAAGAATATGGCAAAAGCCAACCGCTTAAAGGTGCGCGTATTGTTGGCTGTTTACACATGACGATTCAAACCGCCGTGTTGATTGAAACCCTCACCCATTTAGGTGCCGAAGTGCGCTGGAGCAGCTGCAATATTTTCTCGACGCAAGACCAAGCCGCTGCGGCGATTGCCGCCGCGGGCATTCCGGTATTTGCATGGAAAGGCGAGACAGAAGAAGAATACGAATGGTGTATTGAGCAAACGCTGCGTGGGTCTAATGGCTGGACACCCAATATGATTCTAGATGACGGCGGCGACGTCACGCTCATCATGCACAATAAATATCCTGAAATGCTAAAAGACGTGCGCGGCATTTCGGAAGAAACCACCACCGGCGTACACCGCCTGCATGAGATGGTGAAGGCAGGCAGACTGCTCGTTCCGGCGATTGACGTGAATAACTCCGTAACGAAATCCAAATTTGATAATCTTTATGGCTGCCGCGAATCACTGCCCGATGGGTTGAAACGTGCAACTGATGTGATGCTTGCTGGCAAGCTGTGTGTCGTCGCTGGGTTTGGTGATGTGGGCAAGGGCTGCGCTGCCTCGCTCAAAACGCAAGGCGCACGCGTGATTGTCACTGAAATCGATCCCATCTGCGCACTGCAAGCGGCGATGGAAGGCTACCAAGTCACCACCTTGGAAGAAGCGGCTCCGATTGCTGATATCTTCGTCACCGCCACCGGCAACGAAGATATTATTACGCTGGACCACATGCGCGCGATGAAAGATCGCGCGATTGTCTGCAACATCGGCCACTTCGATAGTGAAATCCAAGTTGCAGCACTTAAAAACATGAAGTGGTCTGAAGTGAAACCGCAGGTGGACGAGGTCGAATTCCCTGATGGTAAGCGCATCATCCTGCTCGCTAAGGGCCGCTTAGTGAACTTGGGCTGCGCCACCGGCCACCCCAGCTTCGTGATGAGCACCTCGTTTTCCAACCAGGTGATTGCGCAAATCGAACTGTGGAACAATTATAAAAACTACGATAACAAAGTGTATGTGCTGCCTAAACACCTCGATGAAAAAGTAGCAGCATTGCACCTTGAAAAGCTTGGCGTGAAACTGACCAAGCTCACCAAAAAACAGGCGGATTACATTGGCGTTAAACCCGAAGGACCCTTTAAACCTGACGCCTACAGATACTAACTATGCTCGCAATGCAATATTCGATTCCGCTGCCGCATGCGATGGATGCGGCGAAGATCCGTGAACGCGTGGAGCGCAGGAAACCGCTGTTTGATAACCACAAGGGCCTGGTACATAAATCCTTTGTCTATAGCGCTGAGGATCACGTTTACGCCCCGTTTTACGTGTGGAAAGATGTCGAGCAAGCAAAGCATTTTCTGCTCGATGAACTCTACCAAGGCGTCATCGAATCCTTCGGCCGCCACCGCGTGCGTTCGTGGCTCATCATTGGTTATGGCGCAAGCAAGAAAAAATTCGTGGCAACGCATGCATTACGTGAGATTGATTCGGTGGCACCGGAGCGCTTAAGCCTTTTTTCCGAACGCGAAAAAAACCATCAAAGCGAGCTGATGAGTAAGCACAAAGAACTGTGCCTCCACGTCACCGCGCTCGATGCTGATCGCTGGGAAGTCATGCGTTTTTCGCTGTGGAGCCGCCCGCTGAAAGAGGCAGAGTTCAACCCTAAATCTGACTGCCAGCAGCATTATGAAGTGCTGCACGTGAGTGGGGCTTAGCGTCGCCCACGGGTGCCGGAAACGCCGCCAGCGCCGCCCGGCGTGGTTCCCGGAGAATTAAACCGGCCCACGTTGCCAAGAAGCTGATCGATAAAAGTAAGCTCTTGCCCTTCGGTGGCCGTCTCGCGCTTAGCGATTGCAATATCCCGCATGCTGGCCTTATCGAATTTCTCCACGGCGGCCACCGTACCATCGGTATTAAAGGCAATACGCAACACGTTTTGATCGGTAATTTCCGGCTTAAAGAAGGCGAAAGACTCTTTTCTGGCCATCACGTAATACCAGGTTTCTTGGCCGAAACTGGCAGTGGTCGAGGGTGAGCCAAAAGTAGTCAGCACCTTATCACGGGTAGTTTCCCCGACCTTAATTTGCGCATAAGCGTCCGCGTCCGCAATGTGGCCGCGGGTTTCCACATTCGGTGAGCAGGCGGTCAGGCTTAGGCAAAAGAGCAAAAAAAAGCGTTTCATGGGCCCCAACTCTAAGCTTTTGGCATTGCTTTTTCCAGCGGTTTTACTAGAGTGCCGCTTTAATTTTTATCAATGAGGGCACTATGGGCATTATGCCAGATAGCTGGATTCGCGAACACGCCGCCAAAGGTATGATTGAGCCTTATGTGGAAAACCTCCAGCGTGAGGGTGTGATTTCTTACGGCGTGTCCTCCTACGGCTACGATGCGCGGGTTTCTGACGAGTTCAAAATCTTCACTAATGTCGATTCTGCCATCGTTGACCCCAAAAGCTTCGACCAGAAGGGGTTTGTTGACCGCAAAACCGATTGCTGCATCATCCCGCCCAACAGCTTTGCACTCGCCCGCACGGTCGAATATTTCCGCATTCCGCGGGATGTGCTGGTGGTGTGCGTAGGCAAAAGCACCTATGCACGCTGCGGGATTATCGTCAACGTCACTCCGCTGGAGCCCGAATGGGAAGGGCATGTGACGCTGGAGTTTTCCAATACCACACCACTACCGGCGAAAATTTACGCCAACGAAGGCGCTTGCCAATTCTTGTTTTTAAAAGGCGACTCTATCTGTGAAACCTCCTACGGTGACCGCAAAGGCAAATACCAGGGCCAAAAAGGCGTGACCTTACCACGGATTGAGCCCAAGAAAAAAGAAGTGGCGTAAAACCTATGCCCGAAGCACCTACGCACCCTTCCACCCAGGTAAAAGTCTCCGATATTACCGCAGACTCCTCGTTTGCTCAGAAAAGGGCTGAAATTACCCAGCAGGTCAGGAGTGATCTCCTGATGCTGATTGATGGCGAAAATCGTCGCATTAATCGATATGACCCCGCAAGCCCGCGCATTAACGATGCGATAAAAAACTTGCTGATGACGTTTGTGGAGGGCCTGGTCAAAGCCGAGTTTGACGGAAACACCGTTCCATCTGGCTCCCATAGGCAAAAATACTGTGTAGCAACTGAGGTGCGGTTATTACAAGAGGCGATGGAAGAGGTTTCCCTTATTGCTAGCTATAAAGGCTCCAAGGATGAAGTGTTAGCAACGTTGGCTGGTACACCCATACGTTTAGTGGTTGAAGCCATGGATAAACACGGGCTGTCCGTTCCGGTTGATGAGGATACAGTAAAGCTTCTAACGGATATGGATCGTAGCGCTATTCGTGACAGGCGCGCCAAATACTCTTACGATGTAGGCGCATGAATAAGCTCATCATCACCGGCGGGAACCAATTACACGGCACCGTGCCAATCAGCGGCGCGAAGAATGCAGCATTGCCGCTCATGGCCGCATGTCTGCTGACTGACGAAACGCTTACGCTCACCAACGTGCCAGCACTCGCCGATATTACAACGATGCGTAAATTGTTGGAACAACATGGTGTAAAAGCCGTTACCAATAAGGCACTTTTGCTAAACGCTGGCAGCATCCATAATTTCACCGCGCCCTATGAATTGGTGCGTACCATGCGTGCCTCCGTGTTGGTGCTTGGGCCATTGCTTGCACGTTTTGGTGAAGCAAAAGTGTCGCTCCCCGGTGGCTGTGCGATTGGTACGCGGCCGATTGATTTGCATTTGAAAGCGCTTGAACAGCTCGGCGCAGAAATTGAATTGAAAGACGGCTACGTGCATGCACGCGTGGGCGGCCGGTTACAGGGCGCAGAAATTCAGTTTGAAAAGGTGTCCGTCGGTGCCACTGAAAATCTCTTGATGGCAGCAAGCCTCGCCAAAGGCACAACGATTTTGCACAACGCCGCACGCGAACCAGAAGTCACCGATCTTGCGCGTTGCCTCATTGCGATGGGTGCGCGCATCGAAGGCTTGGGTACCAGCAAGCTCACGATTGAAGGTGTGGATGCGCTCAACGGCTGCGACTATCGCGTGATTCCGGACCGCATTGAAGCCGGCAGCTTCGGCTGCGCCGCGGCGATTACCGGCGGTATGTTGGAACTGAAGGGCATTCAAGCCGATATCATGCAGGCGACCATTGATAAGTGGATTGAGGCAGGCATTGACGTGCACGAGAATAAAAACGGTATTGTGGTGGATGCGCGCAATCGCAAACTCAAGGGCATTGATGTGATGACACAACCCTACAGCGGTTTTGCAACCGACATGCAGGCGCAGTTTATGGCGATGCTTTCGGTCGCTGAAGGTGCTTCGATGATCACCGAAACGATTTTTGAAAACCGTTTTATGCATGTGCCGGAGTTGACCCGCATGGGTGCTAACATCAACGTCCACGGTGCCTCTGCGATGGTGCGCGGCGTTTCGCACTTAAGCGGTGCCGAAGTCATGGCAACGGATTTACGCGCTTCGATTTCTCTCGTTATTGCCGCACTTGCTGCAGAAGGCGAAACCACGATTCACCGCGTCTATCACTTGGATCGCGGCTATGAAAAAATGGAAGAAAAACTGAACGCCTGCGGCGCGAATATCGAGCGCATCCGCGAACTCGCGCCCGAACCGCTGGAAGAAGCAGCCTAAGCTCGATTGCCAAATATTGCCGTACCAATGCGCACATAGGTTGCGCCAAAACGTGCCGCTTCCATATAGTCCGCACTCATTCCCATGCTGAGCTCGCTGAGTTTGTTGCGCTTGGCAATTTCATAAAGCATCGCAAAATGCGGGGCAGTAGGCAGGTGATGCGGGGGGATACACATGAGTCCAACAAGGGCAATACCAACACCTTTGCAATCGTGAATAAAAGCATCGGCAAAAGCGGGCAGCACGCCGGATTTCTGGGATTCTTCGCCGGTATTGATTTGTGCAAAACACGGCAGATTCCGTGCCTGTTTATTCATTTCTGCAACCAACGCCTCTGCAAGCGGCAGACGATCCAGCGTGTGAATCACGTCAAACAAACGCACCGCCTCACGCACCTTGTTGGTTTGCAGGGGGCCGATGAGATGCAGCGTGATGTTGGGGTGGGCGGCCTTGATCTCCGGCCATTTTTCTTGTGCTTCTTGTACGCGATTCTCGCCAAAATGAGTGATTCCGGCTACAATTGCTTGAAGAATAGCCTCTTTGGGGTGTCCTTTTGAAACAGCAATAATGGCGGGGGGTGTTTTTGCCAAGGGGGATGGGTCAGAAACCGATTTTAGTTGCTGTTTTAACTCAACAATTCTTTCTTTAATGGACGGCTTGGAAATCGGCGACATGGCGGGTTATGTGTTAATATAGCGTTAAAAAACGGGCGGTTTTGTTGCATCGGAGCAACATGAAGGTCCAAAAACCCCCTAATCCTTCTTATCAGGATGCATGGCGCTTGCAAGGGGGTTCGATTTACCGGATAACTGGCACCAAGGAATGCACATTGTGTCCCTCGGCTTTCGTTGGTCGCTTTGTGTGCCTTCAATGGAATGTCTTACATTCTTCAACTTTACTAGAATAGGAAAAACCTATGAAAAAACTTCTTCTTGGTACCTCGGTTCTTGCCGCTGTAGCGTTTGCTGCTGCTGCACAAGCCGAAACCCCGAAAATCACCGTAGGTGGTACTTCGGATTTCCAATTGGGCCATGTTTCTGACGACGTTCTCGGAAGCACCCGTGATAAATCGTTCCGTTCGGACAATGAAATCAGCCTCAAAGTTGATGGCAAGTCTGATGCTGGTATCGGCTACGGCGGTGAAATCGTTCTCGAAGCGGACACCACCGAAGACTCCGACAGCCAAGGCACCAACGCTGCTCGTACCTCTATTTACCTCGATGGTAACTGGGGCCGCGTAGTGATGGGCTCGACCACTGGCGTAACCACCATGAAAGTTGATGCTAGCACGATCGCACGCGCAACCGGTGGCGTCGACGGTGACTGGACCTACTTCACCACGCCTGTTGCTTCTCTCAGCTACATCGCAACCCCAGACCTCGTTCTGGATTACGGTGGGGTGAACAATGCCTTTGGCAACGAGTCTAAAGAAAACCTCAACAAAATCAGCTACTACAGCCCGAAATTCTCTGGCTTCCAAGCTGGCGTGACCTACATTCCTGACAGCGAAAACCGCGGTCAAGGCGCGTCTGGTCTCGATTTCACCAAAACCTCTGGCCAAGCTGACAACATCTGGCAAGGCGCTCTTACCTACGAAGGTAAGTTCGACCAAGTTGGTGTAGCTCTTGCTGCTACCGGTGAACGCGGTACCGCTGATCTCAACGGTGTTGAAGATCTTCGCACCTGGAACGTTGGCGCAAAGCTGACCTATATGGGTTTTGCTCTCGCTGGTTCTTACGGCGACTGGAGTGACAGCCTCCGCACGCTTAACGGTGGTCTCGACAACAGCCACTACTGGACTGTTGGCGGTTCTTATGAAATGGGACCTTACGGCGTAAGCGTTACCTATCTGGACAGCCAATATGCTCAAACGGCTGCAACCGAGAACAAATTTAGCAATCTGTCGATTGGTGCAGATTATAAACTTGCTCCTGGCTTGACCCCGTATGCTGAAATTAGCTTCTTTGATGCTAATGCAGCTACCGGCACGCTTGCTGATAACGACGGTCACGTACTTCTCGTTGGTACCATGCTGAACTTCTAGTTTGGTTTGGTTCTCGAAAAGAGACCGAAGAGGGCGGTGTTTCCACCGCCCTCTTTTTTATTGTCCTCGGAATTGTCTCCTGACAATTCCATGGGACGCGGGTTTCCGCCTACGCTAGAGCTTCGGCGGACAAGCATGGCTGACAAATCCTGCTAGATTTGAATACAGGCTGCGTCGCCCGAGAAGATATTTTGCCATCTTGCGCAAGCAGTTTTCTTCCCTTATATCATCCCCATGCGAAAACTTTTTCTCTGCGTTTTCACCCTTCCATTCGTTGCCGCCTGCTCGCTTAGCGATCTTGGCACAAAGTCTGGCGAAGAGCGCGTGACGGGGTCCCAATCCCATAAGCTTGATCGCCGCGATTCACGCGGTAAATTGACTGGAGAAGAGGGGTTGACCGTCCTCGGCGGGTCCAACAAGGATGACGAAGCAGCAAAGTCAGGCATCGCGGTTAATAGCTATTTGTGGCGTGCTACCCTCGATACCCTTTCCTTCATGCCCATGGCCTCTGCAGACCCCTTTGGCGGCGTGATTCTGACCGATTGGTACGAGGACCCCAATGCCAAAGGTGAGCGCTTCAAGGTGAATGCTCTTATCCTCACCAAAACGCTGCGCGCCGATGGCATTAAACTTTCGGTCTTTAAACAAAAACTAGAGGGCAACAACTGGCGGGATCAGCCAGTAGACACGGCACTCGCCCGCAAGATGGAAGATGCCGTCTTGGCCCGCGCACGCGAACTTAAAATCGGCACCGCGAAATAATTCTTTTACGCTGCGGCCTGCACTGCGTCCTTTTGGGTAATCGCCTGCAGGAATGCCCGCTCCAAGCTTGGGTCTTGATAGAGTGCTTTAAAGTCCTTTGGCGTACCAATGTAGAGAATCTCTCCTTGGTGAATCACACCGATACGATCGCAAATCTCATCAATATCCGAAAGAATGTGGGAGCTGAAGAAAATCGTGCTACCCGCTTGCTTAGCTTTCATCAACTCACTTTTAAGAGCAATCCGCGCCCGCGGGTCGAGCCCACTCATCGGCTCATCTAAAATATAAAGCGGTGCAGCAATCATAAGTGCTGCCGCTAGGCCTAGTTTCTGGCCCATTCCTTTGGAATAAGAACCCACGCGCGCCTCTAATACATCGGGGTTTAAATCCAGCGCCTGGCACATGGCGCGCGCATGTTCTTTCTCCACGGTTTTGCCGTAATACGATAGGGAAAGCTCCAGGTATTCAATGCCACGCAAATAGCGCGAAGGCTGAAATTTCTCAGGCAAATAGGAATATTGTTTGCGGGCTTCCACCTCAAACGCCGCGTGGCCAAACACTTCTACCCGCCCGTGGTCTGGATAAATCAGATTCAGCACGGTTTTGATCATGGTGGTTTTGCCGGCACCATTTAGACCAATCAACCCAAAGATCTCTCCCGACACCAGCGATAGCGAGGCCTGTTTCAAAGCAGCGTGCACGCCATAGGTTTTACTAATGGCATCAATGGTAAGTGGTGTGGTCATTGGGGTTTCTCCAAAGCTTTGTTGCGGTTAAGTAGTCCTTCGAATCCTTGATTGCTAGGTGGGGTGGGCTCAGGTGTTACCGAGGGTTCTTCCTCAGGCAAAAGAGGATTAAACACAGCCTCTAGCCCCGGAAGTGATTTGGCCTTTGGTAAAAGCGCGGGGTCAATTTGGCCTGCGTTTACCGTAACGGGTTCCACCTGACCCTCATAGGTTTTAAGGGTATAGGTAGAAAAGGTTTGGTTGGGCCTAAGCGTGAACGTAATGGTGCGACTAGCCGCATCCGTTTGCACATTGGCACCATGATCGTCAGAGCGAAAATCGATCGGATCCGATTCCTTAGCGCGGAATTTAAACATGATGTAGTTCGAAGAGACCTCTTCAATGGTAAGGCCAGGAAGCGTTGCGGCATTAGAAGGGTTATAGGCAAAGCGATTAAGCCAAAATGTCCAGCGGTTGGCACCCTGATATGCCAGCGAATTGAGATAAAACTGCGGATAGGTATAATAGCTTACAATCGTTTGGGGTTCATTGGCGGGTTGTTCGGCTTCTTGAAGCCCGATCCCAGCAATCAGTTGGTTTTTGCGTTTTTGCTCCAGCCCATTAAGCGTGATCATTTCTTGATCGCTAAAAAAGATAGAATGGTATTCGCTCGGCAAAGGCTCGGGCTTTGCGGGTGGCGGCACTTGGGCATAGGCGTTTGCTGCCCAAAAAAGCCCCACCAGGTACCATGCGCGTCTCATTTCTTACCTCCTGAGGGAGGGGTGGAAGAGTTTTTTTCCAGCAATTTGAGCCCAAACCATTTGGCATCAATACTCACAGCTACGGCGGGTTCTTCTTTTTTCACTTTGTCCCCAAGCTCGGCGCGTTTCAGTGTCATCGTAAATCGTGTCATTTGAATGACACCGCCAAAGGCGCTGCGCATCTGTTTTAGTAAGCGCTCCATGCTTTCGTCCGTATACAAAAACATTTGTGGAATCGTGATATCGGCCGATACCACTACGGCTTGTGGACGCTTCAGGGATGTTTCAATGCTCTCGCGCACTGGGTCGATGCGTGCTCGCGAATTTTCGTCTGACGCTTGCGGTATTTCAAACGCGTAGCTTTTGCGAAGCACCTCTAATTGTGCGGAGGCGATGTTCGGGTCGATGCTTTCTTTGCCATTGGTGAGGTGTAGCTTTTCATAAATGGGGCGCGCTTCACGCACAATTTTGGTTTTGGTTCGCCCTTCTTCAGTCTTTTGCATGAGTTGGTTGTATTCGCCCTGAAGCTTGGTGGCCTGATCTTCCAGCGAGCCCGAAAGGCTGCTGATAGCCGCAAATACGGTGCCCGTAACACCCAACAGCATCACCGCCAATATGGCGCGTTTTCTAATTTTACTAAGTACGTATTTGCGTTGGTACATCAGCATTAGGGTGTACCTTGCGTGGTGGTGTCGGGTGATTTTTCAACCCCATTAAAACTAAGGCTGGTGACAATGTCGCGTCCCACCGCCTGTTGTTCTCTGATGCGTCCGCCTAACGGTACGGCATCGGGTTTAATCTCAGGAATCTCCGCAAAGGTGATCTTATATCCGTCAAACAACGGGCCAATGGAGGCCAGCGCTTCGTTGAGTGTTTTCTGGATTTCCTCATTACTTTGCTTGGGTTCGGTCGTAAATATCACATCCACCTTGGCGTAAATCTTCGTTTCCACACCGCCGTTAGCGGCTCTCATCGGCGGCGATGACTTGCCAAAGGGGTCTTCGATTTTCCAATCCAAGCCATTAAACTGGAACCGCGGCCCCAAGCGTTCCTTAGCCGCAGATAGGCGCAACAAAAAGGTCTCGGGGCCCATTTCGCGCTGCTCTATCGCGCGCAATACGTCCATCACATCTTTGATTTTCTCTACATCGTCAATGGTTGCCATTTCGGCTTCGACACTTGCAAGTTCTTTGACGGTGGTTTGTTTTTTCTGCGCCAATTCCGATTTTTTTCCATAGGCACCCCACGCATCATAGGCCTTAATGCCTGCACTGCCAACAAAACCAACCGCAATAATCACCGGCAACACCCGCACCACCAGCAAAGAGCGGTGCAATTGCAATAGCTGGCCTAAAGTTTTAGTGAGTGTGTTAAATGTAGGCCGGCGGAGCCTCGCGGCGGCGCTGGCTGTTACCATATCGCCGTAACGGTCATTGGGCTGGGTGGCATTGACAAGCTGCAGCCATTCCGCGGTTTGATGTGGGGTGGAGGTTACGAAGGACTTGACGCCTGCGCGTTTGGGGTCAATGGTCTGCAGTACCTCTTGGCTTGCGATGATATGCAGGTGCAGATCTTCGGCCTCACGCAGACCTAAACGTTTAAGGTATTCAACCGTGCTGTTGATTTCCTGTTCCACCAACCCCGCAATTACGTCCGATACGCCTTGGAGGGTTTGCCCCACACGGGTAAAAATCATTTTCCCATCTCGCAAAATAACCTGGCGAAAACCACTTACTTTTTGGTGTGAAAGCAAATAGAGCCACGCATGCGTAGGTGTATTGGGGTTGGCACTGGTTTTTTGGTAGAGCGCCCGAATCACCGCTTCCATTTCAAGCGGCAGGAGCCGTATGCCAATACAGCGGTTCGGCGTCGTCACAATCCACGTAAGCCATTGACTTACGGTGTCGGTGGCATCGGCTGAGATCATTTGAAATAGCCATTCTTTTTTACCTTTTTCCCGACCCAGAACCCGCGCGCCCTTAATTTCCGAATTCGCGAATTCACGGCGCAAGCGCCGTTTCATAATCGCTGAAAGCCCCATTTTATTCACAGGTGGGAGGTTTTGTTGAATATAGGTTTGATCGAGCGTGTCTAAAAACACCAAAAACGGCACATTGGGGTGGTCAACAATGGCGCGTTTAAACAGCTCGAAGTGCTCTTCCTTAGCTTCGGGCGCATACCACCGCCCCTCCACCACACCTTTTTGCAAGAAAATCAAAATCGCGCCGTCGTCACCAATCAGCAGGACAAAAGCGGTTCTTTTGTCAAATTTGAATTTGGGTGCCTTGCGCTTAGACAGGCGAAACTTTTTCTTCGGGGGTGGCGGGGTGGTTTCAGACACTGTTTTTTCAGGCGGCTGTGGGGGCACTGCTTCCGTGGAAGAAGCCGCATCGCCGCTTCCCGGTCGCTTGCGTCTAAAAGAAAGTGCCATAGGCCTCTTGCCTGCTGCGTTGCATATCTCAACGCTATAGCAACTATCCTATTAAAGCGCAAAAGATTTGCGGCTTTGTTTACGAATTCATTTTTTCAAAAAACTCAGCATTCGTTTTGGTATCGCGGAGTTTTTCTTGGATAAACTCCATCGCTTCGCCCGGACCCATCGGGTGCAAGATGCGGCGGATGACCCACATTTTTGTGAGTGTCTGCTTATCGACCAAGAGATCTTCTTTGCGCGTGCCGGATTTATTGATGTCAATCGCCGGGAAGACGCGCTTATCCGCAAGCTTGCGATCGAGCACAATTTCCGAGTTACCGGTGCCTTTGAATTCTTGGAAGATCACTTCGTCCATCATGGAACCGGTATCGATCAATGCCGTTGCGATAATCGTGAGCGACCCGCCATTTTCAATGTTGCGTGCCGCGCCGAAGAAACGTTTAGGCCGGTGCAGGGCCTGCGCGTCCACGCCACCGGTTAGAATTTTACCAGACGATGGCACCACCGTGTTGTAGGCGCGCGCCAGACGAGTAATTGAGTCGAGCAAAATTACCACGTCTTTTTTGTGCTCAACGAGTTTTTTCGCTTTTTCTATGACCATTTCCGCGAGCGCCACATGGCGGTGTGCGGGTTCATCGAACGTTGAGCTAACCACCTCACCGTTAACGGTGCGCGCCATATCTGTCACCTCCTCCGGCCGCTCATCGACTAGAAGAACGATCAGGTAAGCATTTGGGTGGTTGGTGGTAATGGCGTGCGCGATGTTTTGCATCAGCACGGTTTTACCGGTGCGGGGCGGAGCAACAATCAACGCACGCTGACCGAAACCAATAGGTGTCACAATGTCTGCAACACGCATGCTGATGTCATTTTTCTCTTTGCCTTTGGGACGTTCGAACTCCAGCTGAATGCGGCGTTCGGGATAGAGCGGCGTGAGGTTATCAAACGTAATGCGGTGGGTAATCGCCGCCGGATCGTCAAAGTTGATTTTGAGCACTTTGGTAAGCGCAAAATAGCGTTCGCCATCTTTCGGTGCACGAATTTCGCCCTCTACCGTATCGCCGGTACGCAGTCCGAATTTCTTGACTTGGGTGGGCGATATGTAAATATCGTCCGTACCCGCTAGATAGTTGGCCAGCGGCGAGCGCAGGAAGCCAAACCCGTCGGAGAGAATTTCGATCACGCCTTCGCCGGTGATCACTTCGCCGTTTTCGGCGTGGCGTTTTAAGATAGAGAAGATCATCTCCTGCTTCAGCATGTTGCTGGCATTTTCAACGCCCAGTTTTTCGGCGAGCTGAAGGAGATCGTTCGCGTTTTTACGCTTGAGTTCTTGAAGTTTCATGATGGTGCGACTTTGGTTTGATTTTTAAATTGAGGAGGGGAGGGAGGGAGGGAAGACCGTGCGAATTTTCTGTAAGCACATCAAATGACGCATTAAACAATGCTGTGGTCTCGGAGCAAGCTTATCAAAAAAATAGCGCCCGTCAAGCAAAATATTCAAATTTTAGAATGGCTTCACTACCACCAATATAACGATGGTTATCATAAGGATCGTTGGTATCTCATTGAATATTTTATAATATTTTGCTGATTTGGTATTGGCACCCGCGGCAAATTGCTTGCGGTGTTTGGCCATTTTGCCGTGCAAAGCCGCCATAATAAGCACAAGCAACAGCTTCGCGTGCAGCCAACCCTCGGCTGCGCCGGTGATTTTAATGAGCCAAAAGCCAAAGAAAAAGGTCGCGATCATGGCCGGGTTCATAATATAGCAAAGCAGGCGCCGCTCCATTATTTGTAGCATTTTATCCGCATCGCTCCCGACAGGAACCTCTGCGTGATACACAAACAGCCTTGGCAAATAGAGTTGTCCTGCCATCCAGGAAATGACCGCGATGATGTGTAAGGCCCTCACCCACAGATAAAGATTGTCGATCATTTAGGCCTCCTTACAACAGCCAGAGAATGTTTTTGGACATACCCTGTTTTCACACGCACGCTCATCTAGCACAAGTTGTTTTAGCGCAGCGATGTAATCGTAAATCACGCCAAGTGTCGGCACACGCACATACTGGGTAACACCGCTTTTTTCTGCCAAGTGGCGATATTCAATATCAAGCTCCACAAGTGTTTCCGAATGTTCGGAAACGAAGGCGATGGGTACTAGCAAAACAGATTTTCCTTGGCTTCCCGCGCGGATAATTTCTTGATCGGTCGATGGCCCAATCCATTCCAGTCTCCCCACGCGGCTTTGGTAGCAAACCGCATAATCAAGTTGTGGCTGCGCCAGCTGACTAACGACCGCCTGCACGGTTTGTTCAACCTGCCATTGGTATGGGTCTCCGGCTTCCACTATCGGTTTTGGCAAGCCATGCGCCGAAAATAAAATGCGCATGCCGTCTTTGTACGCTTGTTGAATAAGTTTCACATGCGCCGCAATAAACGCAGGATGGGTGGAGTAGCAGCAAATCTCTTTGGTAGGAAGTTTGAGTCCTAATTTTTTCCATTCCTTAAAAGATGATGCTGTGGTGGTGGTCGAAAATTGAGGATACAGCGGCAATAAAATCACCTTATCGGGCGCATGGGCTTTCACCTGTTTTGCAACATTTTTGGCCCGCGGGTGCCAATAGCGCATGACGATAAATGTTTTATATTCACCATGTTCTCTAAGAGCGATTTCAAGCGCTGTCGCTTGTTTTTGTGTTTCTTCCACAATCGGTGATTTACCACCCATTTGCGCATAAATTGTTTGCGCTTTTTTGTTACGAAGCGAGGAAATAAGCGTCGCCAAAAAAAGGCGTAAAGGAAGGGGAACCCGAATGATCGCTGGGTCAAAAAATAGATTAAATAAAAACGGTCGCACCGCTTTTAAGCTATCGGGTCCACCTAAATTAAATAGGATTACCGCAGTTTTTTGAGCCATGTGCAAAGTGCTTCCAGATTTTCAGGTGGCGTAAATTGAATCACCCCATGCCCGAGATTAAAGATATAGGGTTTTCCCTTCATCTCGTTCACCAGCCTTTCGGCTTCTTGAAGGATTTTTTCTTTGGTTCCATAGGCCAAAATCATCGGGTCTAAATTGCCTTGCAATACACAGCTGGTTTTTTCTTTTACAAACGAAACGGGTGTAAATTGATCGATGCTTACACCATCGACTCCTGTTTCGTTTGCGAATGTCGAAATATTTACCCCCGCTCCGCGTGGAAAACCCATAATGGGTGTATGGGGTTGGCGCTTTTTTAGCTCTGCAACAATCTTTTTAGTGGGTGTAACCACATACCGAGAAAATATTTCTATGGGCGCTGCACCTGCCCAAGAATCAAATAGCTGCACGACATCCGCACCGGCTTTAATTTGATTATCTAAATGCAAAATCACTGCTTCGGTAAGCGTATCAATTAAACGGTTAAATAGGGTAGGGGTAGCAACGGCCATTTTTACTGCTGCATCAAAATTGCGACTACCCTTACCTTCCACCATATAGCACGCAAGTGTCCAGGGGCTTCCTGAGAAGCCGATAAGCGTCTTCTCCTTAAGGGTGCTCGCAAGAGTGTCTACCGTCTCGTAGACAGGCGCTAGATGGCTAGAAATACGTTCCAATGAAAGTTTTGAAATCTGCTCTTCGGTTGTGGTGGGCTCTAACCTTGGTCCTTCACCTTTTTCAAACACGACATTTACGCCAAGCGCATCTGGAATCACTAAAATATCCGAAAACAAAATCGCAGCATCCATATCGAATCGGCGAATAGGTTGGAGTGTTACCTCCACTGCTAATTTCGGATTATAACAAAACTCTAAAAAGTTCGGAGCTTTTGCCCGAAGTTCACGATACTCCGGTAAATATCGCCCCGCCTGTCTAAAAAACCAAAAAGGAATTTTCTCCTTTTCATTTCCTGTAAGTACATCTCGCAAGATTTTATTCATTCTAAAATTACTTATCTTTATAAGAAAAGGATTGAAGTAGTAGTAGGGAGTAGGTCTAACGTGGACGGTTTGATTATGCAAAGGTTATGCAGATGAAGGTTATAGGAAATAATACACATACAAACTTAGCAGCCTATTATTTACTATCGATTTTCTACCATTTCTGAAAAAAGTGGATAAAAACTCATCCACATCGTGTATACAAACTTCTTTACCTGTGGAAAACCGCTGAAGGAGAATCGTGCAAACGTGCACATTTAAAGATTCACAGATTATCCACAGTGTTCTACATAGGTTGTGTACACGCTTTCGTTGATAACATGTGAAACCCCATGAAAACATTCCACTTACACCTTGTGTCAGACTCGACCGGCGAAACGGTGGGCAGTGTTGCCCGTGCTGCCCTCGCGCAATTTGAAGATGTGGACGCCGAAGAGCACAACTGGACGCTGGTGCGTACCAAAACGCAAATCGATCGTGTGATTGCTAATATCGACGAATTCCCCGGCATGGTGCTTTACACGCTGGTCGACAAACAACTCGGTGAAATGCTCAAAAAAGCCTGCCAGAAACACGGTCAACCCTGCATCGCTGTGCTGGCCCCTGTTGTTAACGAGCTCTCCGCCTATCTTGGCGAGGAAACCCAAGCCGCCCCCGGCAAACAACACCAGATGGACGAAGAATATTTCTCCCGCGTCGACGCCATCAACTACGCACTCTCGCATGACGACAGCCAGGGGCATTGGGATTTGGACGGCGCTGATATTATCTTATGCGGTCCCTCACGCACCTCCAAGTCACCCACCTGTGTCTATCTCGCCTATAAAGGCTTCAAAGCCGCTAACGTCCCCTTCGTACTCGGCATCGATTTACCGCCCGGACTATTTACAGCGAAAGACGCACTCATCGTCGGCCTTACCATCTCGCCTGACCGCCTCCAACAAATCCGCAAAGAGCGTTTAAACTCACTGAAACAGGAAGACACCAGCTATGTGGACGTTGAAATGATCCACAAAGAAATCGACGAATCACGCAAGCTGTTCCGCCAGCAAGGCTGGCCGGTGATTGACGTCACCCGAAAATCTGTCGAAGAAACCGCGGCTACCATCTTGCAATATCACCAGAATCTCATGAAGCAACGCGAGCAAAAAGCCGAGCATTCCTAGGTGACATCCCGCAATTTCCTTGCTAAACCAACACCATGACAAAACCACTTAACATCGCAATTGCTGGGCTCGGAACGGTCGGCCTAGGTGCCGCCGAGGTTTTGCTGACGCAAAAGAATCTGCTCGAAAAACGTGCGGGCAAGGCGCTGAATCTGGTTGCGGTTTCTGCAAAGGATAAAACTAAGAAACGTAACGTCGATTTAAGTGGCATTGATTTTGTGGACGATGCAATGGCGCTCGCTTCTCGTGCAGATATTGACGTAATTGTTGAAGTGATCGGTGGCTCCGAGGGGATTGCTAAAGCCTTGGTCGAAACCGCGCTTACAAATGGCAAATCAGTCGTTACCGCCAACAAAGCCTTGATCGCCCACCACGGCATCGTTCTTGCAAAAATCGCAGAATCGAAAAACGTAGTGCTCGCATTTGAAGCAGCGGTTGCCGGCGGCATTCCCGTTATTAAAGCACTGCGCGATGGCCTAGCCGCCAACCAATTTACCCGCATCGCCGGCATTTTAAACGGCACCTGCAACTATATTTTGACGCAAATGCTAAAACAAAACGTCTCGTTTAAAGCCGCACTTAACGATGCGCAAAGATTGGGTTATGCAGAAGCAGACCCCACGTTTGACGTCGATGGCATCGACACCGCGCACAAGCTTGCCATTCTCGCAAGCCTCGCTTTTGGTATCGCGCCCGCCATCGAAAAAGTGGAGACCAGTGGCATCCGCCCGATTACTCAAAAAGACATTCAACTCACTGAAAAACTGGGCTACCGCATTAAACTTCTCGGTATTGCCTCGCGTTCGGAAAATGGCATCACCCAGCGTGTGCACCCATGTTTGGTACCTGCAAGCTCACCGCTTGCGAACGTACACGATGTCTACAACGCCATCGTCGTAGAGGGTGACTGCGTGGGCAAGGTGTTTTTCGAAGGCCGTGGTGCCGGCGCCGGCCCAACTGCCTCGTCCGTTGTTGCTGATATTATGGATATCGCGCGCGGCACTCAGTACAAACCATTTACCATGCCTGTTGCACAACTCAGCCCCCTAAAACAAGCAAGTCTCGAGACGCTCGAGATGCCCTACTATCTGCGCCTTAGCGTGGTTGATAAACCAGGCGTGCTCGCTGAAATTACAAGCCTTTTTAAAACCCACAGCATTTCCGTGCGCTCCCTCTTTCAGGATGAGCCAACGCCAAATGCGCCGGCTGATGTGGTGCTCGTAACCCACCCCGTGAAAGAAGTGGCGATGAATAAAGCTATCGTCGCTTTGTCCGAATTTAAATCTGTACTTGAACCCCCCATGCTGCTTAGAATCGAGGAGCTATGACTGAAGCCGCTAAAACCCTAGACGAATCCTACACCATGGACCGCAATTTTGCACTTGAGGCGATCCGCGTGACCGAATCCGCTGCACTCGCCGCTTCCAAATGGATGGGCCTCGGCGAAGAAAAAGAAGCCGACCGCGCGGCGGTCAATGCCATGCGCGAAACGCTCAACACGCTGTCGATTGATGGTATGGTAGTCATCGGTGAAGGCGAGCGCGACAAAGCGCCCATGCTCTATATCGGCGAAAAAGTCGGCGCGAACCCCGGCAAGGGTCCGAAAATCGATATCGCTCTCGACCCCTTAGAGGGCACCACGCTGTGTGCCCACGGTGCCGCAAATGCCATGGCCGTACTCGCCATGGCCGACGCCGGTGGATTCCTGCATGCGCCGGATGTGTACATGGATAAAATCGCCGTCGGCGGCAATTTGCCGGAAGGCGTCGTAGACCTCGACAACGCCCCCGCGCAAAATTTAAAAAACCTCGCAAAAGCAAAAAAATGCAACGTTGCTGATTTGGTTGCGTGCATTCTCGAACGCCCACGCCACGAAGAACTCATCGCCAAAACCCGCGAAACCGGTGTACGCATTAAGCTGATTACCGATGGTGACGTGGCAGGCGTTATGGCCACCTCACGACCCGACACCGGCATCCATATCTATATGGGCATCGGCGGTGCTCCCGAAGGCGTGCTTGCGGCTGCAGCCCTCCAATGCATCGGCGGCCAAATGCAGGGCCGTTTGATCTTCCGCGACGAGGACGAAAAAGCCCGCGCATCACGCCTTGGTATCACCGACTTAAATCGCAAATATTTGCTGAATGATTTAGCGCATGGCAATGTCATGTTTGCTGCTACCGGTGTCACCGATGGTTCCATGCTAAACGGTGTAAAACGTTTCCCGGGTGGCGCCATCACCCAATCGATCGTCATGCGCTCCTCGACCGGTACGGTCCGCATCATCGAAGCGCATCACAACTTTACCCGCAAGAAATGGGTGGGTGAGTGATTGCCTATCCCAACATCGACCCCGTCGCCATTGCCATTGGCCCGCTTGCTATTCGTTGGTATTCGCTAGCCTATCTTGCCGGCATTGTGCTCGGGTGGTGGATCTTAAAACGCCTCAATCGGCGCTTCCCCATCACCCATCTTTCCGCCAAGGCGCTTGATGATGTAATTATGTATGCGACCCTCGGCATCGTCTTCGGCGGCCGGCTGGGTTATTGTCTGATCTATAATCATGATTATTATTTCGCGCATCCGCTCGAAATCCTGCACGTCTGGAAAGGCGGCATGTCCTTCCACGGTGGCATGGTGGGATTGGTCGTCGGCGTATATTTGCTGTGCAAAAAATACCGCATCGCCTTCTTCGATTTAATCGACCGCATCGCACTTGTGGCCCCCATCGGCCTTTTTTGCGGCCGCATCGCCAATTTCATCAACGGCGAGCTTTATGGCCGCGTAAGTGATGTGCCGTGGGCGATGGTGTTCCCAAACGGTGGCGGGTCTCCCCGCCATCCCAGCCAGCTCTACCAGGCGGGAATGGAAGGAATTTTGCTCGGACTGCTTATGCTGTGGTTGTGGAACCGCACGCCGATGCGCGCTCACCCCGGAAAGATCAGCGGCATTTTTTTGATTGGTTACGGGTTGGCCCGCATCATTGGCGAATGCTTCCGCGAGCCGGATGCGCAGCTGGGCTTTCTCTGGGAGCAGCTTACCATGGGCCAATTGCTTTCTATCCCTATGGTGCTGCTTGGCGTTTGGCTCTGGCGGCACCCACCTAAGATCACATGAGCCTAACCGAAAAACTAAAAAAACGCCTGGCCACCGAGAAATTCATTTCGGTAGCGGAATATATGAGCGCTTGTCTTCTTGATCCAGAATTTGGCTATTACGCCACCCGCACCCCCTTTGGCACCAAGGGCGATTTCATCACCGCTCCTGAAATCAGCCAGATTTTCGGAGAAATTATCGGTGCATGGGTCGCAAGCGCATGGCAATCCGCCGGAAACCCGGAGGCGAGCATCGTTGAACTGGGCGGCGGCCGCGGCACGCTGATGCACGATGCGCTGCGCGCCACCAAAAATGTGCCGCATTTTCATGCCCGCACCCAAGTTGTTATGGTCGAAGCAAGCCCGGCGCTGGCCAAGCAACAGCAAGAAATCTTGCGCGATGCCCACCCAAACACAACAACGCAGACCGCACTTTTGCCGCTACCCGAGCGCTCCTGCTTTTTCATCGCCAATGAATTTTTCGATGCGCTGCCCATTGAGCAAACCATTAATGGCAAGCTGCGTCGCATTGTGTGGGACGGTGCGTTCAAATTCGAGAATTTGGGGCAGGGCGAGATCATGGAGCGCTGTCCGGAAGCCAAAGCCATTATGCAGCAGATTTGCGGCCATTTAAAAGCCCATGGTGGTGCGCTGATTGTAGCAGATTATGGATACACCAAAGCCGCACCCGGCGAGACGCTTCAAGCGGTAAAAAACCACGCCTATGTCGATGTGCTAGCAACCCCGGGCGAGGCCGACCTCACCGCGCACGTCAATTTTGAAGCGTTGGCAACTATCGCCAAACGCCACCAACTCCACACCCGCCTCCAAACCCAGGGCGATTTTTTGCACGAAAACGCGGCGGAGTTTAGGGCTGCCGCCTTATGCAAAGGCCGTGATGCTGGGCAACAAGCAGAGATAGTTCAAGGGCTTGAGCGCTTGATGGCACCCCATCAGATGGGAGAGCTCTTTAAGGTGATGACGATTTTGGCGTGAAACGCTTGTCAAACGGGGTGCGCGGGCGTATAAAAAAGAAACATTAAAAAAAATAAAAGAGACCTTACATGCAGCAGGCAAACAGCATGACTGTACGCCCTAAAATTGGCCGGCCACCTTCCTTGGAAGCCGATAAGCCACTTGTTGCCGTATGGGAGCAATTGCCCGGCTGGCATCGCCGCCGTCAAATTGCTCTTGGGGCTATGGCCGCTGCAGCGTTTGGCTTGCTTGCCGCCTTTTTAGCTGCCCAAAAAAACGAAGGCGCCACCTCCCAACAGCAACTCACAGAAATAGCGCCCGCAGCCGGCAGCGCTATTGCCAAAACGGATACCGGTGTAACCATCCAAAGCAAATCGGGCAATGAAAGCTTATCCGGCAGCATGGTGGTGGTGGGTGCGGCAGATGCTTCACTGGTGGGGTCCGAACCCCATAAAGACCTTTCGCCCGAAGACAAGCAGCGCCTGCTTGAGATCATCAGTAGGCACTAATGCGTAAATTTCTTTGTGTTTTGGCTTGTACCCTAATCGTATGCCCGGCAATGGCCGCATCCAAACACCATAGCTCCAAACATAAAACGTCTAAATCCAGCGTTTCCAAATTTGCCACGCCGATGGCGCTTGGCATGGTCACGGGTCCTGAAACCGGAACCTATATTGAAATTGGCCGCGATATCGCAGGCGTTGCCAAAAAAGCGGGTGTGGACATCGAGGTTAAACCCTCCGATGGTTCGATCGAAAACATCAAGCGCATTCAAAGCAAAGAAAACGCTGCCCTTGGCATTGTCCAATCCGACGTGCTCGGGTTTTTAAAACGCTCGCAAAGCCCCGAAACCGCTAAAATCGCCGCAAGCTTGCGCATGGTGGTGCCGCTCTATAAAGAAGAGGTGCATGTGCTCGTGCGTAAAGACATCAAGAATTTCTCGGATTTAAAAGGCAAGCGCGTGGTGGTCGGTGAAGAAGGCAGCGGCAATATGCTGACGGCCGTCAACCTGCTTGCACTCATGAACATCAAAGTGCGCGAGACGCAAAAGCTCTCACCCCCCGAAGGTGTGCTGGCGGTGCTCGATAACCAGGCCGATGCGGTGATTTTCGTTGGCGGCAAGCCGGTAAAGCTGTTTAAAAACATGGAATCCTTAAGTCGTCCGGAAAACATTCAATTTGCGCATTTGCTTGAAGACTTGCATTTTTTACCGCTCAATGACCCCAAAATGCTCGCGGAATACGAACCCTCCGAAATCACACCGATGGATTATTCCTTTGCCACCGAAACGACCCCCACTATTGCCGTGCGGGCTGTGCTCGTTTCCTATGATTTTTCTGGCAAGGGCGCCGATAGAAAACAGCGTTGTGCCGCCATCGGAAAAATTAGCAAGGTCTTGAGCGCCTCACTTCCCGATCTTCAAAAAGACGGCCACCCCAAATGGCGGGACGTAGATTTAACCCGCAACCTCAACCTCTGGAAACGCGACGCTTGCGTCTTGTAGCGGTAGAGTAAGAACGCTGTTTGGTTTCCCAGTGACCATAATTGTAACCATATCTTAACCGAACTGTCACAAAACTGTCATAATTTTATGGTATTCTGAGTTTATCAGCCAAGGGGAAACCGACTTAGAAACAAGAAAAAAGCCAAAATCTTGAATAATAAGAAGGGAAGAGTTGATAACAGGGAGAAAAGCACGAAGGAAGAAGAAGCACCGGACCTACCTACAACGAATTCAATAAAATGAATATCATGTGGAGGATTACATTAGAGTTATCGCAAGTAACGTTAATGTAAATATACGATTAGAATGCCAAAAGCAAGCACAATCGTACCGATGCGTCAGAAAAACCTAAGTGAATGATTGCCATCAAGAAATTGATGTCCTGAAGAGAAGTAAGGATAGAACATCTTGGAGACTCTGAAAGATCAGACGAAAAGATGAAAAATCTAGCAATGTTTCTCCCTGTTTCCCGACGGACTCCATGTTGAAGTGGTCGTCATAAAACCAGAAAAATAGTTTTGATAAGACACAGAAGTAAAAAACCCCGCTTTTTAGGGCGGGGTTTTTTGCATAAATAATCTGCCTGCCTATGACCCCGTCAGTGCCTGAGGCGCATCACCGCTGTCGTTGGCTTCGATGCGTTTGGCGGCTTCTAAAGCGGCCTCGCGGTCGCGTTCGGCGGCTACACGGCGGAGTTTGGCGACCGTGGCACCGGTACCGGCCGGAATCAGCCGGCCGACGATGACGTTTTCCTTGAGGCCGGCCAGCGAATCAATCTTGCCATGGACAGACGCTTCGGTAAGCACGCGGGTCGTCTCTTGGAACGATGCAGCGGAGATGAAGCTGTGCGTTTGCAGCGATGCTTTGGTGATGCCTTGGAGCACCGAGAAAGCGCTCGCAGGTTTGTAACCTTCGCCAATTGTCTTCGCATTCACAGCTTCGAACTCTTCGCGGTCCACCTGTTCGCCAGAGAGGAAGGTGGTTTCGCCCGGGTTTTCGATCTCGACTTTTTGCAGCATCTGGCGGACGACCACCTCGATATGCTTGTCGTTGATCAACACCCCTTGCAGACGGTACACCTGCTGCACTTCCGTGACCATGTACGCAGCAAGCGCTTCCACACCCATAACGCGCAAGATATCGTGCGGTACCGGGTTGCCGTCCATCAGCAAATCACCCTTCTGGATGAAATCGCCCTCTTGTACGGTGATGTGTTTGCCTTTCGGGATCAGATACTCGATCGGCTGCAGGCCATCATCTTTGGGTTTAATGATGATGCGGCGTTTGTTTTTATAGTCCTTACCGAACTCCACCGTACCATCCATCTCGCAGATGATCGCATGGTCTTTCGGCTTGCGGGCTTCAAACAACTCGGCAACACGCGGCAGACCGCCGGTGATGTCGTGGGTTTTCAGCGAGTCACGCGGGATACGTGCGAGCACGTCGCCGGCGTGAACATCCTGACCGTCTTCGATCGAAAGGATCGCGCCGACAGGCAGGAAGTAACGTGCTTCCAGACCGTTTGCCAAGGTCACGATTTCGCCTTTTTTATCGCGTAGCGCTACGCGCGGTTTTAAGTCTGCGCCGCGGGTTTGCTGGCGCCAGTCGGTAACAATTTTGTTCGCCATACCGGTCGATTCATCCACCGCTTCACGGAGCGAAATACCTTCAACCAAGTCACGATAGTGCGCAATACCCGCGCGTTCGGTGATGATCGGCAGAGTGAACGGATCCCAATCAGCAAGCTTCTCACCGCGTTTGACGTTCGCGCCTTCTTTAACGATCAGGCGTGCGCCGTAAGGCACTTTGTAGCGTGCTTTTTCACGGTTACTTCCGTCACGGACGATGATTTCGCAGGTGCGGCTCATCACAATCGCGCGGCCTTTGGAATCTTCCACGATGTTTTTGTTGGTGAAAGAGACCACGCCTTCTTGCGTCGTTTCCACAGCTGATTGTTCCGCGCCACGCTGCGCGGCGCCGCCGATGTGGAACGTACGCATGGTCAGCTGGGTACCCGGTTCACCGATCGATTGAGCGGCGATGACACCCACCGCTTCACCCATGTTCACGGCTGTACCACGTGCCAAGTCACGGCCATAGCAATGCGCGCAGACGCCGACTTTGCTTTCGCAGGTCAGCACCGAACGCACGAGACAGGATTCAACGCCCGCCTCGTCTAGCTTCGCAACCAGCACTTCATCCATCAACGTATTGCGCGCGATGATGAGTTGATCGGTCACGGGGTGGAAAATATCTTTCGCAGACACACGGCCCAAGACACGGTCTGCCAGCGGCACGGTCACCGTACCGCCGTCAATTACCGCGCGCATGACGATACCGCGGTTGGTACCGCAATCTGGCTCGGTGATGATGCAGTCTTGCGACACATCCACGAGACGACGGGTCAAGTAACCCGAGTTCGCCGTTTTCAGCGCCGTATCCGCCAAGCCTTTACGCGCACCGTGCGAAGAGTTGAAGTACTCGAGTACCGAAAGCCCTTCTTTAAAGTTCGAAATAATCGGTGTTTCGATGATCTCGCCGGATGGCTTTGCCATTAAGCCCCGCATGCCGCACAGCTGTTTAATCTGCGCTGCGGAACCGCGGGCGCCGGAGTGTGCCATCATGAAGATCGAGTTGATCTGGCTGGCTTTTTTCTTGCCGTCTTTGCTGGTTCCGACCGACGAAATTTCTTTCATCATGTCTTCGGCAACCTTCTCACCGCAATGCGACCAAGCGTCGATCACCTTGTTGTAACGCTCACCGTTGGTGATGAGACCGTCCGCATATTGCTGCTCGAACTGTTTCACTTCACCGAGGGTTGCATTCAGATGTTTTTCTTTGCTCGCAGGGATGATCATGTCGTCCTTACCGAACGAAATACCGGCGAGGCAGGCATTACGGAAACCAAGCGACATCAGATGATCGGCGAAAATCACCGTCTCTTTTTGACCCGCGTGACGATAGACTTCATACAACAGATTCGAGACTTCTTTTTTCGTCATTACTTTGTTCACCGCCGAATATGGCAGCAAATGGTGTTTAGGGAGCAATTCTGCAATCATCACGCGGCCGGGCGTCGAATCCACCAAGCGCACGGTGGGTTTGCCGGCATCGTCAATGGTGCGGAAGCGGTATTTGATTTTTGAATGCACGGTCACAACCTTCGCATCAAGCGCTTGTTGTACTTCGCCAGCATCTTTGAAAATCATGCCTTCGCCTTTTTCACCGTCGGATTCAAGCGACAGATAGTAGAGGCCCAGAACAATATCCTGAGACGGTACGATAATCGGCTTGCCGTTGGCAGGGGAGAGGATGTTGTTGGTCGACATCATCAACACGCGCGATTCCAGCTGTGCTTCAATCGACAGCGGCACGTGCACGGCCATTTGGTCACCATCGAAATCGGCGTTAAACGCCGTGCAAACGAGCGGGTGCAATTGAATGGCTTTGCCCTCAATCAGCACCGGCTCAAACGCTTGAATACCAAGGCGGTGCAGCGTCGGAGCACGGTTGAGGAGCACGGGGTGCTCACGCACAACTTCTGCCAAAATGTCCCACACTTCCGGACGATGCGTTTCGACCATGCGCTTTGCAGCCTTCAGGGTCGAGGCAATGCCGTAAAGTTCGAGTTTCGCGTAAATGAACGGCTTGAAAAGTTCCAGCGCCATCAATTTTGGCAGACCGCATTGGTGGAGTTTGAGCTCCGGACCCACTACGATTACAGAGCGGCCAGAGTAGTCCACGCGTTTGCCGAGCAAGTTCTGACGGAAGCGGCCTTGTTTGCCTTTCAACATATCCGACAAAGATTTTAAGGGGCGTTTGTTGACGCCAGTGATCACGCGGCCGCGGCGGCCGTTGTCGAACAATGCATCCACCGCTTCTTGCAACATACGTTTTTCGTTGCGGACGATAATGTCCGGCGCACGCAGCTCGAGCAGGCGTTTCAAGCGGTTGTTCCGGTTGATCACGCGGCGATAGAGATCGTTCAAATCCGACGTCGCAAACCGGCCACCATCAAGCGGCACCAGCGGGCGGAGTTCAGGTGGAATGACGGGAACAACATCAAGCACCATCCACTCAGGCTTGTTGTTAGATTCCAAGAACGCCTCAATCAATTTCAAGCGTTTTACGAGCTTTTTACGTTTGGCTTCCGAGGTGGTTTCCGCCAAATCACTGCGCAGCGTCGCTTTTTCTTCCTGCAGATTCACTTGCGCGAGAAGGAATTTAATCGCTTCCGCACCAATCGCAGCCGTAAACGTACCGTCACCAAATTTTTCCAGCGCTTCGTAGTATTGTTCTTCCGACAGCAACTCGCCTTGTTTGAACGGCGTGAGGCCTGGTTCGGTGACGACATAGGATTCAAAATAGAGCACTTTTTCGAGATCTTTCAGCGTCATGTCCATCAACGTGCCGATGCGAGAAGGCAGCGATTTCAAGAACCAGATGTGAGCCACAGGCGATGCCAATTCAATGTGGCCCATGCGTTCGCGGCGCACTTTCGAGGTCGTCACTTCCACGCCGCATTTTTCGCACACGACGCCGCGGTATTTCATGCGTTTGTATTTACCGCACAGGCACTCATAATCTTTGATTGGGCCAAAGATGCGCGCGCAGAACAGGCCGTCGCGTTCAGGCTTAAACGTGCGGTAGTTGATCGTCTCCGGCTTTTTCACTTCGCCAAAGCTCCACGAGCGGATTTTTTCCGGCGAAGCAATGGTGATTTTGATTTCATCAAACTGTTTGGTAGCTTGAATGCCGCCGAAGATGTGCTGTAGTTCGTTCATATTTTCCTCTTTTTTACATCCCCGCGAAGGCGGGGATCTAGTGTTGTCCTTGCATCTAACCCCAATATAGTATCGTCCTACTTTAACCGCTCTACTTCTTCAAAAAACATCGGGCTATATCAAATATTTAGCCCTACACACCGTCTCCCACCTGCTACCCCATTTTCTTGAGCCCAAGCATCCACTTGTCCCTCTACATAAGGAAGATTTGTGTCTAATTTTACGACCACCCGAGGTCTTGAGCCTATTACAAAACCTTCTAAGACTAAGGGCACATTCTCGTTGTAAGTGGCGATTCTATCTTCACCTAAATTCCAAATGTCCTTGAAGAATGAGACGAAATTTTGGGCTTCGTCATCACTATTAAATGTCCAAATAGGATCTTTCTCGTGATGCGAAGGATTATGTGACAAGATTGGATCTAGACTTTTGAACTTATCATACATCTTCTGGTTCAATATCTGATCAGGGGTTGGTGGTATTTTCTCTACCATATGATCACGCTTCCTTCTCTTGCAACTCCACGTTGAGACAGAGGGATTTCAGCTCTTTCACCATCACGTGGAAAGACTCTGGAATACCAGACTCAAACGAGTGGTCGCCGCGGACGATCGATTCGTAGATTTTGCTACGGCCCGCAACGTCATCTGACTTAACGGTCAAAATCTCCTGCAGGGAATACGCCGCGCCATACGCTTGCATCGCCCAGCACTCCATCTCCCCGAAGCGCTGACCACCGAACTGCGATTTACCGCCGAGTGGTTGTTGCGTCACCAGTGAATATGGCCCAATCGAGCGTGCGTGGATTTTATCATCCACCAGGTGGTGCAGCTTCAGCATGTAGATGTAGCCGACGGTCGTTTTGCGATCGAACGGTTCGCCGGTGCGGCCGTCAAACAGCTGCATTTGTCCTGAAGAAGCAAGCCCTGCACGCTCCAGCCATTTGACGATATCGCTTTCATTGGCGCCGTCAAACACAGGTGTTGCAAACGGGATGCCCTTACGAAGGTTGCCGGCAAGTTCGAGCAATTGCGGGGTGTCGAGTTTTTCGATCTCTTTCACGATCGCAGGATCCGTGTAAATCGACTCAATACCTTCGCGAATTTGCTTCACGTTAGCAATAGTGGCGACTTTTTCGCCCAGCTCATCCAGCGCTTTGGCAATTTTCTTGCCCATGCCAGCCGATGCCCAGCCGAGGTGGGTTTCCAAAATCTGACCGACGTTCATGCGTGATGGTACACCGAGAGGATTCAGCACCATATCGACCGGCGTGCCATCTTCCAGATACGGCATGTCTTCGGCGGGAACGATGCGGGAAATCACCCCTTTGTTACCATGGCGGCCGGCCATTTTGTCGCCGGGTTGAAGCTTGCGCTTCACGGCCACAAACACCTTCACCATTTTCAGCACGCCAGGCAGCAAATCATCGCCGCTTTGTACTTTGCCGACTTTTTCCTCGAACCATTGGCTGATGCGGGTGTTGGCAACATCGAGCTGTTTTTTCAAGCCTTCGATTTCGCTCATCACCCTGTCGTCTTTCACTGCGAACTGCCACCATTGACCGTGGCTGTATTTGCTGAAAGCCTCTTCGGTAATGTTGGAACCCACTTTGAAATTGCGTGGACCGGAGGTCGATTTTTTGCCTTCGAGCAATTCACGCAGACGGCCGTAGATGAAGCGTTCGATAATCGCACGTTCGTCATCACGGTCTTTCGCTAAGCGCTCAATCTCTTGTTTTTCAATCGCCAGCGCGCGTTCGTCTTTTTCAATGCCGCGGCGCGAAAAGATTTTCACACCCACCACCGTACCGGAAACGCCGGGAGGTAAACGGAGCGAAGAATCACGCACGTCGGAGGCTTTTTCGCCGAAAATCGCACGCAAGAGTTTTTCTTCCGGCGTCATCGGTGATTCAGATTTCGGTGTGACTTTACCCACCAGAATATCGCCCGGTTTGATTTCAGCGCCGATGTGCACGACACCGATTTCGTCAAGGTTGCGCAGCGCTTCTTCACCGACGTTCGGAATGTCGCGGGTGATTTCTTCAGGTCCAAGCTTCGTATCACGTGCCATTACTTCGAACTCTTCGATGTGGATGGAAGTGAATACGTCTTCGGAGACGATACGTTCAGAAATCAGGATTGAATCCTCATAGTTGTAGCCATTCCATGGCATGAACGCGACGAGGATGTTTTGACCAAGGGCAAGCTCGCCCATGTCGGTTGAGGGGCCGTCAGCGATGATGTCGCCGGTTTTCACCACGTCGCCCACTTTTACAAGCGGCTTTTGGTTGAGGCACGTCGATTGGTTCGAGCGCTGGAATTTGGTGAGGTTGTAGATGTCTACACCCGGAGTTTCTTGGTCGCCCTCAGGAGTCGACCGAATGACTACACGGGTGGCATCCACCTGGTCGATCACGCCGGGGCGGCGCGCTACGGTCGTTACACCGGAGTCTTTCGCCACAATCTCTTCCATACCGGTACCAACGAGCGGCGCTTCGGTGCGAATGAGCGGTACAGCCTGACGTTGCATGTTCGAGCCCATGAGCGCACGGTTCGCATCGTCGTTCTCGAGGAACGGAATCAGCGATGCAGCAACCGAAACAAGCTGTTGCGGTGCTACGTCCACGTATTCAATCGTATCCGGAGCCGCGAGCAAGAAATCACCGCCTTTACGGGCAGAGACGAGGTCAGAGGTAAACTGACCTTTGTCATTGAGCTCTACGTTCGCTTGCGCGATGGTGTAGCGGCCCTCTTCAATCGCCGAGAGATACACCACTTCGTCCGACACGCGGCCGTTGATGACTTTGCGATACGGCGTTTCGATAAAGCCATATTTGTTGACGCGCGCGTAGGTTGCCATCGAGTTGATGAGGCCGATGTTCGGACCTTCGGGCGTTTCAATCGGGCAGATGCGGCCGTAGTGGGTCGGGTGCACATCGCGCACCTCAAACCCCGCACGTTCGCGGGAAAGACCCCCGGGTCCAAGGGCCGAAAGGCGGCGCTTGTGGGTGATTTCCGACAGCGGATTGGTTTGATCCATAAACTGCGACAGCTGCGAGGAGCCGAAGAATTCACGCACAGCAGCCGCAACAGGTTTGGAATTGATCAAATCATGTGGCATGACGGTATCGATATCTACCGAGCCCATACGTTCTACAATCGAGCGTTCCATACGGAGCAAGCCAATGCGGAACTGGTTTTCCATCAATTCACCGACCGAGCGAACGCGGCGGTTACCGAGGTGATCGATGTCGTCGATTTCGCCTTGGCCGTCTTTGAGCTGCACTAACGTTTTCACAATTTGCAGGATATCTTCTTTGGTAAGGACACCCACAGAATCAGGGGTGTTAAGACCAAGGCGCGCATTCATTTTCACGCGGCCGACCGCCGAGAGATCGTAGCGTTCTTCATCAAAGAAGAGCGATTTAAAGAGGGCTTCTGCAGCTTCCGGCGTCGTCGGTTCGCCCGGGCGCATCACGCGGTAGATATCAATCAACGCATCGTCTTTGGTTTGGTTTTTATCGGCAACCAGGGTGTTCCGGATATATGCACCCACGTTGACGTGGTCGATGTCAAGCACCGGCACTTCTTTGAAGCCCTGGTCTTCGAGAAGGGCAATCGTTGCTGCATTCAGCTCGTCACCCGCTTCCGCGTAAATCTCACCGGATTCACCGTTTACGACGTCTTGCGCGATGTACTTGCCAATCAGCTGTTCGGCTGGGATCAAATAGTCTTTCAAACCATCTTCAGCGAATTTTTTTGCCATACGCGCGGTGACTTTCGCACCGGTTTTTGCAATGGTTTTGCCGGTTTTGGCGTCAACGAGATCAAACGACAACTTGATATTACGGAAATTGTCCGAATTATATCTCGTCGCGTAGCCTTCGTCCTTTTGCTTTTTATAGATCACCGGTTTGTAGAAGGTGTTCAAGATTTCTTCGGTGTCCATACCAAGCGCACGCAACACGGTTGTCGCCGGCACCTTGCGGCGGCGGTCGATGCGAGCTTGAACTAAGTCTTTGGCGTCGAATTCGAAATCGAGCCAGGAACCACGGTAAGGAATGATCCGCGCGCTGAAGAGGAACTTGCCGGAGGTGTGGGTTTTGCCTTGGTCGTGATCGAAGAACACACCCGGAGAACGGTGCATTTGCGAAACGATTACGCGCTCGGTACCGTTGATGATAAAGGTGCCGTTGTTGGTCATGAGCGGAATATCGCCCATATAGACATCTTGTTCTTTGATGTCTTTGATTTCGCGCGCGCCGGTGTCTTCATCGACAATCCATACGATTAGACGAAGCGTGACGCGCAAGGGGGCTGCAAAATTAATTCCGCGCGAACGGCACTCTTCCACGTCGTATTTCGGATGATCAAGATGGTATTTTACGAATTCAATGGTGGCGGTGTCTGCAAAATCTTTAATCGGAAACACGGACTTGAACACCCCCTGAAGGCCGGTGTTGGTGCGTTTCTCCGGGCCCGTGTCGGCTTGTAAGAAGAGGTCATACGAGTTCTTTTGTACCTCGATCAGGTTTGGCATCATCGCAATCGATCGAACGCGACCAAAACTATTACGAATGCGCTTGCGCGAGGTGAAAGAAAGGCGGGATTTTGCTGCTGCGTGTGGCATAGTGTGCGTGCTCATAATAAGAGTGGCTAGTAACCAGTGGTTGGTGACTAGGTATCAAAAACTATGGGCCAGTAACAATGGCTAGAGTGACTCGGGCTATACGCCCAGAGCCACTAACCACCAATCACCAGCCACTAAACTACTTAACTTCAACGGTCGCGCCAGCTTCAGTGAGAGCTTTTTTGATTTTCTCAGCTTCGTCTTTGCTTACGCCTTCTTTCACAGCTTTAGGCGCGGCTTCAACGAGGTCTTTGGCTTCTTTCAGGCCAAGACCGGTTACTTCACGCACCACTTTGATCGCGCCGATTTTCTTATCCGCAGGGATCGATGCGAGAATCACCGAGAATTCGGTTTGTTCTTCACCAGCGGCAGCGCCGCCAGCGGCAGGTGCATTCGCAGCAGCAACGGCAACTGGTGCCGCGGCAGAAACGCCCCATTTTTCTTCGAGCATTTTGGAAAGATCAGCGGCTTCCATTACGCTGAGTGCAGACAGATCGTCTACGATTTTTGCAAGATTAGCAGCCATGTTAGTTCTCCTTCAGGTTAAATAAAATACTATGCTTTTTTGCTATATGCCGAAACCACGCGCGCAACTTGCGATGCGGGTGCCTGCAATACGGTGGCGAGTCGGGTGGCTGGGGTTGCCAGCATGCCCACGATCTTGGCGCGAAGCTCGTCAAGCGACGGCATTTTGGACAATGCTTCAACGCCCTTCACATCCAGATTTTTCTCCATGAACGCGCCGCCAAGAATCACCAATTTTTCATTGGTCTTTGCGAAGTCCACGATCACTTTGGCCGCCGCCACTGGGTCTTTAGAAACGGCCATAGCCGTTGGCCCCTTAAGCATTGGCGAAAGTTGTTCAAACGCAGTGCCCGAAAGCGCGCGTTTGGCCAGGCGGTTTTTAGCCACCTTATAGCTTGCGCCTGCTGCCCGGGCCTTACGACGCAGGTCGGAAACTTCGGCGACCGTCATTCCCTTGTTTTGAACGAGAATGATGGTGCTGGCGTCTTTTAGCGAAGCTTCTACTTCGGTGATGACGTTGATTTTCTGTGCTTTTGTCAGTGCCATATGCTCCCCCTACGCCGCTGCGCTTATGTTGCTGAGGTCGAGCTTTACGCCGACACCCATGGTGGAGCTGATACCAACTTTTTTCAGATAGTTGCCTTTGGCGCCTGATGGTTTGGCTTTCACCACCGCGTCGATAAAGGCGCGCAGGTTTTGCTCAATCGCCTCTTCCGTGAAGCTGGCTTTAGCAATACCCGCATGAACTACACCCTCTTTTTCCACACGGAACTCAACCTGTCCCGCTTTCGCAAGGCGCACAGCCTCCGCTACGTTCGGGGTTACGGTGCCGAGTTTCGGGTTTGGCATCAGGCCTTTTGGCCCGAGCACCTTTGCTACTTTACCCACCACCGCCATCATATCAGGGCTGGCGATGCAGCGGTCAAAGCTCAAATCACCACCGTTGATTTTATCGGCCAAATCTTCCGCGCCAACGATATCTGCACCCGCATCGAGCGCTTCTTTTGCTTTATCGCCACGGGCAAACACCGCAATACGGATTTTTTTGCCGGTGCCGTTTGGCATCGCAACCATGCCACGCACTTGCTGGTCAGACTGTTTCGGGTCCACGCCCAAATTCATCACAATATCAATCGTTTCATCGAATTTAGACGTTGCGCCCGCTTTAACGAGCTTCACTGCCGATTTAAGATCATAGGCTTTGTTGCGATCCACCGCAGCCACACGACTTTTACGTTTTTTGGAAACAAACATTAGGCTGCCTCCAACACTTCTAGGCCCATGGCGAGCGCCGAGCCACGAATCATTGCCGCGGCGGCTTCTACATCATGCGCGTTTAAATCGACCATTTTTTCTTTCGCAATGTCACGAATTTGGTTCATCGTAATTTTGCCAGCTTTCGCGCCCTTACCTGGGGTTTGCGAGCCTTTTTCAATTTTGGCCGCTTTTTTCAGGAAGTAGGACACGGGAGGTTTGCGCGTAATAAACGTGAATGTCCGGTCTTGGTATGCGGTGATCACCACCGGAATCGGCGCGCCGGGCTCCATTTTCTGGGTGGCGGCGTTAAACGCCTTACAAAATTCCATGATGTTCAAGCCGCGTTGGCCGAGAGCGGGGCCTACAGGCGGCGAAGGGTTGGCTTTGCCAGCTGGAATCTGCAGCTTCACATAGCCCGCAATTTTCTTTGCCATAAGATTCTCCGTTCCGACGCAACTATAAGACCATTCCCTTACTTCGCTTCCACCGCCAAACGTCAGAACAAAGGCCAGCCGTGGTTTTCGCTACTTTTTGCGGACCAAAATCCGCGCAAGGGAGCGGACTTTTAGACCAGGCCAAAAGGAATTGCAAGGGGTTTTTTAGAAAATCCTAAGAAACCTTCTCAACCTGCGTAAATTCTAAGTCTACCGGCGTAGGGCGGCCGAAGATGCTGACCGAGACTTTGACGCGTTGTTTTTCGTCGTCCACGGCTTCCACCACGCCGACAAATCCATCGAACGGGCCGTCATTGATTTTGACGTTTTCGCCGGTTTCAAAGCTGATCGTCGATTTCGGATGTTCAATGCCCTCTTTAATCTGCGCGAAAATAGCGTCCGCTTCTTTTTGGGTGATGGGAACTGGTCTGCCGCCTTTGCCGCCGCCCAGGAAACCGGTGACTTTCGGCACGTTTTTCACCATGTGCCACGCCGCATCGTCCAATTTCATTTTCACCAGCACATAGCCGGGGAAGAATTTGCGTTCGGAGGAGACTTTTTTGCCGCGTTTGACTTCCACGACTTCTTCAGTCGGCACGAACACGTCTTCAATGCGGTCCGTCAAATTTTTTTGCACCGCGCCTTCTTTAATCGCCTCGGCGACTTTTTTCTCAAAGCCCGAATAGGCGTGAACGATATACCATTTGGCGGCGGGTGGGGTTGCGGCGGTAGCTTGGGTCATAATCTTGCTCCTTTTATATTCCGAGTATCAAGCGAATCAGGTTGCTAAGCGCCATATCAACGGCGAGAAAGAACAGCGAAGCAATCGTTACCATGATGAGTACCATCAAGGTAGAAATGCCCGTTTCCTTGCGGCTAGGCCAGGTCACCTTGCCCGTCTCGGAACGCACTTCTTTAAAGAACTTCACAATATTCATATGCAACCCATCAGCTAAAACAAAAACCCCACCCTAAAGCGAACAGCTAGGGGTGGGGACGGGTTATTTATATCACGGCCGCGAAATGTCAATGATTTTATGTGAATTGCTTGTATAACAATCCAAGGAGGTTCGAGGTCCCGGCACGCGCTGCGTGCTTCGCACTTGCTGGCCGGGATGACAGTTTCTAAAGCAAAGGATCCGCTCTGGCCGTTGGAGTGAAAGCCGCAGCGACCCTGTGTGTACAGGTGGGTGCAGTGTAGCCGAAGGCAATGCCAACTACCAGTGACCGCTCCCGATGCGTATCATTATCGGTCCGAGGGACAATTACGCCTGACGTACCGAGCAGATCCATGGTATATGGTAATCCGATTCGCTAAAAATACAAGATGGAAACTATGCAAGCCCCTACGAAATCCGAGCTTCGGGCCCAAATGATTGAGAAACGAAAGCAGGTTAGCCCCCCTGAGGCAGATACCGCCGGAAAGGTAATTGCTAGGTTTATCCCCACGCTTATTACCCCTAAAGCCTGGGTTGCGGGCTATATCCCCTTAAGTGGCGAGGCCAATGTGCTGCCTGCGCTTGAGGCGCTACACAAACGCGGCAATAGGCTGGCGCTACCCAAAGTAGATGAGCCACCGGAAATGCTGTTTTTATCCTGGAAGCCGGGAGATGAGCTAGTAGCTGACGTACACAGCGTTCTAAGCCCCGCGCGCTACACTATAGCTAAACCAGATATCTGGCTGGTGCCACTTGTTGCCTTTGATGAGCAACGTTATCGTTTGGGCTATGGCGCAGGCTATTACGACCGCGCAATTGTCACCCACGTTCCCAAATGGACGATCGGCATTGCCTATAGTTTCCAGGCCGTAGACAAACTCCCCGTTGAAGCGCATGATATGCCGCTTGATGTGATTGTGACGGAAAAAGGTATTTTGTGAACATTCTCTTTTTTGGCGACGTGGTGGGAAGAAGCGGCCGTGACGCCGTTTTAGATGCATTGCCGCGTTTGAAAAAAGAACACGACCCCGCGCTGATTGTCGTCAACGTCGACAACGCCGCACATGGTTTCGGCACGACGCCGGCGGTGTGCGAGCAATTTTTGGAAGCGGGTGTGCATGTGATTACCGGCGGCGATCACGTGTGGGATCAAAAAGAAATCATCCCATATTTGTCGAAAGAAAAACGTTTGCTGCGTCCGTATAATCTTCCCTCCGTCAATCCGGGTGCAGGACTTTATATCCATACATGTGAGAACGGAAAAAAGATCGCGGTGCTACATTTGCTCGGCCAAGTATTTTTAAAAGAGCACGCCTATTGCCCGTTTGCAGCAGCGGATGAAATGCTCAAAACCTATTCACTCGGTGGGAGCGTTGCGGCTATTTTTGTTGACTTCCACGCGGAAGCAACGTCGGAAAAAACAGCGATGGGGCATTACCTAGATGGTCGTGTGAGTGCAGTGATCGGCTCGCACACGCACATTCCAACTGCCGATGCGTGCGTTCTAAAAGGCGGCACCGCCTACCAGACAGACTGCGGCATGTGCGGGGATTACGACTCGGTGATCGGGTTTAAAAAAGAAGCGCCCACCTTGCGTTTTTTGACCAAGAATACCAAGCATAAACTGGAGGTTGCAAATGGTCCTGGCCAGATTTCAGCCGTAATGATATCTGTTGACGAAGCAACCGGAAAGGCGTTAAGGGTAATCCGTCTTGAGAATTGATAAGTCTACACAAAAACCCTCAAGAAGCGGTAAAAATGTCACACCCTATTAAGAGTCTCTTAACTTCTCTCCCTCATAATTAATCCATTCACCGCGTTTTTGAAGTTAGACGCAGCCCATCTTTTAAGGAGTCAATATGAATACACGTCTTCCCCAAACGAAACCCAACAGCGGCTTTACGCTTATTGAGTTGTCGATCGTACTGGTCATCATCGGTCTGATCGTCGGCGGCGTGCTCGTCGGGCAAGACCTGATCAAGGCGGCGGAAATTCGCGCCACCGTTTCGCAAATCGAAAAATACAATGCGGCGGTCAACACCTTCCGCGGTAAATACAATGGCCTCCCGGGTGACCTTGCAAACGGCACCAACTTCTTCCCTTCCATCACCAACTCGAACGAATCCGCTCAGGGCGACGGCGACGGTCTGGTTGAGGGTACAACCTCTGCGAACAGCGTGTGCACTACCCACTTGTGCGTGGCTGGTGAATCCGCAGTATTCTGGTATGAACTTTCGCAAGCCGGCATGGTTCCGGATGCGATCACCGCTGCCAGCTTGAACTATGAAACCTACAACTTGACCCCCGTCAATGCTGTTCCGAGTGCAAAAATGGGTAAGGGTGCGATGATTGCGGTTATGTCTGTTGGCGGTGTCAACTATTTTGCAATCTCTAATCTCGGCGGCGCGACTGCGTTGACGACCGGTGGTTTGGGTACGACTTTCACAGCAGCGATGACGCCGGTTGAAGCCGTTCAGATCGATAATAAAATTGACGATGGCAAACCTGCAACCGGCGTGACGCTCTCGGTTGCTAAAGCCACGGCATTGCCAGCAACTGCTGCAGGCGGTGCAGCTACAGGTTCTGTTACTGCCGGCGACTGCTATGACTCGACGACGGGCTACTACGCCACCGCCGATTCGGACTCCTTCAATACACTGGGTTGTTCTTTAAGCATCCGCGCAAGCTTCTAGCCTACACTCACAGCTATACAAAAACCCCGCAGGTAACTGCGGGGTTTTTTATTGCGCGATGACGGCGTCCCAAAACACTTTCTCGGGGCTTAAGCCATAGAGCTTTTTAGCGGCCATGAGGCCTGTTGGAGAGGTGATGTTGATCTCATTCAAATACTCGCCAATCACATCAAGCCCAACAAGCAGGAGGCCGTGGCTGTGGCAATAGTCCCCCACGCGCTCCGCAATGGCTTGCTCGCGCTTGGTAAGCGTGGTTACAATCGGCGTTCCACCCACGCGCATATTGCTTCTGATTTCGCCTTCCGCCGGCGCGCGCTGAAACGCGGCTTCGACGTTGCCGTTAATCAGAATAATGCGTTTTTCCGTCGTCTGTACATCCGGCAAAAAACGTTGCGCGATGAGCGGCTCGACCGTAGTTGGCAACAAAGTTTCCAAAAGCGAACTTAAATTTTCCTGCGCCGCATTGATTTTAAACACACCATGCCCGCCGAATCCGTAGAGCGGTTTAATCACAATCTCGCCGTACGTCTTCGCAAACGCGCGAATTTCATTTTCATCGCGGGAGATCAGTGTTTCCGGCAGAAATTCAGGAAATTTCAGCGGAAATAATTTTTCCGGATGGTTGCGTACACTCACGGGATGATTCACCACTTTCGTACGCGGCAAAAGTTCGAGCGCGTGCGTGTTGGTGATATACGCCATGTCAAAAGGCGGATCTTGCCGCAGCAGAATCACATCAAACGTAGAAAGTGTTTCGCGCACTCCTTGTTCATGCGTAAAAAAAGGCACCCGATCCAAAAGCGTTACCGCATGGGTGACGGCAGAAACCTCGCCTGTCTGATGCAGCGACACCGTCTCCGGCGTGTAAAAAGACACTTTAAATCCACGCGCCTGCGCTTCGCGACCGAGCAAGAGCGATGTATCTCCTTCCGGGCGGAGCTGGGTGATGGGGTTGATTTGTAAGGCGACGCGCATAGCGATGATTATCAATGGGTTATAAGTCTAATCTCTTTGCAGCTTACAGCGAGATTTAACAAACTCCTACCACAAAGTGAGGGTATAAAAATCCTTTCTTAACCGACTCTTGGCGGTTCCTTAAGTGGGTTTCGTTAGAATGGACGGGCATGATCATCGCCCGAAAAACCTTAACGCCGCGCATCCGTAACCTCATCGGCTTTAACGCCATGTTGATGCTGTTGTTTTGTTTGGTGGTTGCCTATCATGGTTCGGACTCCTACCGCCATATTCTCACCACCACGCAGCGCAACGCCGAGAGTTTGGCCAACAGCCTTGCCGATCACACGGAACTCAGTTTCCTGGTCGCTGACTTGACCGTGCGCCGCGCGATTGAGCGCCAATACGTCAACACACTCTTTGCCGGCCATTTGAACGATTACACCAGTCAGCAATTTAAAACCTGGTTGGAAGAAACCTCACAGGTGGTTGGCATCGCCATGGTGGATGATGTCGGCAACATCGCCGCCTCCGCGCAAAAAGAAGGCTATGATACCTGGGTCGATTATTCCAAAACTATCAGCGGCCGCGATTTGCTTTCTGCCATGCGCGAAGGCAACGACCGCACCATGTTCATCGGCGTGCACAAACTTGCCCCTGAGCGCCGCTTGATTGTGCTAAGCCGCCGCTTTGACAAACCCGATGGCGGTTTCGGCGGTTTCGTCGTCGTGGCCTTAAACCCCGGCTATTTCGAAGAATTCTACCGCTCAATTGCCGTCAGCGACACCGCCTACATGCGCGTGATTTTGGGTGGCGATGTTCTCACCACCTCTGCTCATCGTCCGTCAGGTTTTATCGATGCCACACTCGATGATGCCATGCGCGCCAACGAAGCGAAGGCTCCCAAAGACGCTGCGCAAATCACGGTAGAAAGCGTCAACGGTCAAACGGCCGTGATTGCCAGCAAAGAATTGAAGAACGTGCCTATTCGCGTGAGCGTCGTCTTTGGTGAAAACGAGATGTTCGAGCAATGGCGCAGCGCCCGCGATAAAGACATTGGGTTCTTGGTGCTCTTTACGGTGTTTGGCACCGTGCTGTCATTCTTCGCGGTTGCCATGTCGCGCCAAATCTCGCGCGCCGAACAATCCGAATCAGCGGCGATTCTTGCGAGCCAAGCCAAATCCGAATTTCTTGCCAACATGAGCCACGAACTGCGCACGCCGCTCAATGCCGTTATCGGCTATTCGGAAATGCTCAATTCCGAATATTTTGGGCCCTTAAACCAAAAACAAAAAGAGCGCGTACACGATATCAACCTGTGTGGATCGCACCTCCTACAACTCATCAACGACATTCTCGAGTTTTCGAAAGGTGATGCCGGCAAGCTGGAACTTAGCGAAGAAAAAGTCGATATAGCTGAAGTGATCAGCGAATCCGCCCGCATCATGAACGGCCGTGCGCGGATGAAAAATATTCGGCTGGTAACGGCCATTGACCCCGGCATTTTCCCGCTCTGGGGCGACCGCCGCAAGCTCGCGCAAATGCTCCTCAACCTCATCTCCAACGCTGTCAAATTCACGCAAGATAATGGCACCGTGCGCGTCTCCGCCAAGCTCGATCAACACCATGCGTTGCACATCATCGTCTCGGACACGGGTGTGGGCATGAGTGAGGAAGACATTCCCAAGGCTCTCTCCGTCTTCGGTCAGGTGCACCGCAGCCAAAGCCACGAAGGTACCGGCTTGGGCCTGCCGCTATGTAAAATGTACGCCGAACTCCACGGCGGCAAATTGATTCTAACGAGTAAGCTGGGCTCCGGCACGACTGTGCGCGTCATCTTCCCGCATCAGCGGACGCTGATGAAGAAGGTTTAAAGAGTAGCGCCGTGTTGAGGTGTGGGCGATGCTTTGCCAGGCACAGGTTTGGCATCATTATCCGCCACAAGGCGTCCTGAGAGATCTTGCGCTACTGCAATATCTTTCCCACCCGATACGCCCCTTCCCTGCATGGAAGCTGTAATTTGAGCAATATCCAACCCACTGTTTTTGAACGCTGCAGCAAGCGGATTGTCTTTTTGTGAGAGGTCTTTGTTTAGGGTCGCCAACTCTTCGGCGGTATCCACTTTGCCGTTTTTCCCGCCATATCTGCGATCAACATAAGCCTCCATTTCCCCTCTATCGGTATGGCCATTCCTGTCGGTATCCATCGCGTCGCGCAGAGCATGCATCAACATGCTCTGCTCGTTTTTATTTTCAGCCACATAGAATTCCATCCAATCTCCAATACGACCGGCAACGCCGAGATCGCCGAAATCACCCCTTATTCGTGGATCGGATTTTGCGGCTTTCTTCAGCTCATCAATACTATCGAACTTAAGGTTATACATCTTGCCGTAGGTTTCGTTGGCTTCAGCGAGTACCACCAGTTCAGCCGATTTGTGTAGCTGACCAATGAACGAATCATCTTTGAACGAATCATCTTTCCCGGAAAGTCGGGGAAATTTCTCGACATTTTTGGCAATCACTGCATCACGATGTTTATATTCTTGGTCTTTTCCGTGTGTGATCATGCTCGCCACAGCATCACCCCCGGCGCGCTGTGAGGTATAGTGGTTTTGCCCGTTGTTGCGGGCAAGCATTTCTGCTTTTCCGCGCACGCCATCGAGGTTAAGAACAACGCCGGCCGAAAGTGAATTGGCGGCGCTTTCCGGGTTGCTGTTGACAGACAATTCTACACTTCTGGTAATCGCGGTTTCTGGGCGGTCTTTAAGAATAGCCAAATCGGCAAGCCGGGCTTCCCTTACATTTTCAGGAAAGTTCATCAGCGTGTCGATTGAGTGCTTGTGTTGTTCCATGAATGCATTAACAAAACGCTCTTTATTTTCCGTGTTCCCAAGGTTCCCACCGGCCTTTTCGTAGGCCTTTTCGGCGAACTCTTTAAATCCTCTTTCAACGTGCTCGCGGGCAGTTGTATTTTCGGGTTTAAGCGTATCCGCCGGGCCATCCACCGCGTCCGCCTTTTCCCGCGGTTGCTTGGTCAAGGCTTTGATGAACGGGTTGTTCGATTGCAGAACTTCTTTCACCGTTGGCGTGTTAGGTTCGATAGCGGCAAATTCTACTTTAGGTGGCAGCTTACCCTGATTGAGATCATGCTGAATCGCAACAACTGCATCCCGTGCTGGCGGTTGAGGAATGGATTCAGGCAGATCAACACGTTTATCTATTGCACTGGCCGGCGCGCTTTCAACGAAGCTATTATACCGTTCGCGGAACTGTTGATACGTTCCTGCAGTAGGTTTTTCTATACCCATTTGCTTGGCGGCTTCTTCAACTTGGGCTGGGAAATTGTTAAATGTCTGTGCTTGGTTCAAAAGCTTTTGTGCTTGTTCAAACAGGGTCCGCGCATGCAGATAGCTAGTGATACGATTGCCGGTGGCGGGTATGTCGCCATAGCTTTCGGATATCTCCGCAAAATCATCCACCCACTTTTTAAGTTTGTTAGTAAGCTCGCCCATATCCTGCTTGTTAGGTGGGCCGACGATGTTACCTTCACGATCAATCGGGTAAAGGTCTTTAATTTGTTTGATAAGTGTTTGTGGAGTCAGGATGGATCCGAGCAGCGTAGTCTTTTCCTCCGGCTCTTGCGGAGCAAATGAGGAAGAAGGTAGCGTAGAGTTTTTTTGGTCTTTAGCCATGCCCTTATTCTAGCACAACCAGCCCCTAGTTGTGTGACGGTTTGATGAAATTATTTAATAAGAATTGTTATAAATCAACGGCTTATATCTATTGGCCGAGTCGCTTGAGCACTTTTTCGCGGCCGAGGAGGGGCAAAAGGGTCTTCAATTCCGGCCCGTGTTCCATGCCGGTTAAGGCCATGCGCAGCGGCATAAACAGCGTTTTGCCTTTGCGCTCCGTGGTGGGTTTAATCGCCGCGATCCATGCATCCCAGGTGGAGATATCCCACGGCTCTGCAGGCAACTGCGCAGCGCTTTGTTTTACAAACGTTGCATCCTCCGCGCTTAAATTTGCGCTAATATCGCCACGCAACATATCCCACCAGCTTTTGGCATCAGCAAGGGTGGAGAGGTTTTCGCGAGCGACTAACCAAAACGCTTCGTCCGCATAGGGCAGGGCGTGCTTCACCGCCGCAAATGGCAATTCCCGCAAAATCTTGCCATTCAAATTCACGAGCTCCGCTACATCGTAATTCGCCGGCGCACGGCCAAATTTTTTGAAATCAAAACTTGCAATGAGTGGCTTATCATCCACAAAGGCCTCAATCGGGTCCGACGTACCGATGCGTGAAAGCAAACACACAATTGCCTGCGGCAAAATGCCCTGATCTTTAAGTTCACGAATGCTGCCCGACCCTAAGCGCTTGGAAAGCTCACCCTCTTTGGTCTTCAATAGCGCCATATGCGCGAATTGTGGTACGGCAAACCCAAGTGCTTCATACAACTGCACCTGCACAGCCGTATTACTCACATGGTCTTCCCCGCGAATCACGTGTGTCACATTCATCTCGCCGTCATCGACCACAGATGCAAGCGTATAGACCGGCACGCCGTCTTCCCGAATCAAAATCGGGTCTGACATATGTGTGGCTTTAAATCGCACTTCTTCACGGATTAAATCATCCCACACCACATCGGTATCTTCGAGCCTAAACCGCCAATGAGTTTTTTTACCGGAGGCCAGCAGCGTTGCACGTTCGGATTCTGAAAGCTTCAGTGCTGCGCGATCATAAATCGGCGGCAAACCCCGCCCAGTTTGCATCTTCCGTTTCACTTCCAGCTCTTCCGCGCTTTCGAAGCAGGGGTATAGGCGGCCATTTGCTTTCAATTTTTCAATCGCGAGGGTGTAACGATCAAACCGCAGCGATTGCTTTTCCGTTTGGTCCACCTGAATCCCAAGCCACGCGAGATCTTCGATAATAGCGATCTCATATTCTTTTTTGGAGCGCTCCTGGTCCGTATCATCAATCCGCAAAATGAAAACGCCGTTTTCTTTGCGCGCGAACAAATGGTTCACAAGCGCCGTGCGCACGTTGCCAACGTGCAAATAACCGGTAGGAGAGGGAGCAAAGCGGACGATAGGCTTCATGATGGCGCTCGTTTACCAAGAATTACAAGGCTTTGCAATTCTTTGATTTGCTTGGTAATACTGCAATATGAAAAACCTTGAGATTCTGAACCAACTACTCGAATATGCCGAAAAATCAGGCGCCACATCAGCCGATGGCCTGTGTGTCGAATCTACAGATTTGACTGTTACGGAGCGCAACGGCGCGCCGGAGCACCTAGAGCGGTCTGAGCATACCGGCATTGGCCTTCGTGTCTGGGTGGGTGAGAGGCTTGCGCAAGGCTCCACCTCGGCGTTTACGGACGAGGCACTCAAAACACTTGCCGAAAACACGGTCGCATTTGCTAAAGCCGCTCCTGCTGATACTTTAACAGCGCTATTGCCGAAAGCAGACCTGGCTATTCCGGCTCCGGAACTATCGCTGGCAGATGAGGCTGCGCCGAGTGCAGAAGATCTACGAAATATGTGCAGAGAAGCAGAATCTACTGCGCTTGCTTACAAAGGCATCCTCAATTCCGAAGGGGCGGATGCGAGCGCGAACACTTCAACCATCGCACTCATGAGTCGGGAAGGAAGCGCCACGCAATTTTCCGGTGCCTATACTACAACCGGCTATAGCCTTTCGGTTTCGGTGCTCGCAGGTACACCCGAGGCCATGGAGCGGGATTATGCTTACTCCAGCAAGCGCCAATTCTCTGCACTTAGAAAACCGGCGGCGATTGGTGATGAGGCAGCCATGCGCGCGCTCCAACGCGTCGGCCCACGCAAAATACCAACTGCAAGCATGTCGATCGTTTTTGATCCGCGTGTGTCCAAAGGCCTCCTTGGTGCATTCCTAAGTGCTATCTCGGGCGCGGCGGTTGCCCGCGGCACCACATTTTTGAAAGATGCGTTGCACACGGACGTATTTTCAAAAGCAATTACCATTGTGGACGATCCGCATATTCCTTTCGGCCTCGCCTCCAAACCGTTTGATGCAGAGGGTGCAAAAAACGGCAAGTGTACGTTAGTAAGGGCAGGCACACTTGAAACGTGGTTACTTGACCAACGCAGTGCTGCTAAATTGGGTTTGAAAACCACGGGCCATGCGAGTCGAGGTTTGACCGGTGCGCCGCAACCTTCGCCAAGTAATGCTTATATTGCAGCTGGAAGTGAGACACCGCAGGCGTTGATCGCAAGCGTTTCCAAAGGTCTTTACGTCACTGAAACCTTTGGTATGGGTGTGAATTTGGTGACGGGTGATTATAGCCAAGGTGCGGCTGGCTTTGCCATTGAAAATGGCGAACTTACCTATCCCGTTTCTGAAATTACCATCGCTGGGCACTTGAGTGAAATGTTCAAAACGCTGATCCCTGCGGATGATCTGAAATTTGATTATGCGGTTAACGCGCCGACATTGCTTGTTCCACACATGATGGTTGCGGGGAGCTGATGTCTCTTGTCAAATCCTCCGCAACGATTGGTTTTTATACGCTGCTTTCGCGCGTGCTTGGGTTTATTCGTGATGTGACAATCGCCGCCGCACTCGGCGCCAGCATGCTTGCGGACGCGTTTTTTGTTGCCTTTAAAATCCCCAACTTTTTGCGCCGTTTGTTTGCTGAAGGTGCGTTTAACTCGGCGTTTGTGCCGCTCTATGCGGGTGCGATCGCTGGCGAGGGCCAGGAAAAAGCCAATGCATTCGCAAGTGAGGCCTATTCATTTTTGGTTACGATATTGCTCGCACTCAGCATCGTTTGCGTGGTTTCCATGCCATGGCTGATGCACGTGCTCGCCCCCGGATTTAAAAGCAACCCGGAAAAATTTGAGCTTACCATTTTACTCACACAAATCACGTTTCCTTATATCATTTTTATCTCGGTCGTCTCCCTCTTGGGCGGTATTTTGAATAGTTTGCACAAATTCGCAGCCGTTGCCGCAACACCAATTCTCATGAATCTCTGTCTGATTATTGTGCCGTGGGCGATTGCTGACTACACACCCACCATGGCGCATGGGCTTGCGATTTCCGTATTCGTTGCAGGCGTTGCGCAAATGCTGTGGCTCATGTTTTTCTGCTGGAAGTTAAAGGTGATGCCGCGGTTGCGCTATCCGCGCCTTAGCGCTGAAGTCAAACGTATGTTGAAACTTATTGCACCTGCTGCACTTGGTGCAGGAGTAGCCCAAATCAATTTGTTTATTGATCTGATTATTGCATCAACCGTCGCTAGCGGCGTTTCCTATCTCTACTATGCTGATCGCATCAACGAGCTACCACTGGCGGTGATTGGGATTGCCGTGGGTACGGTGCTGCTGCCTTCGCTTTCTAAACTCGTGCGCGAAGGCAAAACAGAAGAAACCGCGGCGATGCAAAACCGTGCGATTGAATTTGCATTGCTGCTCGTCATCCCCGCCGCTGCGGCGCTAGTTGTACTCGCGCACCCACTGATCCATGTGCTTTACGAGCGTGGTGCGTTCACTGCGGCTGATACGCTTGCAACCGCCCCGGCGCTCATGGCCTTTGCGTGCGGCCTGCCAGCGTTTGTGTTGATTAAAGTGCTGACGCCTGCGTTTTATGCGAATCAGGATACGAAAACGCCGTTTAAAATCGCGGTGGTGTGCATTGGCGTGAACCTCGCACTTAACCTCGCGCTTATCGGTCCGTTTAAACATGTCGGCATGGCGATGGCGACCTCGATTGCCGGATGGCTCAACGTCGCGCTGATTTTACATCATTTACGCAAACGCAAGCTCTTTGTGTTGGATAAGCTCATGGTAAAACGCATCCCCCGCATTGTGTTGGCCGCACTGTTAATGTGCCTGTGCCTAAAACTTTTAGCATCTTACGTGCTGCCGTTTTTTGAACATAATTTTGCCGTTAAAATGATGGCGCTGCTGCTGTGGTGCGGTGCAGGTTGCGCCGTTTATTTCCTTGTTGCTTGGCAATTGAAATTGGTGGAAGCAGCGCATATTAGGCGCCTGCGCAGGCGGAAACCCTAACCATGCTGATGTTGCTTTCGCCTTCCAAAACATTGGATTTTGAATCACCCCTGCCCAAGCTTACAACCACCACCCCCGAATTTCTGCCCGAGAGCAAGCGGCTAATCGCGGTGCTGAAAAAGAAATCCGTGAACGACATTAAAAAGCTGATGGATGTGAGCGATAAGCTCGCCGCCCTAAATACCGAGCGTTACAGAAATTTCAACCAAGCCAAGACGCGCCCCGCGTTGTTTGCGTTTAAGGGTGATGTCTATGAGCCACTTTCACTTGCCAAATACGGCAAGAAGGAGCTTGCCTACGCAAATCAACACCTGCGCATGCTTTCAGGGCTTTATGGCCTTCTCAAGCCACTCGATGAAATTGCCCCTTACCGGCTTGAAATGGGCACGGATTTAGCCATCAGTAAAAGTAAATGTCTTTACGAATTTTGGGGTAATAAGGTCACAGAAAACGTTAATATTGCAATTCAGGAACATAAAGATAAAACAATTATAAATCTGGCATCTAATGAATATTTCTCCGCAATTAATCAGAGGAAACTTAATCCAGAATTGCTTACTATCAATTTTAAAGAGAACAAAAATGGCGAGTTCAAAACCATCGGCCTGTTCGCCAAGCGCGCCCGCGGCCTTATGGCCGATTTCGCTATCCTGAACCACATAGAAAATCCGGATGATTTTAAGGGGTTTACGGGTGAAGGCTATGCCTTCAACTCCAGGCTTTCAAATAAAAAAGAGTGGGTATTCGTTAGAAATGCTTAATATATGTTGACTGATTTTAATCATCATGCTAATTCCCAGTTATCCACACGACAAAGGGAGCGACAACGTGTTTTCGACGAAGAATTTTTCTGGAGAAACAAATGGTAATTTGTTTGGAATCCTATTTTTCCTGTTGCTGACCCCAGGGTATTCGCACGCGATACCCAGATCTTCGCAGCCCGTAAACTATCCACTACCACCAGTCGTGCGTGATGATAGGGGTGGGATCAGGACCCAGCAAGCACCCTCTCAACCGGTGCCTCCTGCGCAAGCACCGTCAATACAGCCATCACCCGCAGACGACCATGTATCGAACGCCAATATTTATACCGTGCCCGTGGTAACACCCGCGCGCCCTCACGTTCCTGTTGTCGATACACAAAAACAGCCGACACCAAATGTTTCGATTCCCGCCTTACCTGCTCCAGTAGCAGAGCCGTCACCTCCAACTCCTTCGCGGTCTGATTATGTACCCGCAGCGGCGTTACCTGAAACACACCCGTCCTTACGAGAGGGGTTACGTGTACACACAAATGCGGGCTATTCGGTGGCTGATATGAATTGGAATATTGGTTACAACAACGCTGTGCCCAACGTGCTTTCCGAGCTTACATGGAAGGACGTTAAGTCCTATGGCAGCGTTACCGGGCTGGAGTATATCTGTAAAAGCGGCTGGTGTAAGCGCATGGTCTTTATGGGCGGAGCCTATGCTAATCTTGCTTATGATGGCCGGGTCCGTGACTCGGACTATTCCGGCAATAATCGTACAGGGGAATTTTCACGATCTTACAGCCACGGGGATGATAGCAGCTTTAATGGCGGATATGTTTCCGTGGGGTATGATGTGGCCGCTTTCTGGCCCAACGCTCCCTTTAGCTTGACCCCAAGAATCGGCTATGCACTCAACAAGCAAACTTTTAAGGCTGTTGATGGCGTGCAGGCCGTAAGCGATGGCGTTATTCAAACCATTCCTGTAGGCACACCGCTAACTGGTCTTAATAGCACTTATGAAGCCAAATGGAGAGGACCATCTGCAAATATTGATTTTCGTCTTGCGCTATTTAAGCAGCATGAAATTAGAGCGGGTGTAGGTTATGTTAAATCTGATTATCGGGGAATAGGCACCTGGAATTTGCGTAGTGATTTTCAACAGCCTAAGAGTTTTGAACAAAATGCAAATGGCTCCGGCAAGAATTTTGCGGCTGGGTATAGCTTTTGGTTAACGCCCCGCTGTGAGCTAAGATTAGATGCAAAATACGAAACCTGGGAAGCAGATAACGGAACCGATACCACCTATTTTTCGGATAACACGGTTGCGGTAACTCCTTTCAAGGATGTCACTCTCAAAGAGCGCACCTATACAGTCGGGGTGGGGTATAAATTCTAACGCGTTAGAGGCTTGAATTTGATTTTGTGAGGCACCAAGGTGTCGACACCCAAACGGCGTTTTAAATCCGCCTCATAGGCTTCGTAGTTGCCTTCGAACCATTCCACGTGGGAATCGCCTTCAAATGCTAGAATATGTGTGGCGATGCGATCTAAGAAGAAACGATCGTGCGAGATGATGACGGCGCAGCCGGCGAATTTTTCCAGCGCTTCTTCCAGCGCACGGAGTGTTTCCACATCCAGATCGTTAGTGGGCTCATCCAGCAACAGCACATTGGCACCGGATTTCAGCATTTTGGCCAGGTGCACGCGGTTTCTTTCCCCGCCGGAAAGCTGGCCGACTTTTTTCTGCTGATCCGTACCCTTGAAGTTAAACGCCGAGACGTAAGCGCGGCTTTTCATCTTGGTTGCGCCGAGCTGCAAATCCTCATCCCCGCCGGAGATTTCTTCCCACACGGTTTTTTTGTCGTTCAGCGAATCACGCGATTGATCGATGTAACCAAGCTTTACCGAATCACCCACGACGAAACTGCCGGAATCGGGTTTTTCGACGCCCGTAATCATTTTAAACAGGGTGGTTTTACCGGCGCCGTTCGGGCCGATGACGCCGACGATACCGCCCGGCGGCAGAGCAAAATTCATCTTATCCATGAGCAGTTTATCGCCAAAGCCTTTGCCGACATCCTTGGCTTCAATCACCTGTTGGCCAAGGCGTGGCCCGGCAGGAATGACGATTTGGGCGAGGCCGACTTGCTCCTTGCCCGCTTCTTTCAGCAAATCCTCATACGCTGAAACACGTGCCTTGCTTTTAGCCTGGCGCGCTTTGGGGGATTGGCGAATCCATTCCAACTCGCGTGCGAGCATGCGTTCGCGCGAGTGCTCTTCGCGCTCTTCCTGCGCCAGGCGTTTTTGTTTTTGTTCTAAATAAGTGGAGTAGCGGCCTTCGTAAGGAATGCCTTTGCCGCGGTCGAGTTCTAAAATCCAGCCTGTCACGTTATCCAGGAAGTAGCGATCGTGCGTAATCATCACCACCGTACCCGCATAATTCGTCAGGAAATTCTGCAACCAGGCGACCGACTCAGCATCCAAGTGGTTGGTGGGTTCGTCAAGCAGCAGCATGTCCGGTTTTTCGAGCAGCAATTTTGCGAGTGCCACGCGCCGGCGTTCACCACCGGAGATTTTCGTGACATCCGCATTTCCAGGCGGGCAGCGCAGCGCATCCATAGCGATCTCCGCTTCGCGCTCAATATCCCACGCATTTGCGGCATCTACTTGTTCTTGCAGCTTGCCCTGTTCTTCAATAAGTGCGTTCATCTCATCGTCGCTCATCGGCTCGGCGAGTTTCATGCTCACTTCATTAAACTTATCAAGCAGCGCTTTCTTTTCTTTCAAGCCATCGAGCACATTGCCAAGCACGTCTTTGGTTTCATCAAGCTTGGGTTCTTGCGCGAGGTAGCCGCGTTTGACGCCTTCAGCCGCCCAGGCCTCGCCGACGAACTCATCATCGAGCCCCGCCATGATCTTCAGCAGGGTTGATTTACCCGCGCCGTTCGGGCCCAGCACACCAATCTTTGCGCCCGGCAAAAACGATAACCAAATACCCTCCAATACCTTTTTCCCACCGGGATAGGCTTTGGAGAGATCTTTCATTACATAGGTATATTGATAGGCGGCCATAAGCATCTGGGATTGGGGATTAGAGATTGGGGACTAGAGAGTGATGGGTTCTAATCCCAAATCCCCAGTCCCGAATCCCTATTATTAGAACTGAGGCCGGCCCGCAAGCGGTAAAGGGGTGGCGACGCGCTTGCCCATGGATGCCTGCGTAAATTGCAACTTCAGATTGGCCGGGTTGTCGGATTCGGCGACTGCGGCATCTTCATCAATCAGCCCCGCCTGCACGAGCGCGAACAGCGATTGATCGAAAGACATCATGCCCATGTCCTTCCCACGCGCGATGTGCTCGGAAACATCGCGCAGCTTACCTTCGCGGATTAGATTTTTAATCACCCCTTGGTTCAGCATAATCTCAAGCGCGAGCGAGCGCCCTTCATCTTTATTGCGAATTAGACGTTGGCACAGCAAGCCCTTCAAATTAAGCGATAGCGACAGGGCAACCTGATGGCGTTTTTCTTCCGGGAAAAAATTCATGATGCGCTCTAAGGCCTGCACCGAGTTCCCTGCATGGAGCGTGGCGATACACAAGTGACCGGTTTCTGAAAACATGAGCGCGTGTTCCATGTTTTCGCGGTCACGGATTTCGCCGATGACTACCACATCCGGCCGTTGGCGCAGCACGTTTTTAAGCGCAATGCCGAACGAATAGGTATCAATCCCCACGTCGCGCTGCGAGACGATGCAGCCTTTGTGATCATGGATAAATTCAATCGGGTCTTCAATCGTCACAATATGGCCGTGCGAGCGTTCGTTGCGCCAGTCGACCATGGCGGCCATGGAAGTGGATTTGCCTGAACCCGTGGGGCCTACGAGCAGTACCAGCCCGCGTTTTTCGAGCGATAAGTTGGCGTAGGATTCCGGCAGATTCAATTCCTGAATCGTCGGTATTTCCGGGCGAATGCGGCGAATGACAATACCGGTGGTCTGACGCTGGCGGAACAAATTGATCCGAAGCCGTACCTTACCTTTCCATTCCAGTGCACTGTTAAATTCCAACACCGAATCGAATTCTTCAATCACCGCAGCCGGCAGCAATTGCGAAAGCAAGTCGCGCACGTCGGCTTCAGTGAGCGGCGCAGACTCAATCGGCGATAGAGAGTCATTACCGCTGCGCACATAAGGCGGTGTGCCGACGGTTAAATACATGTCCGAGCCGTTATGAGTGACGAAGTGGTCGATATACGCGTCCATTGAAGGCATTAGAAGCCTCCTACCGCGGCGCTGCTGGAGCTGGAGCTAGGCTTGCTCGGTTTTTTACTACCGTCATCACCGAAGCGCTTGGCTTCTTCTTCGGTTTCCTCGCGCGAGCCGGTAAATAGCGCTTCGCGCGCTACTTGCTCGGTGATGATGCCGGCGTCCATCAACCCGTAAATATTATCGCGCATGGTGCGCATGCCGAGTTTCGCGCCAATCTGAATGAGCGACGTCATCTGCGGGATTTTATTTTCGCGAATCAGGTTGCGGATCGCCGGCGTTGCCAGCATGATCTCGTGTGCTGCCACGCGGCCGCCCTCGCGTTTTTTAAGCAAGGTTTGCGTAATCACGGCCTGTAGTGCCACTGACAGCATCGAGCGCACCATTTCTTTATCGTGCGCAGGGAACACGTCGATAATCCGGTCGATCGTCTCTGGCGCGGAATTGGTGTGCAGTGTGCCCATGACCAAGTGGCCGGTTTCAGCGGCGGTTAAGGCGAGCTGAATCGTTTCCAAATCGCGCAGCTCACCGACTAAAATAATATCCGGGTCTTCACGCAGCGAGCTCCTGAGCGCACGCGCAAATGAATTGGTGTGCCGTCCGACCTCGCGCTGGTTGATGAGTGATTTTTTGGAGGAGTGTACAAACTCGATCGGATCTTCGATCGTCAAAATATGTTTGCTGGTGGTGGTGTTGATGTAATCGATCATTGCCGCAAGTGTGGTGGATTTTCCCGAACCGGTGGGGCCCGTTACCAAAATCAACCCTTTATGAAACTCGCACAGTTTTTTGAAAATTTCCGGCGCCTGCAAATCGCTCAAGGATTTAATACGCGTCGGGATGCTACGCATGACCGCGGCGGGGCCGTGCAAATTGTTAAACGCGTTGACGCGAAACCGCAAATTCTCACCAAACGAAATAGCAAAGTCGATTTCAAGGTCTTGTTCAAACACGGAGCGCTGTTGTTCGGTCATGAGCGCATAGAGCATTTGCTTAATGTCTTCGGCCGTGAGCGCGCCGCCTTTAAACGGCACGATTTCGCCGTTCAAACGCAAAATCGGCGGATTGGTCGGCGACAGGTGCAGATCGGACGCACCATTGCGCTGCATTTCAACGAGAAGTTCGGTAATTTCCATGGCCACCGGGCTTGAGACGGGTGAAATTCACCTATCTATTAGACCGCAGAAAGGTTAACCGATCCTGAACCGCTTTAATGTTAACGCCTAAGGTTTCGCCGCGCATATAGGCATCTAAGATATTGGAATATAAAGAAGAAGCTTCATCCTTTTTCCCCATCTTATCAAACATCACCGCTAAATTATACTTGTACGAGAGGTTCTCCGGAGCCAAAGAAACCGCCTTGCTCATGGACTGTGTGGCGGCGACATAGTCGCCCTTCTTCTGATAAATCACTGCCATTTGTGCGGGAATGGCACTGAAATCAGGGTTGCGAACCATCAGGGTTTGTAATTTTCCGAGCGCCTCATCCGGCGCTTCTTCCGCCACAAGGCCCAAGAAGTTATTCAGCGCATCGCGATTGGTGGGGTCTTTGGTCAGCACATCCGCATAGAGCGGACGCGCAAGATTAAATTGCCCCGCGCGGTGATATGCAATGGCGAGCCCCAGCTTGGCTTGCACATTCTCAGGCTCCGTCCCCAGTGCATTTTTATAGATTTCAACCGCAACGCTTGTTTCACCGTTGATCAAGGCGTTATAAGCTTTTTCGAGTTCGTAGCCGATGTCGAGCCCCGGCTTTTTCACCATGATGTCTAGGCGATTGTTCTTGGGCGAGGCTTCCGACGTTGACGCGTCAAACACCTCATTGGTTTTGTGTTCACGTCCAATCGTCATGTGTTCGGTTTTTTCTTCCTTGGGGGTATCCACTCCCGCCGGAATTTTTGACAGAGTCTTTTTGGAATCTTTGGAAAGTTTAGGATCGGGCGTTGCGATAGGCGTTGCGGCAACCGCAGTGCTAGGTGCAGGCGATTTGAGCGCTTGATCCACCACTTGCTGCGGTTCTGAAACCACAGATACAGGAGCAGTGGCGAGCGCAGGTGCTGGCGGTGGTGTTTCAACTGCGGGTGCGGGTGGCGGTGTAGCGGCTACCGGCGCAGGGGGTGGAGCGGGGGGCGCTTTACCCGTTACATCAACCGGTTCAGGCAATGGCTCGGCTGCGTCGGTTGCTACCAGCGGGGCGGGTGCACCGGCTGCGGGTGCAAGCTCGGCCAAAGTAACGGTGGAGGCATGGGTTTGTGCCACTGGCGCGATTGCTTGCGGAGCAACATAGGGTATTTCCACTACCGCTTCTTGCGCTGGCACAGGAGCAATCGCCGAAAGCGCGGCGATGAAGGAAGCCACACTAAGCGGCGGCGCAACCTTTACCGGCGTTTTAGGCGCCACCGGCATGGGCGGAACATAGGTAGTTTGAACGCTAGCAGCGCCGGGAGTGGCGATAGCCACAGGCGCTTGACTTGGCGGTTCCACCAGTGTTGGCGGTTGATAAATACCTTGCGCTTGCGGCACATCCCCCACGCTGACTTTCAGCGGTGTTGGGCTAGCAAGCTTGGGCTTGAGTATGTCAGCGGCGCTGTTACGCTGACTGATCATTAAGCGTTTGGGTCCCGAAGGCGGCTGCGCGATAGGCTTGCCTACACCACTTTGAAATACATTCGAAAGCTGCACGTCCATCAACTGCACCGGCAAGGTTTTATCAACCACATCCGCGGTCGGTTGATCGGCCGGTAAACTTGGTATGTTGACCACCAGTGGTTTGCCGCGCGTGATGGTCACTTCTTTAGAGACAGCTGCGCTATCATCAGCCGTGGCGTTGCGTGCAAAGGCTGAGAAAATCAAAACAAAGCATAGACTAGCTTTGAAAACGCGCAAATGGTTACCCTGTTTTTTTTAAACCAACTGCGGTGAAGTGTAAGCGATATTTTTTCTGTTAGCGAGAAAAAAAGAATTGAATCAAGATAATAATTTTGAGCGCCTACTCCGACGTCGCTGCGTGCGACTGCAGCCATCTTTTCATCAACCCAATTTCCTGTGACTGAGAGCGGATAATATCGCGCGATAGTTTTAGCAGCGCCGGATCTTCGCCCTCATCTAACATCACCTCGGCCATGTCGATCGCACCTTGGTGATGCGGAATCATCCCACGCGCAAAATCAATATCAGGGTCGCCGGTGTAGATAATGTCCATGCCCTGATGCATTGTGTGCATGGTAGCTTCAAAACGTTTCTCCGATTCGGTGTTTGCGGCTGGTTTAGATTCACCGCGCGTTGCCAACCAGTGGTTCATCATCGCAATTTCCTGCTCTTGCGCGGCGATGATCAGCTTTGCAAGCGCAGCGATTTCTTTGTCCTGGCCGTATTTCAGCACGATTTTAGCCATGTCGATCGCACCTTGATGATGCGGCACCATGCCACGTGTAAAGTCAGTATCGAAATCACCCGTGTAGGCAATTGCCATACCCTGATGCATTTTGTGCATGGACTTTTTGTAAGCCTTGGTGGAGGGCGCGCCACAATTGCACTTTTCATTTTTGGCGTGTGCGTGCTTGTGCGCATGCGAGTGATGTGCGTGGTCACCAGCAAATGCGGGTGAACACATCAGCGCAAGCGCTGCAAGCAAAGAAGAAAGTTTCATAGGGCGCTCCTTTGTTTTGAGTTATAGATTCGAGGCTTCTTTTTTCAGGTAAGCAGCCACGCCTTCGGCATTTGGCTTCATACCGTCTTCGCCGCGTTCCCAGCCGGCTGGGCAGACATCCCCGTTTTCCTCGAAGAACTGGAGTGCGTCGACCATGCGGATGGCTTCGTCAATGTTGCGACCGAGCGGTAAATTGTTGACCACCTGGTGTTGCACAATGCCCTTGCTATCAATTAAAAACGTGCCGCGCAGCGAGACTTTTTCACCAATTAACACATCATAATCCCGCGCGATTTGTTTGGTGAGATCCGCGATCATCGGGAACTGCACATTGCCAATGCCGCCTTTTTCCACCGGTGTTTGTTTCCACGCCAGATGTGTGAAATGCGAATCAATCGAACACGCAATCACTTCGGTTTTGCGCAGCTTGAACTCTTTCAGACGATTGTTAAAGGCAATAATTTCCGAAGGGCACACGAAAGTAAAGTCCAGTGGGTAGAAAAACAACACAATGTTCTTGCCCTTGCCGAATTTCTTGAGGTTAAAATTGTCATCAAACGAATTATCCGGCATCACGGCAGTTGCAGTAAAATCCGGTGCCTCTTTGCCAACGAGTACAGCCATAGTCATCTCCTAAAATGTGTGGGCACCTCTAAAAACACGCTAAACCACGCGCTTTTAGAGACACCCTGAGGTTAAACAATAGAGCAGTATAGACATATAGTCGACTTCTCACTAAGTTACAAGACATGCTGAAATTCAAAAATCCCGGAATCGTCCCGATCATTTTTATTATTTGCGCAACCGCTGTACTGCTGTCACTCAGTGCCTGGCAGTTCAAGCGCTTGGCGTGGAAAGAGGAGCTCCTCTCCCAAATTGAAACGGCGATGAGCGCGCCCGCCGTTACCAGCATCACTGGCGATGTCGGCTACCATAAAGCCCTCTTGACCGGTGCTTACATAAACACCCCCCCCCTCCGCTTTGTCGGCACCAAAAGCAATGGCTATGTCTACTATGTGTCGTTTAAGCTGGACGACAGCGATGAAATCATCCTCATCAATCGTGGCTGGTTCGAAGCCAAGGATGGGCCTAAAATCGAACCTGGTATCGTCACGGTGGAGGGTATCCTGCGCCCCTTCCACGAAAAACGCCGCTTCGCCCCTGAAAATGCGCCCGATAAAAACATCTGGTTTACCGAAAACGTTGCCGAAATTCACGCCACCACCGGCCTTACCATTGCACCCTATGTACTAGAGACCGGGAAAATCCCACCGCTTCGGAACGACCATTTGGGCTACGCCATCACCTGGCTTATTCTTGCCATTCTCGGTCTCGTGATGTTTGCACTTTATTGTAAGGAAAAACCCTAAGCCTTGTGCCCAAACCGTTCGATTTTGGTTTGCACATAGTCATGATTGTGCGGGTTATGTGCCGTATGCAGCGTTTCCGTTTTTGCAATACGCACGCCGCACGCTTCCAGCGCGGCACCTTTATCGGGGTTGTTGGTTAGCAGTGTCACGGCGTTAATTCCAAGCATCTTCAACATCGCACCGGCAATCGAAAAATCCCGCTCGTCGGCTTCAAACCCAAGAGCTTCATTCGCATCGACTGTATCCAACCCCTCCGATTGTAACTGATACGCGCGCAGCTTATGCGCTAGCCCAATACCCCGGCCTTCCTGATTCAAATAGAGCAACACACCCGCGCCCGCTTTTGCCATGCGCTCCAGCGCTTCTTTCAACTGCGTCCCGCAATCGCAGCGCAAGCTTGCGAGCACATCACCGGTGATGCACGAAGAATGCACGCGGCAAAGCGGCGCGGCAGCTTTTTCAGCCTCGCCAATCAGCAAAGCAAAATGCGTAAGTCCGCCGTCTTCAAATCCAAGAATGCGGGTATTTTCATGCGCCTCAATAGGCAGTGCCACAGGCTTCGGCGTGACTTGTTTCAACTGCGGCGATGCATTCAAAAACGCTTTAACGTCTTCCAGTTTCAACCCAGCTTCGTTGGTTTCTTTGACCCACAGCTCGGGCAAAATCCCCGCACGCTTGGCAAGCTCCAGTACTACTATTTCGCGCTCGCTTAATGTTGCTGATTCACGCACCTCAGGCACAATGCGCTTGGTTCCCGCAGCTTCAGCTACCACTACCTCAAGCCCAGCAATCACCACAGGAAATCCGAGGCGAAGGTCCACAAGCGCGTGGTGAATGTGTCGCAGAGGTTGCATAAGTGAAAGGCTTCTACTAACTAATGGTTGTGTAATCCAAGCCCCATATAGGTCTCTTATGTCTCTCCCACAAGCCAAAACCGCACAAATCTTGCAATTTTCGAAGCCCATCCCCGCCTGGATCCCGGCCGAAGCGATAGCGTTCGTGGCCGAGCTGGCCGAGCGCTTTGGCGCAAGAAGGCTCGAATTGCTGCAAAAACGCGTTGTACGCCAAAAGAAATTCGACGCTGGCGAATTGCCAGACTTTCTCCCCGAAACCAAAACTATCCGCGAATCTGCCTGGAAAGTTGCCTCCATTCCTGCTGACCTGCAGGACCGCCGCGTCGAAATCACCGGCCCCGTCGAACGTAAGATGATCATCAACGCCCTCAACTGCGGTGCGAAAGTCTTCATGGCGGATTTTGAAGATTCGCTCACCCCCACCTTCGAAAACGTGTTCGATGGCCAAAAAAATCTCTACGACGCGGTGCGCAAAACCATCAGCTTCCAAAGTCCCGAAGGCAAAGAATATAAACTGAACGACCCAATCGCGACCCTGATTGTCCGTCCCCGCGGCTGGCATCTGGATGAAAAACACGCGACCCTAAACGGCAAACCCATTGCTGGCGCGTTCCTTGATTTCGGCCTGTATTTTTACCTTAACGCCAAAGAGCAACTCACGCGCGGCTCGGGCCCGTATTTCTATTTGCCCAAACTCGAAAACGCAGAAGAAGCCAAACTCTGGGCTGATATTTTTAATTTCGCCGAAGATACTCTCACGTTGAAACGCGGCACGATTAAAGCAACGGTGTTAATCGAAGTCATCACCGCGACGTTTGAAATGCACGAAATTCTCCACGTGCTCAAAGACTATTGTGTGGGCCTTAACTGTGGCCGGTGGGATTATATTTTCAGCTTCATCAAAAAATTCCACACCCGCGGCGACAAAGTCCTCCCCGAACGCGGCCAGGTGACGATGACCACCCATTTCCTGCGCAGCTATTCGAAACTCTTGATCGCTACCTGCCATACTCGCGGTGCCTTCGCCATGGGCGGCATGAGCGCATTTATTCCGGTGAAAAACGACGAAGCCGCAAACGATAAAGCCCTAACCCAAGTGCGTGCCGACAAAGAACGCGAAGCAGGCGACGGGCACGATGGCACCTGGGTTGCGCACCCTGCGCTGGTTGCTGTTGCCAGGCAAGTCTTCGACCGCATCATGCCAAATAAAAACCAATTGGATAAACCCGTCGAAGCCGTAAGTTTCACGCAAAAAGATTTACTCGCGATCCCCGAAGGTACGATCACCGAAACGGGCCTACGCAACAACATCTCGGTCTCCATCCAATATCTTGCCTCGTGGATTTCGGGTGTCGGATGTGTTCCGATTTTCAATTTGATGGAGGACGCCGCCACCGCCGAAATCGCCCGCTCGCAAGTCTGGCAGTGGATCCATCACAACGCCAAGCTTGCGGACGGCCGCGACGTCACACTCGAGCTTGTCAAATCCTGCATCAAAGAAGAAATCGAAAAAGTGCGCGCTAGCAGCAAGCTGCCGTATGACGACGCCGCGGCGATGTTCCTAAGCCTTGTCGAACCTACCGAGTTCTGCGAATTCTTGACGCTGCCGGGCTACCAGAAAATCACTTAATTATTCTAGCACCGTGAGCGACACCTTGCCGCTACCCCGCGCACTCGGCTGCTGCTGCGAAGCATGTGGTTTCCACCCCGTCATCGCGATGATGTCAAAACGTGCGCGAATGCGCCCTTCCTCATCGCTGTATTTTTTCGCGTAGATGCGATTGATTTCTGCCAGCACCTTGCGCGTCATCGGTACGCGCGAACGTTTTTCTAAAATATTCGTTTCATTCATACTGCGCAAATCGTGCATCAAATGCGTCACGGTTTCGTAGCTCGCATTAAGTGTCACATCATCGACGACCGGCAGTGCAAACCCCGCGCGTTGGAGCAGCGCACCTGCATCCCTCACATCAATCGTGGGGTGTACGCGCATGGAAGCGCCGCCACACACGGCAAGCTCCGCCTCCATCATCATCTCACGCAATTCCACCAGCGTATCTCCACCCAAAAATAACGCCAAAAACAATCCATCGGGTTTAAGCGCCTGCGCGGCTTGCGCCAGCACCCCCGGCACATCATTGGTGTGATGTAAAATACCAAGTGAAATCAGCGCATCCAAGCTCGCTTCTTCAAGCGGCAATGTTTCAAATCCCCTCTCCCCTTGAGGGAGAGGGTTAGGGGTTGCTGTAAGTAGGGAGAACCCCTTCCCTTTGATCCCCTCCCTCAAGGGGAGGGGAAATTCTAGGGTGCGGGTGGCAGTACATTTCGGATGCGAAACGAGCGACGTCGGCATCGGGCTCATCACTACCACGCGCTTGAAATGTCGGTTGATATCCTGCAGCCGGTCCGCCGCCATTTCCGCCATCGTCTCCAGCAAAAAATGCTCGCGTGGGATCACGCGCTTTAAACGCTGTTGATACACGCTGTGATTGAAGAGTTGCTGCATGGCTTCGCTAGCGTATACTACCCTATGAGGCCTATGCAACATCTGTTCACCCGCGCGCTCAACGCTTTTTTCCCGCCGCAATGCTTCTGCTGCGCAGAGCGCGTCACCACGCACGGCACACTGTGTCTGCCGTGCTGGGAGAAAATCCAATTCATCACCTCACCGCTATGCGGTGCTTGCGGCCTGCCGCTGCCATTCGCTCCGCAAGAAGGCATGCTCTGCGGCGGCTGCATCGAAGAACGCCCCGCTTACAGCGCTGCCCGCACCGTCTTCCGTTTTGACGACCACAGCAAAACCCTGATCCACCAACTTAAATTCCAAGACGAGCTCTACCTCGCCAAAACCTTTGCCATCTGGCTCGCGCGCTGCGGCGCGGAGTTGATTGCCCGCTCGGATGTTATCGTCCCCGTGCCACTGCATCGCAAACGCTTGATCGAACGGCGCTACAACCAGTCTGCGCTTTTAGCCCAAGCCTTAAGCAAATCCACGGGCCTTCCTTGCATCGTCAATGCCCTCCTCAAAACCCAAAACACCCCCGCGCAAAGCGGGCTCTCCCGCAAGGAACGCGAGGCCAACGTCAAGCGCGCCTTTGCCGTTAATCCAAAATCCCTCAATGTCTTACGCGGAAAAAGCGTGCTCTTGGTCGATGATGTAATGACAACCGGCGCAACCGCAGGAGCCTGCACCAAAGCCTTGATGGAAGCGGGTGCCAACACGGTCAACGTATTGACGCTCGCAAGGGTCGCAAGAGATTGACAAAACGGCCCCGTTACCATTATATCCCCTCTCCCCTTGGGGGAGAGGGTTAGGGTGAGGGGTTTTTAATCCGGTCCAACTTTCTACATGATGTGCCCAGGTGGCGGAATTGGTAGACGCACTAGCTTCAGGTGCTAGCGTTCGCAAGAACATGGGAGTTCGAGTCTCTTCCTGGGCACCACGCCTCAAGCCTTCGGCTTCGGGTGGCTTACGCCACACGAAGGCGAGCTTAGGCGTAGGGGGACTATAAAAATCACTTTACCACCAACGCCCCGAGCGGCTTACCGCCCAAAATATGCACATGGAAATGCGGGACAATCTGGCCGGAATCGGCACCGTGGTTCGAAATAATGCGATAGCCATTTTCCACCACGCTCATTTCCTTGGCCACTTTTTGCACTGCTTTCCAAAAGCCAAGCTGTAGCGGCGCGGGTGCATTTACAAAATCATCAATGGAAACATAATCACCCTTGGGGACGACGAGTACATGCACGGGAGCATGCGGCGCGATATCATGAAAGGCGAGGGCAAACTCGTTTTCATACACCTTCTTGCACGGAATTTCCCCGCGCAGAATTTTGGCGAAGATGTTGGTGGTATCGTAGGTCATATAATTGTGCAAGTTTCTCCGAAGGAAAGGCGCGGGCTGCGCGGATGCAACTTGCTTGGATCACCATAGCCTAGGCTGCAGATGAAGTTGGATTTGATGTGTGTGCCGGCGAAAAACTCTGCGTCAACGGCCGCATTGTTAAATCCGCTCATCGGCCCGCAATCAAGCCCCAGCGCGCGTGCCGCCATGATCAGATATGCACCCTGCAAGCTGGAATTTCTAAGCGCAATGACTTCCAGCTTATCTTCCGGCAAATCCGTAAACCATGCTTTGGCATCGACGTGCGGGAAGGTTTTGGGCAACATTTCATAAAAATGAATATCCATGCCAATGATCGCCGTTACCGGTGCTTGCATCATCTTGTCCTGGTTGCCCTTATCCAGCATCGGTTTAAATTTTTCCTTCGCTGCTTGTGATTTCACAAACACCACGCGCATCGGCAGCATATTGGCAGACGTCGGCCCCATGATGAAAAGCGCATGGAGTTTCTGCAACAGCTCATCCGCAACCGGCTTATCAAGCCACGCGCTATGCGTGCGCGCTTCGGTGAACAAATGTGCAAGCGCATGATCGTCCAGTGAATGATGGTGGCCCATGAGCTATTCCTTGGTTTGCATTTTACGCAGTGCTTTTTCCTCAAAACCGGAAGTGCCTTCGCGCCGCTGCATTTCCGCGAGCACTTCTTCCGGCGCAATACCTGCATCGGCCAGTAAAATCAGCAGATGAAACAGCAAATCGGCGGATTCATTCACAATTGCCGACCTATCGTCCGACACGCCGGCAATCGCCGTTTCCACGCCCTCTTCACCCACTTTCTGCGCAATTTTCTTGCGGCCTTTAGCGTAGAGCGAGGCGATATAGGATTCATTGGGCGATGCCGTTTTCCGGCTGACCACAATAGCATACAGATGTTTTAAATATCCAGCGTCCATATTTATAACCTTACAGGGATTTTCATATCATGCATGGATTGCTTCACTTGTGCAATGGTATAGGTGCCGAAGTGGAAAACCGAAGCAGCAAGCACGGCGGAGGCGTGCCCCTCTCGCACCGCTTCAGCAAAATGGTCTAGGCTACCAATACCACCGGAGGCAATCACGGGAATATGTACCGCATCCGCCACCGCGCGGGTTAGGGCTAAGTTCACACCTTGTTTGGTGCCATCGCGATCCATCGACGTCAGCAGAATTTCCCCCGCACCATAGGCTCCCATTTTTTGTGCCCAGGCTACGGCGTCGAGCCCCGTTGGGTTTCTTCCTCCATGCGTAAATACTTCGAAATGGTCGTCATCCTCGGCCGCACTTAGTGCGGTCGGGGATCTCATGCCATTCGCCAAGATCCCCGCTTCGGCTAGGCCTCGCGAGGATGACGCCACCGATTTCGCATCAATCGCAACCACAATGCACTGCGATCCAAATTTTTCTGCCGCCTCACGCACAAATTCCGGCCGTTTCACCGCTTCGGTATTGATCGACACCTTATCCGCGCCGGCAAGCAAGAGTTGCCGAATATCTTCCAGCGTGCGCACACCACCACCGACGGTCAGCGGCATGAAACACGCCTCCGCCACGCGCGACACCACATCATACAGTATGCCGCGATTGTCGCTCGATGCCGTAATATCCAAAAAACAAAGCTCGTCCGCGCCTTGCGCGTCATAAATTTTCGCCTGCGCCACCGGGTCACCGGCATCAATCAAATCCACAAAATTGACACCCTTGACCACCCGGCCATCTTTGACGTCTAAGCAGGGAATAATGCGTGTTTTGAGCACTACACAATCTCTTCCGGCTTCACCGTGCCCTCATACAGCGCCTTGCCGATGATGACGCCTTCGATGCCATCCACTTCATGGGTGCGGTAGGCATCAATATCGGCTTTGCTGGTAATGCCGCCGGAGGCGATGATGGGTATGGTGACGGATTGTGCGAGTGCGACTGTCTCTTCAATATTGGGGCCCTGCATCGCTCCATCACGATCAATGTCAGTATAAATAATCGCCGCCACGCCTGCGTCTTCAAATTTTTGAGCCAGCTCGGTGGCGTCTTGCGCCGTGACATCCTTCCAGCCGTTGATGGCGACTTTGCCTTTCACCGCATCAATCCCAACCACCACTTGATCAGGAAATTGTCGGCACACTTCTTTGACAAAAATGGGGTTTTTTTGCGCCACCGTACCTAAAATCACGCGAGAAACACCGGCGCTCAGCCACTTACCAATCACATCCATGTTGCGCAGTCCCCCGCCCAGCTGCACAGGCATAGTAATGTGCGAAAGGATGGATTTAATTGCATGTTCGTTGGCGGGCTTGCCCTGAAACGCGCCGTCTAAATCGACCAGATGCAGGTAAGAAAACCCGGCTTTTTCAAACGCCATGGCTTGTTCGGCTGGGTCTTCATTATAAATTTTCGCCTGCGCCATATCGCCTTGCGTCAGCCGCACACACTTGCCGTCTTTCAAATCAATGGCGGGGTAGAGAATCATAAAATGCCCGAAATCGGCTCTACGTGTTTGTAATAAAACTTGCCAGCGATCATCTTGCCGCCGACGTATTCATAGTAAGGCAGCGTGCCCCAGAGCGTAAAACCTTGCTCTTCATACAGTTTCACCGCTGGTTCTTGCGTTTCGCGCACGCTGAGTTTCAACACCGAATAGCCAAGCTTGCGTGCTTCGCGCTCGGCTTCGTTCAATAATTCTTTGGCAAGCCCATGCCCGCGTGCCCAGGGAGCAACGAAATGCGCATCCAGATTTGCTGCAAAGGCGGATGTTTCTTTCGTGGGGCCGGGTTTGATCAGCTGAATGCTGCTGGCAATTGCGCCATCCAGGCGTCCTACGAAAAGTTCGCGGTCCGGCACAAGCAGCACGCCGCTCCAATATTTCTCCAGCACATCCCGCCCGGGCGGCACCATCCAGTTAAAGCCGATGCCATCGCGAATGGCATCCTCCGTTGCCTGAACGAGATCGTTCAGGTCGGCCCGCTGGAACTCGGAAATTTTTTCAACGCGAATGGACACTGGGGGCGAGTTTAGTACGGCACGCCTAGAGTGCAATGAAATTTATTATACTGACACATTATTTTATCGCAACCGGCTCCTACCCATCCTCTCGACCTCTGCCAGCAGAATATTGAGATCGATAGAATCAATACCAATTCTGGCTTGATGCCAGTCCTCCACAGGAACAACTTCTAAATCCTCATGATTTTTGATAATCCCGGATTGCCTGAGTTTGCGACCGAGAAGGGGGGCCATCGCCTCTTCAAATTGATTTGCTTCTATTGCCTGTTTCCCCGGACTATAGTTGCCAAACCATATTCGTTCGGTCAGTTTTTCCATAAGCCTTGCTGCCAAGCCGGTTCTAAGGTTGTCTATATTGATATCACTAATTGCGATCTCAGCCGCACGTCTACGTCCCTGAACTTTTTCTGCCCTGAATTTACTCAGGTCTTTAGCCACACCCTTAATATCAAGCAGCCTTTCGCCTTCTTCGCGATAGCCAGATGCGAGTTTTATTTTATTTCCTTCTATAGCAAATTTGCAATCAGCAAACATTTCTGGGTCATAAACGGGAGCACTATATTTTGCCAAATTATTGAGTAATGCTACTATATCTTCTGGATCAATCTCTGCTGTCATAATAATTCCTTACTCTAACATAATGAAATTTTTCAATAGCTTCGATCCAGTCTCCTGGCTTTTTTCAGGGTGAAACTGGGTGCCGAACATATTGCCGTGCGCCACCGCTGCGGTCACTGGTCCGCCGTAATCCACGGTCGCAGCGATATCTTCCGCACTCGTACATTTTGCATGATAGCTGTGCACAAAATAAGCATGTGCACCGTTTGTGATATTTTTAAACAGCGGCGATGGTTTTGGAAATTGCAATTCGTTCCAGCCCATGTGAGGGATTTTAAGCGCACTATCACTCGGCATCATCCGCACCACATCACCTTTAATCCACCCCATCCCCTTATGCTCACCATGTTCAAACCCGCGCTCGAACATCAGTTGCATGCCGACACAAATGCCCAAAAACTTCTTCTGTTTGTGAATCACATTTTCAGTGAGCGTATCGAGCAACCCCGGCACCGTGCGCAGCCCATTCATGCAATCGGCAAACGCGCCCACACCCGGAAGTACGATATGGCTCGCAGCGTTCAGCTGCTTGGGGTCACTGCCCACAATGATTTTCTGCGTATCCGCCACATGTTCAAACGCTTTCGCGCACGAACGCAAATTGCCGGAGCCGTAATCGATGATGACAAGATTCATTCAAATAGCTCCGAGTGACTGCCAAACCTGAGCAATTCTAGCGTGTTTTCATACACACGGTAAATGAGCAATACATCTGGTGCAATATGGCATTCGCGGTGCCCCTTCCAATTGCCCACGAGTAGATGGTCGTGGTATTTTGCATCTGGCGTTTCGCCGCGTGCGAGCGTAGCGACCACACGCTCAAGCGTTTCGCGTTGCTTGGGAAGGTGGCGGAAACGCTTGATGTCTTTTTTAAAACGCGAAGACTGTTTAATTTCCATCATGCCAGCTGGCAAATAATGCGTCGGTGTTGCTGAATTTCTCTCCTTTACCTTCCTCAAGTTCACGCATGGCAGAAAGGGTTTCAGCGCTGGGGCGTTTGACACGAGGCTGAAATGGTAATCCACCTTCGTTGACAGATTGCTGAAGGAAAAGCCGCACGGCATCGCTCACGCTAAGCCCCATAGCAGCAAATAATTCCTCCGCCTGATGCTTAAGGGGCGGGGATACGCGCGCTTGAATAATTGCATTTGTCATTAGAAAAGCTCCATATGCAATACATATTAATGCATATGAACGACAAAATCAAGCTGAAACCACACGGTCCAAAAACCGCTGGGTCGCCTTGGTTTCGTTTTCGGCAATCACCACATCAGTAAATATAAACCCACGGCGCTCTAAGCGCCGGCGGATGAGATCGTTACCAAACAGCCCGAGCGCCAGGGACAGCAGCACCTGAATCATGCTCGAACCCCCTTCTGAAAACAACCCCGATTGCACAAAATGAATCGCAACAGCCTGCAATGCGACGATCACTCCACCGGCAATCCACAAACGCTGATAAAACGCCCAAAACGCTCCGAACAAAAACGCCCACAGGTTAAACCCTTCGGGCACGAACTCCACACCATCAATGTTCGTAACATCGTCTTTCACATGCACGGTATAGGTGTGCGTACGGTAAAACATTAGAGCTTTCCCTTGGTGGAAGGAATGGCCGCCGCGGCGCGCGGATCAATGGTAGTTGCAATCCGCAGTGCTTTCGCCAGACCTTTGTAGCATGATTCCACAATGTGGTGCGTGTTCATGCCGTAGAGGTTTTCAACATGTACGGTTGCTTTTGCGGCGAAGGCAAAGGCCTGGAACCATTCACGAAACAGTTCGGTATCCATTTCGCCGAGTTTTGGTTTGGGCATCTCCACTTTCCAGATGAAATAGGGGCGGCCGGAAAGATCAATCGCCACGCGCGTCAGCGTTTCATCCATCGGGATATAGGCATGTCCATAGCGTGTGATGCCCTTACGGTCACCGAGTGCTTGGTCAAATGCTTCGCCGATTGCGATGCCTGTATCTTCCGTGGTGTGGTGCGCATCAATATGCAAATCACCCTTCGCTTGCAGGGTTAGATCCACCAGCGAGTGGCGAGAGAGCTGCTCGAGCATGTGGTCTAGAAACCCAAGCCCGGTTGCGACTTTATACTCACCGGTGCCGTCCAGATTAATGGATGCGGTGATTTGCGTTTCCTTGGTGTTGCGTTCAATGCGTGCGATTCTCATAAGGTAGCCACTATACTCAAAATTACCGATCGAGCGAATAAGTATTTTTATCTTCAGTATAGACCGTATTATCACCGACGTCCGGCCGGTCGGTATAGATATAAAGCATATTTATCAGCTGTTTATTACTATAATGTGTTTTTACATCATCTACCCACGGGTTGAAATCCGCCATCAACTGCCGCGAGAATTTGGGGAAGACGCTTTCAAACGTGTTCGTATAGCGCACGGTAAATTTATCCGCAAAGGTCGGGCTCGCCACCACATTCGACACCACCACGCCACCGGGTTTCAGGCGCTTTTTCACATCCGCGAAAAACTCGTGTGTCGTGCATTCGAGCGGGATCGAAACCACATTGGTATACACATCGACAAAAATCAAATCGTATTGTTTCGTATCGTTCTTCACAAACGCGCGCGCGGAAGTTGAGACGAATTGCTTGTTCGCACCCAGCGGTTTTTCCAGGAAATGCTTTTCTGCAACACGCGCCAGATCCGGGTCAATATCCACAAAGGTATAATGATTTGTGTTGTCATCAATCCCAATCGTAAACCCGCCGGAGCCGATTGCTAAAATCTCGCGCGGCGGATGCGCGAACATCAGCGGCTCAATGAATATGTGGTTCATGTAGCGAATATAGGCAAACATATGCTCGCGGTTCTCACTGATTTTCGAAGCGCTGCTGCGGTTAAGTTCAAATATGGTGCCATCCTTCACCTGCTCAATCCGCACCAGGTTGTACGCGTTGTTGTTCACCACATCAAAACGCTTCATCGTTGTGCCATTGCCCATCATCACAGCAATCGTAAGCATCATCAGCGCAATAAGCAAATCATACGAAATCACGCGGCGTGAAAGCAGTGGCACTAGCGTTGCAAGCAAACACAACGTAACAATCACCGTGTTGTGCACACCGATAAAACTCATCAAAATCAGCGTCGAAAACACCGAACCTAAAAACGAGCCGGTGGTGGAGAAAAACAACATCGTCCCGGTGGCTTCGTTCAGCTTTTCTTTCGAGAAATAGTGGCTCACAAGCGGCAGAGTTTGCCCGAGCAAAAACACCGGCCACACGAGAAACAATGCGCCGTAAATCCCCGTCTGCGCGAGGCGACCTGTGATGCCAGCCTGCGTCATCACCCCAAAGAAAAATTCCATGAAGAGATACGAAAGCCCAAGCGCGAAAATACCAAGCGCCGAGATGACATTTTTAAGTAGAATGCGTCGTATGCTGGGCAAACGTTTGCGTGTTTGGCGGTAGCGCGCCCAGGCGCGAGCATACGCCCGCCCGCCTAAATGGTAGCCAATGGCCAGCGGTAGCAGCACCGCGCTGATGGTGATCGAAATCACCTCCGTGCCCGAACCGACAAACGGAACGAGGCCGCGAATGGCTAGCAATTCTGCCGCCAGCACACAGTAGCCCTCAACAAGAATAATATAAAAGAGAAGATGTTTTTTGGTCATTTAGAGTCGCACATCAAACGGTGCTTCGGTGTGTTCCCGCACCTGTTCGACTGTTACATCCGGTGCAAGTTCCACCAGATGCAGTCCTTGCTCATCAATTTCCATCACGCATAAATCGGTGACAATCATATCGACGACTTTCGTGCCGGTAAGAGGAAACGAACATTGATTTAAAATCTTGGGCTTGCCTTTGGCGGAGTGTTCCATCAGCACGACGATTTTTTTGACACCGGCGACCAAATCCATCGCCCCGCCCATGCCCTTCACCATCTTCCCCGGAATCATCCAGTTGGCAATATCGCCTTTGTCGGTTACTTGCAGCGCGCCGAGAATCGCGAGGTCAATGTGCCCGCCGCGAATCATCCCGAAGCTCTGCGCCGAATCGAAATACACGCTCTCCGGAAGTTCCGACACTGTCTGTTTTCCGGCGTTGATCAAATTCGGGTCTACATCTTTATCAAACGGAAACGGCCCAATGCCCAGCATGCCGTTTTCACTTTGAAACGTCACATGCACATCATCCGGAACATAATTCGCAACCAGCGTCGGCAGCCCAATGCCGAGGTTTACATAAAACCCGTTTTGGAGTTCTTTCGCCGCCCGTTCAGCCATTTGTGCATGTGTCCACGGCATAGTTAGTCCTCCTTATTTTTAGCCCACCCGCTTTGTTGGGCAGCATTTTGTGATTTTTCTATAGCCTTTAAACCGGTTTCAATCAATTCAAGCCCGTCACATACGGCATTCCAATGCTTGTATTCGGCCTGGGCAGATTCGATGATATTTTGTTCGGAGCGCTTTGTGCCGAGTTGTTTCATAAATTTTATTTCTGTATCCGTGTCTGCGGTTCGCGACCGCTCATTACGGGCGTGAAATAAAAGATATGCGCAGATGTTTTGGTGATCTTGCAAATCTTCAGGGCCGATGGCTTTACCCGTTTTAGCCAATAGTTGTACGTCTCCTATCAAGCCATCGATTCTCCCAGGCGTAATCATTAAACCCTGGTCTATCACTTGTTTGTTAGGCCCCAGAATTTCTTTTTGCTCCTGCATAAATTGGTCGAACCCAACCAACTCATCGGGCGAGCATAATTTATAGCGATGCTCAGCTAGCTCTTGCGCAACAGTTTTAGCGCTTTTCAATGGTGTACTATCAGATTTCTCAGCAATGGAATTATTCTGAGAAGGAAGCCCTTTATGATACTGAATAAGCACATCGCGCAAACCCTTGGGGAATTTATCAAACATGTCAGCTCGAAGGTCACTATTGCACGCGGCTAACCCTTCTTTGACGATATCTAATTCCATTCCAAGGTGAGCTTTCCCCATTTCTTTGGCAACATTATCAGGATCAATCTCTCCCAGTTCAACGCGTCGGATGGTTTCGGTTTCAATGCTTTTAATGCGACCCATGACATCATGCACGGCATCAGCAGCTAATTCATCGATGGTTTCATCCGTCAATTCCACGGGCTCTGGCGGAGTCGAATTTAGCCATTGCGCCAGAAATTCGCATAATGAAGGTGGAGGATTATTTTTACTCGGAATAATATGGCAGATGGTGCCATCCTCCAATGTGGTTTGTAAATGTGTCGCTGATGGCGGATGAAGCGAAGCAAGCTCCAAAAATTTACGAGCTTGTTTGCTATGTTCGGGCACAACATAATGCGATACCTGACCCGCATGATTGACAATGATGCCCGAAAAATCGGCGATTTCTTGGGGTGAACCCACGATGTTGGGGTCATAAAATATCTTGCCCTTTCCATCGCTACATGTCGCCTGCTTAATGGACATACGCTTTATTTTCCTGTCGGATTTTCCTGTGTCGTCCGGAACTCAATCCGCTTCTCGAAATGCGTGCCTTTAAAAATGCGCTGCACGAAAATGCCGGGGGTGTGAATATTGTCAGGGTCGAGTTCGCCCACTTCCACGAGCTCTTCTACTTCTGCAACCGTTACGTTTCCCGCCATCGCCATGATGGGGTTAAAATTCCGCGCGGTTTTTTTATAAACGAGATTGCCATCTTTGTCGCCCTTCCAGGCTTTGATAATCGCGAGGTCAGCAGTTAAGCCCCGTTCCATCACATAATGCTGCCCATCAAATTCACGTGTTTCTTTGCCCTCGGCAATCACCGTGCCGTAGCCGGTTGCGGTGAAAAACGCGGGAATACCCGAACCCCCGGCGCGAATGCGCTCGGCCAAGGTTCCTTGCGGGTTAAATTCCACCTCAAGTTCTTTATTCAAAAATTGTTGTTCAAAGGTTTTATTTTCGCCCACATAAGAGGCGACCATTTTTTTAATCTGGCGCGTGTGCAGCAATATTCCGCTTCCGAAATCATCCGTACCGCAATTATTGGCAATCCAGGTGAGGCCCTTCACGCCTGAATTCTTAATTTCGGCAATCGAATGTTCCGGAATACCGCACAGCCCAAACCCGCCAGACATGATCGACATGTTATCTTTAAGTAAGCCTGCAAGCGCGGCCTTGGCATTGGGGAAAACTTTATGGGACATAAGGCTGCCATCCTACCGGGGGAACCTTAAAAAACGGTGAATTAATCGCAGCTTGAGCCGTTTTCGGTAGCCGTTACAATGCCGTAAAAGTCTAAAAGTGGCTGTAATGCTTTGTGCATTTCACGTTTCCAGCGCTCATCCACAGTTTTATCAAGCGCGCCATTTTCATCTAAAGCCTTTTTCACCGCGATAATCCTGTGAATGGTAGCCTCATCTGCGGGCCTAAGGTCTGAGTAAAACCAGGAACGGATATCACCATCCGGGTTATTCGTAGGTGTTTTAACCGAAACAGCCCGCTCCATTTCCACCACCGTATAAGGGACAAGAAAGGACATCTGGTTCCATCGCGAAATAAGCACGTCATTGGGAAGATGCTCTAGTCCAAACTGTTCTTTATAATGCATTTCCTGCCCGGCTAGCCGTTCGTTTTGCGCAAGCGAGAAATGAAGGATTTGATATAGCGCCATTGCTGCCCGCCGCGACGTGTCTTTTTTTAAGACGTAATAGTTCGTTACATTGCCGCAATGGTCTTCATCGCGAGCCAGCAAATAAATGTCGGGTTTCATCGCCTGCGCTGTAGGGACAAGCAATAATAGCAACAGGCAACATCCTAGAAGGCGGAACACTAACGCATTTCCCATTTGGCAAGTTCCACCGCAACTCTTAGGTCAATATCATCAATAATGATGTGGAGGGCCGGGTCAGAGGTCATGGCGCGTTGCTGATTCAGCCGATCGCCCAGGGTTTTCAACACCGAAAGTGGCACAGCGCCTATCAAAAGAGAGTGGCGGAGTGCTTCCAGCGAATCGAGCATTGCATGCCCATGCTGCACCACTTGTTTACGCGCGGCGGTCTCAGCGGACACTTCCTGAAGCACAAACAACCCCTCCACACCGCCCACGGCAGCGGCAGTTGAAGTTTCCGAAGCTGCTGAAGCGCTGCCCGATTCCACTGAAGCCAGCACATCTGAAAAACTACTCGTCCCGCCTGCGGCAAGCTTCTTGCGCACCGAAGGGGAATTTCTGATCTGGCTATACTCGGTGATTTTCATGAGGGCATTTTAACATAGTCCACAAAAACTGCACCCGGTAAAAATTGCCTGCCCAACCGGGACAAGACTCAGTGAATTTCACACAACTGTCATTTGATTAATAAGACATCTAGAAATAGAGGAAGAAACAAAGGAGAACCTTATGTCTACTGGCAAACATGCGCAAAAATATTACCGCACACTTGATGAGGCGGCTGAATTTCTTGGTATCAGTCCGGAGTCGCTTACTCGGCTTGTGAGCGGAGGATATATTAAAGCGTACCAAGACCGAGGCATAGAAACCCGCTACAATCCTGATGATCTGCGTAATCTGAAAATCGATATAAGACAACCAGGTGCGCCACTCAAGTATGGCCCCCTCGAACCATTTGAGCAGCCTCCAAGCCCACAAAGCCGCAGAGCGCTTATGGAAAAAGCGGACACTGCTTTTGGTGCATGGATTGATGAGGTTGCGCCTCCCTCCGTTGACCCAGACAGAGGCGTCATCCCTTAAGCAATGCCCCGTACCATCGTATCAAGCGAGGGATTGTTTCCGTTATTCAAAGCCAGAAGGCTTTGTCAGCCTTGAGCTGCGCGCCATGTAATTTCCAGCAGGAAATTACGGGCGCATTTTAAAACTGGCACGCTTCTCGCATAGCTCCCCTTGAGCAGTGGAGGGAAACCATGCGAAACTTGAGAGAATACAACCAACTAAAATCATTAGGATTGCAAGAATTCCTGCGGGATCTTGTGGTGATGTCTGTGCTTGCGACGCTGTTTGTCGCGATTTTGGGCGCCCACAAACTCCACGCAGCAACGACCAGCCGCATCAAAGACGTAGTAAGCGTCGAAGGCGTGCGCGACAACATGCTGATGGGTTACGGCCTGGTGGTTGGTTTGAACGGAACAGGTGACAAGCTCAATAATTCCGCCTTCACGGAACAGAGCTTGATCGCCTTTCTTGAGCGTCAAGGTGTCAACACGCGTGGCACCTCGCTGAAGACGAAGAATGTGGCTGCCGTTACGGTAACTGCCATGCTCCCTCCCTTCGCCCGGAGCGGCAGCCGCATCGACGTCCAAGTCAGCGCCATGGGTGACGCCAAGGACCTGCAGGGGGGCACGCTCCTTGCGACCCCCCTTTATGGGGCTGATGGTGAAGTTTACGCCGTAAGCCAAGGTGCCATTTCCGTCAGCGGCTTTAAAGCCGAAGGTGCAGCAACCACTGTAACTAAGGGCGTGCCAACCTCAGGTGTCATTGCTTCTGGCGCCATCGTCGAAAAAGAATCCAAATTCACGCTCGGCTCCATGAAAGAGCTAAAACTCGCACTCCGCAATCCTGATATCACGACCGCCACCACACTGGCCGAGGTTGTCAACACCAACATTGGCCCCGGTGTTGCCGCTGCAAGCGATCCAGGAACGGTCGTGCTGAAAGTGCCCGATTTTTATGCAGGTAACGTCACGCAATTGCTCGCCGATGTCGAACAGCTTAGTGTGACGACCGATCAACCGGCGCGCATTGTTATCGATGAAGCCTCAGGCACGATCGTCATGGGCGAGCATGTCAAAATCGATACGGTTGCTGTCTCGCAAGGCAATCTCGTCGTCAAAATCGAAGAAAAACCGTTGGTGTCGCAGCCCAACCCGCTTGCACCTGAGGGGTCAGAAACCGTCACGGTAGCACAAACGCAAGTGACGGTGGATGAGGGCCCCGGCAAGCGCATGGCGGTCTTAAAAGGCGGTGCGACACTGCAAGAATTGGTGGCTGGCTTAAATGCCCTCGGCGTCGGCCCGCGCGATTTAGTGACGATTTTACAAACCATCAAAGCCGCAGGCGCTCTGCAGGCAGATATTGAAACGAGGTAGGGTATGGATACCAGCGCTGCACTTGCTTCTTTATTTAATCCTGCGCCCTCTAGCGGCATTCCTGGCTCGGCGCTGATTGGCAATGGAAAAAAGCTCAGCAAGGAACAGATCGAAAAAGCGGCGAATGATTTTGAATCCATGTTCTTGTCGCAAATGCTGCAATCGTTGTTTCCCGAGCAAGATCAAACCGGTTTATCGAGCGACGATGACGACGCGGCCTATAATTTAAACGGCGACGAGGCCTACCACGGCCTGATTACCGACCAATACGCCAAGCAAATCGCCAAGTCCGGTGGCATAGGAATTGCAAGGTATATTCAGCAGGAAATGTTGAAACACCAAGAGGTTTCTGCGGTTCCTGCGGCCACGACTTCAACTGGGGCGAGCTTATGACCAACGCTGAAACATCCATCCTCACTCCTCCTGCGCGTAGTGTTAACACCCAGGATATCATCACCATTACGGCGCGCTTAGCGCAGGTGATGGCCGAAGAAGTGGACTTGCTCAAAACCATGAACATCAAAAAAATCAGCGCGTTGCAGGACGAAAAACTCTTCCTTACCCAAGCGCTTGAAACCCACAAAAAAGTCTTGAAACGCCACCCCGAGCTCTCCGAGCAGATCCCCTCACGCGATAAGCAGGATTTGGCGGAGGTGGTGAAAGTGTTTGAAGATGTGTTGGAAGAAAACCACCGCAAGCTGCAAATGGCTAGAGAGGTGAACCAGCAGATTGTCCAAGCCATTCGCGATGTCGTGCGCGAACAATCCTCTACCCGCTACTACAACAACAATGGGTTTACGCCCCCATCACCTTACTCGGCGGTATCCGTCACCCTTAACCAAACCATATAAACCATGAGTCTTGCCCTCACGCTGAACAACGCGCTTTCCGGCCTCAGGGTGAACCAAAAGGCGTTGTCGGTACTGTCGCAAAACATCGCCAATGCCAATAATGCGGACTATTCGCGCAAGCTCATTCAGCAAGAATCACAAGTGGTCAGCGGCGACGGCGCGGGCGTCAGCATTTCCGATGTCACTCGCAAAGTCGACACCTATTTGCAAGGCTCTATTCAGCGGCAAACCTCCATCATCGGCAACGCCAACACGCTTGCTGACTATGCGACACGCCTACAAGTGCTGCTCGGCAAGCCCGGTTCGAACGATAGCGTGGACGTCTCGGTCACCAGCTTTTTTAACGCCATGCAGGGCCTCTCCGACAACCCTGAAAGCAGTTCCTATAAACTTAACGCTCTTAATTCCGGCGATGCGCTCGCCCGGCGCATTAGTGGCCTGGTCACCGACATCCAACAACTACGTGTGCAAGCAGATCAAGATATTTCCTCCGCTGCCACCAACATCAATCAAAAAGTCATTCAGCTGTATGATTTAAACACTACCATCACCAACGCCTCGCTCTTACACCAATCCACCGCCGAGTTGCTCGATAAACGCGACAAGCTCGTGCGCGACATCTCATCCAACATCGACATCAACGCCTATTTCCGTCCCGACGGCACGGTTCGTCTCTATACTGCCGGTGGTGCAACACTGCTTGATGACAACTACGCACAGCTGGAATACGCTCCTGCCAATTCGCCGGAAATGTTTACCAACAACGTGCCGCTTTCCTCACTCAAACTCTACCGTATTGCCCCCGATGGCAACCGCATCGGTGATCCGGTGATTTTAGCAACGGGCGGTAGTTCTGCGGGTGTTACCACCACGGTTACCACCGGGAAGATTCGCGCGGCCCTCGACATTCGCGATATTAAAATGCCTGCAGTTCTCGATCAGCTCGATCAGCTCGCCGCGCAAATACGCGATGTGGTAAACGCTGCTCACAATCAAGGTTCGGCCTATCCAGGCTCCCGCAGCTTAACGGGCACCCGCGCGGTTGCTGCGGGCGATTATTCGCAGTGGACAGGATCGGTGCGCATCGGTCTGGTAGACAGTCGCGGTCTACCGATTGTGAACCCCTACGGTGATGACACCGGCGGTATTCCGCCGCTGACGCTGGACCTCTCACAGCTTAATTCCAGCGATGATTACGGCGAAGGCCAGCCGACCATCGCGGCGATTCTCAAAGAGATCAACCAATACTACGCTGCGCCGCAAAACAAATTTTCGCTCGGCAATTTGGATAATATTCAGCTCGGGTCGCTTACTACCAACATGCCAGATTCGCGGTTCGAGTTCGATTTTGACTTGAGCAATCTCGCCGCCGATGGCTCACAATTTTTTGTCAGCAGCGCCTCGGTGGTAGACGACACCGGCGCCGCCATGGGCAGCGTCACTAACACCGTTCCAACCATTACGCTTGATGCCACGGGCGGCACCTATACTACGACCGACGGCCTTGCGACGGTTACTATCGCGGCAACCAGCAATGGCCTGAAAAACGGCGACGTGGTTTATCTGCCGGACCCAGGCACTTCCGTTAACGGCATCATCGGTGTGTCTTTAACCGGCTATTTTACCGTCAGCAATGTCACCGCTAACAGCTTTACCGTTACCGCCCACGGCACCGCAAACGCTACCGGCAGCCAGGACGTCTCAGGTCTTGAGGCGCTTACCACCTATCAAAGCATCGATCCCGGACAAAAAATCCGCACTGGTTCCGAAGGCACCTTCCGCGCTGATCTGACCCCTAATCTTGATTCCAATTATTACGACATCACCGTGCAAATGGCCGTTGTCGACGGCGCGGGCGAAATTACCACTGCGACAGTTTCCTACCGCGTGCCCAACAATGTTGATGGTATTTACTCCAACCGCTACGGCGCGCTCGGCAACAGCAACAGCGGCGGTACGCTCACCATTCCCAACCCAGCACAAGGCTCCTATCTGACAGCAACACTCGTTGATGCGGATGGTAGAGAACTGCAAAAAAATAACGGCGAATATTTTGCCGATCAGGATGGCTATTTAAAACTTAGCTCTTCCTCCGGCGATGCGTATATCGTGATTGACTCCCTGGATAGTTTTGAAAACGGCCGCCCCAACCAGAGCAATCCCGTAGTCGGCTCCGGCCGCGGATTTTCGCACTATTTCGAACTTAATAATTTCTTCGACAGCAATATCCCCACCTCCAGTGGCGATACGGTCGCAGGTAGTGCCGCACAACTCTCGGTTACCAGCCGCCTGCTCAACAATTCGGGTCTGCTGTCGGTGGGTAATATGGTGCAAAGCAATCGCCCGTCGGACCCCAACAAGCCGCCGCTTTATACTTACGAACGTCCCGTAGGCGATAATGGTACAGCCCATGCACTTGGCTCACTTGCGAATTCGTTGTTTGTCTTCGGTGCCGCCGGCGGCCTTACCGATTCGACGCAGACCATAAATGGATACGCCGCGCAAATTATCGGCTTTGCCAGCACCGACGCCAACAATGTCGACAGCGCCAATAAAAGCGCCACGCTCATTTTAAGCGGGTTTCAAGATCGCTCGAGCGCCTTAAGCGGCGTCAATCTCGACGAAGAACTCGCCAACACCATTGTCTACCAAAACGCCTACGCAGCCTCCGCCCGCATTATTACGGTGGCGGATCAGCTGTTTCAAACCTTGTTAGACTCGATCTAGGAGATGCCCCATGGTTGATATCAGTCGCGTCAGTACCTACAACACCCACCAGTCCACCTTGTCGGACGCTGTTAGTGTTCAAGCGCAGCTTGCGAAACTGCAAACCCAAGTGTCGAGCGGCCTGAAAGCGGATACCTACAGCGATCTCGCGGGGCAAGTGGAGCCTTATGCGGCGCTTAGCAACCGCCTAAGCCGCACCAATTTATTTGTACAGCAAAACTCGATAACGACCAGCCGCCTGCAAACCATGTCAAACGCCCTCGACCAGGTGATCCAAATCGGCAACGATACCAAAAACTTAATTGTACTGGCCCGCAGCGGTGCGGGTGCCACCGACAGCCTGGCTTTCGACGAACGCCTCGACGGTCTGTGGAGCGCGCTCACCGCCCAGCTCAACACCAATTCTGACGGCCATTATCTCTTTTCCGGCACCCGCACCGACACGCCGCCCATGAACACTGAGTTTCCGGATTTGCAGGAAGATGGTGTTCCCGACGATGGCTATTACCAGGGCAACAAGGAAAATACGCAAATGCGCGTTCAGGATGGTTATGAATTCGCACAAACCGCGCGTGCTGACGATCCCTCCATTCAAAAACTGGTGGCTGCTTTTGCGGTGGCTCGGCAGGCGCACGCCGAGGGCGATGATACGATGATGGGTGAGGCCTTCAACCTCATTCAGGAGGGGCTTTCGGGTGTGAACAATTTACAAGCGGTGATCAACACTTATTCGATCAATGTGACCAACGCTACCGAAGGCCTCAAAACGCTACAACTCTACTGGAAAGGCGTGCAGGAGGACATGGTCAATACCGATCTCGTCTCCGCATCGACACAGATTGCCATGAATCAAAGCATTCTTCAGGCATCTTTTCAGGCCTTTGCGCGAATCAATCAGTTGAAACTCTCTGACTATTTGAGGTAAGATTATGTACATGACCGAACACGCCACCCCACGCTCCGCGCTTCCCCCCGAATTAGCAGGGCGCAAAACCATCACTTCGCGGTTTGGCGAGGTTGAGGTCGACCTGGCTGAAGCGCTGGCATTTCCGCGCGGCCTGCTCGGTCTTCCCGACCGCCAACGCTATGTGGTGTCGGTGTTTCCCGAAAACAAAATGCCGCAGTTTAAACTGCTGCAATCGCTGGACGACTACACGCTGTCGTTCATTGTTCTGCCGCTCATGCTCGAAAACCCCATCATCGCCCGCGAAGACTTGATCATCGCTGCCCAGGATATCGGCGTGGCACTCGCCGATTTAGAGATGGCGCTGGTGGTATCGGTCTACCGTTCGGCGGAAGCGTTACGCATTACGGTGAACGCCCGCGCACCACTCCTGATGGACAAACGGCATAAGCAGGGCTTGCAATACGTGTTCCCACACAGCCGCTACAAAGTGCAACATGTTATCAAGGGATAAGCCGTCATCCTGCTGCCTCGCTTTGCGAGGCGAGCAGGATCTCATAAGACTCGGCGCGATCCTGCTCGAATCCTTCGGATTCAGCAGGATGATATGAGGGGATGGTAATTCATGCCTCCTTTTTCCAACCGCACCCCCCATTCGGCATTGCGTTCGCAATTGCTGGATTACTTTTCGTGCCTCGGTCCTACCTGCGCGGATAATTGCTGCAACGGTTGGCTGGTGAAGGTAGACACCCCAACACTCTCTCTTTATCAAGAAAAAGCTCCCCAGCTCCTGACTATGGTTGAAACCCGCGAAGGTGTTGGCACTGTGCTCGCTTTCGATAAAACCACCGGCTGCTGCCCCAAGCTCGAACAGGGCTCCTGCCAAATCCATTCCACACGCGGAACGGATTTTCTAACCGACACCTGCCATCTCTACCCACGCATTACCCGCGCGCTCGGTGAAAAAGTAATTGTCACCGCCACACTCTCGTGTCCGGAAATTGCGCGCCTGGCGCTGATCGAGCGTCCATCGGTTGCGCTGGCACCTACCACAGTTGACCGTGTGCCGGAAGCTATGAGGAACTATCTCGACCCACAAGCGGGTGCAGAAGAGGCACTCGCCGTATGCGCAGATGTACAGCACATTTCTACTTCGCCGGAACAGCATTTAATCACACTCGCAACCGAGGCTTTCGTGCTTTCAAGCGCACCCATGGTGCAGTGGCCGGCACTTCGCAAAACCCTTGCCCCAAAACTGCCGGGTGCCATTCCAGAACCCGTGACCCATCCGCATGATGTGTTGTTTATGCTGATTGTGCTCACCACGCTGGTTACCGCCTGCAAAATCAAACCGACGGCGCGGCTCAAAGAAGTGATCGCGCTAATGGAGCAAGCCTTAAATGTCGAATTGCTATGGGACCAGGCGACCGCAAACACCCAACCCGATACGTTTACCCGCATCGAATCGCTACATCAGCGCTACGCAGCACACCATCAATCCACGCTCGCGCCAATCCTTTTGCGCGTGCTCGAGATGCAGCTTTCGTCGTCGCTTTATCCTTACGCAGGCCTTGGAACGACACCGTCAGAACGCATCACCTGGCTTGCCTATGAATATGCACTCACGCGCTTGGCGCTCATGTGCGCGGCCGATGTTTCGGGCGGGAAACCTCAGGAATCCTTGACGATTCAAGTGGTGCAAACGATCGCCCGGGTGCTCGACCACGTCGGCACGCTGGAAAATGCTATGCCGATGCTCAGAGAAATCGGTTGGCCAGACCCAGCGCGGCTTGCAGGTTTATTACGGCCTTACAATATCTAGGCAAAATTAAAATAATCCACACAAGATATTGACGAACGTCAAAAAACTTTTTATGGTCCGTTAACGTAGTATTAACCAGGCATGTGTAATACTCGGTCTAATGTGACGCAATTTGTCACTGGGTATCTGTGGGCATGTAGCCCGATCATAACTGTTAACATCCATGTAGGAGAAGACCTATGCAAATCAATTCCATTAACACCAACTTGGCGGCGTATGCAGCGCAGCGTAACATTGGCGTCGCGTCCAATGCGACGGCAGCATCTGTTGCGAAACTGTCGAGTGGTAACCGCATCACGCAAGCCTCTGACGACGTTGCGGCGCTCTCCATTGGTACGTCCCTTAAAACCGGCGTATCCACCCTTCGCACTGCACTCTTAAACACCTCGCAAGGCGCAAGCCTCCTGCAAGTGGCCGACGGCGCACTCGCACAGGTGTCTGAGATTTTGCAACGCCAAAAATCAATCGCAGTACAAGCCGGTTCCGGTACGCTGGGTTCAACCGAACGCGCGTTCCTCGACGCAGAGTTCCAAGCACTCACCTCGGAGATCGACCGTATTGCTTCAGCCACCAACTTCAACGGTGTAAAACTGATCAACGGCGCGCTCGGTGCTGCCTCTGCTGTAACCAGCAAGGCAACCAACGCATCGGAGGGTGCGCTGAGAATCACTTTTGATACCATTGCAGATGCTGAAACCGTGATCATCAATGGCGTGACGATTACTGCTGAAGCCGATACGGTTGACGGCATCGAATTTGCTGTTGGCGGTACGGTTGCAGATACAGTCACCAACCTGGCGGCTAGACTGAACCTACTTGGAACAGACGGCAGCTTGTTTGGTACTGGCGTTGCTGCATCGGTGACTGAAGTGACCCACGCACGCAGACTAGCACTCAGTGAAGCCATATACGAAGCGGACGGCAACACACTGGTGATCAAATCGCGTTCAGGCGGCTCCATCAGTGACGCGTTCCGTGTTGCAACTTCCGGCACCGCAACAGTGAACGGCGAAGGCCAATATAGTGGCAAAACACTGGGCACCAGCTTCAACCTGTTTACGGATGCAAGCTCCACTGGCATTACCACGACTGGCTATCTTGTGTCTGACACGGCAGCAGCAGCAGCTACGCCGTTTGACGTGGATGAGGCGCTCAAAATCACCATTGGTGGTGTTCAAAGAACGCTGTTTACGTTTACTGCGGATGGCGGTTCGGGCACGGGCGGTGCATATACCTTGCAGGATCTTGCTAACGGTATCAACGCTAACGCGTCCACCACGGGCGTTAAAGCATCGGTTGTCTATAACGGCACCAGCTACAACATTCGTTTGAGCCACAACAGCTTAAACGGTGTTGCGATTTTAGACGGTGGTGACAGCTACCGCAGCGATACGTTCAAGCTGCTGGGTGCCAATATCGATTTAAGCACCGGCTTCTTCGCGGACCCTGTGGGCAACGATTCGAGCAAATCAATCGTTTCTACAGACGGTTATCGTGATTTATTCGATGCCGACCTGACGGACGGCAACATCACCAACGCCACAACGGATATCGTGGATGCGGGCGGTGCTGCGGCTACACCTCTGACTACCGGCGGCGTTATCCGCGCGACAGTCAACGGTGTGGAATATGAGTTGCACACTTTGGTGGCGGCCGACACGCTGACGACCATTACTGCAGGCATCAATGCTAATACCGCAACGACAGGTATCTACGCGGTGATTGACCAGGATTCAGGCGACAGCGATTTTAACATTCGCTTGTATGCGTCTGATCCTTCCGGTGTAGCAGCAGCCAGCGGTATTAACATACTGATTAGCGGCACGGTGCATGCAACGGCAGCTTCAACTGCCGGCACAGTGATTGCCAACGGTACGTCCGGTGTTACCCGCACGGCCAACGCATCGCTCACCGGTGGTGCGGATGATGGTCTGGGTATCGGCAACGTGGCGGTTTCTTCGTCCAGCACGACTGGCGATGAAATCCTCACCGCGCTTTCAACGGTGAAAGCAGAAAGCCGCGTGTTGCTAACCACAAACGCAAGCGCAAGCAACACCTTTACCTTCGGTGGCAAGGTGTTCTACTTTACCTCAACGGCTGTGGCTTCTGCTGCTCCCAATGAAATCTTGGTTGGGGACACGATTGCTGAAACCCTTGATAACGCGGTTCGCACCTTGAACCGTTATTATGAAGATGGTCACGCAACCGCTGCGGAAGCGTATTTCTTCAAACAGGTGGATATCACCCGTGATGGTGATGCATTGCTCATCAAAGGCAAAAAGATGGATGACGTGCTCACCGTTGCTGGTGGTACGGTTGGTGTTTCAACCAACGTTACCGGCTCTTCGGTGACGAGTTCCACCTTGAGCAACTCTGCTACCACTTTTGGTGTGAAAGCAAATGGTGTTACTAACTCGGCGTTTTCTGGCACGATCAGCGGGTTTAACGCGACCTACACCGGCACCACGGATCAGGTGGATCTCTCCATTCAAATCGGCGACTATACCTATACCGCCGACAACGTGGATATGACCGTCTCTGCCAACACCACCATTCGCTTCTTCTCGAATGAGTTACCGGATGGTACCAGCGGCGGCTATTTCGACCTCCAGATGCGTGCGAATGAAATCCAATCATTCAACACGCAAGCGGGTGCGGATGAAGTTGCGGCACGTTTGGATGCGGCCTTTAGCAGCATGACCTTCCTGCAAAACCGTATCGTTTCCAGCTATGTTGGCGGCGGTGCGTTTAGCGTGGCGGGTTCGGTCACCGGCTCTCTGCTCGGCACGAAAGTGACGGCGCAGCTGGGCGACTTCAGTGATCTGACGCTCACCGATGTTAAAGTACTGGCTCCTTCTGGCAGCGCAATTGATGCAATCATCAAGCTGACCGTTGGCGGTATTGAGTTTACATCGGCTAACGACATCGGCGATACGTTGACATCTAATCAACGCTATCGCTTCACCAGCTCTGAAGACGTGAACCAGTTCATTGACTTCACTGTGGGTGATACGGCGATTGATCTCAGCAGCGATGATAAAGCCGTTGCGTTTGAAGCCGCGCTGCGTATAGCCCTTGGTGCAACCGATGGTTCGGCGGCGCTTTCCTTCCAAGTTGGTACCACCTCGGAAGATTCGCTGAGAGTAAGCATCGGTAACGCAAGCACGGACGAGCTCTATGCTGGCGCAGAACTGAACGTACTCACGCAGGAATCTGCGGGTGAAGCGGTTGATGCGCTTGATCTTGCGATCCAGTCCATCACACGCCTTCGTGCAAACGTGGGTGCGCTGCAATCTCGGTTTAACTTCGCCGCGGCGAATATCGAATCGGCGATTCAGAACCAGGATGCGGCTCGCGGAGCTCTGCTTGATACGGACATTGCGGCTGAGTCTACCTTGTATGCCACCTCGCAGGTTAAACTGCAGGCTGGTATCTCGGTACTCGCGCAAGCGAATCAGCAGATGCAAGCTTTGCTGAAACTGATCGGTTAATCCATAGAACTTTAAGGATCAAACCCCAGGGCAGGGGTGGTAGCAGGTGCTACCACCCCGAACCCAGAAAAGGGGTTAGACCAAAGGAAAAAGGAGAACGATCATGGAAGGGATTACGCTACAACAGGCAGTCCCCATGATGCCGAAAAGGAATCAGGGGGCAACCCCGCTTCCGATCCGATCAGAAGCGGCGGGGGTTACTCTGCCTATACATAATGATCAGCCTACCCAGGCGGATTTGGATGTAAAAATTGCTCAGGCAGAGCAACGGCGTGTAAGTTTCATTAAGGACATTGCTAACAAATATGTCCTGGGCGATACACGTTTGAGTATGTTCTATAAAGACTTTAGCGGCCAATACGTTACCAGGTTTGTCAATCTACGGGATGGCAAGGTGACTTACATCCCAGAACCAAGCCTGATGATGTCAGGGAGCGGTGGAGATAGGCCCTCCTTGAGCTTGGAAGCATAAGTGGATTTGGCGCGATTCTTGCTTCTTAAATAGAAGCAAGGTTGCGCTGACCCTCAAAAAAGGCTAGGACGTTATGGTAAGCTCTATTTCACTCGGCAATTTTTTCCAAAGCAACGGCCGCACAGTGGCTGGTGGGGTGGGCGGTTCTGGTTTAAATACCGAGAGCCTTATTAAATCTCTGGTCGATGCCAAAGCCATCCCTAAAACCAAAATTGAAACAAGAATTGAGAGCAATAACGGCAGGTTGAGTGCATTTGCAGAGCTTAAAACACTGCTTTCCACCTTCAAAGACGCTAGCAATTTTCTGCGCAACCCCTCAGGCGTTGCTAACGAAGTGGATAATGTATTTGAGTACCGCACCGCCGCGCTTGCTTCCAGCACCAGCACGGCCGCTAGCACATATCTTACGGTCAACGCAGAACCTGGTGCCAGTGTTCAAACCTATTCGATTACGGATATTACGTCGGTCGCCCGTGCAAAAAAACAAACGACCAACACGTTTACTATCGCCAATGCGGACACGTCTATTGTCACTGCCGGGGTTACTGCCGGTTTCTTTAAGGCAGGCACCTTTACGGTGAATGGCGAAAGCATTACGCTTGACAGTGGAGACTCTCTGAATGCGGTGGTTTCCAAATTTAATGCGGTGAGTGAGGATACGGGCATCGAGGCCAGCGTATTGCAGGTGTCTACCGGCAATTATAAAATCGTATTTTCCGCCACCGAAACCGGCACCGCCAATAATTTTGATCTTGATAATTCTGAATTGGTCACGGTAGTTGATGCGGGTGGTTCGCTTGCCAACGTAACGTTTGCCAATGCTCAAACGGCTACCGATGCGGTATTTGTGATTGATAGCGTAACGATCACGCGCTCTACCAATGCCATTTCAGACGTGGTAGATGGCATCACCCTTAATCTATTGCAGGCAACCGTCCCAAGCTCTACGACCATTACGATCGATGTTGAAGCCGACGAAAGCATTGCTAAAAGCGGTGTGATCAATTTTATCAACGCCTATAATGATTTGCGGGTGTTTCTCGCCAAACAGTCAGAAACCGACCCCCAAACCGGCAAATATGTGAAAACGGCCGTGTTAGCCAATGATCCGGTGTTTCGCTCCATCGTTAGTACCGTAGGTAATGAAGTCTCAAACACCGTGTCTGGCATTACTGCCGGTAATTACGACTCGCTGTCTGACATCGGCATCACCTTTGATGACGCGCCGGAGACAGATAGCAATCCGTTTACCAGAAACATTCTTAACGTCGATGAGACGGTGCTGGAAAATGCACTCTCCAGCCATTTCGAAGATGTGCAGGCGTTGTTCGGATTTACCTACACCAGCAACAATTCTAACTTCCGAGTGTTCTCGCATACCAATGCGCTCACTGCTACCAGCTTTACGCTGAGTTCAAACCCTGGCACGGAAACATTCACGGCAACGGTCGGGGCTACCACCATCACGCTTACGGGCACGGAGCTGGCAAGCGGCGGTTGGAAGTTAACGGCACCTGATGGTTCTGCGCTTGAGGGCATGAGCATGCTTTATGCCTCCAGTGCCACGGCGACCGTTAGCGTCACCGCAACGCAAGGTATTGCGGATCGTACCTATAACTTGTTAGAGGCCGCCCTAACCAGCGATACCGGCACACTTGCTGAGCAGGAAACCAGCATCAAAGATAGTACCACACGCTACAACAATGAAATCACCCGTATTAATGCGCAGCTTGATAGCTATCGCGAAAGCCTGCTGAAACAATTCGGCGCGCTTGAAAGCTTGTTATCGTCGATCAACACGCTGCTCAATTCGCTCGATATCAGCAACAAAACTCGCTTTGCTGACAGCTAGGTAATGCCCATGTCCAAAAACGCCATGCGAGCGTATGCCAATGCCACCCAAACCGTCTCTCCGACGCGTCAGGTGGTGTTGCTGTATGAGGCGGCCATTCGTTCTATACGTCAAGCCAAGGATGCAATCGAGAAAAACGATCCCATCGCCCGTTTTAAACTTCTCACCCGCGCGGGTGAAATTATTTTTGGTCTGCAGGGCGCGCTTGATTTTGAAAAGGGCGGCGAAGTGGCCCGTACCCTATATAGCTTTTATTCCTCGATCGACGCGCGGATTTTAAGTGTCCACAGAAGTGCCAGCATCGAAACTTGCGATCAGGTGATCGCGGATCTTAAACTCATGTGCGACAGCTGGGCGGAAATAGATGCGCAACAACACGGCGCGATTATCGCCCCTGAGGTGCCGGCCGAGCCCTTGCCGCACAATCCGGAAAATGGTTCCTCCGGCCTTACCCTTTCTGCCTAGCTGAATCATTTCAATTCCTTAATCCCACGAATTGGGCCATTGGCACGTTCCTTGCTTCTCTCGTAGAGAGTTGTCTTAACAAGGAGATTTCCATGCTTTCAGGTCAGGTAGCCGCTTCTTCCGTGTCGCTCGTCGGTGGACAAAATAAAAAAGATGCGGGTGAAACTGCGCTGTTTGATTTGCTTTCCACCTCGTTTGGGCAGGGCGAGGCAAACGGCGGCGGATTTAGCAACCACCTCACCCAGCTCCTGCAAACCGCGACCCCGCGTGCAGATGTTGCGCCGCGTGTTGCCCCGGCGGATAAACCCGTGCCCGCCCCTCAAGCCGCTCCAGCTCAAGCGGTCGCGCAGCCTAAGCCGGACGCTCCGCAAACCGATAGTGCCCCCGCACAAGCGCCTGAGGCAAACACAAGCGCCAACGTGACTACCCAGGACAATTACGATCCCGCAGACCACACGCAAGCCACGCAAACCTTAAACGATGCGACGAAAGCCCTGAAAGAGGCGACCAAAGCGCTCGATGATGCCTTAAAAGAAGGTGTTTCAACCGGCGAAGCCCTGGCGGCACTGGTGGTTGCTGTTGCCCAGGCCGTGCAAACGGTGCAAACCGCACTAGAACCATTCCAGGCGGCCAATATTCCCCCAAGTGCTGCGCCGCGCGTACAAAACGTGCTTGCAACGGCCAATCAAGTCTTAACCCAACTCCAGCAATGGGTGGCTACGCCGCAACCGGTGGCTGAGGGCACGCAAAGCACCCCGCAGCAATCTTTTGCGGACGCACTTCAAACCCTGCTGGGCAATGATAGCGGGCCTGTAGATGTTCAGGATGTGGTAAGGGATCTGGCCGCGCAAGTTGCCGCAGTGAAGAATCTGCTTACCAATTTGCGCGCCGCAGCACCCGTGCAGCAGTTGGCGGCGGCGCATAAATCGGCCGCAGAATCCGCTGTTCAAACGCAAACGCAAATTCAGGGTGCGCCTTCTGCGCAACCACAACAAATAACGCAAACCGCCGCGCCTGCTGATGTGAGCGCTCCGCAGGCTGTTACCGCCGCGCAAGCGCCGCAGTCCCCCCAGGCACCTGCGCAAGTTTCAGCGCCCGCGCCGATTGATGTGCCGGATGTTGTGGCCAAACCCCAAGCGGTGCAGCAGGCTTCCGCTGTGGCTGCCCCTGTTGCTGTTTTAACGTCAGAAGATGCGGGCGGAAAAACCTCTGGCGGCAATCAACAATTTGCAGGTTCGCAATCCGAATCCCCCAAGGCACAGGCTGCGAACGCCGCCGGCGCACAACGTTCGCATCCGCTTAGCTTCGAGCAGCACATACGCGGTGCTAGCGGGGCTAAGGTGGTCGAGCAAATTCAAGTACAAATGAAATCGGCGATGAAAGACGGCGTAAGCCGTATCACCGTTAAACTCGACCCGGCGGAGCTCGGCGAGGTCGAAATCAAAATGGAAATCGGTGCGACCGGCAAAGCGGGTGTAGTCATCAGCTGCGACCGTCCGCAAACATTAGAGCTCTTGCAACGCGATGCCAAACAACTGCAGCAAATGCTAACCGACCTGGGTTTGAGTGCTGATTCAGATTCGCTCAGCTTTAACCTGCGCGGCGGCGACCAGCAACAAAGTCAGCAACAAAATTACAAGCCCAACAAGTATAGCCCTTTAAGTGACGAATTCGAAGAAGAGGTGGCGGCAATTGTGCCAACCCAAACCACCGTAGCGCTGCGCAGCGGCGTCAACATTAAAGTATAGGAGATGTGTTATGGTTACCGGAGTTAGTACTAACAGCTCAAACCCCACCGACAACATCGCTAACACCACCGCGAAATCTCAAAAAGCACTGTCGCAAAACTACAATGATTTTTTGACGCTTCTAACCACCCAGCTAAAAAACCAGGACCCGTTGGATCCGCAGGATGCGAGCCAATTCACCTCGCAAATCGCACAGCTTTCAAGCGTGCAGGAACAAATCAATACCAATAGCAATTTGGAAAAACTCATCGCGGTGATCGGTGGGGGCCAACTGACATCGGCCGCCAACTACATCGGTCGGGTGATCGAAGCCAAAGGCGATAAAAGCATGAAAATAAGCGATGGCACCAGAGAAGGTGCCAAATTCATCTACGTCTTGCCCAAAGAAGCGGCGACGGCAAAGATTACCGTCACCGATAGCGCCGGCAGGGTGGTGTATAACGGCAACGTGCCCACGACCGCCGGCCGCAACCAGGTGGTCTGGGACGGCACCAACAGCCTAACCGGCAAAAAAATGCCCAACGGTTCCTACAAATTCGTCATCAGCGCGCAAGATAGCGCAGGCAAAGCCATCACTCCGACGACTTATACCACTGGCATCGTCACCTCGGCAGACCTGCAAGATGGCCAAACCATTTTATCGCTCGATGACATCCAAGTCCCGCTGTCTGACATCACGTCGATCAGAACGGCACAAGAATTGCTTTGAGTCCTATTAACAACATTTCGCGGCGTGGCCGCAACCAACCATAGGGGTTAATTATGAGTCTTTACGGTGCACTTTCTTCCGGCGTTTCGGGCCTCCGCGCACAGGCAAACCGGATCGGTATTTTGTCCGACAACATCTCCAACGTCAACACGGTGGGGTATAAACGCGGTGAGGGCGTGTTCGAAACACTCGTTACCAGCTCCGGCACGGTGGCTTACGCGCCGGGCGGTGTACTCGGTACCAACCGCAAACAGGTGAGCGAGCAAGGCCTTCTGGTTACCACCAACAGCAATACCGATATCGCCATTTCCGGCAAAGGTATGATGGTCGTAAACGGTAACGCCGACGGCTCCGGCACGGTGTATTACACGCGCGCCGGTTCGTTCAAGCAAGATTCCACGGGTAACTTCCAAAATGCTGCGGGCTATTTCCTCCAGGGCTGGCCGCTCGATCGCGAAGGCCGCCTCCCCGGCGAAGCAGGCAACGCCAATACCACTTCGCGCGCAAGCTTAAGCAGCCTAGAAACCGTCAACGTCGAATCCTTGAGCGGTTCGGCGGCCTCCACCACGCGCATTGAATTAAGCGCGAATTTGAAAAGTACGGAAGTCGGCTACCCTGGTTCGGGTGTAACGGTCGACATGGATAATTTGAGCGTTCAAAACTTTGACATTTCTTCCACCGACATCATCGTGCCCACCAGCGTCAATGATCTGGAGCGCGGCGATCAATTTAAAATCACCACTGGCGGCGGTCTCGATTATACCTATCGCTACGGCGGTTTCACCTTCAGCCGCGACATCACCACCGGTGCCGTAGGCGATAGCGCCACAGCCGTTGATTTGGCAACGCTGACCCTGGGCAATAACCCCTTTTATACCACACCAGGCTCTAAAACTGTCACTGTGCGGCAAGGCAATCACGGATTGCAAACGGGCGATGTGGTGACGTTTTCTGGGTTGTCCACTGCACTGGCCGGCATTCCGGCATCGGATTTCAACCAATCTTTCGTCATCACCAAAGTCGACGAAGACTCGTATACCGTTCAGGTCGACACCGCAGCGCAAGTTGTATCAACCGTGCCCAGCGCTACTTCCATGGTCAGCAACAACGCGCCGTCCGGCGGTCCGGCTTCCGTTACGATGACGCTGCCTTCCGGCCACGGATTTTTAGCGGGGCAGCGCGTGACGATTGCTGGCGCTACGGGTTTCGATAACATCACCGCAGGTGAACTCAACAGCACCTACACCATTAGTGCGGTGACCTCGACATCAATCACTTTCACCATCCCTACTATCGCGGGCGATCCTGCGGGTGCGGTTACTGGTGGTGGTGCGGCAGCAAACGCACAACTCGCTAACGGCGGCAGTACCACGGTCAATGCAGACATCCGCATCTATGCGGGTACAATTTTTGATGCAACCACTGCCTCGACTACCTTCTTCGGCGCCACCGGCACCACCGGATTCACTACCGGCGCGCTTAACTTCACGGTAACAACACCTATCACTGGCACACACACCTTTGTCTACACCACGGGTACGCCCAATACGCAGCTGGGTCAATTCAACACACTCAACACACTCGCAACAGCGATCAACGCCGTCGACGGCTTAACCGCCCGCGTATCGAACAACCGCCTCTATGTCGGTTCGCTCGATGCCAACGAAGCCATTACCTTCGGCAACGGCGACGATACCGGTTCCGGCTCCGGCAATAGTATCAAGCGCGGCATTGACTGGGTAGGTGAGCTTGGCCTTAAAGCGGTTGCCGCGGGCAATAATCGCTTCTCAACCATGCAAGGGCTTGCAGCAGTCGTCAACGAATCGCCAGGCGTTTCGGCAACGATTGCAAATCCGGACACCAGTTCGACCATGAATATCTATGTCGACGACCCGCTCGATACGGTTACTTTCAGCGACAATCCCGTATCAACGGTGACGACCACCTTTACTTCGAGCAATACGCTGACCACTGCGGTAGGTTCGAGTGAGATCGATATCGTGCAAACGGCGCACGGCTACACCAAAGGTGATATTATTACGCTCGATCCTACGGGCATTGCTATCTATCCTTCGGCCACCACCGCTATCAATGCCTATGCAACGGTAAGCGATTCCAGTACCGTGACCATCACTCAAGCTTCGCACGGATTTACTACCGGCGACCAAATTTATTTCGATGGTTCCAACTTAACAGGCTACCCTACCGGCAACATCAACGGCATTCCGCTGACGGAACTGACCGGGCTTTATAGCGTAACGGTCACAGGTGCAAATACCTATACCATCGCTGTTAACTCCCGGGCTACCAGCACGGGGAATGGCGGCACGGGAACCTTTATTGCTTCACCCACCATCGGCGGCATTCCTCTAACGGCTCTTAACGGGCAGTTCGAAGTGGCTGACGTTAGTTCCACCGGTCAGTATTCCATCCGCGTTCCATTCACAGCGACCACGGCTGTTGCTGGCACAGCGGTGGGCCTGGACATACAAGATCCAACCAACAGCGGTAGCGTGGTGTCCGAGCTCGGGATGACTGATTCGCTCAACAGCCTCGGGTTTACAATAGAACAAACTACCGGTGCTTTAGGGCCAGCGTATGATGCGACGGATGCCGATAAAAACATGGCCTCGGGTGCGATCACCCCGCAATATTTCACCAGTGTTCGTATCTTTGACTCACAGGGTACCGGTCACGATCTACGCGTTGCGTTCATCAAAACCGGTATCAATACTTGGGCGAGCGAGATTTATGCGATTCCTGCTGGCGACGTGCCTTCAAGCTTCGCGAACGGTCAGGTGGCCCACGGCACGCTTGTCTTCAACGGCGATGGTACCTTAAACAGTGTCGATGCTGAACTTGCAGCCGCTATCAGCGTGGCCTGGACCAACGGTGCAACGCCAAGCTCTGTGACCATGGATTGGGGTACGGCAGGAACCATCGGCACGGGTCTAACCGATGGCCTAAGCCAGTTCGACGCTGCTTACAAACTCAACTTCGCCAATCAAAACGGGGTACCGGTGGGTGAGCTGATTGGGGTGGAAATCAGCGCAACCGGGATTGTAACCGCGCGTTTCTCCAACGGTGAGTCGCAGGATATTTTCAAAATTCCGCTTGCCGATTTTGCCAACTTCGATGGGTTGGAACAAGCAACCGGTAACGTATTTGCTGAGAGTAATGATTCCGGTGCGGTGAACTTGCGCGAAGCAGGCGAAAGCGGCACGGGGAAAATCCAATCCTCAACACTCGAATCTTCGAATGCCGACGTCGCGCAACAGCTGACCGATATGATCATCGCTCAGCGCGCCTACCAGGCCAATACGAAGATTATTACTACCGCAGATAGCCTACTGGAAGAGTTAAGCCGCATCATCCAATAGGCCATTAAATCAATAAAACCAGCGCTTTTCCTAGACAAAAGGTTAACGTGATGGTTTTCTTATCAACGGTTTCGTAATGAATATTGACAATTAGCCCAAATCCTACTACATGGTAACGAACCAATGGTGCACTGCCCCCAATGGATGGAAGTGGTCGCACTCAAAACAAGAACAAGGAATGTTATGTCGAAGACGACGTCTAAAGCCGCTACCCCGATGAAACGCAACCTCACCATCCGCGTCAAAGACCTGGATGATCCGGAGGCGGTGATCACCAATATGATGATGGACCCGCGCTATCTGCGCCAGTCCTCCACCCTCATTCAAGAAGCCCTGCAAAAAGGCTTCGACGTACTGCAACTCGCCAATGGTGACATTGTCTGTACGGGTACTAAAACCATCGTCGAGCGCTACACCTGGGAAGATTCCAAGGGCAAGCTCTCCCGCATCAAATCCGACAAGAAAACCAGCAAGAAAGAATCCGAGCTGGAATCTCTCGAGGAAGAGGAAGAAGCCTAAACTCTCTTCGCTCCAACACATTTTCACTGCCGGCCTTCATGCCGGCAGTTTGTTTTTGTAATCCCCGCACAATTCTTCTAAAACCACCGCATGCAAATTCTCTACGTCGGCAACGGTAACTACAAACATCGCGGTGCGCGCTATTACGACCCTGGGCGTAAGCTCGTAAACGGCCTCACCCGCCTCGGCCACAATGTCTATCTCTTCAGCGATCGCGACGAAGCGCGCACCCTCTGGGGCACCCGCAAGCTCGGCATCAAGCACTGCAACCGCGTGTTTTTAGATGTCTGCACCAATTTCAAACCGGACCTCATCGTGTTCTGCTTCGCTGATATCATCTCTCTGGATTCACTCGCCAAAGTGCGGCAGCGTTTCCCCGCCGTGAAAATGGCGCAGTTCAACGTCGATCCCATTTTTCGCCCCCACAACATGGCGATGATCCACTCCAAATTGCCCCATATGGACGCGACCTTCGTCACTACCGCCGGGCCTATACTTAAGCGTTTCCATCGCGATGGTGCACGCGTGAGCTTCGTACCCAATATCACGGACAGCAGCATGGAGTGGTCGCGCTGCCACGAGCGGAGCGATCAACCGATCGATGTTTTCTGGGCGCTGCGTGCACCCAAGGGTTCCTACGCTGGCGACCCGCGCATTGAGTGCCCGCGCTATCTCAAACACAACGGTGTCAGCATGGATTTCCACGGCATGGACGGCACACCCGAACTCTTCAACGCCGAATATTACGCGGCCATCTCCCGCGCGCGCATGGGCCTTAACATCAGCGTCGACCGCACCGATGGCACATCCCCGCGCGCCAGCGACGCTGAACTCTATCTCTACTCCTCCGACCGCATCGCCCACTACACCGGTAGCGGCCTCCTCACGTTTTCCATGCGTGATAATAAACTTGAAGAACTCTTCGCCGAAGATAAGGAAATGGTGTTTTTCAGCCGCCAAGAAGAACTACTCGAAAAAATCCGCTACTACAAAACGCACGACGAAGAACGCAAGTCCATCGCCAAAGCCGGTTGGGAAAAAGCACACCACTGTTTCAACGAACGGGTGGTTGCCAAATACATTGTTGAAACCACGCTTGGTCTACCGCTTTCCGGACCCTACGCGTGGCCCACAGAAACCTATTAGCCATGCCATCGATCGCCCTCATCTGCCACACCCCGCAAGCCTTCGATGGCAAAAACGCGAACACCCAAGGCTTAGGAGGCGTCGAAACGGCGGTGGTGGGGCTGTCAGAAGCCTTGGCAAAACTTGGACACACCATCACAGTCTACACCACCACTTCTCAACCCATCATCCACAAAGGCGTGGCTTGGCAACCGATAACCGATGTTATAACCGCAAATGCTGATGTCATCATCATCTGCAATCACGCCCACCGGTTTAATGCACTCCCCAAAATCACCGCCAAACGCGCGCATAAGATTGTCTGGCTCCATAACCCACTGCAGGTAGAAAAAGCTATCCGCAAAGGCGAATTCCTGCCCATGCTGCAACACCGCCCGGACGTCGTATTCCTCGGCGAATATTTGCGAAAACGTACCAGCTGCGTTCTGCCATTCAAACACCGCTATGTTATTGGCTACGGCATTTCCGAACCGTTTCTAACCACCCCCCCTTTGCCACTCGCGCAGCGTAAAAACCGCGCCATCTGGGTCTCGCAACCGCAGCGAGGTCTGAAAGAAACGTTGGTGCTATGGAAAACTCAGGTGCTACCTGCTGTGCCCGATGCCGAATTTCACCTCTTCGGCCGCAATCTACAAGACTGCAACATGAACGAAGAAGAACTAAAAAATTGCAACATCGTGCTGCACCCGCGCGCGACCAAGCAGCAACTCGCGGATTTTTACGCGAACGCCAAGCTTCTCTTCTACCCCGGCGCGCGCGACGAAACCTTTTGCCTGGCAGCTGCCGAGGCGCAGTGCATGGGCGTTCCCGTTGTCACCTGCGGCATCGGTTCCCTCGCCGAACGCGTGACACACCATGAAAACGGTCTAATTGCAAAAGAAGATGCACCATTTGCACAAGCTGCTATCGACGTACTCACCAACGATGTCCTATGGCAGCAGCTTAGCACCGGCGCTTTGAAACAACGCAATCTATTGAATTGGGATGCCATCGCCGAACAATGGCAAGAACTTATTTCCCGTCCGTAATTGGACCATGCGCTTTGGCGTGGACAAATTGATCGACATAGGGGTTACCGCTATCGTCCAGCCTGGAAACATCGCCATCCCAGATAATTTTGCCCTTATAAATCATTGCCACTTTGGTGGCGATTTGCCGCGCGCTGTGCATGTCGTGTGTAATTGTCAGTGTCGTAAGCTTCTTCTCTCGCGTGCAGGAAATAATCAGCTCGTTGATGACTTCGGCCATAATCGGATCAAGTCCTGTCGTTGGCTCATCAAAGAAAATAATATCCGGATCCGCAGCAATCGCACGCGCCAAGGCTACACGCTTTTGCATGCCGCCGGAAAGCTCAGATGGGCTTAGGTTTGCAACATCAGGGCCGAGGCCCACTTGCTTCAGTTTCTCGACCGCAAGTTCTTTGGCGTCTTTCGCTTTGATCTCACGATTTTGCAATAACGCAAAGGTAATATTCTGCCACACAGGCAAGCTATCAAACAGTGCGCCACCTTGAAACAGCATGCCGAATTTATGCATACGCTCCTGGCGCTCGCGGCGGCCGAGCGCAGTCAATTCTTCGCCATCAACCGTGATTGTGCCGCTATCGGGTTTTACAATCCCCAGAATCGATTTAATCAGCACGGATTTACCGGAGCCGGAACCACCAATCACCACCAGCGATTCGCCGTCCTCCACCGCCAGATCAATCCCGTCCAACACCACTTTCTTGCCGAAGGATTTATGGACATTTTTGAGTTCAATTTTGGCGGTCATAAAGCACTCAAATTTGTAGTCGCAAATTGCGACCACAAATTTATAACATGTTGTTTTTTAATATGAATCATTTCGCAAAAAACAGTGAGGTGAGAATATAGTTGGAAAGGAGAATCAAGATTGAGGCAGAAACCACCGCTTGCGTGGTAGCCGCACCCACGCCTTGTGCGCCGCCTTTGGAATTATAACCATGGTAGCAACCCATGAGTGTTACGATAAACCCAAAGGCTGAGGCCTTGACTAGGCCTGAAACTACATCTTTGGTTTCCAGGAAATCCCAGGTGTTTTTAATATAGGTGGCGGGGTTAAATCCAAGTTCGTGAATACTCACCAAATAGCCGCCGTAGACGCCAATCACATCGGCGATAAATACCAGCACCGGAAGCATGAGCAGCCCCGCAAGTAGGCGGGGAAAAATGAGATATTTGAACGGGTCGGTCGAAAGTGTGGTGAGCGCATCCACTTGCTCCGTTACGCGCATCGTGCCGATTTCCGCGGCGTAAGATGCGCCAATCCGTCCTGCCACCATGAGACCTGCAAGCACCGGACCCAATTCCCGCGTGATCGAGAGTACCACCACAATCGGAATCGAGCTCTCTGCCGAAAACCGCGAAAACCCGGAATAGCTCTGTAACGCTAGCACTGCGCCGGTGAAAATAGCTGTGAGGCCAATCACAGGGAGGGATAAATACCCAACCTCAACCATCGCCCGCCCAATCTGTCGCCAATACCAGCGGCCACTGAACCCCGCCACCATCGCATTTCCTGCAAACAATGTTACGCGACCGATCGTGCTCATGAAGGCCAGTACAATGCGGCCAACGAGCGCCAAGAATTCCAGAGGATGGAAATAGGTCATGCAAGGTTTTTAGAAAGTTTTGGAGCGTAAGTCAAAGCGCTTTCACTTCGGGACGATATCCTGCAGAAGCGTAGAGTAAATATATTCGCGTTTCACACGAGTGCCGATATTGGTCAGAATCTCGTACCCAATCGTGCCGCACTGTTCAGCGAGCACATCTACAGGCTGGTGCTCACAGAGAATATCCGCATCCCCAAGCTGCGCATCGCTCAAATGGCTGACGTCTACCGCAATCATATCCATCGACACCCGGCCGATAACGGGTGCAGCTTCATTACCAAAGAACACCGTGCCGCGATTGCCAAGCGCTCGTAAATAGCCATCCGCATACCCCAATTCCACAATCGCAATCCGGCTGCCTTTGGGGAACACGCACGTCGCGCCATAGCCAATCGATTCATCACGGTCGAGTGTGCGCACTTGTAATACGGGTGCCGACCAGGTGGCTACATGCTGCATCAAATTCGTATCGGAATTCGTGGGATTGATGCCATAGATCGCGCAGCCCGGACGTGCGAGATTAAAGTGAAAATTCTCACCCAGGAAAATTCCTGCTGAGTTGCAGAGGCTCTTAGGTGTGCTTGGAAACAATTTTGCTGCTTCGTTAAACCGTGTCCATTGCTCGGTGTTTTTGGCATGTTCGGGTGTATTCGCGCACGCCAGATGGCTCATCAGTAGCGCTAGCGGCTGTTTTACTTCCGCCAACTCCGAATGCGTGAGCCCAAGCCGCGTCATACCAGTGTCCACATGCAGCGCTGCCGGATGTTTTTCCGCATACGGCTGCCAGCGTTTCAGTGCATCCAGACTATTGATGACGGGTGTTAGCTTTTTCTCAACGCAGAGTTTTTCTTCGCTCTCCGGCGCGCCGTGAAATACAAAAATACGTGGCTCGGTAAGCGCCGCGCGTAAACGTAGTGCTTCGGTCAAATTTGCAACAAAAAACGTCCGGCACCCGGCCTGCGCCAATGCACGCGCCACTTCCACTTCGCCCAGCCCATAGCCGTCGGCCTTCACCACGGCACCGGTTTCGCGCCCTTTGAACCGAGAATCCAGCGTGTGATAGTTGATGGTGAGTGCGCGGAGATCAACCGTTACAGTCGCAGGCATCAGCGGTCTTTCACGAGGTCTTTAAACTGGGTGAGGTTGCCGTCGAAGAAGCTGCGCACCGTGCCAATCGGTCCGTTACGATGCTTGGCGATGATAATCTCGGCGACGTTCATCACGCGGTTCATATCGGTTTGCCACTTGGTCATTTTAATTTCGTCTTCCGGCCCCGGCATCGAGCGGCCGATATAATATTCTTCACGGAAAATAAACATCACCACGTCGGCATCCTGCTCAATCGAACCCGATTCGCGCAAATCCGACAAGAGCGGCCGCTTATCTTCCCGCTGCTCCACCGCCCGCGATAGCTGTGAAAGCGCCAACACCGGCACATCGAGTTCCTTGGCAATCGCTTTTAGCCCTTGCGTAATTTCCGACACTTCGGTCACGCGGTTATCCTGTGAGCGCGACGTAGAAGGGCGCACAAGTTGCAAATAGTCCACCACGAGTAACCCTAGGTTTTTGGTGCGTTTCAATCGGCGCGCGCGGTTCCTGAGTGCCGCAATCGACAGGGCAGGGGTGTCATCAATATGAAACGGCAATTGCCCCATTTTGGTCGATTCTTTCACCAGCACATGGAACTCATCCTGATTGATATGCCCATGCAACATCTTGTGGCTCGGAAACCCGCAGGCCGAAGCGAGCAAGCGTGTTGCGAGCTGTTCGGAGGACATTTCCAGCGAGAAGAATCCGACCGATTTCGGCGCTTCTTCATTGTCATGCGCCTGCATCGCAAAGGCCTTACAAGCGTTATAGGCGATGTTTGTCGCCAGCGCGGTTTTACCCATCGAGGGGCGACCGGCCAGAATAATCAAATCCGAGTTTTGCAAACCGCCCAACATCTCGTTCAAATCGGTCAGTCCCGTATCCACACCCACAATCCGCCCAGCGTTTTTAAACGCGTTTTCGGTGCGAGTGACAGCATCGGTAATGGAGGTACGCAAAGGCTGAAACCCTCGGTCACCGGTGCCCTCTGCGGCAAGGGTGAACAGTTTTTGCTCGACATGCTCAATTTGCGTATTGGCGTCCAAGTCCATGTCCTGCGCATAGGCGGTGTTGACGGCTTCCTCGCTGATTTTGATCAACTCGCGTTTGAGCGACAGGTCATAAATCACATTTGCATAGTCACGAATGTTGATCACATGCACGGCCGAGGCTGCAAGTTTTACGAGATACCCCCCGCCGCCTACCGCACTTAAAGATTCGTCCTGATCAAAATAGTGTTTGAGGCTCACCGGCGTTGCAACCAGCCCGCGATCATGGCATTTCAAAATCGCTTCAAAAATCCGCGCATGCACCGGCTCGAAGAAATTCTCCGGCCGCAAATCATCCCCAATATACCCCAGCAAATCGTTATTGACTAAAATCGCGCCGAGCAGCGCCTGCTCCGCCTCAACGTTCGACGGCGCCTGGCGATAATTCGCCTGCGCTACGTCCGCATTAAAATTGACGATTTCGGATGTCCGGGCCATAGGACGAGTGAGGATGCCACAGCCAAATGCTTATAGCAAACTAAAGCTTTCCAGCAAAGGTCAGTGCGGCTTTGACCGTATTTTGCAGTAGGCACGCAATCGTCATCGGGCCGACACCGCCGGGGACGGGGGTGATGGCGCTCGCAATGCCCATGCATTCGGCAGTGGCGACGTCACCCACCAGTTTTGTGGTGCCATCTTCTTTGGTGATGCGGTTGATGCCTACATCAATCACCACCGCGCCGGGCTTGATCCAACCGCCGCGCACCATTTCCGGCTTGCCGATTGCGACCACTAAAATATCGGCGCTGCGGCATACGTCTTCAAGATTTTCGGTTTTCGAGTGAGCAATCGTCACCGTACAATCTTCCTTTAGCAATAGCGCCGCCATCGGCTTGCCGACGATGTTTGAGCGTCCAAGAATCACCGCGTGTTTGCCTTTGAGTTGCGGCATGACTTCTTTAATCAGACTGAGCGCGCCGTTTGGGGTACAGGGCATGAGCACATTCTCATCCCCGCGCCACATGCGGCCGATGTTGATCGGCTGAAATCCATCGACGTCTTTATGTGCATCAATGGCAGCAATCACTTTTTCTGCGTCAATATGTTTAGGCAGCGGCAATTGCACGAGCATCGCGTGTACATCCACACTATCGTTGAGTGATTTAACTTCGGCGATCAAATCGTCTTCGCTAATTTCCGCCGGTAAGCGTCGCTCAAACGAATTGACTCCCAGCTCGCGGCTGGCTTTGATTTTATTGCGCACATAGACATCGCTCGCCGGGTCATCGCCGACCAGCACTACACCGAGGCCCGGAATCAACCCATGGCGCTTGTACAACTGATCCACCAGCGTGCGCAGCATTTTGTTCTGCCGTTCGGCAATGGCTTTTCCGTCAATCACTCGCGTCTCAATCGTCATGGCACACCCTTGGTTGTCGAATATTCAAAGTGCAATTCTTTGTCCGGGAACACTACTTTATAAGCACTGTGGCATGCAAGCGCCGCTTCGGCAAACCCCGTCAGAATCAATTTCAATTTGCCGGGATAATTCACAATATCGCCGACGCCAAAAATACCGGGTGTTGACGTCTGCATCGTTGCGGGATCAACACCAATATGATTGCGTTCAATGTTTAAGCCCCACTCCGCAATCGGCCCCAATTCCATCGCCAGTCCAAAAAACGGCAAGAGCATATCCGCTTCCAGCGTCTTCACTTCTCCTTCAAGCGTTGCAACGTCGACATATGAAAGCTGGCCATTTGTGCCCTTTAGTCCATGCAATTGATAAGGCACAACCATTTCAATTTTGCCGCTGGCAACCAATGCGTCCATTTTTGAAACACTTTCGGGTGCCGCACGAAATTTTGGGCGGCGGTGGACGACATAAATTTTATCCGCAAGTTCGGCCAGCGAATTCGCCCAATCAACCGCCGAATCCCCACCACCGGCAATGACCACGCGCTTGCTGCGGAACATCTCGCGCTTACCCACCATGTAAAACACGCTCTTGCCTTCATACGCCTCAATGCCGGCAATGGGCGGCCGATTTGGCCCAAACGCACCCGCACCGGCAGCAATGATGATGACTTTGGCGTGGATGATTGCGCCGGTGGAAGTTTCTGTCCGCCATCCGCCATCCGCCATCCGCTCAACCTTTTCCACCCGCTGCCCCAAATGATACACCGGCTTAAACGGCGCGGCTTGTTCGGCAAGCTTATCCACCAAATCCTGTGCCAAAATAGTCGGATGCGCCGGAATATCAAAAATCGGTTTTTCCGGATACAGCGCCGCGCATTGGCCGCCGATAGCCTCGAGCGCATCGACCACGTGGCACTTCATCTTCAGCATGCCCGCTTCAAAAATGGTAAAGAGACCCACAGGCCCCGCGCCGATAATTACAATATCTGTTGAGTGTGTTGTCATAAGCTTTATGATGGGGATGTTTAACGCGAGGGTGTATGCAAATCAAGAAGATAGCTGTTTTGGGTTCGGGTGTCATGGGGAGCGGCATCGCCGCGCATTGCGCCAGCGCAGGGCTAGACGTGCTTTTGCTCGATATCGTCCCCGAAGGGGCCGCAAGCCGCAACCAGTTGACCGAAGGTGCAAAGGAGCGGATGCTTAAAGCTAGCCCTTCGCCTTTCGCCCACCCCGATTGTGCTAAGAATCTCACCTGTGGGAACCTTGAAGATGATCTCGGAAAACTTGCAGATGTTGATTGGATCATCGAAGCCGTACTCGAAAAATTAGAAGTCAAACAAGCGGTCTATAAAAAAGTAGATGCGGCAAGAAAAAAAGGGTCCATCGTCTCTTCCAACACGTCCACCTTGCCGCTCCAAACCCTCGTCTCCGGCTTCCCCGCTAGTTTTGCCGCCGATTTCTGCATCGCGCATTTTTTCAACCCCGTTCGCTTCATGCGTCTGCTCGAAATGTTGCCAAGTGACACTATGGATGCGGCACGTTTTAAAAGCTTAAGTGCCTTCGGCGACGAAATACTCGGCAAAGAAGTGGTGCAGTGTAAAGACACCCCAGGTTTTATTGCCAACCGCATCGGTATCTATTTCATGACGCTGGCGCTAAACGAGGCGCTAGCACTGGGGTTAGAAGTGGAGCAGGTAGACGCCGCACTCTCCAAGCCTTACGGCATTCCCAAAACCGGCGTCTTCGGCCTCTATGATTTGATCGGCCTCGATCTTATGCCGCTGATTGCCAAGGGTATGACCGACAATATCCCCAGCTCCGACCCCTTCGCCAAACTCGACGCCAAACCACAACTCTTGCAACGCTTAATTGCGGAAGGCTACACGGGCCGCAAAGGCAAAGGTGGTTTTTATCGCATCGTTAAAGAGGGCGAGAAGAAAATCAAACAAGTGGTGGACTTGCGCACCGGCGAATACCGCGCCGAAAATCCCGTCAAAGAAGTGAGCGCGGAAGCAGCCGCTTTTGCCCAAAACATCATCGCCAAAACAATCGCCTATGCCAAATCTCTTCTCCCGCAAATCGCCCACAGCGCGCAGGATATCGACCTTGCCATGCAAGCGGGTTACAGTTGGAAACGCGGCTTGTTCCCGCTCGAAACCAATAATAAAAAAGCAGCTGTCGGTGTCAAGCGCAGCTATCTCACTTTCGACACACTTAAATCCGGCACGCCGATCATGCAATCCGCTAGTGCACGCGTGTGGGATGCGGGTGACGGCGTTGCCGTCTTCGAAATCACCACCAAAATGAATGCGATTGACGAAGGTGTATTCGACGCGCTGGAGTCTGCGCTTGCTGAAGTCAAACAATCGCACAAAGCTCTCATCATCGCTCCTGATAGTGATATCTTCAGCGCCGGCGCGAACTTGAAACAAATGCTCGCCTGGGCTGAAAGTGGTGAGATTAACCACGTCCAGAGTTTCATTGCCCGCGGCCAAAGCGTGATGATGTCAATCAAAGCCTCACCTGTTCCGGTGGTTGCCGCACTTGCCGGCATAGCACTTGGCGGCGGCTGCGAAACCTTGCTGCATGTGCACGCCATTCAGGCCCATATCGAATCCTCCCCCGGCCTCGTCGAAGTCAATGTCGGCCTGATCCCGGCGTGGGGCGGCACCAAAGAAATGCTGCTGCGCCACGCTGATCGCACACGTGCTTATACGCAAATTATCACCGCCGCTACCGCAGGTTCAGCGCTGCTCGCGCGTGACCTCAAAATCCTGCGGCCTACCGACGGCATCAGCATGAACCGCGCGCGCGTATTGGCCGATGCGAAAAAATTGGCGCTCGGGTTAAAACCCACCATCCGCCCGATCCAGAAAGTCACCTCACCCAATGTAACAATTGATGCATTGCTGGAGAGTGTCAACGCACAAGGCTTACCACCACACCAAGCCTTCATTGCTGATATTTTGGCGCAGCTCATGCAATTCGACACGCTCGATGAAAATGCCATCTTAAAACGCGAGCTGGAAGCCTTTGTAGAACTCATCGGCACCAAACCTACCCAAGCTCGCATCCGCCATATGCTTGATATCGGAAAGCCGTTGATTAATTGATTGCCTCCGCGATTCCCTACTGGAAATCGCATGAGGCGCGCTCAGGGCTGACGAAGCCTACTGGCTTCGAATAACACTGGGGACACATTCGCAAGCTTTTCATACGCCCCCACCGATTTCGGCGTCAGGCAAAACCACTGTGCAAGGGGGATATAAAGTGAATCTTGCACGCGCTGTTTAATAACGGAGTGTTTGAGGATGAGCGGTGCAAACCCGAACTTGTATTTGCTCTCTAATTTTGCATCGGTAATCAGCAATTCCGGATGGTGATACACCAGCGTTTCCAGTGAAAGTGTGCGCGTACCTTCAAGCCCAAGTCTGCCGCTTAGATTCTCATAGCCTGCAAATGAGAGAATATAATCCATCGTCGTGCCTTGCCCTGGCGAATAGCCGCCTGGGCGGAACACTGCCGCAGTGATTTGTTTGGGAGTTTGTTGTGCCGGAATTGTAAACGCTTTCGGTCGCGCTTGCCTCACCGCACCTGCTAACCTTCCTCGCCATTCTTGCACATCATCAAATGTTGCCAAGTGCGGAATATCAAACGTTCTCACACCCAATTTTTTATACATCTGCTTGGAGAGTGAGGAAGTATATTCATCGGTAATCACGAGATCGGGATGTTCAAAAAGCAAGCGTTCGGTGGAAAGCGTGCGCGTTTTTGTTACATCCACTTTTTCAATATACGGCGAGAGTTCCGGGTCTGCTGCTGCTTTGGTGAGCGCCATAATCTGCGATGGTGCTGCTACCGAAAGCACGAGCTGATCTGCGCACATGCCGGCGGATACAATAGAAGGTGCGGCATGGGCAACACCCGCCCACGCCAACATCGCTACACTAATAACTCGCGCGAAGCCCTGCAAAAAACACTCTCCCTGGATTGTTGTAGTTGAGCACCTCTTGATAGTCATTACCCAGCACATTGTCGGCACGTATGTAGAGGTTTAGGTTTGGCATCATCTGATAATTCGCATGTAAATCGACGCTACCATAGCCGCTGGTATTGGTGGTTGCGAAATTACTATCAAGCTGCGGCGTTACATAATACACACCACCACCGACATTGAGTTTGTTGGTGGCGCGAATATTCGTCTCCACATACCCTGTGTGTTTCGGGCGGCGCGGCAAGCGTTTTTCCGTCGCGCTATCCACTGCGAGTGTATAGGTGTGTGTCGCGCTTAAGTTGACGCGCGGAGTGACATCGACACTTACGCTATTTTCAAACCCCTTGCTGCGTGCTTGCGCCACATTGCCATACACAAACAGCACGTTGTCAAAATCAATCAGGTTTTTGTACTCTTGCGCAAACACGCTGTTTTGCAATCTCACGCGGCCATTCCAAAAGCCATTTTCAATGCCCGCATCCACTCCCTTGCTTTTTTCGGGTTTAAGTGTGGCAGTGCCATACGGCCCGTAGAGCTGGTAGAGCGTTGGGTTTTTGGCGGAGGTGCCGGCGCTGGTGCGCAAAATCGTGCCAAGAGAATCGATGGTGTATGCTGCCGCAATACGCGCGGTGGTGTGGCTTTCAAATGCGCTGCTCGCATCGTGCCTCCCGCTTAGGGTAAGAGCGAGGTTTTCGGTTGGGTGTGTGAGATATTGCGCAAATGCACTTTGCGATACCATTTGTCGATTTACGTCCGTAGCAGGCACGCCGCCGGACACGTTGACGTTGTTGGCCGATTCACGCTGCCATTCTACGCCCGCTGTTGCCGTGTCACGCGTAAATAATTTCTGATTTGCTTGGTAGCGCAGCGTGGTGCGCTTGCCGTCAAACGTGGAGCGGGTGTAAAACCCAAGCGGTTCATTGGACTCACGCGCGACGACATAATGGTTTGCCGTCAACACATGCTCAAGTGTGCTTCCAAGCGTTTTTATATTCGCTTGTACTTGGCCATATGCCGTGTCGTTCACCTGTTCGGCGGGGCCGTCGGTAGTGGTTGGGCTGCTGTCAAACTCGCTTCGCAAACGAGAAGCGCCACCGCTGAAATTGAGCTTCACATTCTGCGAAACATCGACCCCCATAGAGGTAGAAATATTCTTCAGATGCGCGCTATCTTTTTCCGGTCCGGCAACGGTGTTGGGATATCCAGCAGTGTTGTAATTACTGAGGTTAAGGCCGTAACTTAGCTTGCCTTTTTTGCCGTAGGTTCCCACTTCTTGTTTGAAGGAGCTGTGCGAACCGCCGCCAACATTGGTCGTGTACGTCGGTTTGCCTTCACCGCGTTTGGTGATGACGTTGATCACTCCGCCCACAGCATTGCCGCCATACACGGCGCTTTGCGGCCCGCGCAGCACTTCGATGCGATCAATGTTGCGCACGCTTAAACTGCTGAAATCATAAAACGCGCTGGTGTTGGTGGGGTCATTCACTACAATACCATCGACCATCACCAGCACTTGCCCGGCGTCTGCTCCGCGGACGCGCAACGTTGTTGTTTGCCCCGCGCCACCATTACGGCTGAAGCTCACACCGGGGATGGTTTTTAGGGCATCCACCACCTCAACAATCCCTTTTTCCTCCAGCTCTTCACCTTTAAGTACGGTGATGCTGCTGCCGACGGTTGAGAGTGGTTGCGCGATGCGTGAAGCGGTGACGACGACCGTATCATGTATGCGTGGTTTGGTAGTGGTTGGGGGCGGTGCACTATTACTGACGATGGGTTTGGCGCTGACCAATGGCCTTGCCAATGGAATAGCAAACGCATTCGCACCAAGAGAAATGATACAAGTGTAAGAAAGCAAGAGGGATAGGCGACGCATAGTGGTTCCTTTCGTTTAAGTGATACGCAATCGCGTACGCTTAAACGGTCGAAACCGTACCTTGAAAGAAACACCCCGTTCCCAAGTTGCGCAAGCTCTCCACAGCAGGTTTCCTGACTTGAGATGTCATTGTCATCCTGCGGCGCGCTAAGCGCGAGCGCAGGATCTTTTGCGTTTGCTCCGTCTTCCCAGAAAATTTCCAGTGACGTGTGGAACAAACTCATCTCTTACAGTTGCGGGGGCAGTTGTGGCCTAACCTGATTTAAGGTGCACCACGATTCCCTACGCTGCGGATGATTAAGGCTTAGAACAAAGAAAACCCGCGGGCAAGTGGGTTTTGTAAACGATTGTAAACACGCGCCATTCCCGCGAAGACGGGGATGACGGCAGAACTACTCCACCCCAATGCGCTCATCGAACACGAAGCACTTGCCCTGCCAGAGGCTTTCGTTTTTGGGCGTGTCTTTCAAATATTGCAAAATGCCGCCTTTTAGGTGGTACACATTTTTATAACCCTGCTCGAGCATATACGCCGTCAGCTTTTCGCAGCGGATGCCGCCGGTGCAGAAGGTGGCAATCGGCGCATTTTTATCCATCAAATTCGTCTCAATATAGTCTGGCAATTCACGGAAGTTGTGAATCTTGGGGTCGATCGCGCCTTTAAAAGTCCCCAATTCCAGCTCATAATCATTGCGCGAATCGAGCACAATAGTTTTCGAGTCAGAAATCAACTCATTCCACGCTTTAGCATCTAAGTATGTGCCCACACCCGCACGCGGATGCGCCGGGCGGCCGAGCGAGATCAATTCTTTTTTCAGTTTCACCCGCAACCGTTTAAACGGCGACACCGGATTTTCAGACTCTTTGACTTCCAACATGCCCACCGCATTTTTCTCACACCATGCATAAAACGCATCGACCGCCGCACGCGTGCCCGCAATCGTACCATTAATGCCTTCATCGGCGAGTAGCAACGTGCCCTTAATTCCTTGCGAACGAAACAGTTGCAGCAACGGTGTTTTGCAACTGACATAATCGTTAAACGGGAAAAATTTGTAAAAGGTGGTGACGACGACCATAAATACTTGCGGTTTTTTGGTTGTGTAAAGCGACGCGGTTGGTATAAAACGGAAAGCGACATTATAAAGAGCAGGCCTTATGCAAATCAACCCCTCATTTTCAAGCAATATCTCCGGTGTAAAGTCCGGCGCGAACCGAAATGCCAACACCCGCCGCACCAGAAATGGTGAGGAAATTGAAGCACCTGAGCGCGCGGAGCTGAATTTCATCCCCTCCGCAGAATCGATCACGACGTTCATACAAAACGCCATCGCCGCGCTCAAAAGCGGCGTATACTGGGACCGCGGCACCATCCTCAACCTATTAGTCTGACATGCCCTCAACTTTCAAATTCGATGATCCACTTCTTTTCGACCTGCAGCTGACCGACGAAGAGCGGATGGTGGAGCAATCCACACGTGATTATGCGCGTGAGAAATTGTTTCCGCGCATTTTGAGAGCCAACCGCGACGAGAAATTCGACCGCGAAATCATGAATGAAATGGGCGCGCTGGGTTTATTCGGTGCCACCATTCAAGGCTATGGTTGTGCAGGCCTCGGCAATGTGGCTTCTGGCATCATCTGCAAAGAAATTGAGTGGGTGGACTCGGGCTATCGCTCGGCGCTTTCCGTGCAGTCCGCCCTCGTCATGCACCCCATTTACACGTTTGGTACCGAGGAACAAAAACAGAAATATTTGCCCAAGCTTGCAAGTGGCGAGTGGGTGGGTTGCTTTGGCCTCACCGAACCTGACCACGGCTCTGACCCGGGCGGTATGGTGACACGTGCGGATAAAACCGCGAATGGCTACGTGATGAACGGCTCGAAAATGTGGATCACCAATTCACCAATTGCAGATGTGTTCGTGGTGTGGGCAAAAGTGTTTGGCGACACAAACATTCCTGACGGCACCATCAAAGGTTTTGTTCTAGAAAAATCCATGAAGGGTGTTTCCGCTCCCAAAATTCACGGCAAAATGTCCCTCCGCGCGTCGGAAACCGGCGGCATTATGTTGCAAGATGTTGCCGTTCCCGCCAGCCAAATGTTCCCCGATGTAGCAGGCTTGAAGGGCCCGTTCTCTTGCCTCAACAAAGCCCGCTACGGCATTGGCTGGGGCGCGCTTGGCGCTGCCACCTTCTGTTTCGAAGCCGCACGCAACTATACCATGGAGCGCAAACAATTCGGCCGCCCCTTGGCCGCCAACCAACTCATCCAGAAGAAACTTGCGGATATGATGGTCGATATCGCACTCGGTCTGCAAGCCTGCCTACGCGTCGGCCGCCTGATGGACGAAGATAACAATGGAAAGAGTTTGGCCGCACCCGAAATGATCTCCATCATCAAGCGCAACTCGGCGGGCAAAGCCCTCGACATCGCCCGCGTTTCGCGCGACATGCACGGCGGCAACGGCATCGCCGACGAATACCACGTCATCCGCCACGTGATGAATTTGGAGAGCGTCAACACGTATGAGGGCACGCACGACATTCATGCCTTGATTCTAGGCCGCGCCATCACCGGCCTCCAGGCCTTCTCGGCGGAGTAGATGATTCGCAAAATACGTATTTCATCCTTAAACGCGCTTTACAAACGTTACGGGCCCATTAGCCTGTTATGGCTCGGCAGTACGCTGTTCGTATTTGCAGCCGTAATTCTGGACCAGCAGTTTCTTGTTAAAGGCCAATGTTTCGGCGATTATTTTGGATATAATGAATGGTTCTCTTGTTGGGACGGTCAATGGTACAATCGCATTGCCGAGAAAGGATATAGTGGTGAGGCACACTTCTTTCCGCTTTATCCCCTGTTGGGCGCTATCGTACACAAAATATCCAAGATGAATATTGAATATTCCCTACTTACCGTCAGCTTGACGGCAAGTTATAGTTTCTCCCTGGTTTGGAGAAACTATCTAGAACGTAAGAGCGGGAATAACGCATTGGTTATAACGCTCGGAAGTGCGTTGGTATTGTTATGGCCAGCTTCCTATTTCATGCGGGCCAATTATACCGAGTCACTATATCTACTGCTGGCTGCGCTTTTTCTTTTGGGCATGTTGGAACAAAAATCAGTGCTGTGGCTGGTGATTATTTGTGGGTTGTTGACGGCAACAAGGCCCAACGGCATCGTGTGTCCTTTGGTGCTTGGTATACACTGCCTGTTTAGAACCAATGCGCGGCCTTACCGCCACAACCTATCTCTTGCTGTATGGGCAACACTCGCTTCTTTTTGGGGGTTGGGTGCTTATATGCTCTATCTTGCGGCAACCTATGGCGATCCCCTGCTATGGCTTAAAGACGCAAATACGTGGCTTGGACGAGACATAATACAAAATCCCATTGCTTACTGGAGCCAAATCATTTCTTTGCGCCCAGCGTGGGGCTTTTTGTTCAATGGAGATATATATCGTGTGCATACCTATCCTTTCAACCTACAAAATCGGGTGTTTATGCTAACGGCATGCGCCGCATTGATTATTGGTGCATGCAAAAAATGGATTACTAGGGAAGAGTTCTGTTTTTGCCTGTTCACACTTATGGTAGTATATTACAGCAGCGCTCAACTATGGGGCGGTATGCCGGCTATAGGAAGATATTGCTTGGCCCTTTTGCCTGCATTTTATGTCTATGCACGCTTGCTGGCGCGTACACCGTTGGAAATCCAACTCCTTGTTATTGGTTTTTGCGCGGCGGGTTTGATGCTGCATACAGGATTGTTTTTAATATGACCTGCCTATTAAGGGGCTGGTGGTTCTGGGCCCCTCTGTTCGCACTCATCTTCCTACAATCGTTTGCCGTATTAGAAGTGGGCACCACTTCGGATGAATGGGCAGAAACTGAAAATGCCCGCAGTCATTGGCATTTAATCACGGATTTCTACGCCCATGGCGATTTTAAAAATCCCTACGATAAAATTCTCAACAATTACGAATACTATGGCGTCTGGGTCAACATGTTCGCGTTTCCGCTGCAATATGAAATATCCGGCGGCCGCATCGACAGCTTCGCAAGCTACCGGGCCAAACACTACGTGGGCCTAGCCCTCACTTGGATTGCGATTGCGGCCACGGCCTGGGCGTTGTGGCGCGTCACCCGCAATCGCTACGCACCCGCGGCGATAGTTGCCGCCTTTCTGCTCACGCCCTATTGGTTTGGGCATAGCCTCTTTAACCCCAAAGATGCTCCACTGGCAGCGATGATGACGCTTGCTACCATTGTCCTCAGCGGATTCATCGCCAAGGTGGTCGAAGCCGAAAAAAGCAAAATACCGCTGTCTACATTCCGATTACTCACCGCCGGATGGGTGGTGGGATTGACCGCATCGGTTAGAATTGTCGGCGGTATCACCGGCCTGTATCTGGCGGTGCTGCTGCCGCTTGCGCTGTGGCTTCACCGCGCACCTCTTTCCTGGCGGCTGATATTTCGCACGGTGTTCAGACTGTATTTGGTGGGCGCAATTGCGTTTGCGTGTATCTGGTTGCTGCATCCTGCTGCCTGGTCCGATCCCTTCAAATGGATATGGGATACCATCAAGATGATGGCGCATTTTCCCTACAATGTGCTCAACATCACCAATGGAAAACATCTCTATGCTATGAGCCTACCGTGGAACTACATCCCTCAGTGGGTCTTTGCAAAAACCCCTTTGTTGATGTTGGTATTGAATGCTGTCGGCCTCATGATTGCAGTCATCCGTTTTCGTACCGCCGATGTGCGCACGCAGGTGCTGCACATGCTATTCTTACTGCAGCTGCTCGTGGTACCCACTATTATCGTTGCTGAAAAAGGCGCGCTTTATGACGGTGTGCGGCAGATTTTGTTCATTTTTCCTTCTATCGTCTGGTTCGCTGCCTATGGGGCGCTATCGTTACCGTGCTACCTTTTTCATCCGCGCCTGCGGCGAAGCATTACTATCCTGATGGCATTAGTGTGTGCAGCAACGCTACGGGATGTAGCGCGACTGCATCCTTATTATTACACCTATTTCAATGAGATCATACGGCTCAAACCCATCGATGGCCGTTGGGATACAGATTATTGGGTGCTCGCATATAAAGAAATGGCCGAGTACGTCAATCGCTTCCGGCCAGCCAGTGGAACGGTCTGGATCACTTCCTATAATAACATGTATCTTTATTTAAACCCCGGTATCAAGGTAGAACAACGCGACAGTCTTACTCAAATTCCCAAAACGCCGGGCACGCTGATTTTGCAACATACACGCACCATTCCCAATGCCGGGAGCACTCATGCGTGCCCGGTGATAGCAACCATTAGCCGCCCCTTGGGCAACCAGCGTCTAACTTACGCGCTGATACGCTATTGCAGCTAATGTCGGCGTAAAATAGCGCACGCCCAAAGCAAGCCAAGCCCGGCAACAATAATCGTGGGTGCCAGCGGCGTGTCGAAATGGAGTGAGGCGTAAAACCCTCCCGCGACTGCGAGCACGGCGATTCCACCGGCAAGTATGACCATTTGCATCGGCGTTTTGGCCAGCAAGCGTGCACTCACGGCAGGAATAATCAGCAACGCCGTCATCAGCAAAATGCCGGTGACTTTAATCGAAAGCGCAACGGTGAGTGCGAGTAAAAGCGTCAACACCAACCGCGTGTGGGCGACATTCACACCTTCAACTGCGGCAATATCTTCATGAATCAGCACGCGCATAAGCTTGCGCCACTGCGTCACGACAAACGCAAGCACCACCGCAAGCAACGCCGCCAAGATGAACGCATCATTACGATTGGCCGCCAGCACATCCCCAAACAAAAGCGCGTTGATATCAACCGTTTTGCCGGAGAGCGAAATCGCAACGAGTGCGATTGCGAGACTGCCATACGAAAGAATGCCCAATGTCGAATCTGCCTGAATGGCTTGCCGTTTTTCGGTGATCGAAAAAATGAATGCAATCGCGAGCGAACTGATCACTACTCCCGCTGCAATCGGTACATTCGTAATCAGCGCAAACGCTACGCCGAGCAGTGCGCCGTGTGCAATTGTATCCCCCAGATAGGCCATGCGCCGCCACACCACCGCGCAGCCGAGCACGCCGGCAAGCAATGCGGCAATCAGCGCGGTTACGAGCGGCATGAGCAAAAAACCACTAATCATGCGTGTGCTCATGGTCGTGGTGGTGAGTGTAAATCGCCAAATTCGCCGCCACATCGCTTGCAAATAAATCGCGATACGCCGCATCTTCCTTCACCGCATGTGGATGGCCTTCGCAGCAGATGTGATGGTTGAGGCACACGACGTGGTCGGTGCCGGACATCACCACGTGCAAATCATGCGAAACCATCAGTACCGCGGCCTTCAACCCCTTCGCTACGTGATCAATCAGCGCGTACATGTGCGCTTGCCCGGAAATATCAATCCCCTGCATCGGCTCATCAAGCACCAGTAATTCAGGTTGTTTCAGCAGCGCCCGCGCGAGCAGCACGCGCTGCCATTCACCGCCCGAAAGCGTATGCACGCTGCGTGGGAGAAGCTCCGCAATGCCGGTGACTTCCGCAATTGCTGGAACATTTCCAGCGCCCGCATAGAGTTTTAGGAACCACTCAACTGACATCGGCATATACGGGTTGATCGCCACCCGCTGCGGCACATAGCCGATTTTAAGCCCCGGTTTACGGGTAATTTCGCCCTTATCGGGCGCCATCAACCCCAGCAGCAGCTTAAGCAGCGTGGTTTTCCCGCCGCCGTTTGGCCCAATAATCGTCACACGTTCGCCCGCGGAAACCGCGAGGTTCACGTCGCTTACCACGGGCTTGCCCTGGTAATGCTTGTATATTCGTGTAGCTTTAAGTAAATTACTCACACGCTGCTTATGCAGCAAAACCGAGCGATTGTAAACATGACGGACCTCTCAACCATTGCTTTTAACGACCAGGGCTTAGTGCCCGTAATAGCGCAGGATGCCACGACGCGCGAGGTGCTGATGCTCGCTTGGGCGAGTAAGGAAGCCTTAGAGAAAACCTTAGAGACCGGCACTATGCACTATTTTTCACGCTCTCGGAATCGCTTGTGGAAAAAAGGCGAAACCTCCGGCCATGTGCAAAAACTCATCGAACTCAAGCTCGATTGCGACAATGATGCCATTCTCGCCCTCGTCCACCAAACCGGCCCTGCGTGTCATACGGGTGAGAAGGTGTGTTTTTTTAGCAAACTCTCCTAACCGTCATTGCGAGCGCAGCGAAGCAATCCAGAATCTCTCCTAGCCGCAATGCTGGATTGCCGCGTCGGCGTTGCCTCCTCGCAATGACGAAAAAACCTACTTCCGGACCTGCAAAACCTCTCCCATACCGATACTCACCCTGGCCAGGGCAAGTCCTCGCGTTGAACGTAGTGAACGGCGGAGGCAGGAAGTGTTCGGCGAAGGCGTATGGCGGCGTATGTTGCCACAAGCGCATACGCTGGGCTACGCGGCGGACGGTCTGTCGAGAGACAGCGTACGAACCGGGCTCACGTGCATTTCCTATGGTACAATCTACAGGGCGCGCCCTTTTAAATAACTGATGGAAAATGAGGCAAAAAAGACGATGGAAAACAAGATGAAAGCGGATTGAGTGACAAAATATACCGCATCCTCAACCCCTTGCTAATTGTAACATAAACTTAACACCATAGCCCTATAATATCCCTATAATAAAACCTGAAGTCACAACACCACAGGCGAGGGATTTTTTATGGAATACGAAGAAGCACTAAAAATTGCAATGGTAGTTCTGGAGCCTAGAGAGCGTCCGTTTGATCCTTCTTCTCGTAAAGATGGGATCATTGACGTAGCCTTGCATGAAAAAACTATGAAAGTGTGCGCGCCCAGTGTTCAAATCGGTGGTAACAAGTTTCTAACACAAGATGTCGCAAGCATACTCAATAAAATGCTTGATGAGGCACGGAGAAATGGTGCCGAAATTCCAGACGATGTTGTTGCACGTGTTGATCCTTGTAGTGATTATAAGGTTTCTATAGTACGCAATGCTAAAGATCCTACAATTAGCAAAGAGGTGATTGGTGTAGTTGTATCTGCTTTGGAATCTGCGATAAAAGCAAAACAGGAGGAGATCAGAGCGGCGGGTGAACAAACACTACGTCAAATGATTGATACCTCTAAAACGTACGTGGATCCACAAACAAAGTATGGTGCAGTTGTTGCCAGTGATAAAGTAAAGCAACCACCACAGGTGAGCTAACCCAAGCCGCTCACGCCCCGAACTTACTATCCAAGTTCTTACCCGTGTGGACGAAATAGAGAATCCGCTTGGCGTCCACCATCATATCCG
>CAYOOP010000002.1:0-177631 GCA_964405685.1 uncultured Rickettsiales bacterium
CATCGTAAAAGCGGATGATGTTGCGCAAAAAATCCGTCGGCAGCATGGCGATGCCTTTGGTTTCCTGCTCGAAGATGATCTGTGCGAGCGCCTGGCGGGTTAAATCCTCGCCGGTTTTGGCATCCTGCACCATGAAGTCGCGGCCTTCTTTGACCATGTCGCGCAGTTCATCGAGCGTGATGTAGACGCTGGTTTCGGTGTTATACAGCCGACGGTTCGCGTATTTCTTGATGATGACGGGCGATTCATCCTTCTTCTTATTGGGCATGGCCACTCCTTGAAAGAAAGGTTTGAAGAGCCGTGAAGTCTACCCTTTAGCGTCAAGGTTGTAAAGTTTGACAACAGAGTCCAGAAATGATTAACTCTTGCTTCCTAATCAAAATAAGGAAAACTGTTATGCATGGTGAAACGCCCGACCCAATGATGCAATCTCTCTGCAGCATGGCTGCATCAAGTGGTTCTCAAATAGATATGAAGGAAATAATGGACAGTGCGGAAGTGCCTGCCAGCAGAATATGCCAATTTATACGAGATAAGGGTTACGGTAATGAAGAAACATGTGCAGCGGGGAGAATATTGATATCTGCCTTTGCGCGCGAAGCAGCGTTGCTTGCTATGAATTCAGGCTTATCTGAAGAGCGGAAAAAGGAGGTTCTTTCTCGTGTGTACAGCGGCCCATTTATGATTCAGAGCCTGTTGTATAAAGATCCCAAGTCTGAACCAATTCCCTTGATTGTCAAGAAAGACAGCAGTGATTTCAAAAAATTAGGCATCAATGACGCATTCTTGCCGGAGAAGATAGATTTCAGTCGTTGTGTTATTCCTGCAGATCGCTTGTCCGGTAACGACAAAAAAGGTGTAGGAGATTTTGACGATCTCATGATGAATGGGCTTTACCCTACCATCAAAAAGATGGTGCATGAGCATTTAAAACAAGCCAGATCCGTTGATGATGCTTGTGCTCGCTAGAGTAGCGTACGTTAAACACTAAACCGCCCTTGCGAGAGGTGGTGGAAAACGTTAGTGTGGTGGGCATATGACCTCATCCAACTACTCCGAACTCGCCGAACGTTTCATGCAGGCTTGGCAACAGCAATTGCAGGGGATGATGAAAGACGGCGATTTTATCAAGCAATGCTTCGATAATTTGCAACACATGGCGAATTACGCTAATGTTTCCGGCCATGAACCAGCAAAATCCGGCACACACGCTTCCCCTGATGCTCTCGCTTATGAACTGCGTAGCCTCGAGCGTCGCCTCGCATTGGTTGAGGCAGAACTCGGCGCGCTTCGATCCGCAGGAACAGCAAGCGCTAAACGCGCTGCCCCAGGCGCTGCTGGACCTCGGAAAAAAACAGCTGGATCAACTCCACGCAAGCGTAAAAAAACTTGAGTCGGCGACCCGCCCGCGTGATTTAAGCGGCGCGGTGATTTGGCAAAAAGGCAATGCCAGATTGCTGGACTTGGGCGGTGACGTTTCCAAACCGCCGCTCATATTAATTCCCTCCCTCATCAACCGCGCCTATATTTTAGACCTCGACGAAGACCGCAGCGTCGCGCGCTATCTTTCGCGGGTGGCGTGCCCGTTGCTTTTGGATTGGGGTGTGCCTGGCGACCTCGAACGCAAGATGGATGCGGCTGCTTATACTGAAAGCATGCTCGTTCCCATGTTGGAGTATGTCACGGGCGTCACCAAGCAGCGAGCGCATCTGCTGGGCTATTGCATGGGCGGCGTGCTTTCGCTCGGGCTTGCGACGCTTACGCCGGAAAAAATCGCAAGTCTCGGATTATTTGCGACGCCGTGGGATTTTAATGCGCCGGATGCAAACGCGCCGAAGCTCGACGAAGAGACGATCGCAGGTCTAGAAAAGCTCATCCACTCCATGCCTGAATTTCCCGCGCAGTGGATTCAAACGCTGTTTTATATGCAGCATTTGGAATTGATGCAGGCCAAATACATGAAAATTGCGGAGATGAGTGAATCGTCCTTGCGCGAATTTTTGGCCCTTGAACAATGGGTGAATGATGCCGTGCCGCTTGCCAAAGGTGTGGCGATTGATTGCCTCATCGATTGGGTGCAACGCAACACGCTCAAAAAAGGTGAGTGGAACGTGGACGGCAAGGCTGTGAACCCCAAAAAACTAGACCACCCTACCTTTATCGCCGCCCCGCAGCATGATCAAATTGTGCCCAATGGTGTCAGCAAAGCGCTGCATTCTGTTATGCCGCACGCCATGCTGGTAGAGCCTGATGCCGGGCATGTAGGCATGATGGTTGGTACCCGCTCGCGCAAGCAATGCCTGGAGCCGTACGCGAGGTTTCTTGCGCTGCACCATGCCTGAGGCTGGACATTCTCGCCTTCGCTCACTACATAAAGCGCAGCCACTAACCTCGAAGGAGTTTTTATGTCTGCTGCCAATGATGTCGTCGTCGTATCCGCCCTGCGCACCGCTATTGGTACCTTCAATGGTGCATTCGCTGGTGTGGCTGCACACAGGCTTGGCGAAACCGTCATCAAAGAAACGATCGCACGCACGCGCGTTGCTGGTGCTGATGTTTCGGAAGTGATCTTGGGTCAAATTCTAACGGCTGGTGCCGGCCCAAACCCCGCCCGCCAAGCGTCGCTCAATGCGGGTCTTCCTATTGAAACACCAGCTTGGGGCATGAACCAACTCTGTGGTTCGGGCCTTCGCGCTGTAGCACTTGGTACGCAAGCAATTAAAAACGGCGACAGCGCGATTGTGATTGCCGGCGGTCAAGAAAGCATGACGCAAGCGCCGCATGTGGTGAAACTGCGCGCTGGAATTAAAATGGGGGATACGCCGCTTGTTGACTCCATGTTATTTGACGCATTGATGGATCCGTTCCACAACATTCATATGGGTGTAACTGCGGAAAACGTTGCTAAGCAATTCGGGATTACGCGCCAGCAACAAGATGAACTCGCGTATAACTCACAAATGAAAGCCGTTGCGGCGATTAAATCCGGCCGCTTTAAGGACGAAATTGTCCCCGTTACCTTAAGCAGCCGCAAAGGCGATGTGGTGGTGGATACGGATGAGTTTCCACGCGCTGAAACCACGCTCGAATCTCTCGCTAAATTGAAACCAGCGTTTGATAAAGAAGGCACCGTGACTGCCGGCAATGCCTCCGGCATTAACGACGGCGCAGCGGTTGTGATGTTGATGACGCGTGCGGATGCGGACAAGCGCGGGCTCAAAATTCTTGCCACTATTAAATCCTGGGCGCATGCAGGGGTAGACCCAAAAATCATGGGCACGGGTCCGATTCCATCTACTCGCAAAGCACTCGAAAAAGCAAGTTGGAAAGTAGGCGATCTTGATTTGATCGAAGCGAACGAAGCCTTTGCTGCGCAGGCGTTTGCGGTTAACAAAGAACTTGGATTTGATCTGACGAAAGTTAACGTCAATGGTGGCGCGATTGCGCTTGGTCACCCTGTGGGTGCTTCCGGTGCCCGCGTGTTTGTGACACTCCTCCACGAAATGCAAAAACGCGACGCCAAAAAAGGCCTAGCTACCCTGTGTATTGGCGGTGGCATGGGCGTTGCGGTGTGTGTAGAACGTTAATAACACAATTTTAAGCATATTGTGCAATGGTTGGGGCTCAACTCCTGAGTTGTGAGGCGCACCCCTATGATGACCGTTTATTGCCGTCGTAACGATGCTGTCGTTGCACTAACACTTTCCGTCGCGGATGAAATCCCCAAGGATGTCGTGTGGATTGATATGCAAAGCCCGACGCAGGAAGAGGAGCTTTCTGCCGAGCGCCAATTGGGTATTGCGATTCCTTCCAAGGAAGAGGTGTGGAAAAACCAGGTGCTAAACCGCATGTTTCGCGAAAAAGGCAATGCATTTATGACCGCGGCGCTCATTACTAAAATCGATAGCCCATACCCCCAAACCAGCGCCGTTACATTTATTCTCACGCCTCTTTATTTGCTGACTATGCGGCAAATCGCGCCTACCTCGTTTCAATCGTTTGCTACGCGTATTCAGCGCACGCCTGCCCAATTCCCTACCAGCCAGCATATTCTTGAAGGATTGATAGAAGAAATCATTACCCGCGTGGCTTACAATTCTGAGATGGTGGTGGATACGCTAGATAAGCTTTCGCATACTATTTTTAATTTGGATGAGTTGGTTAAACACCGCAAAAACCCATCCGAAATGATGAAAAAAGTGCTTGCGGATTTAGGGCGTGCGGCGGATCTCAACTCTAAAATCAATGAAAGCCTGCATAGCATTATGCGCATGGTAGGGTTTTTTAAGCAGGATATGCTCAATGCTGAAGTGGATGCGGCGGTTAATGTATTGATCACTGATACAATTGCGCTTACCAAGCAAACAGCGTTTTTATCCGATAAAATCACTTTTCAGCTTGATGCGACGCTTGGAATGATCAACGTGGAGCAAAACCTGATCATCAAGATTTTTTCGGTAGCGACGGTATTTTTTCTGCCTCCCACCCTTATTTCCAGCATGTACGGCATGAACTTCAATGAAATGCCGGAGCTTAGCTGGGCCTATGGTTACCCCATGGCTGTAGGGATGATGGTGGGGTGTGCCGCGATACCGTTTTTCTATTTCAGAAAAAAAGGCTGGATGTAGAGCTTAGGTTAGCCTCTGCTCAAGCACTGGCTGCTTGCTTTCAATAAAGTGTTTCAGCACCAGCGTTACCAACGCCAAGATCGTGAGAATAGACGCCACCGCGAATGCGGCGACGAAATTATATTCGTTGTAGAGAATTTCGACATGCAGCGGGATGGTGTTTGTCTCGCCTTTGATATGCCCAGATACCACGGAAACCGCACCGAACTCGCCCATCGCGCGGGCGTTGCAGAGCAAGATGCCATAGAGCAATGCCCATTTGATATTGGGTAGCGTGACATAGCGAAATGTGGCCCAGCCGGAGGCGCCGAGCATGATTGCCGCTTCTTCTTCTTCCGTGCCTTGTTCTTGCATGAGCGGAATCAATTCGCGGGCGACGAAAGGGAAGGTCACAAAAATCGTCGCGATCACCAGGCCGGGCAGGGCGAAGATGATTTCGATATCATGCGCGATCAACCAATGCCCAATCGCGCTATGTGCACCAAACAAGAGCACATAAATCAGCCCGGAAATGACTGGCGACACTGAAAATGGCAGGTCGATAAACGCCAGCAATAAGCGTTTACCGCGGAAACTGAATTTGGCAATTGCCCATGAACTGGCGATGCCAAAGACTACATTCAGCGGTACGGCAATCGCTGCCACAAGCACGGTTAGGCGAATGGCGCTGCGGGCCAGCGGATCATTCAGCGCATCCAAATACGCATCCACCCCGTGCGAGAACGCCTCGGCAAATACGGCAGCAAGTGGGAACACTACCAGCACGCCGAGATAGGTAATAGCTAGCAGTACCAGCATTGTGCGCATGGTGGATGTACGCAATGTATGTTTCATCGCCGTACCCTGCCAATCCCCGCCCAGGCCTGCAACCAGTTGATGATGAAGAGCAGCGCGAAGGACACCACAAGCATCACCACCGCAATGGCCGCGGCTTCACCCACTTCGTATTGTTCGAGCTTGATGACGATGAGGAGCGGTACGATTTCCGACACTTTGGGAATATTGCCGGCAATAAAAATCACCGAGCCGTATTCGCCAAGCCCGCGCGCAAACGCCATGGCAAACCCCGTGAGCAGGGCAGGGGCGAGCGAGGGCAGCAATACGCGGGTAAACGTCTGAAACCGCGTGGCGCCGAGGCTTAGCGCTGCTTCTTCGGTTTCCTTGCTAATGTCTTTCAATACCGGCTCTACGGTGCGTACCACGAAGGGTAGCCCTACGAAAAGCAGCGCAATAAAAATCCCAATCGGTGTAAATGCGATCTGAATACCAAGCGGCTCCAAATATTTTCCAAGCCAGCCTGTTGGCGCATAAATGGCGGTGAGTGCGATGCCGGCAACAGCGGTCGGCAAAGCAAAAGGTAAATCCACCAGCGCATCCAGCAAGCGTTTGCCCGGGAATTCGTAGCGCACCAAAACCCAGGCGACCAGCAACCCCAATACCAAATTGGTGAGTGCTGCGAGCAGGGAAATGCCGAAGCTGATGCCATAGGCGTGCAATACGCGTGGCGACGTGGTGACGCTGATGAAATTGGTCCAACCTAATTCGCTGGATTTGAGAATGAGTCCGGCGAGCGGAATCAGCACGATCAGGCTCAAATAAAATACTGTAAAACCCAAGCTCAAACCGAAGCCCGGCAAAATGCTGCGTTGTTTGAGGAGGAGAGAAGCCATTACGCTACTTCTAGCTTCTTTAGCTCCAGGCCGTCAATCATTTGAATCACACTACTCGATAGATCGCACATTGCTATAAATACTGGTCCAATAGTTGGTTGTGTGGTACTATGGCGGACCTACGGACATATCGAGGATTATTGCATTATGAACACATGGGCTGAAAAGTTAGAGAAAAACAACGTAAATAAATTGCTGGTCCAAGCGTTTCGTCAACTAGAGCGTTCGTGTGAATACATGGAGGGCTCGGAGATAGCACAGCGTGCAGATAAGCTTATTTCGGAAGTTAGCGAAGCTGATAAGAACCGCTACGGTTCAAAGACATGGGCTGAAGCTACGGCCCGGGTTTTAGAGCCGGTGGATGGTGGGTTATTTAGTGAAGCATTGGAAAACGCCCTGCGTACGGGTGAGTTCTCGCCAGGTGTACAGCAGAGATTAGGAAAAATTGAAGCTCAGATAGACTATTTGTGGAGCTTAACATATCGTGAAGATAGCTATTACAGCAACGCGATAGGTGAGCAACAAGAACACTGGTCTACAAGTACCATTGGCATGGATGCCAGTTATTGGGATGTGTGTAACAAAATCCACCACACCTGTCGGTATTTGAAGAATAATTTCGAATTCAAGGGTGGCACCATCAGCGTGAAGCAGGGGTCGAGCCTTGAAGCTTCTGCTGCGGGTATAGCCACTAGCCTTTAATGGGCGACGGTCTAAAGTCCCCTCTCCCAGAGGGAGAGGGGGAGTTGCACCTTTACTACAGAGCAACCGCATCCAGCAATTTAAGCTGCACGTCCTCGCGGCCCATGTAGCGATTGATTGTCAAATTGCCGACGATCATGAAATGCTTGCCGTAGCCTTTGAGTAGCGCCTGCCCGAGCGGCGTATCCGCCACGCGAAAGGCAATGGCTTTGATGCGCGCACCGGAGAGGTCTTCGGTAAAACCAAGCATGATATGCCCATTTTCGAGCGGCTTGATATAGGTGAGCGCCATGCGGTCGAGCGCGAGTAATGGCTCGCTGTTTCCAATGCCAAACGGCCCCAGCGCGCTTAGGGTTTGGATGAGTTCAAGCGTTGCGCCTTTGGCGCTTAACACACCGTCTACCATCATCGTCGGTACGCTATCGAGACCTGCGCGCGCGAGTTCGGTTTCAAAAAAATCATGCGCCGCTTCAAGCTTGCTGCGGTGAACCGTAAAACCCGCCGCCATCGCGTGCCCGCCGCCGCGCAGCAGCAGCCCTGCATCCACCGCGCGAATCACTGCCGCGCCTAAATCAAACCCCGTCACCGAACGCGCGGAGGCCTTGCCCTCATCGCCCATAAACGTCACCACTGCTGTGGGTTTGTTCAGTCGTTCTTTAATGCGTCCGGCGATGATGCCGACGACGCCCATGTGCCAATGGTCGGATGATAGCATAATCATGCTGCGATTGGCTTGCCTTTCGGCATCTCGCAGCGCTTCTTCCATCATTAATTCTTCAATCGCCTGGCGTTCTTTGTTGAATTGGCTCAAGCGTTCCGCCAAATCCTTGGCTTCCAGCGGATCATCAGTCGTAAGCAAACGCACGCCCATGGAGGATTCGCCGACGCGCCCGCCGGCATTGATACGCGGGCCTAAAACATAGCCCAGATGAAATGTTTCCGGCGCACGATCCATGCGCGAGACTTCCATCAGCGCCCGAAGACCAGGATTACCTTGTCTGGCCATGATTTTAAGGCCTTGTGCTACAAACGCGCGGTTAGCGCCCGTCAGCGGCACCATGTCGCACACCGTTCCGAGTGCTACGATATCCAACAATTCCAGCAAATCCGGCGCGGTGCGTGTGGCGTAGAATCCATCATTACGAAGCACGCGATTGGTGGCGATGCAGAGCAAATATGCAACGCCCACGGCTGCAAAATAGCGATGCTGGCTCGTTTCATCAAAACGGTTGGGGTTAATCAGCGCAATACATTCCGGGCGGCGCGCTTCGCCGATGTGATGATCGACGACGATGACATCCAGCCCCATTTGGAAGGCAGCTGCGAGCGGTTCATACGCCAGCGTGCCGCAGTCCACCGTGATAATCAGCGATGCACCACGGTTTTTAAGCGCCATGAAGGCCGCCGTGTTTGGGCCGTAGCCTTCCTTTTGCCGATCAGGAATATAGGTGATGCACGGGGTGCCGAGTGCTTTCAAAAACCGCGCGATGACGGCGCTGCTGGTGGCCCCATCCACATCGTAATCGCCAAATATGGCGACGGTTTCACCGGCGATGATGGCGGCTGCCAGACGCTCTGCGCCCTTGTCCATATCCAGCAGATGCGAAGGGTCGGGCAGGTCATTTTTAAGGGTCGGCTGCAAATAGCTTGGGGCTTGCTCTACATTGATGCCGCGCATGGCCAGCAGTCGTGCGACGATTTCGGGTAAATCATGGGTTTGGGTGAGGGCGGCTTGCAAGCGCGCATCCGCCTCCCGCGCAATAACCCTGCGCCCAAGCAGCGAGCGTTCAGCTAGAACGGAAGTGGTGACTTGTGTTTCCATATCGTGACCATACAGCACTGGTTTTTGATTGTCATTCTGACTTCCCGAGATCATTTACAGATGAAATTTTAGTTGACATATTTTAAAATCCTACCACGATCTCCGATATCTAGATTACAACAGGGGTAAAGTTTATGGCTGAGTTCAATGATAACGATCATGCAGATCATTTACCTGATCCGGACCTGGCCCGCTCTTTTTCCTTCGATAGAAGAACGCCACCTACAGACGTTTTAGGCGCTTTGGCAGATTGGCAGATTAGAAAGCACCACTTGCAAGAAATTAGGAAAAAAGTGGCCGAAAATTGGCCAGAAGTCAGTTCAATACGGTGTACAATCGATTATGGTAAACCAATCTTTTCGGTGCATATCCGTGATTCTTCAGAATCGTTCCAGCAAGAGCAATGGAAAAGTCTCCAGGAAAAGCATTGGCCAGTTGGGGATTTGATTGATGGTGTCCTAAAGGATGTCCTAGGGGACCGTAAATGTGGCGTTACTTTCGTACCTGAACCTAAAATAGAAAGACTGTCGCATCCTGGAGATGTGAAGATATATCCTGCTCAAGAAAGAGAGAACGGTATAGGAGATGGGCGTGGAAGATGATTAGAAAATGTCGCTAGTGATAGTGGGGTGACAAGAGAGAAATATATGCACCGCAATTCGCACCCTGCCATTCCTTATATTGAAGCGCTCTATGCGCAGGAGGATGCGTTGCTCAAAGAAATCAATGCAACGCTCGAAGCGCGAAATACCGCGTGGCAGGTGGGCGCGGTAGAGGGCAGGTTGCTCCAGGTGTTGATTGCGATGGCAGGAATCAAAACCATTGTCGAAATTGGCACGCTTGCGGGGTATTCAACCATCTGGATGGCGCGCGCGCTTCCCGAAGGCGGGCACATTACAACACTCGACCGCGACCCCAAGCACTGCGAACTCGCACGCGGGTTTTTTGCACGTTCGGACGTGGCCGATAAGATCACGCTTTTGGAGGGTGACGCACACGCGAATCTCAAAACGCTAAAAGGCCCAGTGGATATGGTGTTTATCGATGCTGATAAACCTTCCTATAATGCCTATTTGGATTGGGCGGAAGCCAACGTGCGTAAAGGCGGACTGATTGTTGCGGACAATACGTTGTTGTTTGGCAGCGTGTATCAAAATGCGCCGCCTAATGATACCGCGCCTACCACCTGGAAAGACATGCGCCGGTTTAATGAACGTTTGGCGGATGCGTCACGGTATCAGGGGTTACTGTTTCCGACGGAGGAGGGGTTGAGTGTGGCTATAAAGTTGTTCTGATGTCATTGCGACCCCGCACTTGTTGCGGGGGAAGCAATCCAGAACTCTCCCAGCCGAAAGCACTGGATTGCTTCGGCCTGAAGGCCTCGCAATGACGGAGTGTGGCTACTCCTTCGCCCGAAAAAACGTATACGACAGTGTAATCGTCGTCACATCCGCCATGTTCGGGTCGTTGTCGATATCAGGATCAATAAAAAACGACACAGGCATGTTGACTTTTTGGCCGGGTTGCAGGGTTTGATTTTTGAAACAGAAACATTCAATTTTGTTGAAATACATACCCGCCTTATTCGGTACCACGTTATAGGTGGCGTGGCCGGTGGTAGGCACGTTTGCTGTGTTCTTCGCGGTGTAAAAGGCAAGGCTGCGCTCGCCGGGGTGGATTTTTATTTCTAGTTGTTCGGCCTTAAAATCCCACGGCAGGTTTTGGTCCGTATCGGCATTAAAACGAATGGTGATAGTGCGTTCAGAAATGCGGGTAGGTTCTACTCCTGCCTTACGCGTGGCCCCGCCAAAGCCGGTAACATCGCAAAACAGGCGGTAGAGCGGCACGCTGGCATAGGCGAGCATGAACATCCCCGCTGCGAGCATCAGCATGTTGACAGCGAGGGAGAGGTTTTTCTTAGGGGTCATGATTCATGCAAACACTGCTACAGATTCCTTCACCAGCAATCGGCTTACGAGTATGTTGGTGTCTAGTACAACGCGGAAGTTAGCTTTCATCGCGAAGGATATTAGACAGAACTTCCTCTGTCATGCCGCGCTGTTTCGCTTTGTCGCTTACCTCATCACAAAAGCGCTGGAAAGACGCAACATTCTTTTGTGTTAAGCGCGCATAATCAGCCCCAGACAGCATAAAAGCGACAGGCTTACCATTTTCCTCAAACGCGATTGACTCTTTAAGAGCCATGCGAACGAATTTCTCATTCTCAGTGGTAGGGATGATCTGCATGCCGCTATTTTACCCTAGAAATGCCTGGAATTCAAGATGAGGTTTTAACCATGCTTCTGTTTGACGGGCTTGCCATCTTCGCCAATCAGCACGGGAGGGGCATTGTTTTCGATCATCTCTGCATTGATGATCACCTCGCTAATGCCTTTCAAATCCGGCAACTCGTACATCAGATCCAGCAATGCGCCTTCCAAAATCGCACGTAAACCGCGTGCACCTGTCTTGCGCTTGATGGCTTTTTGCGCCACGGCTTTCAGCGCTTCATCAGAGAAGCGCAGGCGCACGCTTTCCATTTCAAACAATTTTTGGTATTGCTTGGTGAGTGCATTTTTGGGTTCGGTCAAAATCTGAATCAGCGCCTCTTCGTCCAAATCGGTCAATGTTGCGATCACCGGCAGACGGCCGACGAATTCAGGAATGAGGCCGTATTTCAGCAGATCTTCCGGTTCCACTTGCGCGAACAGTTCTCCGATGCGACGGTCTTCCTCGCTTTTGACTGCAGCGCCGAAACCAATCGACGTGCCTTTGCCGCGCGCGGCGATGATTTTTTCAAGACCTGAAAACGCACCACCGCAGATGAAGAGAATATTCGCGGTATCCACCTGCAGGAATTCCTGCTGCGGATGTTTGCGGCCACCTTGCGGAGGAACGCTGGCAACGGTGCCTTCCATGAGTTTCAGGAGCGCCTGTTGCACGCCTTCACCCGAAACGTCGCGGGTAATGGAAGGGTTGTCTGATTTACGAGAAATTTTGTCTACTTCGTCGATATAGACGATGCCGCGTTGTGCGCGTTCGACGTTGTAATCCGCCGCTTGCAGCAAGCGCAGAATAATATTCTCCACGTCTTCACCCACGTAACCGGCTTCGGTCAGCGTGGTCGCATCGGCCATGGTAAACGGTACGTCCAAAATGCGTGCTAACGTTTGCGCGAGCAGGGTTTTACCGGAACCAGTGGGGCCAATCAGCAGAATGTTGGATTTTGCGAGTTCAACATCCGAAGTGCCTTTTTCAAGGATCGACACGCGCTTGTAGTGGTTGTGGACGGCAACGGAAAGTACGCGTTTGGCTTTTTCCTGACCAATCACGTAATCATCCAGCACTTTTGCGATTTCAGAAGGTGCGGCAATGTCGTCACCTTCGCGGGCGAGGGTGCCTTTGTCGGCAGCGCGGATGATATCCATGCACAGCACCACGCATTCATCGCAAATAAATACGGTGGGGCCTGCGATGAGCTTGCGAACTTCATGTTCGCTTTTGCCGCAGAAAGAGCAGTAACGGGTGTTCTTCGTATCGCGGCTTCCAGTCTTTGTCACAAAATTCTCCTACGTCTTCATTCTACAGTTATTTCGACTTCTTGTCATTATCATCCGATGTTGCACTGCGGGAAGTCACAACTTCGTCGATAAGCCCGAAATCCTTAGCCATTTCAGAGCTCATGAAGTTGTCCCGCTCCATGTTTTTTTCCACATGGGAGAGTTTTTGACCCGTATGTTTCACATAAATCTGATTCAGGCGGGCTTTGAGGCTCAAAATTTCTTTCGCGTGAATTTCGATATCGGTCGCCTGGCCGGAGAATCCACCGGAAGGTTGGTGAATCATAATCCGCGCATTGGGCAGGCAAAAACGTTTGCCGGGTGCGCCCGCGCAAAGCAACAGCGAGCCCATCGACGCCGCCTGGCCCATACATAAAGTAGAGACCTGCGGTTTAATATATTGCATCGTGTCATAAATTGAGAGGCCCGAAGTTACGACGCCGCCCGGCGAGTTGATGTACATGGAAATTTCTTTGTCCGGATTTTCCGCTTCCAGAAATAACAGCTGCGCGACGATGAGCGATGCCATCTGATCATGCACGGGGCCGGAAACGAAAATAATGCGCTCTTTTAAAAGGCGCGAATAAATATCGAAGCTGCGTTCGCCGCGGCTGGTTTGCTCCACCACCATCGGCACAAGATAGCTATCGTAGGTCTCAAGAATATCTGACATAAAAAACTCTCCTTCTTCCTTTAGGTTTAGGGGTAAATAGTTAACGGTTCGTTTATTTCAATGGTCGTTTGTCTCCTTGCTCGCCTTCTGCTCGTAAATGAGACGTGACTCATGGCTGATTCGGCCTACTGGCCTCGAATAACGGGAGGCAGAAATATTTTTTATTCCGTACCAGCCATGAGCTAGCGAAGCTATGCTTCATGTAAATTCCAGCAGGAATTTACGGAAGTAATTAAATGCTCTAAAAGCGGCCTTTACCAAAGCGTTCGTGGAACCAGAGCCATTGTTCGGGTTTTTCGCGGATCCATTCTTCGTAGATGGCGTTGATACGAAGGGTTAGGGCTTTGACGTCTTCTGCGGCGTTGCCCGATGAATCCCATTTCAAACGGGGGTAAATATAGGCATCTAAAAACGCTCCTTCACGTCGCACGATTCTTGAGGGGATAATAATCGCACCATATTTTACGGCGAGCTCGGCCGGAAGTGGGGAAGTCATAGCGCTGATACCGAAAAAGGGTGCTTCTACGGAGCCGCTGATGCGAAAATCCGTGAGCATGCCGATGCCGCGATTGTCTTTTAGCGCACGCATTAATTGCGCAATGCCGTGTGCGGATTTATTGGCAAGCGAATGCGCAAACGTCATGCGTTTTTTTTCAATAATGGCTTCGCTTAAAGGGTTGGCGGCGGCGCGGTGCATGACCACGATGGGTGCGTTCGCGCTGCGGGGTATGGCTGGTAATAGTTCCCAATTGCCCATATGCCCGGTGATATAAATGGCGGCTTGCCCGGGTTGTGCCAAATTTTCTCTACCGTGTAGAGTTACGTTTTTTAGCAACTCATCATTCGGCAGGCTCAAGAATTCCGCAATCGTGCGGCCGAGGTTGTTCCACATGCCTTTTAGCACGGCCTTGTATTTCTCTTCCACCCAATCGGGGAAAATAGCTCTGAGTTGGCGGTTTGCGCGCTTGTGTTGTGGAAGGCGAGGGCCAATAAATCCTAGAATTGCACCACCGAGCGTCGAAGCGGCGTTCAACGGCAGTGTACGAAAAATGACTTCAAAGCCCTTTAATGCCGCGTACTCGCCAAGGTGTTTGAGGCGGGGCATGTCCCGGAGCCTATTCCGCTTTTTTCTTGGCGCTTTTCTTCGCAGGTTTTTTAGGGGCCGGCGCGGAAGAGTCATCCTCGTCTTCTTTTTCCAGGGCTTCGACCGTCGTTGGCGTATCGGTGAATTTCGTTTGCGTGAAAATCCAATCCACTGCTTTTTCTTCTAGGATCGGGCCACGAAGTTCATCAAGCGCTTGCGGGTTACTGCGGTAGAATTCCAGCACACGCTGTTCCTGGCCGGGAAAGTTAGACGCATAACTAAGTAGTGCACGCGAAAGCTCTTCGCGGTTTACCGTCAATTTCTGGCGGCGGCCAATCTCTGCCAGCAAAATGCCGAGTGCGACGCGGCGTTTGGCGATCTGCGTGTATTCTTCGCGCAATTCTTTTTCACTTTTCTTGGACAGTTCTTCATCACCATTCTTGCGCGCTTCTTCCACGCGCTGCCAGATGGCGTTGAATTCCACATCGAACATGCCGTTAGGAATCGGGAATGTGCAGCGCTCTTCAAGTTCGTCAAATAACTCTTTTTTCATGCGGGTGCGCACCAGCGTTGTGAATTCTTTCTGCATCTGGTCACGCAGCGCTTCTTTCAGTGCACGCAGATCCGAGAAGCCTTTGGACTTCGCAAATGCGTCGTTCACTTCCGGCGCTTTCAATTCGCTTACCTCGTTTACTTTCACCTCGAAACTGGCCGGTTTACCCGCCAGATTCTGGCTGAAATAATTTTCGGGGAAAGACACTTCCACCATTTTCTCATCGCCTGCTTTCAGGCCTACAAGTTGTTCTTCAAACCCTGCAATCAGGCTGTTTGAGCCTAGTTCAATCGCAAAATCGCTAGCAGCACCGCCTTCAAATTTTTCACCATTGATCGAGCCGACGAAATCAATTTTCAGCACATGGCCGATTTTTGCTTTGGTGGCAGCGGGCAGGGCGGAAGGCTCTTGGCTGCGCTCGGCAAGCTTTTGCAGGCCGCGCTCGACATCCGCGTCCGTCACTTCAAAGGTGGGGCGGTTGACGGTAATGCCGGTCATATCCATCTCCGGCACCTCGGGCATGACTTCTACCGTAAAACCAAAGGCGAGGTCAGAACCTTCTTTATAATTCTGTTTGTCGATGTTGGGCTGCATGGCCGGGCGGAGGCTGCGGTCGTTGATGGCTTTATTCACGCCGTCGGTGACGAGGTTTTTAACCACATCGCCCTCGACGCTTGCGCCATAGCGCTGCTTGACGATTTTGGTGGGTACATGGCCCGGGCGGAACCCGGCGATTTTGACCTGTTTGCTGATTTTGACCAGCTCTTTATCAACGGCCACCTGCACCTCGGCAGAGGTTACCACACAGTCAAAACCCATTTTCAGGCCATCAGCCTTACGTTCCGTAATTTGCATAAATCCCGTCCTTTGAGATGAAAAAGAAAGCCTATCTAATGGAGGAACACTGCAAAATCAATGCCAAAATGCCTTGGCATTTCTAGGAATGCTGGTGGAGCTACACGTTCATTATTTGCTGGCGACTGTGGTTTGGACCAGTTTAGGTAGATTGACGGGTTGAAATGCGCCGTCTACGAGGCTGAATTCTTGGGGATTCGGGTTTTGCTTCGTGGCCTGTGTTTTGAGCAGTTCATCAAACTGGGCGCGCAGTGCAGGGGGGATTTCGTCCTTCGTCAGTTGCTGGTCTCCGTTTCGATCCAGCTTGGCGAGTTCGGTTTTGCTTAATACTGCTTTTTCTTCGTCGGTTTTACGCTCGGTGTTGAGCTGTTCCCAATTCTGTGGCAGCAGGCCATTGGTGCGTGCTTCGGTGATCAATTTTGCCACTAAGCGCGGGTTCTTCAATTTCAGTACTTCGGTGCCGTTGACAAAATTAACATTGGCAGCTTCTAAGGTAGCGCCTGCGATTTGTCGGTTTGCGGCTTTGGTTCCTTCATCTTCATTGGAAAACATGGCAATGGCTTGATCGGCTAGCCCGCTAAGCGCCGTTGTGATGCCAGGCACAACGTTTTTGGCGAAATCCCAGGCGATACCAAACATACCGTTGACTCTCCCAATCAAAGAACCAATCGTGTCTGATATAGTTTCGATAACGGTGTTTTTTTGCTTATCTTTCTGCTCGGCGAGTGCTTTATCTAACACTGCTGGATCGGCACCTTCTTTACTGCCTTTAGCGATGGCGGCGCGCAAGGTTGCTTCAAAATCTTCTCTTGATACCTTGCCTTCAAATCCTTCAAGTTCTTTGACGAGCGCATTGGTGCGCGGATCCGTGCTTGATAAAAGCTGATTCGTAATAAAAGCCAATTCTTCTGAGGTATATGCCATGAAGATATTGTACCCTATATTTAGCCATCCGCATGTGAAGTTTTGATGACAAAGTGGTTAAGGTCGGTATTTAGCCCGTCATACCGGCGGAAGCCGGTATCCAGTAAGTCGCGTCTGCGACGCAATAGGATCTTTTTGTCCGCCAGACGGCGGACGCTGGATCCCGTTTTTCAACGGGATGACGGGGGTGATAAAAATCCTCACTTTCCCTGTTGACTTCACTCTTTTTATACCTATACTGCCCGCTCCTAAAACCAGAATTATGGCGGCGAAGCATGTTGCAAGCTGCTGAAAATTATAGAGAAATCTGAGGCAACTATGGCTCGTATCGCTGGCGTGAATATTCCGACTCAAAAACGTGTGGATATAGCGCTTACCTATATTCATGGCATCGGCCATGTGAAGGCGTCCGAAATTTGCGAAAAAACCGGCATTGCCGCCAACACCCGCGTACACAAGCTTACTGAGGGTGAAGTCAGCAAAATCCGTGAGGTGATTGACCGTGATTACTCGGTTGAGGGTGATCTGCGCCGTGAAACTTCTATGAATATCAAGCGCTTGGTTGATTTGGGCTGCTACCGTGGCCTGCGTCACCGCAAACGTCTGCCCGTTCGCGGTCAGCGTACGCACACCAACGCCCGCACCCGCAAAGGCAAGGCGAAGCCTGTTGCCGGTAAGAAAATGGTCACCAAATAATATTTGAAGTAGGATAACTCATGGCAACCCCCGCTAAAGATACTGCTAACGCTAAAGACGCCGCTGCCGCTGGCCGCGTTAAAAAGCGCGAACGTAAAAACATCAGCACCGGCGTTGTGCACATCAACGCCAGCTTCAACAACACGATCGTGACGGTCAGCGACACGCAAGGCAACACCATCTCCTGGTCTGCCGCCGGTTCGCACGGTTTCAAAGGCTCTCGCAAATCCACGCCTTACGCGGCGCAAGTCACTGCGGAAGATGCGGCGCGCAAAGCTCAGGAACACGGCATGAAAACGGTTGCTGTTCTCGTCAAAGGCCCAGGCGCGGGTCGCGAATCTGCGCTGCGCGCGCTGCAAGCTGTTGGCTTCCAGGTCACCTCTATTCGCGACGTAACGCCGGTGCCGCACAATGGCTGCCGCCCGCCGAAAAGACGGAGAGTCTAAAGCAATAATCCTGTGGCTCGCGGGAGCGAGAGCACAGGATCTGGTAACGTAACTGAAAGATCCTGCGCAAACACTTCGTGTTTCGCAGGATGACAACGAAAGGGAATAAAATGCTCGCAAAGAATTGGCAAGACCTGATTAAACCAAATAAGCTCGACATCAACGCTTCGAAGCAAAATCCGAACGAAGCGACCGTGATTGCAGAACCGCTGGAGCGTGGCTTTGGCCATACGCTCGGCGTTGCACTCCGCCGCATTCTGCTGTCTTCGTTACAAGGCGCAGCCATCACCTCGATGAAAATCGAAGGCGTGTTGCATGAATTCTCCGCCATTCCCGGTGTGCGTGAAGACGTCACCGAAATCGTCCTCAATATCAAAGACATCAAAATCCGTGCGCTTTCGCCTGAGAAAAAACGCCTGACACTGACTGCCACCGGCCCATGCGAAGTGACGGCCGGCATGATCACCGCCCCAAGCGATGTTGAAATTCTGAACAAAGACCAAGTGCTCTGCACGCTGGACAAGGGTGCGAAACTCAACATTGAGTTCACCGTTGAAACCGGCAAAGGCTACATCCGCGCGACCCGCGCGAGCGATGCGCCAATTGGTCTCATCCCGGTCGATGCACTATTCAGCCCGGTCATCAAAGTCAGCTACAAAGTGGAAAATGCGCGTGTTGGCCAAGTGACCGACTACGACAAGTTGATTCTGGTATTGGAAACCAATGGTTCCGTGAAACCGGACGATGCCGTTGCGCTCGCCGCACGCATTCTGCAAGACCAACTCCGCCTCTTCATCAATTTCGAAGAAGCTGCGGTCGAAGCCAAAAAAGAAGACAAGCCGGATCTGCCGTTTTCGCCGTGGCTGCTCAAAAAAGTCTACGATCTGGACGAGCTCTCCGTGCGTGCGACCAATTGCCTCAAAAACGACAACATCGTGTATGTGGGTGACCTGGTGCAAAAAACCGAAGGCGAAATGCTCAAAACGCCGAATTTTGGCCGCAAATCGCTGAACGAAATCAAAGAAAAACTGGCAAAAATCGGCCTGCGCTTCGGTATGGAAGTGCCTGGCTGGCCGCCTGAAAACATCGAGGAACTCGCAAAAAAATACGAGGATCCGTACTGAGAAAGTAGGAGATAGATTATGCGTCATAAAGTCAGAGGCCGCACGCTAAACCGTCGCAGCGAACACCGCGAAGCTATGTTCCAAAACATGGCCGCATCGCTGATCAAACACGAGCAGATCACCACGACTCTGCCCAAGGCGAAAGACTTGCGCCCGATTGTTGAGAAACTCGTGACGCTCGGTAAACGTGGGGATTTGCACGCACGTCGTCAAGTGCTGGCCGTATTGCAAGACGCGGCTGTGACCGAGAAACTCTTTTCCACCATCGCCGAGCGTTACAAAACGCGTAACGGCGGGTATTTGCGCGTATTGAAAGCCGGATTCCGTTACGGCGACGCTGCACCGCTTGCGATCGTTGAATTCGTCGATCGCGACGAAAGCGCCAAAGGTAAAGATTCCGGTCCTGTGCAAACAGCCGAAACGGCAGACGCAGCGTAAGGCGCTTCTATGCGCCTGACCCCCGAACAAGCCGCAGCCACCGGCGCATGGCCCTTCGAAGAAGCCCTCAAAATTGTTGAGCGCTATAAAAATGCGCCGCCCGCAAAGGGCTATATTCTCTTTGAAACCGGCTACGGCCCCTCTGGGCTTCCACACATTGGCACGTTCGGCGAAGTGGCGCGCACCACCATGGTGCGCCGCGCGTTTGAAGCAATCAGCGACATTCCTACCCGCATGTTTTGCGTGTCGGATGATATGGACGGCCTGCGTAAAGTGCCGGACAACATTCCGCAACAGGAATTGATCGGAAAATACCTCAACAAACCTCTCACCACCGTGCCTGACCCGTTTGGCACGCACGAAAGCTATGGCGCGCACATGAACTCGCGCCTGCGCGCATTCTTGGATGGTTTTGGTTTCGAATACGAATTTAAAAGCGCGACCGACCTCTATAAAACTGGCGCGTTTGATGAGAAACTACTGCTCGCGCTCAAACGCTACGATCAAATCATGGCGATCATGCTACCAACGCTTGGGCCGGAGCGACAAGCAACCTACAGCCCGTTCCTGCCCATTTCTCCCAAAACCGGCAATGTGCTTTACGTGCCGATGAAACGGGTGGATGCTGCGAAAGGCACGATTATTTTTGATGATGAAGACGGTACAGAAACAGAGTTGCCGGTGACGGGCGGCCACTGCAAGTTGCAATGGAAACCGGATTTTGGCATGCGCTGGGCGGCACTGGATGTCGATTTCGAAATGTACGGCAAAGACCATTTGGTCAACGGCAAAATCTATTCCGAAATTTGCAAAACGCTGGGCGGCAACCCGCCCGTGCAATTTAACTATGAACTTTTTCTCGACGACAAAGGCGAGAAAATCTCCAAATCCAAAGGCAATGGCATCAGCATCGAACAATGGCTTGCCTATGCACCGCAAGAATCCCTCGCGCTATACATGTATCAAGCTCCCAAAAAAGCCAAGAAACTTTATTTTGATGTGATTCCCAAAGCGGTTGATGAATATCAAACCTTCCTGCAAAAGTTCGCAAGCGAGGACGAAGCCGCGCGACTTAAAAATCCCAGCTGGCACATCCACGGCGGCAAACCGCCAGCGGCAGAGGAGGGCCCTAGTTTCAACCTACTCTTAAACCTCGCAAGTGTCAGTGGCACGGAAGACCCAAAAGTGCTCTGGGGCTTCGTTGGCAATTATGTCAAAGGTGCAACTCCTGCAACGCATCCGTTCCTCGATCAACTCGTCAAAGGTGCCATTCGCTATTATCAGGATTTTGTGAAGCCCACGCGCAAATTCCGCCTGCCAACCGATGTCGAAGAAAAAGCGCTTACCGAACTTGCTACTTATTTGGAAAATATTTCAGATGACCTCACACCTGAGGCCATGCAAACCGAAATCTACGAAATCGGCAAGCGCCACTTCGCGGAGAACCTAAAAGGCTGGTTCAGTGCGCTCTATGAAACCCTCCTCGGCCAGCCGCAAGGTCCGCGTTTCGGTGGGTTTGTGAAGCTCTATGGCCGTGCGCCGACTATCGCTCTTATTAAGCGCGTGCTTGCAAAAGAGAATTTGGCGGCGTGATGTGGCTTCGTAAAAACCCAACCAACGAAACGCACGTTCACCTTGCGAAACTGAGCAGGAAATATGGCTTCGCAATCGGCGAATTTAGCTATGGCGCGCCCAAAGTCCGCTTCCCCTGGTCCGGTGCGAAACTCACGATCGGCAAATATTGCTCGATTGCCGACCGCGTCGAGATTTTCCTCGGCGGCAACCACCGTCAGGATTGGGTCTGCCTTTATCCCTTCTCCGAACTCCCCGACATGTGGCCCGGGCTAGACGTCAAAGAACATACCACCATTTCCCGCGGCGATGTAACGATTGGCAACGATGTCTGGCTTGCCTCTGGCACTACTATTCTCTCCGGTATTACGATCGGCCATGGCGCCGCTGTTGCTGCCCGCGCGGTCGTCACCAAAGATGTTCCGCCTTATGCGCTGGTTGCTGGCAACCCCGCGCGCGTCATCCGCTATCGCTTCGATGAAGCGATGATCGCCGCACTCCTCGAAACCAGCTGGTGGGATTTGCCTGTGGAGAAAGTCCGTGCTCTTATTCCGCTACTCCAAAGCAATCGGGTTCCAGAACTCCTCGCCGCCATACGCGCGTTATGAGCGACCACTTCGCCCCGCTTGCTGAGAAATACGATGGTTTTTTGGTTGACCTCTGGGGCGTCGTGCACGATGGCACGCGGCTTTATCCCGGCGCTAAACAATGTTTGGAGGAATTGCACCGCTTGGGCAAACGCGTGGTGTTTATTTCCAACGCGCCGCGCCGCTCCGCAAAAGCCGCAAAAGTATTAGACAGTCTTGGTATCAATCGTGTGCTCTATGAAACCGTTATCACTTCCGGTGAGGTAGCCTATCAGGCGCTTGCTAGCGGTTTCAAAACGCCCGGAAAACATTATTTTTATATCGGACCCGAGCGTGATGCAGACGTTTTAAACGGCCTCGATTTTAAACCCGCACCACTCGAAAAAGCAGAGTTTATTTTGAATGTCGGTTTTGGCAGCGAGCAAGACGGTATTGCCAATGTAAAAACAGAGCTGCAACAGGCCGCCAACCGACAACTCTTAATGCTTTGCTTGAACCCAGATTTAGAGGTCGTCAAGATCAGTGGAGAAAGATACCCCTGTGCGGGTATGATCGCTAAGGAATATGAGGATCTGGGAGGCACTGTTGAATACTTCGGCAAGCCACATTCTTCCATCTATAAAGCCTGTTTAGTGCATCTAAAAATCGACACACAAAAGATTCTTGTTATTGGCGACAGTTTACGCACTGATATTGATGGTGCCAATCGTGAAGGTTTGGATTCTGTACTGATTAAAGGTGGAATTCTGAAAAACCAGTCGATACCCACAGGGGGTATAATACCCACCTTTATCATGGACGAGTGGGTGTGGTAAGTCTATAATCCCCAAAAAATAAGAGGGGGTAGCACCATGATGGATTGGGACAAGCTTCGAATATTTCATGCGGTTGCGACTGCGCAAAGCCTCACCAAAGCCGGGGATGTGCTGGGGCTTAGCCAGTCGGCAGTCAGTCGGCAGATTAGCGCGCTTGAGGGGCATTTGCATGTATCGCTCTTTCACCGCCATGCGCGTGGGTTGATGCTGACTGAGCAGGGTGAGATTTTACTAAAAACGGTGAATGACATTTTCTCCAAACTGAATGCCGCTGAGAATGCGTTGATTGAAACGCGCGACCGCCCGCGCGGCCCGCTTAAAATTACCGCGCCGATTGGGTTTGGCACCGAGTGGCTCACGCCGCTCATGCCGCAGTTTTACGAACAATACCCCGATATTATGGTGACCTTGCTGCTTGATGACCGTGAGCTTGACCTTACCATGCGTGAGGCGGATGTTGCTATTCGTCTCTATCCTGCGCGTCATCCGGATTTAGTACAGAAAACGCTTTGTAAAATTTCGCATTCACTTTATGCATCCAATGATTATTTGCGTGCCAAAGGCGTGCCTAAGAAAGTGGAGGATTTAGGTAAGCACCAGTTGATCGCTTATCCCGAAGACCTGCGCTTGCCGTATGCAGACGTGAATTGGCATTTAACAGTAGGCAGCACGTCTAAAACGCCGCGCGCTGCTGCGTTTCGGGTTAATTCCATGCCGGGGATCAAAGCGGCCATGCAGGCAGGCTATGGTATTGCGGCGCTTCCGGATTATGCAGTCTCTAGCCTTCAGGGTATTGCCCGGGTGTTGCCGGAAGCCAAAGGGCCAACAGTGGAGCTTTATTTCATTTATCCGCTTGAATTGCGCCAGTCTCGCCGTATAAACGTGTTCAAAGAATTTCTGGTGGCTCAGTTGCAAATGAGCGGTCTGGCGATGAAAGAACTCAAAAAAGGCGCGGCATGAACAAACATATTCTTTTACTTCCCGGCGATGGCATCGGGCCTGAAGTGGTGCGCGAGGCCAAGCGTGTGCTAGAAGCCATCGGCGGATTTATCTTCAGCGAAGCGTTGATTGGCGGCAGTGCGTATGACGCTGTGGGCACGCCATTTCCTGCTGAAACACTGGCTGCTGCCAAAAAAGCAGATGCGATTTTGCTGGGTGCAGTCGGCGGCCCGAAATGGGAGGGTCTGGAATATAAACACCGCCCGGAACGTGGCCTGCTGGGGTTACGTAAAGAACTCCAGCTCTTTGCCAATTTGCGTCCGGCATTGTGTTTTGAAGAACTCGCGGACGCCTCGACCTTAAAGCGCGAGGTGATTGCAGGGCTTGATATTATGATTGTCCGCGAACTGACCGGCGACCTTTATTTTGGCGAACCGCGCGGAGTGGAAACACTACCAGACGGTCGCAAACGCGGCATCAACACCATGGTGTATACCAGCGACGAAGTGGAGCGCATTGCCCGCGTGGCGTTTGAGCTTGCCGAAAAACGCGGTGGGAAAGTATGTTCGATTGATAAAGCCAATGTGCTTGAAACTACCGAGATGTGGCGGCAGGTGGTGCAGCAAGTGCACGATAAAGACTATGCAAACGTGCAGCTTTCGCACATGTATGTGGACAATGCTGCCATGCAATTGGTGCGCAACCCCAAGCAGTTTGATGTGATGGTTACAGGTAATATTTTTGGTGATATTCTCTCTGACATCGGCGCGCAGCTTACGGGTTCGCTCGGCATGTTGCCGTCCGCCTCTCTAGGTGCAGAAGGTACCCCCGGGGTGTATGAACCTGTGCACGGCTCTGCGCCGGATATCGCAGGCAAAGGTATCGCCAACCCCATTGCAACCATTTTAAGTGTTGCGATGATGTTGCGTTATTCCTTTGGCATGAAAACCGAAGCCGACCGTGTAGAAGCAGCGGTTAAAAAGACGCTGGCTGCAGGCATCCGCACCGCAGACATCATGCAGCCAGGCATGCAGCAGGTTTCCACCTCCGGCATGGGCGATGCGATTTTGAAACAACTTTAGTGGTTGAGTATTTATGAAACGTTTCTTTTATCTCGTTGTAGCTGTATTCATGATGTTTGTATCATCAGTGCAGTGTGGAAACGCTGAGACTCTAAGCGCTACTCAGATTGAAATACGCCGAGTGTTACAGGAGATTGCCGTCGGAAGGGGCGATATAAACCCCCTATCTGTTACTTATGATGACATAGGAGGATTACCTGTACATGGTTTGTCGCCAGGCCTATTACTTGCGATTCATGGTGATGGCTTGGTTGTGCATCAAGCTAATAGGGTGAGTGCAGGTAAGCCCAAATTTCTTACCCCTCAAGATATAGTTCCACTTGCAGCACTGTTGGTAAAGCAGGAAGCTTGGCTTCAACACACACCGGAAAAAGTAATTCCTGATAAGGTTCGCGCCACACTTACGATTCAATATGGAGATGTTTCTGTGCAAATGTGGGAATGGGGGGAAGAATTGGATAAGAATCAACGTCTCAAAACAATCAGGGATTTTATGATAAAGACTGGTTGGGAAGCTCTGCCTAAATAAAGCAGAAAAGCGCTATAGACATGCCCGAATTACCTGAAGTTGAAACCGTTGCTAAGGGCTTGCATAAAGCCATTGTCGGCAAAACCATTGCCTCTTTGACCTTCACGCGCAAAGACTTGCGCATTCCTTTTCCCAAGGGTTTTTCAGATGCAGTAGAGGGCAGGGTGGTGGAGCGTGTGGCACGCCGCGCCAAATATATTATTATATACCTCCAGGGGGGTATATCTATCATTGCCCATCTTGGCATGTCCGGCCAATTTCTTACGCATAAGGCCATGCCGAAACTGCAAACGCATGATCATGTAATTTTTGAGTTTACCGATGGCAGCGCGTGTATTTTTCGCGATCCGCGGCGGTTTGGTCTGCTTACTTATACGCACACCGCAAATTTAGAAAATCACCCGCTCCTTAAAAACATTGGTCCGGAGCCATTCTCTGATGCGTTCAATGCCAAGTATCTGGCGCGGGAATTAGCACGCCGCAAACAGCCCATTAAAGCAGTCTTGCTGGACCAAACCTTGGTCGCAGGTGTTGGTAATATCTATGCGTCCGAGGCCTGTTTTTTAGCGAAACTACATCCGCTGACGTCTGCAAAACACTGTATCAATAAAGCGGATGCATTGGTTTTGGCTATACGCAGCGTGCTTGAAAAGGCCATACACTCCGGTGGATCATCATTACGTGACTTTGTGAATGTGGACGGAAGCACCGGCACTTTTCAACATGCGTTTGATGTTTATGGACGCGAAGGAAACCCATGTAAGGCTTGTAAAACGCCAATCTCGGCAATCATCTTGGCGGGACGAAACACGTTTCTCTGCTCACGGTGTCAACCGAAAACCGCAGCCTCCAAAAAAATCTTTTTCCCCTCTTGACGTGGGTGACCGAAAGGGATAATGCTCATCGTCCGCCTCGAGTTTTGGTATGTGGACAAACGCCATAGGCCATTGACTTTGAAGTGTAAAACAAAAGTTATCAACAACACTTATGGGATAAGAAGCATCTATGGCTCAACATAAATCAGCTGAAAAACGCAACCGCCAGACCGAGCGTCGCACGATTGTCAACCGTACGCGCAAAACACAGATCAAAACGCTAGTCAAAAAATTGGAAACGGCGATTGGAAGCGGCAACACAAAAGAAGCCGCTGCGGCACTCAAAGCCGTGCAGCCCGCACTCATGAAGGGTGTCAGCAAGGGCGTACTTGCAAAAACCACGGCCTCACGCAAAATGAGCCGCCTGAACGCACGCGTTAAGGCGCTTTCCGCGAAGAAGTAACACGAATTTCCACGGGCTAAACGTCATCAACATCAACGAATGACGAACGCCGAATGCAATCTGAGAACATGGGTAACAGGTTATGGACGCTCTCCGGCGGACAACAACAGAAGAGTCGCAAGGCCTTCGTGAGATTGTAAAAGAACCAGGCGCAGGCTACGCGGGTGATGTATTGCCACAGGATGCCTATGCGTTTTTATCCCGCAATGCTGCGGTGCTTGTGGATGTAAGAACCCAGCCGGAATGGCAGTTTGTAGGAATGCCGAATCTGGTGGGTACGCCCTCGACGATGGTTCCTATCTCCTGGAAAATCTATCCGCAGTTTAATGTCAACCCGCAATTTGTTGATCAATTGCGCGCCGCAAGCATCAAAGAAGAAACCCCCGTATTTTTTATATGCCGCACCGGTGGCCGCTCCACCGATGCTGCCATTGCTGCAACTGCTGCCGGTTATAAATACGCCTTCAACATCGCGCACGGTGCAGAAGGCGATATCAACGAGCGTGGCATCCGCGGCGCTGTCAATGGTTGGAAAGCTGCCAATCTACCGTGGGAGCAGAAATAATGCCGATCACGACCGCTCAACAATTTGCGCCCGTCACCACCGAACACGTGTTCCCACAAGCCATGGAAATGTTCCTTTCGCACTTCGGCGAAGCGGTGTTTCGTAGCTGGTTCAAATCACTCACCTTCAGCAACGCGAACGATGGCATTGTGGTGCTCGCGGCGCCCACGCGTTTCATCCGTGAATGGATCAACCAGCATTATGCCAAAGACATGCTGACGCTTTGGAAACAGCTTGATAACGCAGCCGTTGCCCTTGAGGTGGTTGTTGCGGACGAATCCATGTCTCTTACGCCTGCGCAAGTGCTGAATACGCCGCACGCTGCGCCGGATGCGGTTGATCTGCAAATTTCTTCGCCGCTGGATCCGCGCTACACGTTTGATCATTTTGTTGTCGGCAAGCCCAATGAGCTGGCGCATGCTGCTGCACGCCGCGTGGCGGAAGCCGGCAAAGTTGTTCCCGGTTGTAATCCGCTGTTTCTCTATGGCGGCGTTGGTCTCGGCAAAACTCACCTCATGCACGCGATTGCGCACCATATCCGCAACCACAGCCCGAACCGCCGTGTGGTGTATCTTTCCGCTGAGAAATTTATGTATCAATTCATCCGCGCGCTGCGTTTCAAAGAAGCGATTCAATTTAAGGAATTTTTTCGCTCGGTGGATGTATTGATGATCGACGATGTACAATTCATCAGCGGTAAAGAATCCACCCAGGAAGAATTTTTCCATACGTTTAACGCGCTGGTGGACCAGAACAAGCAATTGGTGATTTCTTGCGATCGTTCACCGTCCGACCTTGAGGGTATGGAAGAGCGCGTGCGTTCTCGCCTTGGTTGGGGTTTGGTGGCCGATATTCATGCAACTTCTTACGAACTGCGCCTGGGCATTTTGCAATCGAAGTTGGAGCAAATGAAAGGCACGACCGTGCCGCCCAAAGTGCTGGAGTTCCTCGCCCACCGCATCACCTCCAACGTCCGCGAATTGGAAGGCGCGCTTAACCGCGTCGTGGCGCATGCTTCGCTGATTGGTACCGAAGTCTCGCTTGATTCTACGCAGGATGTATTGAAAGACTTGTTACGCGCGAATGATCGCCGGCTTTCGATTGAAGATATCCAGAAATCCGTCGCTGCTCATTTTAACATCAAAGTGTCGGACATGCACTCTGCCCGCCGCTCGCGCACCGTCGCCCGCCCGCGTCAGGTGGCCATGTTTCTCTCCAAGCGCTTGACCAGTAAAAGCCTCCCCGAAATCGGCCGCCGCTTTGGCGGGAAAGACCACACCACGGTCATCCACGCCGTCAAACGCATCGAGGAATTGATGGCGACCGACCAGGAGTTCTGCAGCGATGTAGAGCTTTTAAGCCGTTTGATTCAACAAGGTTAAGATATGGTTGCAGCCGTCAAAAATTCTTCTATAGTTGCTTCCACTATTGAACCTGAGGTCACATATTCTATGCAACTCACTATCGAACGTTCGGCTCTTTTACGCGCTTTGGGCCATGTGCAATCCGTTGTTGAGCGTCGGGGCACTATCCCTGTGCTTGCCAATATTAAACTGGAAGCCAAAGGCGATACGCTGTCGCTCACGGGCACGGACATGGACCTTTCCATTATGGAAAAAATCACTTGTACGGTTGCTTCCGGCGGCGCCACCACCGTGCCTGCGCACACGTTTTATGACATTATACGCAAACTCCCAGAGGGTTCTCAGCTCGATATCTCAACGAAAGACAGTGGCCGCGTGACGATTAATTCCGGCCAGTCGCGCTTTACACTTTCGAGCTTACCAGTGGACGAATTTCCGGTGATGGCCGAAGGCGATTTGACGCACCATTTTACACTTTCGGCTGCCGAATGCCGCGCGCTGATTGAAAAACCCGGTTATGCCATGTCGACCGAAGAAACCCGCTACTATTTGAACGGTATCTATCTGCACGCCGCTGAAAATAATGGTGATGTGCTGCGTGCGGTTGCAACGGACGGTCACCGCTTAGCGCGTGTGGAAGTCGGCTTGCCTGCGGGTGCTGCGGACATGCCCGGCATCATCATCCCGCGCAAAGCGATTTATGAATTCAAGCGCCTGCTGGAAGGCGGGGAAGGGGATGTGAATGTGTCGCTCTCCGACACCAAAATCCGCTTTGTTTACGGCCAGGCCGTGCTCATTTCCAAATTGATTGACGGCAATTTCCCGGATTACGACCGCGTAATTCCTTCGGGCAACGACAAGTTGATGGAAGTGGACTGCAAAGTGCTCTCCGAAGCTGTCGACCGCGTTTCTGTCATTTCCTCCGAGCGCTCGCGTGCAGTGAAATTCGCCGCTGAATCCGGCAAGCTGACGCTTTCGGCCACTAGCCCCGAGCAGGGTACGGCCTCCGAAGAAATCCGTGTGGCGTATAGCTCCGGCCCCATCGAAATCGGTTTCAATTCCCGCTATCTGATGGAAATGCTCACGCAAATCGAAGGCGAAACTGTGCAGCTGTACTTTAATGATTCTGCCTCGCCTGTTTTAGTGCGCGACACCGCCGACGCCGGCTCTCTCTACGTCATCATGCCCATGCGGGTGTGAGCTGCGTGGCATGCCTATTTTGCATAAAAACAAAAATACTAAAAATAAAACTCCGCAAGATGTGTTTATCGCAAATATTCGCTTTAAGGGTGAGAATTTGCACGTATTGCTAAAAGAAGGTGCGGAGTTAACAGTGCCGATCTGGTGGTATCCGCGGTTGCAGAAAGCTACGGCGAAACAGCGTGCGCGATGGGAGCTTTGTGCAGGTGGTCGTGGCGTTCATTGGCCTGAGCTTGATGAGGACTTAGATGCCCATGGGTTTATCTATGGTCTGAAGTCGCCCGGTGCAAAACCTCCAACGGTTCATTAATCCTCTGTATTTTCATGCTGCTATGCAGCAAGGCTCATGCTTGCATAGCCAATGATTTTCCGCTACGTCACCCCCCTCCAAACAATCTTTAGAGGGTTTATGACGACTACACGTATTGCACTGGTTACCGGCGGCACACGCGGCATTGGCGCGGCGATCTCGATTGCACTGAAAAACGCGGGCTATAAAGTCGCTGCGAATTATGCGGGCAATGATGAAGCCGCCGCTGCATTCAAAAAAGAAACCGGCATCGAGACTTTCAAATTCAATATTGCTGATTTCACCGCCTGCCAAGAAGGCGTAAAAGGCGTAGTTGCCGCCATGGGCGGGCCGGTTGATGTACTGGTGAACAACGCTGGCATCACGCGCGATACCGCCATGCACAAAATGGACGAACAAAAATGGCGCGAAGTGGTGATTACCGACCTTAATTCATGCTTCTACATGTCTCGCGCGGTCATCGAGTCCATGCGCGAGCGCGGCTTCGGGCGCATCATCAACATCAGTTCCATGAATGGTCAGCTCGGTCAATTCGGCCAAACCAACTATGCAGCAGCAAAAGCGGGCATCTTCGGTTTCACCAAAGCCCTGGCGCGCGAATCCGCCTCCAAAGGTATCACCGTCAATGCTGTCGCTCCCGGCTATATCGCCACCGATATGGTGAAGGCGATCAAGGAAGACGTGATGAAAACGATCTTGACCGGCATCCCCGTCGGCCGCCTGGGCCAGCCGGAGGAAATCGCTCGTGGCGTATTGTTTCTCGCTGATGAAACCGCCGGGTTCATCACCGGCGAAACGCTTTCCATCAATGGTGGCCAGTTCATGGAATAGCCTGGGGCAGGGGCATTAACCGGCTGTTAAGCTAGCGTCTTTACACTCCGCCTATGGATGCACGACTCTTTGCCAAAAACGCCAAAAAGCAAACACCGGAACGAACCGCGTGGAAAGCAGCGCTCGCCGTATTCGGCATGGTGCTGTTTGTGGATGTGGTGCTGTCGTATATTTCCTATATTAACGTGCGTCACGAAACCCGGCACTACATTGCCCGCATGGCCAACACTGCGATGGTGATGACGGATGTAACCCTCCACCAGACGCTTACGCACCCGGATCAAAAAGGCACCCTTGATTATTTGAAAGTCCAGGCACCCTACCGCGCACTGCTTAAAGCCAACCCGGATTTGTTTTATGTTTACAGCATGCTGTGGAAAAACGAAAAAGTCTATTTCGTGATCGACACTCAACGCGAGCAAGAAACTTTCTCGGAAAAAGACGTTGGCGAACGTAAATCCACCGCCAACATCATGGAGGAATATGACGATGCAACGCCAACGCTGAAACAGGCGATGCTTGATCAGAAACTGGCGGTTGAAAACGAACCTTATTCCGACAAATGGGGGACCTTCATCAGCGCTTATGCGCCGCTTAAAAACAGCAAAGGCGAATTTATCGGTATGGTCGGCGCTGACATGCTTGCCACTCCCTTTTTCAACCGTCTCCGGAATGTGTTGCTCGGGTTCGTTGGAGGAATTGCAATTGCTGCGCTGCTTGCGTTTCTAACCTATAAATCCGTACTCAAATTCGGCCTTCGGGAAGCGGGCCATACGCGAGCGGCGCTCCGGCGGCTTGCCTACATGGAGTCTTTCCAGCAGGAAATGCGCCAGGTGGTGGATTCCATCGCCGACATGGGCTACCGCATCGCTGACGGGGTGGAGCAGATTGCGCTCGTGTCGTCGCAAAACGTCTTGCAAGTGGGCAATGCCAGTAAAAGTATCCAGGGGTCGGCGGATTGTATTCAATCGATCGCGCTGGTTTCCAACACGCTGCTTGAAACGCTGGCCGATATGGAACACAGCCTGCGCAGTAGCGATATCAGCATTAAAACCATGCTCGAGACCCTTCAGGGTAGCACTGATGGCGATACGGGGAGGCGCATGGGCGAGGCGCTGCGGCGTATTCACGATAGCAACATTGCCGCCATCGCCTCCTGCCAGAGCCAGCGTGAATTGGTCGGCCAAATCACCGAGGATAGTAAGGCTGTTGCTGCGAGCGCTCAAAACGTCGAAAAATCCATCCAGGAAATCAGCGAGGCGACCTCGGAAATGGACGAGTTTCTAAGCGACATTGTAAAAACCATGCGTGCGTTGAGCGATCAAAATAATCATTTAAAACAACAGGTTTCTGCTTTCCTGACCATACTTCGTCAAACCGGCCCAGGGCCGGATAACGTGCAGCTTTCATCTTAATGTAGCGGCTGACGAAAAACTTTCTGCCAAGTTTTTCGTTAACTGTTGTAGTGTCACAAAAGCTTCATATTTTTGGGGCCGGTTTTGGGGTATAGTAGACCCATGGATCAAACCCCTTTTGAACTACCTCCGCCACCTCCACCGCCCAGCACGTTTACGCAGGCGATAATGAGCGCGCTGCGTTGGGCCATTACCGGTGCGGGTCTCGGCGCTATTATCTCCATGTTCCAAGGCCGCTCCAGCCGGGGAATGGCCGCTGAGATTGCCGACTCTACCCTTCAAATGGGTGTCATTGGCGCTATCGTCGGTATGACGGAAGGCACCGCTTCACAGCGCGAGCACTCGCTGCACACCGAAAATATTGCACTTAAGAATACCGTTAACACTCTCGAGCGTAAAATGTCGCATGTAGAGCAGGTGGTGGGTGATAAAAAATTAGGGCAAGTTCCTCAAATTTAAGTCGTCATCCCCGCGTAGGCGGGGATCCATTCGCAAGAAAACAATTTATTGATACGGCGAATAGATTCCCGCCTATGCGGGAATGATGGTTATTCTTTAGCAACCACAATCCGCTCGGCGAGCGACGCGGCGATAAACTTATCCAAATCCCCATCCAGCACGCCTTGCGTGTCACTCGTTTCCACATTCGTGCGCAGGTCTTTCACCATTTGGTAGGGGTGCAAAACATACGAGCGAATTTGGTGGCCGAAGGCGTTGTCCGTTTTCGTATCCTCTACCGCTGCCGCCCGCGCTTCCCGCGCGCGCAGTTCACGTTCATAAAGCCGTGCTTTCAACATCTGCATCGCCTCCGCGCGGTTGGCGTGTTGGCTGCGTGAGCTTTGGGATTTGACGACGATGCCGGTTGGTATGTGCGTAATCCGCACGGCAGATTCGGTTTTATTCACGTGCTGACCACCAGCACCACCGGAGCGCATCGTATCTATCTGCAAATCTTTATCGACGATGGTGACGTCAATCGAATCGTCAATCACCGGGTAGACCCACACGCTTGAAAAACTCGTGTGGCGGCGGGCATTCGAATCAAATGGCGAAATCCGCACCAGGCGGTGCACGCCGGACTCTGTTTTCGCCAGACCATAGGCATACCGCCCGCTGACTTTAAGTGTGGCGGATTTGAGCCCCGCTTCTTCGCCCGGCGTTTCCTCCACCAACTCCACTTTAAACCCGCGCTTCTGCCCCCAGCGCAAATACATGCGCATGAGCATCGACGTCCAATCCATGCTTTCCGTGCCGCCCGCGCCGGAGTTCACCTCAATAAAACAATCATTCGCATCCGCCTCGCCTGAAAGCAGGCATTCGGTTTCCATGTCTTTGCAACGTTTTAAAATGGTTTGCAGCGTGGCTTCTGCGTCTTTTTCAATCTCGGCGTCGCCTTCGCCAAGTTCAGCAAACTCCACCGCGTTTTTGCTGTCCTGCTCCATGCGCCTTACTTCGCCGATCGTATATTCCAACGTATTTTTTTCACGCATGAGTGCCTGAGCACGCTGCGCATCATTCCACAAATTGGGGTCTTCGGAGAGCGAGGTGAGTTCCTCTAAGCGACGGTTGGCCTTGTCCCAGTCAAAGAAACCTCCGCAGCGAGGCAAGAGATTCGTTGATGGCTTTGTCTAAATGGAAAAGTTCGGCTTTCATAAATAAAATCAATCTTATACAAGTTTGATATCACAAATCGTGACTTCAAGTTTCATGATTGCAAATACTCCAGTTTTTAGGGACAATGGCAAGCACAATTGAGGAGGTTCTATGCGGTTTCTCGTTACCTTGCTGGCCCTTGCACTTCCGCTCTCCGCTCACGCGGCAGACAGTAAACCGCTGCTGCACGTCTCGTATGACCCAACGCGTGAATTTTACGAGGAATACAATCTCAATTTCAAAAAAACCCACCCCGGCATTGAAATCCGCCAGTCTCATGGCGGATCTGGCAAGCAGGCGAGGGCCGTGATCGATGGGCTCAATGCCGATATTATAAGTCTCGCTCTCGCGTATGACATCGACGCTATTGCCGAAAAAGCGCAACTTCTTCCCAAAGATTGGGCAAGTGCTTATCCCAACAACAGCGTGCCGATGCATTCGGTGATCGTGTTGCTCGTGCGCAAAGGCAACCCGAAGCAAATCCAAGATTGGTCGGATTTGGTGAAAGACGGCGTCAAAGTCGTGACTCCAAATCCTAAAACCTCCGGTGGCGCGCGGTGGAATTATCTGGCGGCCTATGCCTATGCGCTCAAAGCCAACAATAACGATAAAGTAAAAGCGCAAAGCTTCGTTGGCGATATATATGAACATGTGAAAGTGCTGGATACCGGTGCGCGCGGTGCCACCATGACGTTTGTGCAACGTAACATCGGCGATGTGCTGATAACTTGGGAAAACGAGGCCTATTTAGCCAAAGAACAGCTCGGCGCCGGCAAGTTTGAAATCGTCTACCCGAGCCTCACCATCCGCGCGGATACGCCGGTTGCTATTGTCACAAAAAACGCAGACGCCAAAGGCAATAGTGCGCTTGCTAAAGAATATGTTGCGGGGTTATTTGAAGGCGCAGCGCAGATGATTGCTGCCAAGCATTATTTCCGTCCCATGGATTCTGAGGTAACCGCCAAGTTCAAACATTTGTTTCCCGAAGTCGTCACCGTTTCCATCAAAGACCTCGGCGGTTGGAGCAAAGTTCAAGCCGAACACTTCGCTGATGGTGGTGTGTTTGATAAAATCTACGGGAATCAATGAAGCAATACGTCTGCACTGCGTGCCATTACCTTGGTCGGCCCGGCAAGAAAAAGCGGGGCAGCGGTAAGGTTGAAATGTTCTGCTGGGCGGTGTTTCCCCTCGGCGTGCCTTATACCATCTGGCGCATGGTCACCAAAATCAACATCTGCAAGCAATGCGAAAAAGAAACGGTGGTGGATAGCGAAAGCGCTGTTGGCGTGCGTATTATGGAAAAGATAGATGAAGACTTGATCGCCGCCATCGCCGGTGCAGCGGGCAGTTCCCCCGTCGTTTTACCGAAACCTACAAAGCCAGTGGTTGTAGAAGAAGACAACACACCCAAACCACCCCCTCAGCGCGCCCGCCCGCCGACACCGAACTACGATCCGAATTGGTGATTGTCATCCCGCGCTTGTCGCGGGACCCGGATTCCCGCCATTCGGCGGGATACATGACAACTAACCTTGTTTTCCTAACAATCTCAACCTCAGAGCATTGAGCTTGATGAATCCGGAGACTGTTTACTTAAAGTTAATATTATGTATGATAGTGTTCGGTGTCGGTATCAACATTTGGTAAGGAGATTGTGTATATGGGGGAAGATTCAGGAGTTAGAGTAACAGATATGCTTAGAGAATCTCTAAGCTCTAAAATCCCTGGCTTAAAGAAAGAGGATATAATTTTGGCTTATCCTCCTCTCTATGACAAATATTCCAGGGATTCTATGTTGGCGAGAGATCGCATTGATAGTTTCAAGCTCACTGAGGAAGAATCTTGGTGGGCGAAATCACCGATGATTGGTGTTTACGTTGTAAAAAACGGTGAATTTCAGCTCTTAGGAAGAATAGATGATGATAAGTTTGATATGTACCGTGGAAACGGGCCTGATTGGAAAGTAATTGTGTGGCCTAAACATCGTGATGCTAAAGAAATCATGGATGGCTTTGCTACTCATTGTGCAGAGAGGTACAATGACCTTACCGTACCGTTGACGTCTATTCCTCCAGACCGTCGTGAATATGAAGTGGAGAAAACTGCCAGAAACTTTGTTGAAGAGCTTCAGTCAAGATTAGTTTCTAAAATTCCTGAGTTAAAAATAGGGCAAGCCCTCATAACGCGCGCAAATAACGATGGCAGCTATGGCTTTTGTAAAGTCTATGCTGTCAAAAATGATCGGTTTGTAAAGCTTGGTGAAATACAGATAAGTGATGGATTGCTCAAAAAAGAAGAGACCGAACCTGTTTTTCAAGAGGCTATAGATGGTTTTCTTACAGCTTGTGCCGAACAATATAGCAATCCATCAGAAGATATTCCAACCCTAGGACACTCAGGAATTGTAGAAAAATCTGGCACAAGACATAGATAACTTACCCCTGCCGCCCCAACAGCCTCAACCGCAGCGCATTGAGCTTGATGAATCCGGCGGCGTCTTTTTGGTCGTAGGCACCTGCGTCGTCCTCAAAGGTCACATGCTTCTCACTATAGAGCGACTTCGGAGATTTCCGGCCATCGACAGTGACGGAACCTTTAAATAGTTTCAGCCGCACCGTGCCTTCGACGTTGGTTTGTGAAGCATCAATGAGTGCCTGTAGCATCCTGCGCTCTGGGCTCCACCAATAGCCGTTGTAAATCAGTTCCGCATAGCGCGGCATCATTTCATCTTTCAAATGCATCGCCCCGCGATCGAGTGTGATCGATTCAATACCGCGATGGGCGGCGAGCAGCACCGTACCGCCCGGCGTTTCATACACGCCGCGGGATTTCATGCCCACATAGCGGTTTTCCACCAAATCCAACCGCCCGATGCCATGCGCGCCTGCAACCTTGTTGAGGTGCGCAAGTAGTGTGGCTGGAGACATTTTCTGGCCATCCACCGCAACAGCATCGCCATTTTTAAACTCAATCTCAATAAACTGCGCTTTGTCGGGTGCTTTTTCCGGTGACACGCTGCGCGTAAACATATCCTCATGCGGCGCGACCCACGGGTCCTCCAGCACTTTGCCTTCGTAGGAAATATGCAGCAGATTTGCATCCGTAGAGTAAGGCGCCTCGCCGCGCTTGTCCTTGGCAATCGGGATCTGGTGCTTTTCGGCATATTCAATCAGCTTCGTGCGCGAGGTCAAATCCCACTCACGCCACGGCGCAATCACTTTAATATCTGGTTTCAGCGCATAATAGCCCAGCTCGAAGCGCACTTGATCATTGCCCTTGCCGGTCGCGCCATGCGCCACGGCATCCGCACCGGTAGCAATGGCAATCTCAATCTGCCGCTTGGCGATCAGTGGACGGGCAATCGACGTGCCGAGCAGATAGACGCCTTCATACAGCGCATTGGCGCGAAACATCGGAAACACAAAATCGCGCACGAATTCTTCGCGCAGATCTTCGATAAAAATTTCCTTCACGCCCATCATCTGCGCCTTCGACCGCGCCGGCTCGATCTCCTCACCCTGGCCGAGGTCGGCCGTAAACGTCACCACCTCGCAACCATACGTCTCCTTCAACCACCGAAGAATAATAGAAGTATCCAACCCCCCCGAATAGGCGAGCACGACTTTTTTGATTTTTTGTGACATAAAGGCCCCAAGAATTAAAGGATTCCGCCGTTGTTAGGCGGAAACAGGGGTTTTGTCAACGATCTCTAGGCGTACGTAGGCTATTGGCGTTACGAAATGGAGTGAGGAGTTCATTGGCTTTCATCAGCACTGTTTTAATGTCCTTATCATCTTGGACCGCCTTTAAATGATCATTTTGCTCCAGATCTTTTTGCATGAAGGTTAATTTAAAAGACTGTGTTTGAGGATCTTGCTCATTGAGCAGCTTCAAGGATGTGTAAAAAACAGCAAGTGGCCCGCGTGTTACGCCCTCCAATAAACCGGAGAGTTCTACTCTTAAAGTCTCCGCTTTATCGCGGGATAGAGTGGCGTTGAACTCTATTCCCGGCATTGTGTCTGAGGCATTGTATTTCCCAACAACGGCGTTTTCAGCCCCCATGCGTTCTAAAAGAAACTTCAACACTTCATCGTATGAGGCATCGGGGTTTAGGACAGGCCCTAGCTTGGGTGTGGCAGATGGCATTACTTTTGTGATTTTTGCTGTCGCATGGTGAGGTGTTACTGTTTTGGGGTTTAGTAATTCTCTGCTTAGATTTTGGATGATCCTATCGGCAACTGAGGAGTCATCCGGCACCAGGATATTGAGCCAGTAATTTTTATCACCGGTTTTGCAGCGCTCCACATAGGCGCTCCTTGACTCCCCCCTAAGAGGTGGAGCATTCTTAGGGGCGGGGACGTTTACACCATCTTTGCCAAGTGTCTTTGTCAGCTCTTTCTTTTCTTCGTCCCATTCTACTCCAAGCGCGTGGGCATGTAGTCGACGTATGATTTCCGGGCCTTTTGTTTCAGATATGATATAAAAGAAGCCGCCGTCTATATCGATTTTCGAAGCAATGTGGTTGGTGAGTTTCTTTTTTAGTCTAACCGCGTCCTGGTAATTGACACATAGGGTTTCAAAAGCGGGGTCTGCACTGTTGATATCAAGTAATGCATGGTCCATTTTTCCAAACCCCATCACTCCAGATCGCTTGGGTAAAATTTTGAAAGAAATGTTTTTTCCGACAATGTTTTGTATCGTTTCCTCATTTACGCCATCTCTCAGCGGGATGATAATATGCTGATTTTTGGTAAGTGAGTAAGCGCGCTCCCCATGCTTTATCGATTCTGGAGGCACACCTGTCTTGGTTGCAATCATCCCGATAATGGGATCGAACTCTCTGAAAGCTGCTGTTTCTAGGGGGGTAGGATTTTTCATGGTATGATAAAGTCTACACCAACCCCATTAAAATTCTATTTAACGCGGGCTTGCTTTTAGCCGTGGTCGCCCTTAAGCTACTGACATGGAAGAAAATGACAAACAGCGCACCAGCGAGCTTTTACAGCAAATCGTGGATGGATGCGATGGAAAGACGCTTACTGTACAAGAATTCATGGAACTCCTCGGCGAGCGCACCTTTGCCCTAAGCGCGATGATTTTCGGGGTATTAAGCGCCATTTTACCTGGCGTTTCCATCATCACCGCCGTGCCTATTTTGCTGATCGGCTTTCAAATGGTGCTTGGCAGGGGCTATATCTGGCTACCAAAAAAGGTCGCCAATGCCCAAATTTCTGAAGCCATGCTGGCTAAAAGCCTCAAAAAAACCATTCCTATTATTAAGAAAATCGAGATCATTTTTCATCCGCGCATGAGTTTTATGTTTGCCCCTGCGGGGGATCGCGTTATGGGCCTTTTTTTCATGATGCTAGCGGGCATTTTGCTATTGCCGGTCGCTGGCTTGAATCTCATTCCTGGCATTATTGTCACGGCGCTGGCACTATCTATCCTGGAGCGGGATGGATTAATTGCGGCGGTGGTGATGACAGTTGCAGGCAGTAGCCTGTTTTTTGTGATTGAAGTGGTTAAACTCGCAATCACCAAAATGTTTACTTGAAACTTAGGTCTTGCCCCTCCATATTCCTTTACTGGTTGGGGGTGGACGAGAGCGGTGCAAAACCCGGTCAGATCCGAAAGGAAGCAGCCGTATGTAAGCGCGGCGGGTCACCTCCAATCATCTCATACAGATAGGTCATCATGGAATACCGCGTTCTCGCCCGCAAATATCGCCCTACCAATTTTGCCGACTTAATCGGCCAGGAAGCACTCGTACAAACCTTAGAAAACGCCTTCGCAAGCAACCGCGTCGCCCATGCATTCTTGCTCACCGGCATCCGCGGTGTTGGCAAGACCACGACCGCACGCATCATCGCCCGCGCATTAAATTGCATCGGTGAAAACGGGCAGGGCGGTCCGACCACCAAGCTCTGTGGCGTGTGCGTCAATTGCAAAATGATCTCGGATGATAGGCATCCCGATGTACTCGAGATGGACGCCGCCAGCCGCACGGGTGTGGATTCCATCCGCGATTTAATTGAAACCGTGCGCTATGCCCCCAGCAGCGCTCGCACCAAAGTCTACATCATCGACGAGGTGCATATGCTTTCGACCAGCGCGTTTAACGCGCTGCTCAAAACCCTGGAAGAGCCACCCCCGCACGTCAAATTCATCTTTGCGACTACTGAGGTCCGCAAAATCCCCGTCACCATTCTCTCGCGTTGCCAACGGTTTGATTTAAAGCGCGTGAACACCGAAACCTTGAGCCAACACCTCGGCAACATCGGCGCGAAAGAATCCATCACGGCGAGCCCCGAAGCCCTGACCTTAATCGCCACCGCTGCCGAAGGCTCCGTGCGCGATGCACTTTCGCTGCTCGATCAAGCCATTGCCCACCATGGCATAGATACCCCCATAGAGGTATCTGCCGTTCGTGGCATGCTGGGCCTCGCAGACCGCACGCAAAGCTTTGCTTTACTCGATGAACTCTTTTCCGGCGACATCGGCAGTGCACTTGCACGCTTCAGCAATCTCCACAACAATGGTTCTGATCCACTAACGAGTTTGAATGATGTGTTGGCTGCACTCCATTTCGTCACTCGCCTGTCGCTCTCCAAAGAACCACTGGCCGATCCATCCTTCAGTGAAACTGAGAAAAAACTCGGCAGCGAACTGGCCGTCAAACTCTCCATGCCCGCGCTCACGCGCATGTGGCAGCTGTTGCTCAAAGGCGTGCAGGAAGTTAAATTTGCGCATATGCCGTATGAAGCGGCTGAAATGGTGCTGGTGCGTGCAGCCTATGCCAGCGAACTGCCAACACCTGAAGAAGCGCTCAAGAAAATATCTACCGCGCCCAAAGATGCAGTCTCTCCCCCCGCACAATCTAAATCCCCCCCGCTTGCGGGGGGGCTCGGGGGGGAATCTCTCCCGACGCACCATTCCCCCCTGAGTCCCCCCGCAAGCAGGGGGGGTGCCCCACAATGCTCGGTGATTTCCTTCCAAGACATGGTGGCGCTGTTTGAAAGTAAGCGCGAAGCGCTGATTGCTAGCCAGCTTAAACAATTTGCCTCGCTTGTTTCCTTCGCGCCGCCGATGGTAGAAGTGAATATGGGCACGCACGCAAGCCGAGATCTCGCCAAAAAAATTGGGGATCTTTTAAGTGCATGGACGGGTGAAAACTGGAAATGCATTTTCTCACAAACCCCAGGCACTTCAACTCTTTCTGAACAAGAAGCTAGCAACCGTAATGCGAAAATTGCCGAAGTAAAAACGAACCCACTGGTTGCAAGCCTGATGGCTGAATTCCCGGGTGCAGAAGTGATCGATGTTAAACAAGCGAATTAGGAGTAAGTTATGAACCTACAAAAAATGATGAAACAAGCTCAAGCCATGCAGGCTAAAATGGGGCAGGTGCAGGCGGAAATTGAAGCGAAGGAAGTGGAGGGTCAATCTGGCGGTGGTGTTGTTAAAATCACGCTCACAGGCAAAGGACACTGCTTGCGGCTTTCCCTGGATCCCTCCATCATCAACGCTTCCGACAAAGAAGTGCTGGAGGATCTGATCATCGCCGCCATCAACGATGCGAAAAATAAGGCAGATGAAACGGCAGCCAATGAAATGAGCAAGCTCACTGCTGGTCTGCCGCTGCCTCCGGGGTTTAAGTTGCCAATGTAAGTATTGTCATCCCCGCGTAGGCGGGGATCCATTCGCGAATAGACTCCCGCCTACGCGGGAGTGACGAAAGAAAAAATGTCCCTCTCCGAACTTGAAACACTGATCTCACAATTCTCCAAGCTCCCCGGTCTCGGGCCCCGCTCGGCTCGCCGCGCGGTGCTACACCTGCTCAAAACACCCGACAAATACATGAAACCGCTGGCGGCTTCACTTTTAAGTGTCGCCGAGTCTATCACCGCTTGCACCACTTGCGGCAATATGGATGCATCGAACCCTTGCCATATTTGCGCCGATCATAAACGCGATCATCACATGATCTGCGTGGTCGAAGACGTTGCGGATGTGTGGGCGATTGAGCGTTGCAAGCTTTTCAAAGGCGTTTATCACGTTTTGGGTGGTACACTTTCCGCCATCGACGGCCGCGGACCCGACGCACTTGCGATTAACGCGCTGATTACCAGGGTAGGGGGTGGGGGTATCTCTGAAATTATTCTCGCGACTAACGCCACTGTTGAGGGCCAGACCACCGCGCACTATATTCAACGTGCGCTGGAAAACTACGGCATCAAAATCTCCCGCCTGGCGCAGGGCATTCCACTCGGCGGTGAGCTTGATTATATGGACGACGGCACACTGGGCACTGCCCTGCGTGCGAGACTCCCATTTTAATACAATGGGTTAGGGTAAAATCCATAAAAGATTAACCGTTTTCGCGTATACTTGTACGGCATGCCGCTGCTGAATCGCGATAGCATTAAACAAAACGCCCGCATCCTTATTGCTGATGATGTGGAACTGAGTCGCGCAATCATTCGTGCGATGTATCAGGGGGAAGGGTTTACCCAGATCAAAGAGGCTTCCAACGGCAAGGAAGTATTAGAGCTGATCGAGTTTTGGAAACCGGATTTAGTGCTGCTCGATTTGATGATGCCGATTATGGACGGCGCGGAAGTCTGCAAACAATTGTATGAGCATCCAGAGAAAAACCCGCCGATTGTGATTGTACAAACGGCGCTGGAGGGCTTGAATCATAAAACTCAGTTGTTTGAGTTGGGGGTGAGTGATTACATCGTTAAACCCGTTGAAAAACGCGAGTTGCTTTTGCGCTCCTATGTGCATCTCGAAAAACGCGCGATGATGAAATCACTGCAGATCTACAACGAAAATATGAAAGAGGAATTGGCGCAGGCGGCGGCGGTGCAGCAGGAATTGCTGCCGACTTCTAAAACAATTATGGAATGCATCTTGCGATATGGTGTAGATTTGGCGGCACTGCATCAATCCTCCATCGCTATCGGTGGCGACATTTGGGGCATTAAACCGATTGATGACGACCGCTTTGCCTTTTTTGTAGCCGATATTGCGGGTCATGGTGTGAGGGCTGCACTGGGTGCCTCACGGCTTGATGTGTTGATTCGTGGGTTGGAACATACGGGTCACCCTGCTAGTTTTTTATCGCAACTTAATAGCCGCCTATACCACATGCTGGTACGCGGTAGCTATGCAACGATGATTTACGTCGTTGTGGATACCCAAACCAAGCAATTGCACTATGCTACCGCCGGTGCGCACCCTCCGCTGGTCATCGGCGCTACGGGGCAATTGGAGGCGCTATCTGCCAGTGGCTTGCCACTTGGAATAGAATCAGACGTTACGTACGATGCTCACACGGTGGATTTTACACGTGGCACGCGCTGCTTGTTGTATAGCGATGCTTTGGTGGAGTCTGTATCCTGGGTGGGGGTAGATACGGCGGCGGATGTCTTGAAAAACAAAGGAAGCACTGCGCAAGAGATTATCCAAGCACTACAACTGGTGCTGTTTTCGGGAGACGAACGCTTAAGCCTCGATGACGATCTAACGCTCGTCACTGCGATTGGGCTTTAGCTAAAAATCCGTGGTGGAAAAAATGGAGCGCTTATACGCCATTCCGGCCAGCGTGCCAGAACTGTCATATGCTTCCGCCACTAGATTTTGTTGCTTCGGTGTTGTCGAGCACGCGGTCAAAAAACCTAAGCTCAATACAACAATCGTCACTACACGTAAGGTACCGCTCATAACACCTCTCCTAAGTGATAGGCTTGAGTTGACATACCAGATGTCGTGCACCCGCACTTCATCGCAGGCAGGGGTATCATGAGGTTATGAAAACAACTATTGCAAAAACGATGAATACCCCCATGCGGTAATTGCATGGAAGTTTTACTTTACAACTGGTGATAAGAAGAGATATTCTAATCGAACGCGCTTAGGACATATACCCCCTATGGGGTATCACGCTATTTTATAATGCGCCGTGCATCCTGGCTGGCTTGTACGTTTTGTAGATTATCCCACGCACGTTCATAATACACTTTGCTCTCAGTCAGCGCCGTATTGAGGTAGGACTTCGCGAGTGCATCGTCTTTCGCCAAATGCGCATAGAGGCCCATGTTGTTGCTAAGCTGTGCGCCGTTTAAATATTTGCGCGCGAGGGCTTCGGCTTTCCGTACATCGCCACTCATCGCGTAGACCAGTGCGGCGTTCATTTCAATTCGCATGCGTTGGTCGGCATTAAGCGTCGCCGCTGCTGCTTTTTCTAATTTATTGGCGGCGGTGAACGTGTCCTTATCCAGTGCGGCCACCAAGCCCATATTGTTCAAAATGGTGGGGTTGTTCGGTGAGCGCGCCAGCGCTGCGTTAAAATATTGCATCCCCTCGGCGTACATTTTCTTCGACGCAAACAAAACACCAATAGCGTTCAAACTCCGCCAACGGCCGGGGTCGCGTTTCATGACTTCGGCAAAGCTATAGCTTGCACCTTCCATATCGGCCTTGGCCAGTTGTGCAAGGCCCTTGCCTTCATAGGCATCCACATGTTCGGGGTTCACCGTTATAATCTGGTTATACACCTGAATGGAGCCATCTAACTCGCCGCTACGGCGGAGCGATTCGGCGAGGCCGTAGCCATAGTCTGGGTTTTTAGGTGAGCGATCGAGCAATTGTTGGTAGTATTGCCGCGCTAACATGTAGTTTCCCTGGGTTTCTGCCGTTTTGGCCGAATTGAGCAAGGTTTGTTCTACCCCGGAGATCTGCGGCCCCTCTTTCTTTTCCAAAAAGCTTTTAAGCTCAAAATTGCTCATTTCCTTGGCATCACAGGCGCCAAGCGCAAGTGGTAGGGTAGCCAAAGCTAGGCGGGTGAAACGCAGCATAAACAAGGACCTTTAACAGAAATGGGAGGGAACGCATGTCTATCCTAAATCAGATCAAAAGTCCAGTTTGGCCTTGTCAATAGGGGTGGCCATGGGTTACCATGATCCTGTATGTCGGCGAGCTCCTCCACCCCGCGCCACCTTCTTGGCATTGATGGCCTGAAACAACAGGATGTGGAGGCTATTTTAACCCTCGCTGAGAACTATGTTCAAAAAAATCGTGAACCGGATAAAAAACTCAGCCTGCTGCGTGGACGCACGCTGATTAATCTGTTTTTCGAAAATTCTACCCGTACGCGCACCAGTTTTGAACTTGCCGGTAAGCGTTTGGGTGCAGATGTCATCAACATGTCTGCCTTTGGCTCTTCGGTAAAAAAAGGCGAAACACTGGTGGATACGGCGATGACGCTGAATGCCATGCATCCTGATTTTATCACCGTGCGCCACGGCGAATCTGGCGCAGTGCACCTGCTTGCGCGCAAGGTGAATTGCTCGGTTATTAATGCAGGCGATGGCTGGCATGAGCACCCCACGCAAGCCTTGCTTGATGCGCTTACCATCCTTAAACACAAAAAGAAAATCGCCGGCCTGCAAATCGCCATCTGTGGTGATATCTTGCATAGCCGGGTTGCGCGCTCAAATATGAAACTCTTGAGTCTCATGGGTGCAAACGTGCACGCCATCGCCCCACCCACATTAATGCCTGCCTCGATCGAAAGCTTCGGCGCTAAAGGGTTTTATGATATGCGTGAGGGCTTGAAAGGCTGCGATATTGTGATGATGTTACGTATGCAGCTTGAGCGCATGGAATCGAGCTTTGTGCCATCTCTACGCGAATTTTTCCACTTCTACGGTCTTGACCGTGAGAAGTTGGAGCACGCCAAACCCGATGCGCTGGTGATGCACCCCGGTCCTATCAACCGCGGTGTTGAAATCGACTCGGAACTCGCCGATGACATCCACCGCAGCATCATCCTCGACCAGGTCGAGATGGGTGTAGCCGTGCGCCAGGCGGTGCTGGAGTGGCTGGTTTAATTCAAGCGTACAATCGTTAGATTTAGCACGCTGGCAAAGGCGACCCAGAAAAAGTAGGGTGCCAACAGCCAAGCTGCTGGTTTATCGATGCGTTTGAATAGTCCGATATTGATAAATATAAGCGCCAGTAGCAGGTAGATATTTGCAAGTGCGAGTTCGATACGGTGCATACCGAAAAATACGATCGACCAAAGACAATTTGCCGTGAGTTGCGCGGCATATATTTTCATCTGTGGCGTTGTTATTTTTTCTTTAAACTCGCCACTTAAGTGGTTCCATACCCGCCAGCCGGAAATCGCAATCAGGGTGTACAGTGTTGTCCATACCGGCCCAAAAATCCAATTTGGAGGATTAAACGGGGGTTTATTGAGTGTGCTGTACCACCCACCAATTTCCGGCATGGTATACGCGCTGCCAATAGCGGAAATTGCAAAAACGATAACGAGAAAAGCAAGCAGGCGGAGCATCGGTTTCATAGTGCCTCAGGGTTGTTCAGGTTCGATCAGATACCGTTTAATGAGTGGTAATTGCGCGATGGTGAACACAATCGTGCACGTCAACATGCCGAAGACTTTAAAGTTGACCCAGAAATCGGTGGGGTAATTGCGCCAGATGAATTCGTTGAGGGCTGCTAGAAATACAAAAAACATGCCCCAACGTAGCGACAGCAACATCCACCCGCGGTCGGTAAGCTGCACGGCATATTCCATCACATATTTCATCATCGGTTTTTTGAGAGAAACACCGATCAACAGCACCGACGCGAAAATCAGATTTATAATGGTGGGTTTCATTTTGATGAATTGGTCGTTGTGGAGGTAGAGTGTCAACCCGCCGAAGAGGGTCACAAACACGCCGGTTAGCAATGGCATGACCGCGAGTTTGCGTTCGATGGTATAGATAATCGCCAACGAAATGAGCGTTGCGGCAATCAGTGCTGCGGTGGCGGCAGGTAAGCCGTGCAACTTAAAAACAATGAAAAACAGCCCCAGCGGTGCGAAGTCCAGGGTGGCCTTGAGGCCGGGGTTTAACGATTGTTGTTGCGGTTCAGACATGGTAGAATGGGAATATGGGGTTGACTTTTATCGAATTATTAACTGATATACCTGTAATATTACGGCTCACTCCAAGCAGATAGAGATTTACTGTGGAAAATATTACCGTACTCGTTGTAGAAGACGAAATCGCAATTGTCACCTTGCTTCGCTACAATCTGGAACGCGAAGGTTTTAAAGTGTTCTCTTCCGGCGACGGCGAAGAAGCGCTCGCGATGGTCAAAGACGTAAAACCCGATGTCATCGTGCTGGACTGGATGTTACCGTCGATGACCGGTGTTGACGTCTGCAAACATTTGCGCTGGGACAATGAAACCAAATCCATCCCCATCATCATGCTTTCTGCGCGTGGCGAAGAGGGGGACCGCATTAAAGGTCTCGACTCCGGCGCGGATGATTATTTGACCAAACCGTTTTCTCCGGCCGAACTGATCGCGCGCATCCGCGCTATCTTCCGTCGCTTCCGCCCATCGCTCTCTGAAAAAACCTTGTCGTACGCCGGCATCACCATGGATGTTGCCGGTCACAAAGTCACCCGCAACGGTTCGGATGTGCACTTAAGCCCCACCGAATTTAGCTTGCTGCGCTTCCTCCTCGAACACCCCGGCCGCGTGTTTTCGCGTGAGCAATTGCTCGATGGCGTTTGGGGGCACGATATCTATGTGGAACTGCGAACGGTCGACGTACACATCCGGCGCTTACGCAAAGGCCTGGATTTCGACGGCAATCAAAAAGACATCATCCGCACAGTCCGCTCCGCCGGCTACGCGCTCGAAGAGAGCGACACGGCGATTTCGGAGTGAAAAAAGATGTGAAGAGTTGAAGATGCGATGATATGAAGATCAGCATTTTTCTTCACATCCTCATATCCTCACATCGCTACTTTCCTTCCACCGGCAGCGTCACGAACGATGTCTCGTCCTTCCGTTGGATTTTGAGTAAGGCAAATTTCTTGCCTGCTTTTTTTACGTCTTCGATCTGACGTTTGAATAAATCCGCATTCGTGGTTGCAACACTATTGACCTCGGTAATCACATCCCCCGGGCGGATGCCGCGGTGAGCGGCTTCGGTGTTGGGGCCTAAATCGCTTACCACCACGCCTTTGATGGTCGAATCCACCTTCAGTGTTTTGCGGTCTTCGTCTTTTAGCGTTTCAATGCTCATACCCAGCACGCTTGTGCCTGCGGGGGAAGCTGGCGCTTTTTTATCATCTTTGCCGCCTTCAACCGCGTCCTCATCACCTTCTTTCATCTCGCCGATCGTGACGCTAGTGTTTATATCCTTGCCTTTGCGCATCGCCGTGATTTTGACCGTATCGCCAATTTTGGTTTCGGCCACCATGCGCGGCAGGAAGCGCATCTCAGTGATTTCTTTGCCGTTATAAGACGTAATCACATCGCCCGCCTGCACCCCGGCCTTGGCTGCCGGGCCGCCTTTGGTGACATCAGCCACCAATGCGCCGATTGATTTTTTTAGCCCCAAGCTATCGGCTACTTCATCGGTGACTTCTTGAATTTTAATCCCCAGCCAGCCGCGGTGCGTGCGGCCAAATTGCTTGAGTTGATCAATCACGGGCTTGGCAAGATTGGTAGGGACAGAAAAACCGATGCCGATATTCGTGCCCGTGGGGCTGAAAATTGCAGAGTTAATACCAATCACTTCGCCGTCCACATTAAAGAGCGGCCCGCCGGAGTTGCCGCGGTTAATTGCTGCGTCGGTCTGAATGAAATCATCAAACGGCCCGGCATTTAGCGTGCGTTGACGCGCCGAAATAATCCCCGCCGTTACCGTGCCACCAAGCCCAAACGGGTTGCCGATTGCCACCACCCAATCGCCCACGCGCGCTTTGTCCGAATCTCCGAGTGGAACGAAGGGAAGGGGTTTGTCTGATTTTACTTTAAGCAGCGCGAGATCCGTTTTTTTATCGCGGCCCACAATCGTCGCTTTTAACTTGGTATTGTCACTCAGGCGCACGGTGATCTCATCCGCCTCGTCAATTACATGATTATTGGTGATGATATAGCCGTTCGCATCAATAATAAATCCAGATCCGAGCGACGTTACCTCATGCTCTTCTTGAGGCGCACCTTGTCCTGGCTGCTTGCCGAAACGTTCCATAAATTCCTTAAACGGTGCCATGTCCGGCGTGTCGGGCAAATTACCAAACAACTGCATTTGCACACCGCCGCTTTTGACTTTTTGCGTGGTGGAGACGTTGACGACCGCCGGAGAAAGCTTGTCCACCAAATCCGCGAAACTGGCGGGGACGGGCGCTGCTTTCAAGGTTTGCGGTAATAACAAAAACACAAAAGCAGCAAGCTTGGCAGTGGTTTTCATAGGCTATTTTCCTCCAGCGCCTTTTTCCATGTAGTGAAGAAATTCATTGTCGGGCGACAGCACCATCGTCGTGTTGTTTTCAGACAATGCGGTGCGATACGCTTGCAAGGAGCGATAGAAACTATAAAACTCCGGCGCTTTGCCTACGGCTTCGGCGAAAATTTTAATCGCCTCACCATCGCCTTCACCGCGTGTGATGTCAGCTTTTTTCTGAGCTTCGGCGAGCAGAATCGTGCGGTCTTTATCCGCCATCGCGCGAATCTTTTGCGCATCCTCTGCACCTTTCGCTCGGAATTCTTTGGCTTCTTGCTCGCGCTCGGTTTGCATGCGTTTAAACACGCTTTCGCTATTGGCTTGCGGCAAATCGGCGCGGACAATCCGCACATCCACCACTTCAATGCCAAACCCGCCGCGCGGTGCTACTTTTTGCCCGTCCGGTGTTTGCGGCTGCGCGCCGGAGACAATATCGTTCACCATGCCTTTTACTTCCTGCATGGCTTTCGCGCGCTCGGTGGAAATGAGTTCCGCCAACGTGATATCGCCCACGACCTGACGCAGTGTTGATTCTAGAATGGTGTTCAAGCGGCTTTGCATGGTCCGCTCGTCGCCCACGGATTGCTTGAATTTAAGCGGGTCGACAATCCGGTAACGCACGAACGCGTCAACAATCAACCGCTTCTGATCAGCGGCGATGACTTCCTTGGCATCTGCATCGAAATCGAGCAATCGCTTATCAAAAAATTCCACTTGCTCGATAAACGGCATCTTCGCAGCGAGCCCGGGCTCTTCCACCACGTTGACCGGTTTACCAAAGCGTAGCACCAGCGCCTGATGGGTTTGAGGCACCACGAAAAATGTGTTCAACACCACAAACCCTACGGCCATGGCAAGTATGCCAATTATTGTAATTCGCGTCGACGTCATGGCTTCGCCTCCGCTTTCACCTTGGGTTTTAAGTCATTAAGCGGCAGGAACGGCACCGCGCCGGTGCCTGCTTTGCCATCAATAATCACCTTTTGCATATTTTTCAGCACGTCTTCCATCGTTTCAATATACATGCGTTTGACCGTCGCATCCGGCGCAAGCTTGTATTCTTTATACACCGAGTTAAACCGTGCTGCTTCACCGGTTGCCTTGGCTACAACTTCTTGTTTATACGCCTCGGAGTCCTGAATAATCTGTTCGGCTTGGCCGCGTGCGCGCGGAATAATATCGTTTTTATACGCAAGCGCCTTATTGCGCTCTGTTTCCATGTCCACGCGTGCGGATTGCACATCCCGCCATGCGTCTAGCACTTCGGCGGGGGGTTCCGGCTGCGTCAAATTAATCGCGACCACTTCGACGCCGGATTTATAATTATCCAGCATTTCCTGCATTAATCGGCGCGTGTTCTGCTCCACTTTGAGTTTGCCCTCGCCGCCGCCAAGTACGGAAATAATATCCATCTGCCCCACGGCCTCGCGCATCGCGCTTTCAGCCACCGACTTCACGGTTTTTTCCGGATTGCGCAAATTGAACAAATAGTCTTCCGCCTTGCTGATGCGCCATTGCACTTCGAATTGAATATCGACGATGTTCTCATCTTTCGTCAGCATCAGGCTCTCTTCAGGCCTGGAGACGGGCTTTCCGCCGCGTCCGCCGCTGACAAAGCCGACTTCGGTGCGGTTAATCACCGTTACTTTTGGGGTTTGCACGGCTTCAATCGGGTAGGGCAGGCGGTAGTGCATGCCGGGCGGAGTGGTACGGTTAAACGCGCCAAACCGGCGGATTACGCCGAGTTCGTCCGCCTTTACCAAATAAATCCCTGAAAACAGCCACAGCAGCACGAGTGCGCCGCCAAAAATCACATACGCACGCTTGTTATTTCCGCCATCCCCCGGGAACATTTTCTTAAAACGCTCCTGACTTTTCTTGAAAAGTTCGTCCATATCCGGCGGTAGCGGGGGTGTAGGTTTTTTTCCGCCGCCGCCTGAATTGCCACCACCACCCGGCGGTGTACCTGAAGGTTTGCCCCAAGGGCCGTTGTTCCAATTATCTTTTGAATGTATGGTCATGACTTTTGTTTGATTAAAGGGTGCGCCGCACTATATAGGTTCCACCCCACCACCTGCAAGAGGTACATGGTGAATTTCACGAAAGACTCAATTTTAGAAGCGCTAGCAGACATCATGCCGCCGGAACAGGTTTCCGGCATTACGATTCGTGGGTCCGAAATCGGTTTCGTGCTTTCCGTTGCACCCGAACGCAAAGGTGAACTTTCGTCGCTGGAACCCGCGTGTAAAACCGTGCTCTATTCTCTCGGCGCTGAAAAAGTACATATCATCACCACGCTGCATAATACTGATCCCATTCCTCCACGCGCTGACGGGCCATACGCCACGCCGCGTGAACGCGCTAACTGGAATGTGACTCCTATTGCCAGTGTCAGAAAAATTATTGCTGTTGCCTCCGGTAAAGGCGGCGTTGGCAAATCCACCACCACGGTCAACCTCGCCCATGCTGCGCATGCACAAGGCCTTCGTGTTGGCATTTTGGATGCGGATATTTATGGGCCGTCGATTCCGCTGATGCTCGGCCTTAAAGGCGAACCCGAAATTAAAAACGGAAAAATGCAACCACTTCTTGCGCATGGCATTTGCGCTATGTCGATGAGCTTCATTACTGGTGATTCCGCCGCCATTCTCCGTGGGCCGATGATTTCCAAAACCCTGCAACAAATGCTACGGATGACCGCATGGGGCGAGCTCGATCTACTCCTTATCGACATGCCGCCCGGTACTGGCGACATTGCTTTGAGCCTTGCACAACAGGTTCCCGTAAACGGTGTTATCATCGTCACCACCCCGCAGGATGTTGCCGTAGCGGACGCTCGCAAATGCGCGGCGATGTTTGAAAAACTCAACATTTCCATCACCGGCGTCATCGAAAATATGAGTTATTTTGAGGATCCATCGGGCACCCACCATAAAATTTTCGGCAGTGGCGGCGGCAAAACACTCGCTGAAGAATTCGGTACGAAACTCCTCGCCCAAATCCCTATCGATGAAAATTTAAGAAAAGCGGCGGATGAGGGGAAAGTGCCGGTACAATTAGAGCTTTATAAAGTTGTTTCATCGTCATTGCGAGGAACGAAGTGACGAAGCAATCCATCTCTCCTAGCCACAAACCTGGATTGCCGCGTCGGCTACGCCTCCTCGCGATGACATTATTCGAATTCAGCAGAATTCGTCAGCCCTGAGCGGCGCTTCATAGAATTTTCAGTAGAAAATTCCGGAAGCATCAAAAAGGGGCTTCCGGGCATGTAAAACCCATCTTAGTCCATAATCGTTAGCGCTAACATAAGTCCAGCAGCTGAATGCAGTTCTCAGTTGGGGCAGGATGAGTTCGGCGACGCGCCTGGTAGGAGCATGGTCACAAGCCACCTCTTAGTTTGCGTGGTGCATATACCCTGGAAGGGGTACGTGTGTACGGACCTCACGTGCAAGTCCTAAAGTGCCCTCTGCAGGCCATGGCCTACTATCACCCGTCATCCTCGCGAGGCTACGCCGAAGCGGGGATCTTGTCGAGTGGTAAAAGATCCCCGACCGCACGAGGTGTGGCCGAGGATGATGACACTAAAGCTTCTCCCACGCCGCTTTCGTATAATCATACGCGGTGATGGCGGAAATAACTGCGGCAGCCCAGAGTGTGAAGGTGCCGAGGAATTGTAGTTTATCAAACCCCGCCGGTGCGAGCAGAAGCATCATCACGGCGGCCATTTGTGTTGCTGTTTTCCATTTGGCAAGCGTTGAAACATGCACGATCACCTGCTTTTGGCCCATAAACTCGCGCAGGCCCGAGACCCAAATCTCGCGGCATAAAATAACAATGACCGGAACCACCTGCGCGCGGGACTCGGATATCAATACAATTAGCGCGGCTGCGACCAAAAGCTTGTCCGCAATCGGGTCAAGAAACCGGCCTTTTTCGGAGGTGATATTCCATTTCCGCGCCAAATACCCGTCCACATAATCCGTGGCACTTGCGGCAACAAATAAGATCGTTGCAAACCACGCGCCCACCGCGCCCGGCAAATAAAACACCGCGATAAACAAAGGAATCGCGACGATGCGTCCATAGGTGAGCAGGTTCGGAATATTTTGTTTACTGGTATCAATCATGCAAATACCCTCATATGTTTTGGCCGCGCGAGCAGCGCGTCGCCTTTTTTAAGTGCCATTTGATCGACGATGGTTTTGGGTACTTCCGCCTGGATAATATTGCCGTTTTTGCGTCGCAGCTCCAATTTTACGAGCGCTCCGGCGGGGTTGACGTGTAGCACTGTGACGGGAATATATTCCTCATCCGTTTGATCGGTCGTTGCGATGAACATTTCATGCGGGCGTGTATACACGGTGACCGGAATACCGGAAGCAAATTTACGTGTGGTTGTTTCCAGTTTTGGTGACTCAATGCTTGGGTGTTTGCGACCGAATATTTCCTTCATTCTTCCTAGGAGATTCTTCACTTGCGGATAGGCCTGTGTATTGGTATTTGCCGCCTCAATCACATCCTCATCCGCCAGGTGAATTGCCCCGTTTTCATCTTTCCAACCCGCGAATGCATTGTAGTTACCTAGGAAGTCGTACACAAAGCCGTTGGTAGGCCGGTGATATACCTCCTCGGGGGTACCCACCTGCTCAATCGTTCCCTGATTCATCACCACGACACGGTCGGCCACTTCCATGGCTTCCTCCTGATCATGCGTGACAAACAAGGTGGTAATATGAATCTCATCATGCAAACGGCGCAGCCAGCGGCGCAGCTCCATCCGCACCTTAGCATCCAGCGCGCCGAAAGGTTCGTCTAGCAACAGTAGTTTCGGCTCTACCGCAAGTGCCCGCGCGAGTGCTACGCGTTGGCGCTGCCCGCCGGAGAGTTGCGAAGGATAGCGACTTTCGAATTGGTCGAGATGCACAAGTTTGAGCAAATTCATGACCCGTTCACGAATGTCTGCGTCGCTTAAGCGATATGCTTTGGGGCGCACTTTGAGGCCAAAGGCGACGTTGTTAAAGACGTTCATGTGCTTGAACAACGCATAGTGTTGAAACACAAAACCGACCTGGCGGTCTTTAATATGCGTGTCGTCCGCGCGTGCTCCGTCGATCCATACCTCACCCGAATCCGGCGCATCAAGCCCGGAAATAATACGTAAGAGCGTGGTTTTACCGGAGCCTGATGGCCCAAGCAAGGCTATCAGTTCGCCTTCTTTGACGCTGAGCGAAATATCCGACAGTGCCGAAAACCGGTCAAAACGCTTGGTGACGTTTTTGATGTCAATCGTGGTCATCAGCCAAGGATTTCTTTTTCTTTGGTGGCCAACATGTCATCGATTTTTTTGACAAATTCATCGGTCAGCTTTTGAATTTGTTCGCCCTGGCGGGTATGGTCGTCCTTCGAAATTTTACCGTCTTTTTCCATTTTCTTTAAAGAATCCATGCCGTCACGGCGGACGTTGCGCACTGCCACTTTGCTGTCTTCCGCATATTTCTTGGCGATTTTGGTGAGTTCTACGCGGCGCTCTTGTGAAAGTTCTGGAATCGGCACGCGCACCACGTCGCCATCTGCCATCGGGTTCACGCCAAGTGATGCGGCGCTGATACCTTTTTCAACGGCTTTGACGAGCGATTTATCGTAGACCTTGACCAGTAACAAGCGCGGCTCCGGCACGCTCACATTGCCCACTTGTTGTAGCGGTACCATGCCGCCGTAGGCTTCCACCTGCACATGCTCCAGCAAACTGGCATTGGCGCGGCCGGTGCGAAGCCCGCCGAATTCTTTGGTGAGGGTGGCAAGCGCGCCGTCCATGCGGCGTTTGAGTTCATTTTGATCTGCGGTCATAACATGCTGCTCTGTGAGTGGTGAAAGAGGAGCTACTTTATAGTATTTTAAGAGCCATGCAAGTATTAGCCGCCGATGACCATCGGCGCTTCGGTGGATGGTTTCAGGTTTATTTCTTTCCGCCAATCCCCTTTATTATCCGCTTTATCGATCAGGTTCTCAATGTGTCCGCGCTTCACCCGTTCCGCGAACGGCTTAGGCTCTGGCGCTGCTTCCACGAGCGGTGCTTTTTGTTCCGGAAACGAACCTGGGGGCGGCAAGCTTTCGTGGCCTTCTTTAGGTTCAGGTGTCAGCGCTTCCACTTTTTCGCCGCGTTTCATTTTTTCGATGCCTTCTTTCACCCAATCCGCACGCTCTTGGGAAATGAAGCCTTCGGTCACGTATTTCTCCAGGCGTGTGCCGAGTGCCTTTTGATACGCATCCTGCTCCGCCTGGATTTTCGAACCCGCGCCGATATTGCCGATTTTACCGCTGAGACCATTGAGTTCGTTAAAATTGATCGCGCCGGGGTTTAAGCCCATGTCGATCAACAGGGCTTCCAGCCCGGCGCCGGTGAAAACCTCTTTCATGGTTTTCAGCGCTTCTTTGCGTTTGGCTTTCGGAATGCCGCCTTCTTGCCAGAATTGATCGCGCGTTTCATGCACAGCTTCGGTGAAGCGTTTAATGTGGTCGACGGTGAGCTGATCCTTAAAGATAGGCCCGAGCATGGTGTAAGCCAAATATTCAAATTCAGCAGGCGTTTGCGCCGGATTACCCACCGCATAGTGACACAAATAATTGAGCCCTTCGCGCAGACGCAGGTAAGACGTTGTTTTGGAACCGGACATGGTTTCATGCAAACCCGGCAACATAAAGCTACGGTCCTGCATGCTTGTCGTGCGGCTGGCGAGGCTTAACCCATAGTTTAACCCCGGCACAGGATAGACGAACAAGCCAGCGGATGAAGCAAACATGCCGGCGGTGGCAGCGAGCCAACTCCATGTATCTCCCTGATGCATAGACACGCGTGGCAAATAATCTTCCAAGTATTGAGGATCTTTGTTTTTCTTGTAAACATTACTGAAAGCAATATTGGTTCCAATTTTAACGCCGATCAATCCACCCAGCGAATAAACGCCCCACTGCGCATAATTAATCCAGCGGTCGCGCGGGCGAAGACCTTTGGGGTTATAGTCTTTAACGATGCCTTTTATCCATTGCAGATAGGTCGGCACTTTTGCGAGTTCGACGGGTTTTTTATCTAAGCCATATCCGGTCGCAATTTTAGCCATGTTGCCTGCCACCATCAAGCCGGTGGTTAGGCCGATGGCGCAACACATGCGGTTCCACGGCAACACCGCCAGCTGCGCATTGCCGACCCACTTCAGCCAATCCGGTGGTTGGCCCTGGTTGGTGGCGCGCGTTTGATGCATCGTCATTGCCGCGCGCACGTATTCTTCGGGTTTTTGAATATTTACTTCTGGTACCGGATGTTTAGGTTCTACGGTAGGTGATGCGTCTCCGTCCGATTTTGATTTTGGTGCCATGGTAGCGAGACCAACGGCAGCACCCGCTCCAACAAGCGGTAGAGCTAATCCATTTTTGGTGACCGCTTCATTTTTCCCTAAAGGTTTAACGACACCCATAGATTCCAAGTACTCATGGAATTGCCAGAGCAATGGGTTTGCGTTTCCAACGCGCGCATGTTTGGGGTCGAGCCCGAATTCTTTGATCAGGGTTTTATCTAGGCCGTCTTTGCTGAGTTTCTCGGTGAGGTCCTTGGTCACTGCTTCGGCAATTTCTTTGGCGGATTTGCCGCTGGCTTTATATTGCTCGTAAGATTTTTCGACGATGCCCTGAAGCGTTTTAACCGCTTGCGCCTGCGCTTCGGGTGTTTTGAGCTCATGGCCAAACAGTGGTTGCAATACGCGCTCAGTAAATTGCTCGGCCCATTCGTCTTTGAGTTTTCCGGTTTTCATCGCGTCTTGAATATAACTCCCCACCATATCCAGCTGCGCGCCGACCGCACGGTGGGGAGAGAAATTTCCCTTGCTAAGCGCTCCGGCAAAAATTTTACCGCCGTTGGCGGAGGCAAATGCGGTCGTAAGTGCAATGCCGTACAGATACGTTAGGCCTGAGGCGGAACTGAATGTACCGAAGAATCCCGAAAGTACGCGCAGCGGTGTGGATTGGGAATATTGCGCGACATAGTCGAGATCAAGCAGGTTGAGTTTTTGGATGCCCTTGAGATGGAATGCTTTGTTTGCTTGCGCGCGGCCATTGCGTTCGAACGCATACATGCTGCCACCAACCGCGCCGATACCGGCACCAATACCAGGCAGCATTTGATACGCTAATTTTTTCCATTGATTATCCGCGCTATCGGAATGCGGGTCCCACTCGATCGATTTGTGCAGGAAGCGTAACGGGAAGGGTACTTCCTCGATCGGCACGTCGACATATTCGCCTTCGGTTTTCTGACGCACGCCGAACGCCGCATGGCGCAATTGGTCCATCATCCACCAGCCTGCGAACATGCCTGCGGCATTCAGCAGGCGGTGCTGCGAAGGGATATCCTGCTGCGCATGTGCGCCATTGGCCAGGAACTTTGCCGGCCACTCGAGAATTTTTCCAATGCGTGTTTTAAGATTCATGCGTCTTTTTTGTCGTTTTTCTGTGGGTTAAGAGTTTGCCTAATAATCCACGGTAATCATACCACGGATAAGTGTGTGTCTCCAAGCGCTCCCGCCGTTTTCGAGGCAAACTTCATCAAACTGTAACAAACTGTTTTTGCAGTGCAAAACGGTTTGAGAATGGAGCGTTCCGTGGAAAGCCCCAATGGTGCAGGTTTTGCGTGCGGTCATGTATGAAAATCAACGTAATTGTCACAAAAGCTTCACACGAAAAATGCCCCCGTTTCATGGTATAAATTAGATGGGGCAAAGTGTGTTTTGCTCTTGGATTAACGATTTGAGAATCTATGGCTAAAACGGACGATACTAGTACATCTCCTACGCTTGAAAAAGCGCAAGCCCATCTGCGTTGTGCGCAAGGTGGTTGCAATACTGCGTCCGTGGGTGCGTATGCACAGCCAAGTTTTGATCTCTCACCGGAAGCGTGGGAAAAAGAAAAAGACGAAAATAAAACACGCGGCAAGCAGTGGAAGGAATCTGTTCAAGGCCGTAGCGCGATTCGTTTATTCTCGCGCGGGGTGATGGGTGCCATTGGTTTTGCGCTTGGATCTTCCATGGCGCGTTCTTACGGTCGTGGGTACAACCCCAATCTCGGCGGACAACGCTATACATGGGACCGCATCGCTGAAGAAGCAGCCAAAGAAAGTGTGTGGCATAAAACTGCCGGCAAATTCGTCGTGCACGGTATTGCGCGTGTGTATGATGATCTATTTGGTACGGCGATTAAGGCACTGGGTAATGCTGTGGGTAAAGACGGCCGGGAATGGGTGACCTTCCGGCCGACGCGTACGTATAAAAACTATGACAGTATTACCGGCCGTAGTCTTGGCCAAGAAGTGGTGGGTGTAACGCTTGACTTCGCAACCATGAGCTTTGCCGATGCGATGGGTCGCGACATTGCCGATTGGTTTGACCCCAATGTGAAGCACGATATTTACGACAAAAAAGGCAATGTGGACGCGGGCAAGACGTTGAACGCTTCTGCGAAAGCACTATGGCGCTACGTGACTTACAATTCCGGTGAAGACTGGGCGGTTGCTGTGCCTTATGTGTATTTCATGAAGGGTCAGCGCCATTTGCTTAATGATTTAGACCCTGGTTTTGCCTACGATTCAGACCGCGCTCTCAATGGTGCTAGTTTCAAGCTGAATGACAAAGGACGTATTGTTGGCAATTATGGTAAAACTGGTGCGATTGATTTGCAAACGCGGTTTACCGTTTACAACATCGGCACACTTATGTTCCGTGAAATCTACTCGGAATTGGGTAACCGGTTCCAGTGGTACCAGCATAGTAAAAACCCGGCTGATCTACTGCACACCCATCGCGAAGGTGGATCGCAAACAGAATTTATGAAAGACCCACTTAAGGTTTCATACGAAAGCGTGGGTAGAGTAGCCAATTGGGCAGCCCGTAGCGTCATTAAAGCGACACTTTATATGACACCGGCGGTGCCATTCTTCTGGATGACGCGCACACCTCAGATGAAATATCGTGGTGTATTCATTCACCCTGAAAAAGGGATGGTGGTTTATAAAAACAATATTAAACCAGGCATGGTGGAATGTTTACATGCGAACGAACCACGCCGTACCGAATACCACAGTCGCCCGATGCCGAAGGATAGTGAATTTTTTTATACTAACCTTAATGCGTACCATACGGAATTTGATGCGCATAAACACGTAAATCCGATCAATTTTAATCCGTTGGAAGACCCTGCCCATAACATGCCTCGGTCGGATGGCAGCTATGATATCAAAGAGTTTGATGCCTATTCGAAATCTTACGACATGTTTGATACGGTGACTCAGCCGTTTGGCAGAATCAGCAATACGGCACGGAAACAAGCGCACCATGGGGTCCGCGCTTTATCAGAAATGGTGGATCAGCATTCCTCGCGTTCGAATCCTGCGTGGGTGCGTGGTAAGTGGAAAACCTTCAGCGATCAGATGGTCAATGCTTCTTTTGCCTATACGCCTTACTTCATGATGAAATCCGATATTGCGGGTTACTATTGGGATACGGGTAAGATGGACTTTTCGATCGATGGATTATTAGAAGGTGTTAGAACACTCAATTACAAAAAAACCAGCCGTGGGTTTGGTGAGATATGGGATACGATGTGGGGTAATCCGCTTAAAGACCCTGCGCGTGAAGTGTCTGCGCAAAAAGAACGTTGCGCGGATATTTCACTGTCTGACGGTGTGAGTTTCCGTACGTCGCGTACCGAGTGTCTTGAAGATGCGTTGAAGGAGATTTGCGATAATAAGCACTATCAAAACAATCCTGAAACCCGCTATTATGTCGAACAACTGAGAGCCCAGCGTGAGCATGGTCATGTGGTGGACATTAGCGAACCTAAGAAAAATAATCCCGACAAACCCGAAAGCTTTACGGAACGCCATAAACACAGGGGTGCATTTGTAGAGCCGCCGAAGCGTGACGAGGGCTTTGTTGCTAAGGAAATCGAGCGCCACAGCAAGGATCCATTCCCACAACCGGGTGTGACGCTGCATTAATTCATTGCAATTTTATCCTGTTTACAGTTAGGCTCACTTCGCCTCTCCCGCGTGCGGGAGAGGGCAACGGAGCTTATGCCCGTGAGGGCATTAGCGTAGTGGGTGAGGGCAATAATTCCCTCTCCAAGATTTTGTAAGCTGCGTTATACTCCGCTAACAAAATCTATCCTCTCCCGCTTGCGGGAGAGGTGAAGTGTGAGAGGATTGGGGATGCTGACATTCATAGACAAACCGCAGGCCTATCCTGACGTTGCCGAGGCAGCAAAACGCAAGCTGCACTGGCAAGAAATCTATAGCGGGTTCTCGGAAGAAGGCGCTAAAGAGCAAGCCGACCGCTGCTCTCAATGTGGCATTCCCTTTTGCCAAATCCATTGCCCTTTACAGAATAATATTCCCGATTGGTTGCGGCTGACTTCTGAGGGCCGTTTGAAAGAAGCCTATATGGTTTCGAGTGCTACCAACACCTTTCCTGAGATCTGCGGCCGTATTTGCCCGCAGGACCGTTTATGCGAAGGCAATTGCGTGATCGAAAAAGGCTTCGGCGCGGTGACGATCGGTTCGATTGAGAAATATATCACCGAAAACGCATTTGAAGAAGGTTGGGTTGAGCCCATCCGCGTCACTCGCGAAACCGGTGTATCCATCGGCATCATTGGCGCAGGGCCGGCAGGGTTAGCGGCTGCTGACATGCTCCGGCGCAAAGGCCATAGTATAACAGTGTATGACCGCTATGACCGCGTCGGCGGTTTGCTCATCTACGGCATTCCTAACTTTAAATTGGATAAGAGTGTTGTGAGCCGCCGTGCAGAGTTACTCAAGAATGGTGGTATTCAATTCGCCCTTAACAGCGATATCGGCGGCAAAATATCCTTCGCCGATATTCGTAAAAAACATGATGTGATATTGATCGCAACCGGCGTCTACAAAGCCCGCGAACTCGTTATTCCCAATGCGTCGCTGGACGGCATCGTTCCTGCACTGGCATACCTCACTGCTAGCAACAAAAATGGTTTGGATGGTGGTAAGCTTGCGTCTGCGTTTGATGCTAAGGGCAAACGCGTGGTGGTGATTGGCGGTGGCGATACAGCAATGGATTGTGTGCGCACGAGCGTGCGCCAGGGCGCTGAAAGCGTTACCTGTTTATATAGGCGCGACCGTGCAAACATGCCGGGGAGTCAGAAAGAAGTAAAAAATGCCGAGGAAGAAGGCGTAAAATTCGCATGGCTCACGAGCCCCAAAGCCTATCTCGGCAATAAAAAAGTGGAGGGCTTGCTCGTTGAAAACATGCGCCTGCTTACCTCCGACGTCACAGGCCGCAAAGCCGTCGTCGCAACGGGCGAGGAGCCATTCACTGAACCGTGCGATATGGCAATTGAGGCGCTGGGGTTTGATGCGGAAGATATGCCCACCATGTTTAATGAGCCAAGCCTGGACCTCACCCCATACGGCACGCTCAAAATCAATAACCAATTCATGACCTCGCTCGAAGGTGTCTTCGCTGCCGGTGACATCGTCCGTGGTGCTTCGCTCGTCGTCTGGGCGATTCGTGATGGCCGCGATGCGGCGGATGCGATGCAAGCCTATCTTTCTCAAGGAGTGCGCCGTGCCGCTTGATAATTTTTACACCCGCGCAAAACCATTGATCGACCATGGTCTCTACGACCCCGCGTTTGAGCATGATGCGTGCGGGGTGGGTGTGGTCGCGGCGATTGACGGTACGCCGAGCCGGCGCATTGTGGAGGCGGCGATTGAGGGCTTGAAATGCGTCTATCACCGCGGCGCGGTGGATGCGGATGGCAAGACGGGCGACGGTGCAGGGATTCGTTTGCAGATTCCCAAAGGGTTTTTTAGCAATACAGAGAATATTGCCGTTGGCATGATGTTCCTACCGCGTAAAAACATGGCCGCGCAAGATGCTTGCCGGTTGATTGTGGAGCAGGAAATTGAGCGTGAGGGTTATGCGCTGGAGGGATGGCGGCAGGTGCCGGTGCATTCGGACGTGATCGGTGAAATCGCCAATGATTCGCGGCCGGAAATTGAACAGATTATTATTTTGCCGAAAGCGGGAGAGACGGAAGAAATCTTTGAGCGCAATCTTTATGTGATCCGCAAACGCATTGAAAAAGCGGCCCGCGTGCGTGCAGTGCAGGATTTTTATATCGCGTCGCTCTCATGCCGCAGCATCGTCTATAAGGGCTTGTTCAAAGCGGAGCAACTAACGGCGTTTTATCCGGATTTGCTGGATGAGCGGTTTACGTCCGCTTATGCACTTTTTCACCAGCGTTTTTCTACCAACACCGCGCCCGCATGGCATCTCGCGCAGCCGTTTCGGGTTATCGCGCACAACGGAGAAATCAATACGCTAAAAGGTAACGTCAATTTCATGCGCAGCCACGAGGCAACGTTTTCATGCGAGGCATTTGAAGGGGTGGTGGATGATATTCTACCGGTGATTCCTGAGAACACCTCCGATACCGGCGCGCTGGATGCGGTATTCGAGGTGCAAATGCGCTCCGGCCGTTCGCTGCCGCTCGCGAAGCTTATGCTTATTCCGCCGACGTGGACGCTGATGAACGACGTGCCGGAAGCGCACAAAGAAATGTATAGCTGTCTCAATTCAATCTCAGAACCGTGGGATGGCCCGGCGGCGATTGTGGGTGCAGATGCGGATTGGGTGATGGCGGGCATGGACCGCAGCGGCCTGCGTCCGTTGCGTTATAGCATTACGAAAGACGGGATGATCGCGATTTGTTCCGAATCCGGCATGGTGCATATTTCAGATGTCGACGTCGCCGAGCGCGGACGCTTGGGGCCGGGCGATATTCTCGGACTCAATTTGAAAGAGGGCAGGCTTTACCGCGACAAAGAATTGAAAGACCTGCTCGCCAAGCAGCAGCCGTATGGCGAGTGGGTGAAGCATATTATTAAGCTGGGGGATATTCCTAAATCCGCAACCACGCCAGCGCTTGAGTTGGGCGCTGCGCAACGCATGGCAGCGGCCTGCGGCCATACGTTTGAAGAGGTGGAAACCATTTTGCTGCCGATGGCGCAAACGGGAAAAGAGGCGATTGGTTCGATGGGAGACGATGGTCCGCTGGCGGTACTAGACCGTGAATTCCGGCCGTTTTCGCATTATTTCCGTCAGAATTTTTCGCAAGTGACGAACCCGCCCATTGACCCGTTGCGTGAGCGCCGGGTGATGAGTTTGAATACGCGCTTTGGCAACGACGGCAATTACCTCGCGCTCGACCATTCGCATGGCACGATTTTGTTGTCGGATACGCCGGTATTGCTCAGCCACGAAGTCGCGGCGATTACCTCGTATTTTAAAGACAGAATTACGCAGATTGATTGCCTCTTTAGCTGTCATCCCCGCGAAAGCGGGGATCCATCGAGAAACAAGATGGATCCTCGGGTCAAGCCCGAGGATGACAATTTAAAGGTTGCACTTAAAGCATTGGTTGAACAAGCCGAAGCAGCAACGCGTGCCGGAAAATCCTACCTTGTGATGACGGATGAAAACCGCTCTGAAACACGCGTTGGTATCCCCATGATTCTGGCCGTTTCCGCCGTGCATAGCCATTTAGTAAAACACAAGCTTCGCAAAAAAGCTTCGCTGATTGTGCGCTCAGCGGAGTGTTTAGAGCCGCATTGTTTAGCGGTGTTGATTGGTGCGGGGGCGACGGTCGTGAACCCGTATCTTGCGGAACACCTTATCCGTCATTCCGGCGAAAGCCGGAATCCAGCGTCCGCCGTTGGCGGACAAAATAAAAATATACTGGATCCCGTTTTCCAACGGGATGACGAACGCGTTAAAAACTACCGCGAGGCAATGAGTGCGGGGCTGCTTAAAATCATGTCGAAGATGGGCATTTCGGTGGTGAGTTCCTACCGCGGTGGGCTTAATTTTGAGGCCATTGGTTTGTCGCGTGCGCTCGTTGCAGACTATTTCCCCGGCCTGCCTTCGCGCATTTCGGGCATTGGGCTGGATGCACTTTCGGCGCAGTATCAAACCATGCACGCACATGCATACTCCCAGGGGGTACCTGAACTTAAGCTCGGCGGTTTCTACCGCAAGCGTGCGCGAGAAGGTGTACATGCGTGGGAAGGTGAGATGGTTCACTTACTGCAAAGTGCAGTAGCGAAGGGTTCGTATCAGCTTTATAAAAAATTCAGTGACATGGTGGCAAGCAATGAAGCGATCCACGTGCGCGATTTGCTGACATTTAAACCAAACCGCGAAAGCGTGCCGATTGAGCACGTGGAATCGATCACCGAAATTCGCCGCAGGTTCGTTGCACCGGCGATGTCGCTTGGTGCACTATCACCGGAAGCACATCAAACACTGGCGATTGCGATGAATCGCATCGGCGCGGGGTCGAATTCCGGTGAGGGCGGCGAAGGGCCGGAGCGGTATCAGCCACTCGCGAACGGCGACAATGCGAATTCGACAATCAAGCAAGTGGCGAGCGCGCGCTTTGGGGTGACGGCAGAATACTTGAACAGTGCGACGGAGCTGCAAATTAAAGTTGCGCAAGGCGCAAAACCCGGCGAAGGCGGCCAATTGCCTGGGTTTAAAGTAACAGCGGAAATCGCGCGGCTGCGTCATGCAACCGAAGGAGTGATGCTCATTTCACCGCCGCCACACCACGATATTTACTCGATCGAGGATTTGGCGCAGTTGATTTACGACCTCAAACAAATCAATCCACGCGCGATTGTGTCGGTCAAACTCGTCGCGCAGTCCGGCATTGGGACGATTGCCTCGGGCGTTGCCAAAGCAATGGCGGATAAAATCATCATCGCCGGTCACAATGGCGGTACGGGTGCGAGCCCATGGTCTAGCCTTAAATATGCGGGCATTCCGTGGGAGATTGGTTTGGCGGAGGCGAATCAGGTGTTGACGCTCAATCGTCTGCGTCACCGCGTAAAATTGCAAACGGACGGTGGGTTAAAAACTGGCCGTGACATTGTGATTGCGGCGATGCTGGGAGCAGAGGAATACGCGATCGGCACGGCGTCTCTCGTGGCAATGGGATGCTTGATGGTGCGTCAATGCCATTCGAATACATGCCCCGTGGGTATCACCACGCAAAATCCAGCACTGCGTGCGAAGTTCGAGGGCACGGTGGATAAAGTCATTAATCTTATGAGTTTTGTTGCTGAGGAAGTGCGTGAAATATTGGCGCGGCTCGGGTTTACAAAATTGGATGATATTATTGGCCGTGCGGATTTACTTTCGCAAATAGCGGATTCCGGCAACGGGCTTGACCTTAATAACCTTCTCGCACTTGCGGATGCTGGTTCTAATTCCCGCATTTTTAGTCTTCCCCCCCTTACATCCCCCCCGCTTGAGGGGGGTAGAGAGGGGGGGCGGCGCAATGAAGTGCCCGATACGCTCGATGCACAGATGATTCGCGATGCCGAAGGTACGCTGCTACGTGGTGAAAAAATTCAATTGGCATATACGGTGAAAAATACGATGCGTGCGGTGGGGTCGCGGCTGTCGTCGGAATTACTGCACCACAAAACCGATAAGCCATTGCACGATGACCATATCGTGATTCGCCTGCGCGGATCGGCGGGGCAGTCGCTTGGTGCATTTCTTACGCATGGGATTAAAATTGAACTCTATGGCGATGCGAATGATTATGTAGGGAAGGGGCTTTCTGGTGGTACAATTGTGGTGCGGCCACGGCCTTCCAATCAGCTTGTGCCGCATGAAAATACGATTATTGGCAACACGGTGTTGTATGGTGCGACGTCTGGAAAACTGTACGCGAACGGTCAGGCGGGTGAGCGTTTTGCGGTGCGTAATTCCGGGGCGACGGCGGTGATTGAAGGGTGCGGTTCGAACGGTTGCGAGTATATGACGGGCGGGCTTGCGATTGTCTTAGGCGATGTGGGCACGAATTTCGCGGCGGGGATGACTGGCGGTATGGCATTTGTCTATGATGCAAATGCCAATTTTGAACGGCGTGTGAATGCAGAGACGGTGGTGGTGCAATCACTTGCAAGCGCGCATTGGGAACATGTGTTGAAGTTTGCAATTGAAGATCATACCCGTGAGACATCCTCTCCGCGTGGCGTGGCGATCCTTGCGAATTGGGATTATGAGCGCACGAAGTTCCTACAAATTTGCCCGAAAGAAATGGTTGCGCGGCTTGCGCACCCGCTTGAGGATGTGGTTAATTTGTCATCCCTGCGAAAGCAGGGATCCTGAACGTTCCATAGAGCGAGGTGCTAATTTAGGATTCCTGCTTTCGCAGGAATGACATTACCGAAACAACTCCGTCAGCTCCTTCGTCATCACCTCGGGCAATTTCTCCACTTCCGAAATCATCACTGCGTGCTGGTAGTAGCGCGTGACATCGTGGCCGATGCCGATGGCCAGAAGTTCAATGGGGCTGTTGTTTTCCACTTCGGCAATTGCTTCGCGCAAGTGCTGATCTAAATAGGTGCTACCGTTGATGGAGAGCGTTTGATCATCGACCGGTGCGCCGTCAGAAATCACCATCAAGATGCGGCGGTCTTCCGGGCGTTTTAAGAGCCGTGAGGCTGCCCACAGAATCGCTTCGCCGTCGATGTTTTCCTTTAGAATACCTTCTTTCATCATTAGCCCTAAATTTCGGCTGGCGCGTTTAAAAGGTGCGTTTGCGGATTTATAGATGATGTGGCGCAGGTCGTTCAGGCGGCCAGGATGGGCTGGTTTTCCAGCATTCATCCATGCCTTGGCTGTTTGTCCACCTTTCCAATCCCGCGTGGTGAAGCCGAGGATTTCTACTTTTACGCCGCAGCGTTCCAGTGTTTGTGCGAGGAGCGTTGCGCTCATGGCGGCGATCGTGATCGGACGCCCACGCATGGAACCTGAATTGTCGATCAGAAGCGTCACAATCGTATCGCGAAATTCGCTGACGCGTTCTTTTTTATAAAACAAGCCGTCAAAGGGTTCAGTAAGAATGCGGGTGAGGCGTCTGTTATCCAACACACCTTCTTCCTGCAAATCGAGCCATGTATGCGCGCGCTTGGCCAGCAGCAGACGTTGTAACTTGGCAGAAAGCTTGGCGATGGTGCTTGCATACGGCACCATTTTAAGTCGCAGCTGCTCGGAAAGTGCCGCAAGCTCTTCTGGTTTGGCAAGTTCTTCGGCAGCGATAGTTTGATCAAACTCGCGCGTAAACACTTTGTATTCTTGCGGCGCAGCGCTGATGGTGTTTGCCGGCCAATTGGGCACATAGTCGTGTTTGCTCGCTGGCGCATCCGGGTTCAGCGCCTGATCCAGCACTTCGCTGGAGGCGTTTTCAACAGCCTCGTTTCCTGCAGTGTCTGATTCATCACTCGTACTTTCCTGTTCGGCCTCTCCGGAAGACGTGGTTTCCGTATCAAACGTTTCACCCGCTTCGGTTTCGGGTTCTAAGGGGGTGCGCTCTACGGCATCTGCCGAAAGGCTTAGGCGATCAAGCAGTTTGATAATTTCTTTGCCAAAGGCGGCCTGATTTTCCAGTTTTTCTTGCAGTGTTGTAATAGCCTTCGGCGCGCGGGCGGAGAGCAAGAGTTCGAGGGTGGCGGCTTTGGGTTGAAGTGCTGGAGAGATCGGCAAATGCGCTAATTCTTTGCGTAATACTGCGGCGAGGGCGGAGCCGAAAAGCTCGGGTTCTTCTTCGGGCCGCTCCTCTGTGATGATGCGGTTGATGTTGGTTTGCACCCCCGGCATATCCCGTGAACCCAAAATATCAACACGTGCTTGTTCCAGCGCATTGAAGGCGTAGGCCGCACCAGCGTCGGCGGGTTTTAATTGATGGTGGAGTGTGGGGTTGTGGAGTTTCAATGTCAGCGCTGCGCGGTCAGCATACCCCCGTATGGTATCTAGGCTTGCGGTGTCCAGTGGCGGCAGCGCAATCTCATTTGCACGCGCGGCATTGGCGCCAAATGCCAGTTTTAGCTTCGGTGCTTTGGCGAGTGCACGCGTGGTTACGCTTAGTGCATCTTCCAATCGATTAGAGATCGGCATTGAAGCACCGTTGGAACATTTCTCTGAGTGCGCTGCGGTCGGCTTCGTCGCATTTGTTCATGAAGGTCATGCGGAAGGCGATAGCAGCGTCTTTGAAAATGGGCAGATTTTCCGCCCAGGAAATAACGGTACGGGGAGACATGACGGTTGAGAGATTGCCCTGGATGAAAGCTTCGCGGGTGAGGTTTGCCATCGCGATCATTTGCTTGATGGTTTTGGCATCCACGCCCTTCACCTTGCCGGTGACGACAGCGAATTCATGCGAGCTATCCAAATAGTTGAGGGTGGCGACGATGTGCCAGCGGTCCATTTGCCCCTGGTTCAAGGCTTGCGTGCCGTGGTAAATCCCTGCGCTGTCGCCAAGGCCAACGGTGTTGGTGGTGGCAAACAAGCGGAAAAAAGGGTGGGGGGTGAGCACGCGGTTTTGATCGAGCAGTGTGAGCTTGCCTTGGGATTCAAGGAGTCGCTGGATGACGAACATGACTTCCGGCCTTGCGGCGTCGTATTCGTCGAACACCAATGCGACGGGGTGCTTGAGTGCGTAAGGCACAATGCCATCTTGGAATTCGGTGATTTGTTTGCCGTCTTGCAACACGAGTTGATCGCGACCGATTAAATCCATACGGCTGATGTAGCTGTCGAGATTCACGCGCACGCACGGCCAGTTGAGGCGCGCGGCGACTTGTTCGATGTGCGTGGATTTACCGGTGCCGTGATAGCCTTGGATAAGGACGCGGCGGTTGTGCATGAAACCGGCGAGGATCGCTTCGGTGACTTCGGGGGCGAAGACGTAGTTTTCATCGAGTTCTGGTACGTGCTCATCGGCAGTGCTGAAGGCGGACACTTTAAAATCATGCGGTAAGCCGAAGATTTTCTTGGCGCTTACGGCGATATCTGGCGCAACAGGGGTGTTAGCGGTGGTTTTAAGTTTGGTCATAAGACCGGGGAGTTTGCCACAAATAATCGGTTTTTACAACGCTAGAATATAGAGCTATCGCCCGTTTCGTTGATTTGTAGCTTCTCGGTTTTGACCTCAGGCATTTTGCCAACGAAGATGGGTTCTAAGGGCTTCAAAGGTTTACCGGTGGCGCTACTCCCAGGTGAAGGGCGTGCGCCGGGCGGGGTAAGGATATAGCGGGTTTGATTACTCAGCTGCACTTTTTCAGCGGGTGTTGTGGGGCGAAGTGCAACGGTCGGTGTGCCGGTGCCCTGCCAGTTTACAAGGCGATCTTCCGCGCCGGGAATTTGTTGGTTGTAGCAGAGAATATCCTGCATCACTTGATAGCAATAGACGTGTGGTACTTCACGTGGGGTTTTGTCTTTGGGGTTGTAGGTGAACATCTCTTTTAGCTTCTTTTGCGTCTTGATTGTATCGATTTTGCTATCGGCCTGCGCTTTTTCGAGCGTGGCCATGGCCTCATCAACGCTGGTGCAAGCGCCCAGCGATAATAGCGCGGCGGTTAGTAAAAATACATTGGTGATCAATTGCATGAATCCCTCTACTTGGTCTTATAGCAAGCGTTGTGCCAAGGCACTGAAATCAACGCCAATCCACCGTGTCGAAGCTTTGGCAGGCATCACAGTGGAGGGTCCATCGCTGTGCCTCGTGGCCGCACTCGCTGCATTTCCATGTGGCATCGCGCGGCAGGTTTTCGGCTTTCGCGAGCCATTCTTTTTGGGTTTTCTGGTCTTGATATTCGAGGAGTTCCAGTTGCGCCATCAACTCATAGGCGCGCTTGCTTTTGGCAATATCAATGGCCTGCCGCCCATGCGTACGCGCGGCGACAAACTGCTGGGAAAGCAAAGCCAGCTTGCCTTCCAGCAGATGGGTTTCGACATGGTTGGGGTAGGATTTTGCAAGCTTATGCACCAGTTTTTCACGGTCGAATTCATCGCCCGGCAAATCAAAGGCGAGAGTTGCGAGGTCGGGGTGCGGATGGTCTTTCCAAGCCTCAAGCAAGAGTTTTTTGGCTTGAGATTCGCGTTTATGGGTAGAATAAAGCGAGATGAGCAGGGTAGAGGCGGGCAGGAAATGCGGTGCGAGGTGGTGCGCGATTTCGGCGCGGTCTAGCGACCCGTGTGGATCGCCGTTTGCGAGCAGGCTTTGCGCTTCGGCGATTAGGATTTTCGCGTGTATGAGTTTAACCCCGGCGCGGCCCAACGTGCGTTTAACACTGCGCTCTCGCAGGCGCGCATAGGCTTTTTCCCATTCGCCGTTGCGTACATGCAGCGAGAGCAAATTGAGGCCGGTTTGTTTGTTACGCGGGTCTGCCTTAAGCGCGTGCTCGGCGTAGTAAATCGCGTGCGGCAGATTGCCTTGGCGCAGGTGGAGTTCGGCCAGGCCGCGGTGGGCGAGTGGGGTTGTGACTTTGTGTTCGAGTAGGGCTTCGAGCGAGCGTTTCAAATCATCCTGATTGCGCTCGAGCCCTGCGATTTGGGCGCTTAGAATATGAGTAAGCGGCGTAGCAGGTAGCAAGCGAGAGGTTTTCGCTAAGTGTTGCTTGGCTTTTACATGGTCGCCTACCGCAATCGCGGTTAGGGTGTTGGTAACTTCGTCGAAACTGCGTTTATATTTGCGCTCTTCTTGCATACGCTTGAAGCGTTTGGGGGCATTGAAGATGGCGCGGATGAGCGCAAAAAGCAATTGCAACGCGAGCACGAGGAGCAAAATACCTGCGACCAAGACGACGACGGAGGTTTCAATTTCATATCCCGCAATGGTGACGTTGACCCAGCCGCCGAGCGCGGCAAGCCGTGTGGCACCAATGGCGACCAGCAACAGCACCGCAAGGAAAAGCAGCAGACGCAGCATTTATTCCGCTCCGCGTTTAGGTGGGGCGAGGAGGCCGCGCACGTCGTGCAAGACATCCATAGCCTCCGTGCGTGCCTTGGCTTTGGTTATAAAGCCGTGCATTGCTTCTTGTGTTTCAATGGGCAGGGTTTCAATGGTATTGACTGATTCAGTCAGTTGATTGGCTTTGAGCTGGGCCCCTGCGCGCGAAAGCGTTGCTTCGACCGAAGTGCCTTCTTGCGCGCCAACTTTGCGGATAATAATGAGGCCGCGTAGATTGCGTTTTAGGGTTTGCCCCAGGGTTTCATTTTCTGCCGGTGCGGAATGTTTGAGTGCCGAGGTAAGTTCGTCTTTGAAGAGTACATGCAGTTGTTCGGGCGTGGCGATGCCTTCATCCTGCGCGGCCATTAAGGGGTCTAGCGCATGCAGCAGACCTAGGTTTTCTTGCGTGAGGGAGCGGAAACGTTGCAATGCATCCGCATACGGCGCGCCGCTTAAGAGAGCGGCTTTGAGTTCGTCATACGCCTGCCAATAGGCGACGGTTTTCCATGCACCAGCCGCTTTATTATTCGCGTCTTCCTCGATCTCTGCCTGTTCTTTGAGGCGGGCTTCAAGGGAAGCGAGGCGCTCTTCCAAATTCTGCACATGATCGGTCGCTGCAACGGGTGGAGGAGAGGTGGGTTGTTCGGCAAGGGGAGGTTCTTGGGATAGAGTAGGTGGTGTGATGGCTTGCGGCTGCGGGAAGCTTTTCAGCGCATGGGGTGCCAAGAATAGATTCGCCAAACTAATCACGCCGAGTACGATAATCAAAATAATGAAAGCGCGTTTGATTTTGGCAATCGGGCTGGGGGCAGAGGGAGTTTCGGGGGTGGTTTCAGGTTCAGTCATGGGCAGCCAAAGTTTCAAGTGGAGACAATTACTTCTACCATAGATGCGGCGTTTTGCGAAGGGCTAATCACTACGTTTTTCCATGGGTGATTTTTAATAGGGGCGGCAATTGCTGCGCTCATGCAATAGGCGGTGAGGTCGGAATAGGGCTCCAGTTTATGGTGGTTGCACAAGGTGATGAAATGTTCTGCATGGCGCGTGGAAAAAAAAGCGACACCACTTAGTTGCCGCTCGCACAAAGCACGCACGCATTCAGGCGATAGCTCGGGCATAAGGTGTGTGGTGTAAACGATGCGTTCTTCGATGGTGAAGTTAGGAAGCAATTTTGCCAAATCATGGTGGATATGTGTGCCGCGCAGGTAGAGAAACGTCATTGCGAGGCTTTCAGGCCGAAGCAATCCAGAATCTTTCCTGGTCACAAGACTAGATTGCTTCGGAGGCAGAGCCTCCTCGCAATGACGACGAATATACGTCGCGAGCGCTTCCACGTTTTCACCCGCCATGTGTATATCCGTAAACCCAAGTGTATAGGCCAGTTTGGCGGAGGATTCGCCAACAACGAACAATGGAACATTGCGCGCGAGTGTTTGCGCGAGTGGGCTTAGCAAGGCATGGCGGCTGGTGACGACAATGGCGTCGAAGTGAGGAGGTAGGGATGCCGCTTTTTCATATTCAATGTGGGAGAGAGGTTCGATGATACCTTCGATATTTTGCGTAGAAAGCGCAGTTGCAAACGCTTTCGCATCGGTTTCGGGGCGGGTGATGATGATTTTTTTAATCACGCGAAAATACGACGAAGGCGAGGGCGTAGGGGATTTCATCACTTAACGAAAGATGCGCAGTGATGCCTTTCATATGCTTTTTTTCTTTGGCGGAAAGGGCGAAGCTGGGTTTGCCGAGTGTGTCATGAATGATGGCGATGTCTTTAAGTGCAAACCCACCACGAAAGCCCGTCCCGCGCGCCTTAGCGTAGGCTTCTTTGGCGGCGAAGCGTTTGGCGATGGCGTTGATGGGTGTTTTATGAGCTTTGATTTCTTTGATTTCCGCGGCAGTGAAATTTTTAGTGAGAAAGCGTTCCTTGTGCCGCGCGTAGGCTTTTTCAATGCGGCGGATGTCGACGATGTCTGTGCCAATGCCAGTGATCATACCAATTTATCCTATGTAGTAACTCTCCCCTCTCCCGCTTGCGGGAGAGGGCAACGAGACTTAGATTTTCTAAAAGAAAATCTGTAGTCGAGTGGGTGAGGGCAGTGTTCCCTCTCCAAGGTTTTGTAAGCTCAGCTAAAGCTTCACTAACAAAACCTGTCCTCTCCCGCAAGCGGGAGAGGAGATAGAGGGGGGTATCATCTCGCCTCCAGCATCAAGCGTTTCATATGAGAAATGGTAGGGTCCAGCCCCGTAAATATCGCCTCGCCGATTAAAAAATGGCCGATGTTGATCTCTTCGATTTCAGGAATGGCGGCGATGGGTTGTACGTTTTCGAATGTTAATCCGTGGCCAGCGTGAACGTTAAGGCGTAAGCTCGCTGCATATTTCGCGGCTTGTTTAATGCGCTCTAATTCAATACCGTGGTTGCCGAATTGGTTGGCGTAGGTGCCGGTGTGGAGCTCGATGGCATCCGCGCCCACAGCGTGCGCGACATCCACTTGTTCGGTGGATGGTTCAATGAACAATGAAACGCCAATGACTGCTTGTTTGAGCTTAGTAATGGCGGGTTTTAAGCGGTCTTGCAACGCCACTACATTAAGGCCGCCTTCGGTGGTGAGTTCTTCGCGCTTTTCGGGAACAAAGCAGACATAAGCTGGCTTCTCGCGCAGGGCTATGCCAAGCATTTCATCGGTGAGGGCCATTTCTAAATTTACGGGCATGCCGCTAAATTTAATAATCTGTGTTACATCTTCATCCCGAATATGGCGGCGGTCTTCACGCAGGTGGATGGTGATGGAATCCGCATCCGAACGTGCTACCAGCTCCGCCGCGCGGAGTGGCGAGGGATTATTGCCGCCGCGCGCGTTGCGCAGCGTGGCGACGTGGTCGATGTTGATGCCTAAGCGGATGGCTTTCATGCTTTCTTCAATTCCTTGTAATACTTGCATAGGTGAGAGACGATGCAGTCCTCGCACCTGGGTTTTAGCGCTTTGCAGATGTAGCGTCCATGTAAAATCAGCCAGTGGTGGGCGTGCTTTTTCCACTTCGTGGGAATGGCTTTTTCGAGCGCAGCCTCAGTTTTATCCGGATTTTTGGTGTTGCAAAGGCCCAAGCGGTTACTTACCCGGAAAACGTGGGTATCGACTGCAATGGTAGGCTCGCCCAGTGCGCAGTTGAGCCAGACATTGGCGGTTTTGCGGCCGACGCCGGGGAGTTTGATGAGTTCTTCCCGTGTCTGCGGAATCTTTCCGTCTTGGGCGAGCAGCGCCTTACTCATACCGATAATATTTTTAGCTTTGGCGTTAAACAGGCCGATGGTGCTGATGTAGGTTTTGAGTTTGGCTTCGCCGAGTTTCAGCATTTTCTCCGGCGTATCGGCGATTTTAAACAGGACAGGAGTGGCTTTGTTCACGCCCACATCGGTCGCCTGCGCAGATAAGATGATTGCAACCAGCAGCGTATACGGGTTAGTGTAGAGGAGTTCTGTTTTCGGCTCAGGGTTTGCCTTGGATAAAATGTTGAAGAGTGCGTTCACATCGGAGGGTTTCATGCATTCACCTACTATATTTCCCCTCTCCCGCATGCGGGAGAGGGCAACGAGACTTAGATTTTCTAAAAGAAAATCTATAGTCGAGTGGGTGAGGGCAAGCTTATGGTTACCCCCTCACCCGGAATTTCTAAGACTTACTTACAGTAAGCCTAAGAAATTCCTCCCTCTCCCCCACGGGGTAGAGGGGAAAACCTATATATCCAGATTTAAAAATATAAGCAAATGGCTCTTGCCTTTGATGCTCGCGTTCCCGGCCTATGCTGGCGAAGGTGGCGTATGGCTCGAGGCGTTGACGTCACCGGAGGTGAAGGAGCGCATGGCCGAAGGCACAGACACTATTATTATACCCACGGGGGGTACCGAGCAAAACGGCGAGCACTTAGCGCTAGGTAAGCACAATGCCATTGTTGCCAAAACGGCGGAGATGGCCGCGACCATGCTGGGGAAAACATTGGTAGCGCCGGTGATTGCCTATGTGCCGGAAACACCGCATATGGCTTATGCAGGAACGATTTCAGTCAGCGATAAAACCTTTGAAGCCTTGCTGGAAGACGCTGCGCGGAGTTTTAAGCAGCATGGATTTAAATGGATTGTTTTCATGGGCGATTCCAGCGGCAATCAAAAACCGCAAACCAATGTGGCAAAACGCCTAAGTAAAGAATGGGAAAGAGAAGATGTGCATGTTGTGAGTCTTGCTGATTACTATGCGAACAATGGTGAGGAGGCGTGGCTGAAATCAAAGGCGATGGAGGTGAAAGAACCTGCGGCACATGCAGGGTTTTTGGACACCGCAGAGCTAAGTGCCACCAAGCCTGATTATGTCAGGGAGGAACTTACTCCTTCAGAGCTTAAAACAGCGAATGCAAAAATTGGAAAGACGATGCTGATGCTGAAGGCACAGGCGGTGGTGGGGGAGATTAAGAGGTTGCGAGAACAAAAAGTTGCTAAATAAGGCTAGGATTCGTGACTGCGAGATGTTTGATGTTCCGGCGCAGTACCATCAAAATCTTCATCTAAGCAATCCCATTCGTTCATAAAATGTTCAAGATTTTGAATGTACTCTTTAAGTTCTGCTTTCGGTACATTTGCCTCTATGTCTGGGGTGCCGCGAATTAGCCTGCCATTTCTAGCGTCAACAGCAAAGTCGCTTGGGTGCGGCTTGTTGCCAACATCAAATGTTTTTATAGTCGCATTCGGTGTTTGTGCAATGGCGATAACTAATTGCTCTAGACCTTCTTTCCAAAGACTAAAGTCTGCTGGATCTCGTTTATTAACTTGAGCACCTATGATATGAATCTCCAATTGCTCATCATCATTTTTCCGCACTTGCGCTACAAATTTTTTGTATTCATGAACACTCAACATTACGTTATGACCAATTAGCAAATCTTTGGTTTTTTTGTTTCTGATGGCTATACCAGTGCAAGGGCCTAGGGCACGAGTGCCGATAATCGGATACAAGCTTGTGGCGTTAGTTTTAGCCGTATTACACATTCGTACCAGCAACGCATTTCCCCCATTGGCTTTAGCTGTTTGAGGGGTGACATACTTTCCCTGCGGCAGGGCGTATGCGGTTTCAAATGCGTTTTTGTTTTTAGCCATATGGGAGCAGTGTAATACAAAACAGTAAAAAATCCTGTAATGTTTCGAGCGTAATAATAAATTTGGTGCGGGTGAGAGGACTCGAACCTCCACGGGTCTCCCCGTCAGAACCTAAATCTGGTGCGTCTACCAATTCCGCCACACCCGCATTAACCATATGTTTTATATGGTTTTATATCTTTTCCCACTCTGCCTATGGTAAAAACAGAGGAAATGGACTATATTGATAGTCTCTAAAACCGCAAGCCTAGAAAACTCTGGAACCCCCATTTATGTCAAATCCCCTGACCGATGCCATCACCCATGTTTTCCCTGTACTTCCGCTGCGTGACACCGTGGTGTTTCCCTCCATGGTCGTGCCGTTATTTGTAGGTCGTGAAAAATCGGTGCGGGCGCTCGAAGAAGTGGTGCGTAATGAAGGTAAGATTCTGCTGGTGACGCAAAAAATGGGCGGGGTGGACGATCCGAAAAAAGATGGCATGTACTGGATGGGTACAGTCGGCAATATTCTCCAGCTGTTGCGCTTGCCGGATGGTACCGTGAAAGTGCTGGTGGAAGGTGTGGCGCGCGCGCATATCCGCGATTATCTCGATACGCAGGATTTTTTCCAGGCAGTTGTGGAGATGGCGAAAGAAGAATCCGGCACGGGCGAAGAAATGCAGGCGTTGCACCGCGCAGTGCTGAACCAGTTTGAACAATATGTGAAGCTCAATAAAAAGATTCAGCCGGAAACGCTCGCCAATGTTGGTAAGATTCATCATACCGGCTTACTGGCCGACACCATTGCCGCACATTTGTCGGTCGATATTGCTGAGAAGCAAAAGATATTGGAATGCTTGAACGTGTCTGAGCGCATGGAGAAAATTTTCGCGCTGATGGAAAATGAAATCGGCGTGCTGAACACGGAGCGGCGTATTCGTTCGCGCGTCAAGCGGCAGATGGAAAAAATGCAGCGCGACTATTACTTGAATGAGCAGATGAAAGCGATTCAAAAAGAGCTGGGCGAGAATGAAGAAGGCAAGGACGAGGTCTCCGATTTAGAGGGAAAAATTAAAAAGCTGCGGCTTTCCAAAGAGACCAAGGAAAAATGTTTTCAGGAGCTGAAAAAATTACGCAATATGAGCGCGATGTCGGCGGAAGCGTCGGTGATTCGCAATTATCTGGAGTGGATTTTATCGCTACCATGGAAGAGAAATACCCGCGTATCGGACGATATTCACAAGGCCCAGGCGATTTTGGACGATGACCATTTCGGGCTCGAGAAAGTCAAAGACCGTATTTTGGAGTATCTCGCCGTGCAGGGCCGCAACAAGGGGCTGAAGAGCCAGATTTTGTGCATCGTTGGCCCTCCGGGTGTAGGTAAAACCTCGCTGGCGCGCTCGATCGCGCGGGCGACGGGGCGTAACTATGTGCGGATTTCTTTAGGGGGCGTGCGTGACGAGGCGGAAATTCGTGGGCACCGCCGCACCTATATCGGCTCGATGCCTGGGAAATTGATTCAATCGATGAAAAAAGCGAAATCGTCGAACCCGCTAATTCTGCTCGATGAGATTGATAAAATGGGTTCGGATTATCGTGGTGATCCGGCAGCGGCACTGCTTGAGGTGCTCGACCCCGAACAAAACCACACGTTTAATGACCATTATTTGGAGGTGGATTACGACCTTTCGCAGGTGATGTTTATTGCGACCGCCAACACCACCAACATGCCGCGGCCGCTGCTTGACCGCATGGAGATGATTCGTATTCCCGGCTATACGGAAGACGAAAAACTCGGCATCGCCAAACGGCATTTGATTCCTAAACAACGCAAAGCGCATGCGCTGAAGGAAGATGAGTGGACGGTGAGTGACGAGGCGCTGCGCGAAATCGTGCGGTATTATACGCGTGAATCCGGTGTGCGGAATCTGGAACGCGAACTGGCAGCGCTCGCGCGCAAGACAGTGAAAGAAATTGTCACCAAGCAGAATGTCAAACGCGTGGATGTGACGCCGGAGAATATCGGCACCTTCCTCGGTGTGAAGAAATACAACTTCGGTGAAATCGAATCCGAAGATATGCAAGGTACATGCACGGGCCTCGCGTGGACAGAAACGGGTGGTGATTTACTCGTGGTCGAAGCCGTGAAAATGCCGGGCAAAGGCAAGGTACAAATTACCGGCAAGCTTGGCGATGTGATGAAAGAATCGGTGGAAGCGGCCGTGAGCTTCGTGCGTTCACGCAGCCAACAGCTTGGCATTATCCCGACCACCTTCCAGGAACGCGACATTCACGTGCACGTGCCCGAGGGCGCGACGCCGAAGGATGGGCCGTCGGCGGGTATTGCGATCGTGACGGCGGTAGTGTCAATGTTGACAGGCATTCCGGTGAAGCGCACCGTGGCGATGACGGGCGAAGTGACGCTGCGTGGTCGTGTGCTCGCAATTGGCGGCCTCAAAGAAAAACTGCTCGCGGCACTCCGAGGCGGCATCACCACCGTGCTCATTCCGCAGGAAAATATGAAAGACCTGGAAGACGTGCCGGACAATGTCAAAAATGGCCTCACGATTATTCCCGTGTCGCACGTGGACGAGGTGCTGAAAATTGCACTCACGCGTTCGCCGGAAGCTGTGGAATGGACCGATCCAAAACTGAAAGATATGATGCTGCTCAAGCCGGAGTTTCCTGAGGGTAGTATTGTTGCCCACTAAAAAATTGTCATTGCGAGCGTAGCGAAGCAATCCAGCCTAACTTACGACTGGATTGCTTCGGAGGCGTTGCCTCCTCGCAATGACGTCATTCCAGTGTGATTCCTAGCAACTCGCAAATCCCAGCCGCTTTGGCGTAGGTTTCGGCGAGTTCTTTTTCTGGCGTGGAATCCGCGACAATCCCGCCGCCGACCTGGAATTCAAAATTAAACCTGTCATTGCGAGGAGGCCGCAGGCCGACGCGGCAATCCATATCGCGACTAGGAGAAATGGATTGCTTCGTCGCTTCGCTTCTCGCAATGACGTTTCGCAGGATCAGCGTGCGGATGACGACAGAAAGGTCGGCGCTGCCGTCGCCGCCGAACCAGCCAAGTGCGCCGCTGTAAATGCCGCGGGACATAATTTCCAACTCACTACACACCTGCATCGCGCGGATTTTGGGAGCGCCGGTCATCGAGCCGGGGGGGAAGCAGGCGAGGGTGGCGTCCATTGCATTTGCGCCAGGTTTTAGTTTTCCTTCGACGGTGCTGACCATGTGGTGCACCTGCGCGAAGGATTCAATTTCGTGGAGTTTTGCCACGTGCACGTCCGTGCAGACTTTTGAAAAATCATTACGCATTAAATCTACGATCATCAAATTTTCGGCTTTGTCTTTGGCGCTGTTTGCAAGCGCGGTTTTATTGACTGCGTCTTCTTCAGGTCTTTCCCCGCGCGGGAGCGTGCCTTTGATCGGGCGGCTTACCACTTTGCTGTTTGCATCCACCGTCAAAAAACATTCGGGACTAGCGGAGAGAATATGCAAATCGTTCCATTTCATATAGGCGCTGTAGGGCGCGGGGGAGATAGTGGTGAAAGCATCGAATAGATCAAGCGGCATGCCGTTTAAGTCTAACTCGCCGAAAAACTTGCGGGTGAGATTGGCCTGATAAAGCTCTCCGGCGTGGATGCGTTCGATGAGGTTTGCGACTTTCGCGAGATATTCCGAGCGAGTCATGTTGGACTGTAAATTACTCACATGAATATGTGCCGATTGTCCGGTTTTTGGGGCAGGTGGTGGGTTGCCATGGCATTCGACTATACCATCTTTAAAGACAAGTACGCTCCGCCATTTAACGAGTAACACGGGTGGTGCATTGATCCATGAAGGCGCATCTTCTGACAGTGCTTCCAGGGCATTTTTTAAGGGGTAGCCGATATAGCCGGCAACGGGCGTATCGAACCTATCACGCTTTTTTCCTAAAAATGAGCGCATGGCGGATGGGTCTGGTTTTTCCAGTGTTTCAATGGGTTCGTAAAATAGTAAGCTTTGCGTTTGCGAATAAAGCAGCAAAAAATTACCGTTGAGACCACGTGCGTATTCCAGTGGAGAGGCAGGAGGAAGTGTGATAAAAGTAGCCATTATGGAGGTCTTATGAGCTTATTTTCATGGTTGAAATCAAAATTCGCAGGGTCGCGTTCAAAAGGCAATGTGAATGTTGCTGAGAAATTGAAACCAGATGCCGGTGCCGAAGCACTCACCATTGCCAAGCAATTGGCGGGGCAGGGCGTTTCCGTGCGGGATATGCGCAAAGGTGACAAGGAAATGGAAGTGGGCGAAGAGCCTCTTTAAATCGTCATTGCGAGGAGGCCAAAGGCCGACGCGGCAATCCAGGAGTAGTGGCTGGGAGAGATGGATTGCTTCGGAGCCAAGGCTCCTCGCAATGACGGTGATTATAGGCTGACTGCCTTCACCCAGCAATTTGGTAATTTAGTTTGCAGATCTCTGGCGGCTTGCGTTGCTTCTTTTATTGACTCATAGAGTCCAAAACACGTCGAGCCGCTGCCGCTCATGCGTGCGAATTTGCAATGTTTGGTGCTGCGGATGGTGTTTAGAATGTCGCTCAGCTGCGGCATAAGTTTGAAGGCGGCTGGTTCCAAGTCGTTGTGCATTTTAGAGATTTGGTCATTGTGGATTGCTTCGGAGGCAGAGCCTCCTCGCAATGACGGGATGCAATTGGCATACACCTCCTTCGTCGAGAGTGGTTGGTTGGGGTAGACAAGCACGGCGGCGAGGTTTTTAGGGATGCGTGCAGGCGTAAGACTATGGCCGGTGCCTTCCATGAGTTGGGGTGTGTGGCGCAGGCAGACGGGCACGTCGCTACCAAGCGTTCGTGCGATTTTCTCCAGTTCACCAATCGGTTTGTTCAATTTCCAGAGTTTATTTAGTGCAAGCAAAGTGGTTGCGGCATCGCTGGATCCACCGCCCAGGCCCGCACCGACGGGAATATTTTTAGTGAGGGTGATGCGTGCGGATTTGGTAGACGATAGCGCACGGGCGGCGCGTAGCACCAAGTTATCGTCTATAGAAACACAGCCGGCGAAGGGGCCGGTAATTTTGAGTGAGAAAGTGGAGGCGGGCGCAAAGGTAAGTTCATCAGCAAGTGACGTGAAACACACGAGGCTTTGCAGTGTGTGATAACCGTCTGCCTGTTTGCCGGTGACGTGCAGGAAAAGGTTGAGCTTGGCGGGGGCGTGCCACGGCTGCGTCATTCGTAGATCAACTCTTTAGATTCAGGGATCGGTTCGGTGACGACCGCAGGGGTATCTTTGGCAAAAGGGTAGGCTTTGATGCCTTCTTTCAACTTCAGTTTCAGCGTGGTCTGTTGTTCGGGGTCGGTCGATTGATCGAGCGCGCGTTGCCATTGGTAGTCCGCTTCGGTTTTGCGGCCTTTGTGGAAATAGGCATCACCCAGGTGATCGTTGACGGTAGGCTCCGTCGGGTCCATGGTTGCTGCTTCTTCAAGTAACTGAATGGCCTTGTCGAGCTTGCCGGTTGAGTAATGCGCCCAGCCGTAGCTGTCGACAATATGGGCTTCACCGGGTGCCAGCGTATACGCACGCTCGATGAGGTCGAACGCCTTGTCTTTTTTCTCGCCACTTGTCAGCCACATATAGCCCAGATAGTTAAGCACTTCGGCCTGATGCGGGGCTAGTTTCAATGCGTGTTTTAAATCAGTTTCAGCGTGTGCGATGTCACCGGTGCGTTCATAGCATGCGCCGCGTGCGAAGTAAGCACCCCAATGCGTAGCGTCTCCTGCCGGCATTTTAGAGATGGCATCGGTGTATTGCACAATGGCTTCGGGGTATTTGCGCTGGGTGCGTAAAATATCACCCCGCGCGATGATCACCTCCAGCGAATCGGGCGCGAGCTTGGCGATGGTATCGAGCAGTGCCAGCGCTTCATCGCTGCGTTTTGTTCCATCCAATAGATAGGCGCGGCGGACTTGCGCGGGGATGTAGAGATGGCTGTCAGGCGCGATTTGTCTGTAGAGTTCGAGCGCTTCGTAGGTTTGCTGCTGGTGCTCGAAAATATTGGCGAGCATGAGCTGCGCGGTTGGAAAATCGGGGCGTAGATAAATCGCCATGCGTAAATACAGCACCACGTCTTGCGTGCTATCCACTGCATAGAGCAGGCTTGCCATGGTGAATAAGACCTCGGCAAACCCTTCTTTGGGATTGCTAGCCAACAACTCTGCGGGCAGGGCCTCCGGGCTATCTAAGTGTTCGAGGTAGGGATAGCGCGCTGCGAGCAGCGCATAGGTATCTGGACGGTTTTGTTTCAGACGCGCGGCGAAGGTTCCGAGGGTTTTGCGGTCATCGCTACGGGCGCGGTTTTGGATATAGGCCTGCATGGCGCGGAAGGGCGCACGGTTTAGATCCTTCACAGAGGCGGCGTAGTTTTTCGCAGCCTCGTCCGTGTGGCCGCTAAATTCATTGAGCAGGCCGATGTGGTAGGTTAGAAAATTCGGCAGGTTTTTGCGATCAGGAAAAAGCAAGTTCATGCTTACAACTTTAGGAGTATTGCCGCCCTGATGGCTTAACCACTGGCGAATAAGTGGTAACCAGATAGCGTTGAACTGTGGAATTTTGGTTGTACTCAGCGCTTCAAGCGCACCGGCGTATTTGTGATCATGGGTTTTGTCGACTGCAAGGAGCAAATCCACAATCAGCTCGTGGCCATCTTTGTGTTTGAGTTCTTTTGCGGTTTCGACTGCTTCGGGAATATCTCCATCGTTGATTTGCAGCAGCAACAAGCGACCGCGGAATTCCACGTTGCCAGGGTCATCCTTCACAGCTTGTTCCAAATAGCGGCGGGCGGTCGCGGTATCGCCTTGGGTTAGTGCATAATAGCCGGAGAGGAAGTTGCCACTGATGGATTGTGAGGCCTTTTTATCGGCAACCGGGGGTATGGGTACCGCAGCGCTTGGGGTTTGTGCACGTACGGGTGCCCCCACAAAAAGAAGGAAAATCAGCAGGAAACCGGCAAAAAATGGATGTTTTATGAACATAAACAATGTGCTTGCGAAGTGGGTATTATATCCATAAAATGCGCCACGAACAGAACATTCTTAAGGAGTTTCAGCGTATGTCTAAGAATAACCCGGAAAATCGCGGTAAAACTACAGAGTTGCGCCGTATTAAAGGCAAAAAAGTTAAGCCCGTGCTGTATATCCAGCGCGGCGTGGGTAAATATATCGCGGCGGCGTTTGAAGATGGCAACCTCGCCATTGACCCGCACACCAAGCTGCCGGTTCCGTATAAAAACGCGGACGTTTTCGCGGCTTAGAGTTCTACTGTAGCTTGCTGCAAACAGCAGTCTTTCAAACTTCCGTTGCTCATGTAGGTTAACTACATTGCGCTACGGGTTTTGAAAGACTGCTGTTTTCGCTTCGCCACAGCGAACTCTCAATTGGTAACTAGCTCTGCAGCTAACTGCGCTGTGGTTTTCCCATCCGGTGGAGTGAGTTGGCGCAAAGCTTCGTTCATCGCCGATTTTTGCATGTCGCGCGTGTTTGTATCGGTTAGCAACGTGAGTAATGCGCCTGCGAGATTTTCCGGGGTGCAGGATTCCTGAATATATTCAGGAATGACGGGTTGACCGAGAATGATGTTGACCAGGCAGACGTTGGAAATGTTGATCATTCGTTTAATAATCCAGACCGAAACAGGGTTCGCGCGGTAGGCGACGACCATGGGCGTGCCCTCTCGCGCAACGTCGAGCGTTACCGTTCCGGATTTGGTGAGGGCGACGTTGGCGCTCGCGATAGCATCTGCTTTTTCGTTTGCGTCGGTAATGATGTGAAAGGGGAAGGGGCAATCTTCAAAAAATGGCATAAGCTCGGGCACCAGGCGCTCTGAAATGGGAACGACGATTTGCAATTCGGGAAGTGTTTCGCCAACCATGGCAATCGCTGCGCCGAAAATCGGCATATGGCGTTTGATTTCATTGCTGCGGCTGCCGGGAAGAAGCGCAATCACAGGCACGTCAGCAGGGATATTTTTGTTTGCGCGGAAGGCCGTGCCGTCACCATTTTTGCGCTGCGCGATGGGGTGGCCGATGAATGTGGTGGGTAGGCCCGCGGCTTCGAAATAGGGTGGTTCGAAGGGCAGGAGCACGCCTAGCGCATCGTAAAGCGCGGCGGTTTTGAGTGCACGTTCGGGTTTATAGGCCCAGACACTCGGGGCGACGAGGTGCACAAACTTGGCGTTGAAATTGCGCTCGCGCAGTTTTTTAACGACGCGGAAATTGAAACCGGGCGAGTCGATCGTCACCACAACATCGGGGTGTTTTAAGATGATGTCTTCCACCGTGGCGTTGATGCGTGCGGTGAGGTGGAGGAGGTGGGGCAGTACTTCGGCAAAGCCCATGAGCGAGAGTTCGTGGTAGGGGAAAAAGCTGTGCAGACCTTCGGCTTCCATCATTTCTCCGCCGATGCCGAAAAAGGTGTTACCCTTCAATTCGCGCATGAGGCTCGCACCCAGCTGGTCGCCGGAGGATTCACCGGCAATGAGGTAGATGGTTTTCATCGGTTGTTATCCCAGCAAAGTGTCATACCGGCGTAGGCCGGGATCCAGTAAGCAGCGTCTGCTGCGTAGAAAGATATATACCGAAACCGATAGTACGCCTCTTTTTTGCGGCGAAGACTCGCCGCACTGGATACCGGCCTACGCCGGTATGACACATCTTGTAAAATGTAGTTACGTGCCATAGACGAAAATGCCTAGCTTGTTCGCACGCGCGAAAGTTTCGGCCTGGTTGATGACGAGGGTCTTTCCGGCTTCCACCGCAACGCCTGCGAAACCACAGTTTGCTAAGCGTGTGATGGTTTCCGGGCCGATCGTTGGCATGTCGACGCGGGTTTCTTGACCCGGTTTGGAGGCTTTGACCAGCACCGTTTGTTTTTTCTCGCGCATCAAATGTTCGGTTCGGGTGATGAGTGCATCGGTGCCTTCGGCACCTTCAACAGCGAGGATGTAGCCATGTTCAATCGCGAGTGCCTGACCGATGTCTAGTTCGCCCAGGGTTTTGACGCATTTGAGACCTTTGGCGATATCTTCAAACTGTTGGTTGGTGGGAGCGGTGGTGGTAAGAAGTCCTACGCTTGCGACAATCGCTTCACCGGTGATAGACTCAGCGGAGACGACGGTGAAACCTTCGTCTTCCAAAAAACCGACGAGAGCTTTGAGTAGCGCATCATCACCACTGAAAATGGCTTTGCTCAAACGCTTCAGAAGTTTAGCACCTTCAGCGTCGGGTTTGAGGGAGGTGAGTGAAGGACGTTTCATTTGTCCGGCGAGGACGAGTTCGCGACAACCAGCGGAGCGTAAGGCGTTCAAGGCCTCACTGAGTGCACCGAGGCGGACGGTTTTGTCGGCGGCGACGTCAACATCCATACCCTCGAAGGCGAGCACGAAAGTGCTGCGACCAGACTTTTTACACGCGTCTAAAATGGTGCGTGGAAGTTCGCCTTTCCCTGCGATGATGCCCAAGGTCTCAGCCATGGGCTTTAACGCGCGTGGGTACGCAGAGTTGGCGGGACGTTTCCGCGTTGATGAAATTGATCATGTCCGCAACCGCGGGTTCGTTCGCATAGTCTTTGGTGACTTGTTTAACACGCTCGGCGAGCGTGCCAGCATCGGTTTCGAAAATGTCTTTGTAAGCGTTGCGCAGCGCATGGATTGCATCACGCTCGAAGCCGCGACGTTTGAGGCCAACGAGGTTGAGGCCGGCGAGGCCCGCGCGTTCACCCATTACCGAGCCATAGGGAATGACATCGTGCTCGACGCCGGACATGCCGCCAATCATCGCGTGTTTTCCGACGCGGACGAATTGGTGGACTGCTGCGAGACCGCCGATGATGACGTGGTCTTCGACCGTGACATGGCCGGCCAAGGTAGCGTTATTGGCGAGGATGACGTGGTTGCCGACCTGGCAATCATGCGCGACGTGCGCACTCACCATGAACAGGCAGTTGCTACCGACCGTGGTTTTGAGGCCGCCGCCTTCAGTGCCAGGGTTCATAGTGACGTATTCGCGGATGACGTTGTTGTCACCTACGTTGAGCGTCGATGCTTCGCCTTTGAATTTTAAATCCTGCGGCGCTGTGCCGAGGGATGCGAACGGGAAAATGGTATTGTTTTTTCCGATGGTGGTGTGACCGTCGACGACGACGTGGGATTCAAGCGTGGTGCCTGCGCCGATTGTCACATGTTCACCAATCACGCAATAAGGCCCCACACTCACACTTGGGTCGAGTGTTGCGCCTTTGGCGATGATGGCGGAGGGGTGGATGGTCATGAGGCGCTGCATTTTCCGCTCCCCCCTTGCGGGGGAGCATTATATGACTCCCTCCCCCGCAGGGGGAGGGTTGGGGAGGGGGCCATCTTGCTCAGCATAACACTCAGAAAATATATACGCCTGCACAAGCCTGCCCCCCTCCTAACCTCCCCCCTGTGGGGGGAGGAATTTAACTCCCCCGCAAGGGGGGAGCGAAGGGAATTCATGGATGCGTGGATGGCTGACACGTTAGTCCAGAATCATTGCAGTGATAATGGCTTCGGCGACTTTGGTGTCTTCGACGAAAGCTTCGCAGTTGAATTTCCAGACGTTGCCGCGCTGGCGTTCTTTGCGGGCGTGGATTTTCACGCAGTCACCGGGGACGACGGGTTTACGAAAGCGTGCTTCGTCGATAGCCATGAAATACACGAGTTTGCCTTCGGATTCTGCACCCAGTGTATGCACCACCAATACACCCGAAGTTTGCGCCATGGCTTCGATGATGAGAACGCCAGGCATGACCGGGTTGGTCGGGAAATGGCCCTGAAAATGATGTTCGTTGATGGTGACATTTTTGACAGCAACGGCGTGCGAGTCGGCGACTGCTTCGACGATGCGGTCGATCATCAAAAACGGGTAGCGGTGCGGCAGCATTTCCATGATGCGTTCGACGGAGAAGGGCAGGGGGTGTTTCGTTTCAGTCATCGGTTTACTCTTTGCGTTCGGATAGTTTTTTAAGCGTCGCGACTTGGCGAAAGAAGGCTTTCATCGGCATCGCAGGGTAGCCCATGTGGGTTTCGCCCGCCGGAACATCACTCATCACGCCGGACTGCGCGGCGAGTTTTGCTCCTTTGCCGACGGTTAAGTGGCCGCTTAAGCCCACCTGCCCGCCAAGCATGGCACCATCTTCCACTTTGCAGCTGCCGGAAATGCCGGTTTGGGCGGCAATGAGAACATAGCGTCCAAGTTTAACGTTATGCCCGATTTGAACGAGATTATCAATCTTACTGTGTGCCCCAATCACCGTATCAGGCCCAGCGCCGCGGTCGATGCAGGTGCCGGAGCCGATATCGGCATGATCCTCGATAATGACGCGGCCCAGTTGCGGGACTTTCAAAATGCCTTTGGGAGATGGCGCAAACCCAAAACCATCCTGGCCGATGTGCACGCCACGATGGATGGTGACGTGATTGCCGATTAAAGAATGGCTGATGGTGGAGTGTGCGCCGATTGCGGTATCACTGCCGATTTCGACGTTTTCGTAAATGACCGCATGGGCGCCGATGCTGGAACCTGCGCCGATTTTCACGTGTTCGCCGATGATTGCGTAAGGAGCAACTGAGACGTCTTTACCAAGCATTGCGGATTTGGCGATGACGGCGGTGGGGTGAATGCTTGCCGCAGCGGGTTGCGACGTGGGGTAGAAGATGCCTGAGGCGATCGCGAAGGCGGTATAGGGCTCTTCATTGACGAGGAGCGCCATGCCCTTGGGTGCGCGGCTTGCGAATTTGGAACGGACGAAACACGCGCCGGCGTTGCTGGTTACGAAGGCGTCGAGGTATTTGGTGTTATCAAAAAAACTTAAATCATTCGCGGTTGCGGTATCGAGCGGGGCGATGTCTGCGTAGGTTTTACTGGCATCGCCGTTTTCAACCGTACTTCCCGTTGCCTCTGCTAATTGAGCGAGAGCAATCGGTGCAGCACGGTTGAAAAAACGTGAATCGGCCACAAGCTACTTTTTGTCCTTATCCGCTTTAGCGGGTGCGGCAGCCGCAGGAGCGTCAAACTTCACACTGTAATTTGGAAGTTTGTCGTTCAAGCGTTTGGTTACATCAGCGGTGATGTCCATGGTTGGATCAGCATAGAGCAGCTGTGACGAAGGAATCGCCAGGCTGAAGCCTTTTTCTTTCGCCATCTCGCCAATGATATCGCCAACGGTTTTTTGAATCTGACCAATCGATTGTTCATAGGCACTATCCAGCGTCATTTTCTTCGTTTGCACTTGTTTTTGCATGTCGGTGACTTTGTTTTGGAAGTCCTTGACTTTGCCTTCAAACGCTTCTTTGGAAAGAGCCGTACGTTGCTTGTCGAGTTCTTGCTTGTCTTTTTGCAAGGCATCCTCCTGTTTGGAGATATCAGATTGGTAGGATTTTTGCTTGGCTTCCAACTGTTCGCGGATGGCTTTGGCGGCAGAAGAGTCGCGCATCACGTTCTGGATGTTGACGACGGCAATTTTGCCACCGGCAGGAGCAGCATCAGCGGCTTGAGCGCTGAGCGGCAACAACGCGCTCAGGGCGAGGATAGCAAGGGGGGTAAAACGGTTCATAACGGGTCCTTATGGGTTGGTTTAAAAAGGTTAGAATCTCGTGCCGAAGCTAAAGCGGAAGGTTTCCTTTTCGTCAAGTTTTTCTTTAAGAATTGGCTGGGCAATATCGACGCGAATGGGCCCAAACGGGGATTTCCAGGCGATGCCGAAGCCCGCGCCTGCCCGTAAGGTTTTGGCATCCACCAAATTATTGCCGGTTTCGTCGATACTAAAGAGGCTGCCCGCATCCAGGAAAATCGCGCCTGCGAGGCCCAAATCGTCCGGCAACCCTAGGGGGAATTTGAGCTCGGTGCTAGCGGCGTAATAGGTATTGCCGCCCAACGCGTCCTTGGTGGCGCTGTCACGCGGGCCGATACCGGAATTGCGGAAGCCGCGGACCAAATCGCCACCGACGAAGAACCGGTCAGCGATTTTGATATCTTCCCCGGCCAAGCCAAGCACATGCCCGCCGGAGCCCACGGCGTTCCACACCCAGTTTTTGGTGATGGGTACGTAGTAGCTGGTTTTGAATTCGTGTTTTAAATAGCGTGTATCTCCACCAAGGCCTGCGGCTTCTTGGTACAGGCGGGCATAGTAACCCGAAGTTGGATCCTGGCGGTTATTAAGCCCGTCGTATTCGAACGCTTGACCGACGGAGGAGGTGATGCGTTTTCCGGCTTGGCGCTGGATGTAGATGGACGCTGTGGTCGGAACGTTGGTGATGTCGTTATCACGGAACGCGTAGTTGATATCGTGTTTCCAGTGTTCTTGCGGGCTGTAGCCAGTACGCAGTGTGATGCCGCGGCTGTCGAGATCATAAGAGGACTCGCTGCTGTAATCGTAGACGGTCTTATAAATGTCAAAACCAGCAGAAAGTTCGCGGTTCAAGAAATAAGGCTCGGTGAAGCCGAGGTCTATCTGTTTACGGCGTGCCGCATAGGTGAAGCGCGAGCGCAGCTCCTGGCCGCGGCCGAGGAAGTTGTTTTCTTTCACACCGAAATCGGCGAGCGCACCATCGGTAGAAGAGAACCCCGCACCGAAATTGATTTCACCCGTTGATTTTTCCTGCACATCTACGTTGACGACCGTTTTATCGGGGCTGCTGCCCGGCTCGTTGGTGATGTTGACCTTCTCAAAGAAGTTGAGGTTGTTGATGCGTTGCTCAGTGCGTGCGAGTTTAGCGGCGTTATAGGGGTCCCCTTCGCTGATCCGGAATTCACGGCGAATAACCTCATCGAGTGTACGGACGTTGCCGGTGATGTTGATGCGCTCCACATACACGCGCGGGCCGGGTTTGATGTCGTACGTTAGATCAATGGTTTTACTTTCCGTGTTGCGCACCAAGCGTGGATTGATATCCACAAACGCATAGCCCAAATTGCCGAGTTCTTTGGTCATGGTGTCCACGGAATCTTCGATCTTGTTGTTATCGAAGGTATCACCGGCTTTGGTTGTCATCACCTTGCTCAAATCAATCGGTTCGCTGGATTTGAGACTGGAGTTAACCGAGACGCCAGAGAGTTTGTATTTGGGGCCTTCATCGAGCACAAAGGTAACAAAGAAGGCATCTTTATTGGGCGACAGCTCGGCGTGTGCAGATTTAACTTGAAAGTCGGCATACCCCTGAGAGGTATAGAAACGACGTAGGAGTTCTTGGTCAAATTGTAAACGGTCGGGGTCGTATTTGTCGTTGTCGGTCAGGAATTGATACCAGCGCGTTTCGGAGCTGCGGACCACGCTTTCGAGTGAACTGCTTGAAAAAGTGTTGTTGCCAAGAAAGGAAATGTGCTCAATCCGTGCCACTGCGCCTTCGCTGATTTCAAACACGAGGGTCAGACGGTTTTGGTCTTTCCGGATGATTTTGGGGTTAACAGTTGCGGTATAGCGGCCGCTGCGGCGATAAATATCGAGGATGCGTTTAACATCGCCTTGCAATTTGGTTTTGGTGTAGATGGCGCGGGACTTAAGTTCGAGCTCTTTCTCTAAATCTTCACTTTTGATGTTTTTGTTGCCCTCGAAGGAAACTTCGCTGATCACTGGGTTTTCAACGACGTGAACCACGAGCGTGTCACCATCTTGCAGTAGCTTGATATCGGCGAAAAAGCCGGTGGCGTAGAGGTCTTTGAGCGCTTTATCAATCACTTCAGCCTCAAACCTCGCGCCTTCGCGAAGCGCTAAATAGGTCAGCACCGTTTTGCTTTCGATACGCTCATTGCCTTCCACTCGCACTGCTCTAATGGCTGGTGCCTCAGCGGGAGCTTCAAATCCAGCGTCGATTTCAGAGGAAAGTGCCGTTTGCGCATGGGCATTCGAGAGCGCAAAGCTCGCAACCAGCAGGGTAGCAAAAATTATACAATATCTCACGAAGCGGAACCCACCTTTTTGAGGTGGTATTTATCGCCTAACTTTGAAGGCAAATCAAGCGCCAATCACCCTAAAAATATTTGTTTAACGTCGTTATAAAGGCTTAAGGCCATGAGCATGGCAATGAGGGAAAAACCGAGGCGGTAGCCCCATTCTTGTACACGCTCAGCCATGGGGCGGCCGCGAAGCGCCTCGGCGGTGTAGAAAGCAAGGTGGCCGCCGTCTAAGAGCGGGATAGGGAACAGATTGACGAGTCCGAGGTTGGCTGAGAGCATGGCAATGAGCCAGAGCAATACATAGGTGCCTTTGTCAGCGGCTTGGCCGGAGAGTTTGGCGATGCCGAGAGGGCCTTTCAGTTCCTTGGTGCCGCGCTCGCCGGTGATGATTTGGCCAACGGAAACAAGCGTGGTTTGGCAAATGGCGTAGGTGCGTTCGGTGGCTTCCCATAATGCGTGCGGAAGGGTGACATCTTTATATGTTAACGTTGGGCTTTTGATGCCGATGATCGGGCGGGTGATTTTGTTACCAAGCCCATCATCGTCCTCCACTTGTTTGGGGGTGATGGTGAGGGATAGATGTTGCTCACCGCGCTCAATCTCTAGTGCTACAGGCGCACCAACATTGGTAGCAAGTGTGAGTGGAATATCATTAAACCGCTTCATGGTTTTGCCGTTGACGGAAAGTATACGGTCTCCGGCTTTAAGATGCGCCGCTGCGGCAGGTGTATCAGGCATGATTTCGCCGACGACCGGCTCGGTCGATTGCAAACCGACGGTGAAAATCATGAAGGTGAGCACGGCGATGGTGAGAATGAAATTGGCGAGGGGGCCGGCGGCAACGACCATAGCTTTTTGGTGGAGGGGTTTGAAATGGAAGGTTTCGCGTTTTTCAGTTTCGCTTAAATTGGCCAGCACGTCGACATCAGCGTTGCTGGCGGCAGAGGCATCGCCAAACATTTTAACATAGCCACCGAGTGGCAATACGCAGACTTTCCAGCGCGTACCGTGCTTATCGCTCCAGCCAAAAAGTTCGCGGCCGAAGCCGATGGAAAAAGTGACGATGCGCACACCGCACAGGCGCGCGACGAGATAGTGCCCGAATTCGTGGATGAAAACGATGACGGTTAGGACGATGACGAATGCCAAAAATGTATGGCCGAAACTAAGCAGCGATGCCATGGGTGATGTTCTCCAGCGTTTTGCGGCGGACGTCGTTATCTGCCGCCAGTAAGGATTCTAGGGATGAGTTGTCTATTTTAGGTAGGTCTGTAAGTGCCATTTCACAAGTGGCGGCGATGTCTAAAAAGCGGATGTGTTTTTGCAGGAAGGCTTCGACGGCGATCTCGTTGGCGGCGTTGAGTGCAAGCGTTGCGGCCTGGCCGCGTTCTAGAGCTTGGCGGGCGATACAGAGTGCTGGAAAACGCTGTTCATCAGGAGCTTCGAAGCTGAGAGCGGTGAGTTCCAGTGGCGGTGTGGGTGCGCTGATACGATCTGGGTATGCCAACGCGCAGGCAATTGGCGTTGCCATATCGGGGGAGGAAAGTTGGGCGAGCACGGAGCCGTCCGCATAGTGCACCAGTGCATGAACGATGGATTCGGGGTGGATCAACACGCGGATTCGATTGCTGGTGAGATTAAACAAGTAATGAGCTTCGATGATTTCCAGGCCTTTGTTCATCATCGTTGCGGAATCAATCGAGATTTTTGCGCCCATGTTCCATTTAGGGTGTTTCAAGGCTTGCTCAGGTGTGACTGAGGCCATCTGTTCTTTAGTGAAGGTGCGGAATGGACCGCCGGAGGCGGTAAGGGTGATATGTGTGGCTTCTCGATTGAAGACTTGGAATACGGCATTGTGTTCGGAGTCGACCGGAATAATCGTCGTGTTATGTTTTTTGGCTTCGCGAATAAAGAGTTCGCCGGCTGCAACCAGGCATTCCTTGTTCGCAAGCGCGATGGTTTTGCCGGTTTGGACGGCAGCAAGCGTGGGTGCTAAACCTGCCGCGCCGACAATAGCGGCAACGAGCACATCCGCTTTATAGCTTGCAGCTTCTTTGAGGCCTTCTGCACCAGCGGCGATTTTGATATGCGTGCCGCTTAGGGCTTCTTTGAGTTTTGGGTAGAGCGATTCATCGCCAATGGCTGCGAAGCTTGCACCATGTTGTTTGGCGAGGGTGGCGAGGGCTTCGGCATTGCTTTGCGCACTGACGGCGGCGAGTTTAAATTTTTCAGGATTATGCGCAATAACACGCAACGTACTCGCGCCGATCGAGCCAGTGGCACCGAGAATCGAAACCGTTTTCACGAAACGAATCCTGAGATCCAGGCGATAATGGCGAAGACGGGGGTGGCGGCCATGAGGCCATCTAATCTATCGAGTAAGCCGCCGTGGCCGGGGATGAGGTTGCCGCTGTTTTTGACGCCGGCTTTACGTTTGAGCCAAGATTCGAAGAGATCCCCGGCTTGGGAGACAAAAGCCAGTAGCATGGCAGTTAAAATGCAACCTTTGACGGTGGTGGGGAAGGCGGTGAAAACGGCGCAGAGTAAGCCCATACCGCCAGCAGCAGCAACGCCGCCGGCTAACCCCGCCCAGGTTTTATTGGGGCTGATGTGGGGGGCGAGTTTGAGGCCACCGAAGGTTTTTCCGGCGAAATAAGCGCCGATGTCGGTCGCAGCGACGACGAGGACGAGATAGAGGACGATGCCCATGCCGGCGTATTGCGAGGCAGGAGTATGGAGGCTTCGAAGCCAAATCATTGCGAGGCAAGGTAGCGCGATGTATGCGAGGCCGCCGAAATTGAAAATTTTATTTTCGCGCAAATTGGCTTTGTGAATGAGTTGGTCCCATTCGCGTAGCATCAAGAAACCAGCGATCATGACGACGGCCGCGAAGATCATCCCGCCAGTGATTTCGACGATGAGGAAGAGTGCGACCATGACGAGCGCGGAAACAACGCGCAAGCGCAAGCCTTCCCAGACGGCAGAAGTTGGGGTGGGTTCAGCTGGCGTTTCCATAGCGGCGCTCCCGTGTTTGGAATGTGGCGATGGCTTGTTTTAAATGCTCGGGACTAAATTCGGGCCAGAGCACATCGGTGAAATATAGCTCGGTGTAGGCCATTTGCCATAGCAAAAAATTGCTAAGGCGCTGTTCGCCGCCGGTGCGGATTAAAAGGTCGGGGTCGGGTAGACCGAGGGTGTCAAGTTCGGCTTCCAGGGTTTCCGCGGTAATGGTGGGGGATTTTTGTGCCGCTTTGGTGGCTGCGCGAGCTAATTCCTCACGGCCACCATAGCTGATTGCTGTGGTGAAGATTAAGTTGGTATGGTTAGCGGTAAGAGATTCGGCATTATTGATCATGGTTTGAAAATCAGGCGATAGTTTGCTGCGATTGCCGATAAATTTGATGCGAATACCATTTTTGTGCATCGTGTCGAACTCTTTGCCGAGATGGTATTTGAACAGCTTCATGAGATCGTTTACTTCTTCGCTAGGGCGTTTCCAATTTTCGGAAGAAAACGCATAGATGGTAAGGTGGCGGACACCCAATTCCGTGCAAGCTTCAATGGTAGAACGTAGCGCGTCCGCGCCTTTTTTGTGGCCGGCGGTGCGTGGTAATCCACGGGCTTTGGCCCAACGGCCGTTGCCGTCCATGATGATGGCGATATGCGCAGGCGTGGTCACTTTGTCATGTCGTAGTACGTCTGAGTATCCAGCGTACCTTCGGTTTTATCGATAATCACGGTGATGAGGGTATCACCGGTGATGTTGACGGTCGTGCGCATCATGTCCAGAATCCGATCGATTCCGGCGATGAGGGCGATACCCTCCAGGGGTAAGCCGACCGAGGTGAGCACCATGCCCATCATAATGAGCGAACCACCGGGAATACCCGCGGCACCGATGGAGCCGAGCGTCGCAGTTAAGACCAAGATAAGATAGTGGTGGGAATCAATCGGGATGCCGAAGGCTTGCGAGAAGAAGAGTGCGCAGATGCCGAGGTAAATAGCCGTGCCATCCATGTTGATGGAAGCACCGAGCGGGAGAACGAACGAGGTGCTGGCTTCAGAAACACCCATGCGTTCACGGGCACAGCGCATGGCGGTGGACAGGGTTGCTTTGCTGGAGCTGGTGGAAAATGCGAGAGCTTGGGGTTCCAGCACTTTTTTGTAAAATGGCAGCGGCGACAATTTACCGAAGAGCATGAGCATGACGCCGAACAGAAGATATTGCGTGAATAGCGCACCCATAACAACGAAGATGAGGTGGAGCAGTGCGAGCAAAATGTCAAATCCTTGCGTGCCGACTACCCAGGCGGTGAGGGCGAATACGCCGTACGGCGAAAAATTGACGATTATGCTGATCAGTTGAAATACGGCCTGTGCCACTTGGTGCACGAGCTTGATCAATTCGGGAGTTTTTTCACGGACTTTGTTGAGCGCCACCGCGAAGAAAATGGCGAAGAGAACCACCTGGAGAATATGGTCTTCGGACATCGCTTTGACGATGTTGGTGGGGACAACATTTACCAGCATATCAATAAGGCTGGCGCTTTGTGGAGCAGGCGCCGCAGTGGCTGAACCGCTCATAACTTGCAACGAGCTTAGGTCAACGCCTTGGCCGGGTTTGAATACGGTGCCGAAAGCAAGGCCGATGCACACGGCGAAGGCACCGGTCATCAGGTAGGCAAAAACAGATTTGCCCCCGATGCGCTTGAAGGCTTTGGCGTCGGACATGCCCGTAATGCCGGAGACGAGGGAGAAGAAAATAAGTGGAACGACCACCATTTTGATGAGATTGACGAAAATGGTGCCGAAGGGTTTGACATAGGTGGTGAGGAACACTTTGCCGTCGATGCCATAGCCCGCAAGCATGCCCATTTGCCCGATGACGTATCCAACCGCGATCCCCGCAACGAGTCCGATTAGGACTTTCTGCCACAACTTCATGCTGTTCCCACTGATTTACTTGTCTAAAAGAGGAGCCCGGTTTTTAAGCGATTCTAGGTGCTAACGCAAGCGATTAATTGCCTTCTTTCCACGCGCCCTGCTCTTTGAAATACCGCACTGAGCCAGGGTGGAAAGGGGCAATGCCCTGCACGTCATTTACCATATGTGCGGCATCGAGAGCCGTAAACACAGGGTGCAGCGTTTTGAAGTTATCCAGGTTTTCAAACACGGATTTGGCAAACTCGTATGCGACATTGTCATCCAGCTCCGTATTAGTGACGAGCACGGCTTTTACACCGAAGGTTTTGACGGCTTCCTTGTTGTGCAGATACATACCGCCGGGAATGGTCGTATACGCATAGAACGGATATTGCTTGATGAACTTATCAACCTCAGGACCGGAGAAGCCGACGATGCGCGTGTCGCACATGCTGGTGATTTGCTGTACGGCGGCGTTCGGGTGGCCCAGGGCGTAAATGATCGCATCGGTTTTGCCGGAGCACAACGCTTGCGCCTGATCCTGCGTTTTTAAATCAGGAGTGATTTTAATGCTGTCTTCGGGCCAGCCTTTGATGTGCATCAACTCTTCAATGGTCGATTTCATGCCGGAGCCGGGCGTGCCCATATTTACGCGTTTGCCTTTCAAATCAGAGAAGGATTTGATGCCGCTGTTGGAGCGCGTAAGAATAGTGAATGGTTCAGCATGGAGTGCGAAAAGTACGCGTAGTTCTTTATTAGCGCCTTGGTCCTTAAATACTTCTGTGCCGTTATAGGCATGGTAAAGCCAGTCGGACTGAACGAGGCCGAGGTCGAGTTCTTTGGCGCGTAGACCTTCCAAATTGCTGATGGAACCGCCGGTGGATTCAACAACGCAACGAATATTGTGGTCTTTCCGGCTGCGATTGACAAGACGGCAGATGGCACCACCTGCCGGGTAGTACACGCCGGTAACGCCGGCAGTGCCGAGGGTGACCAAACGTTCTGCCGCTTGCGCGGCAGGCGATGGGGTAAATACCATCCATCCAAGACATGAGAGTACAGCAAAAAGAGAACAGCGCTTAAACATCGGTTACCTGTTATTTTAAGGGGTTGGTTTTATGAAGAGAAGACATCCTATCAAACCCGTGGGCGCTGCTCAAGCAGTTTGACGTGAGCTCGTAAATTCGCTTCTGGTCTGGCTTTAGGCGTTTGCCAGTTCTTTGGTTTTGGCTTTTGTGGAAGAGGAAGAGCTGTCTTCGCGCTCCATTTGGCGCACGATTTCCTTCACCAGCGATTTGACTTCCAGTGAAGCCAGGCTGTTTGGCTCCACTTCCGTGCAGGTGCGGCCTTCTAATAAGGAAGCGGCGAAGATGACGCGGTTGCCGAAGGTCGTATCCGCCAGAATCGGAAGTTCGGCGGCGATGGTGGGGGTTAGCCGAGAATTGGGCGGAACGCGATTGAGCAGCACTTTGACCGGCACTTTTTCGGTTTTCGCCAGATCAAGTGTAGCTTTGGTGGCCCACAAATCCATCGGGCTTGGCTGCACGGGAATGACGATCATATCTGCAGCGCGGATGGCGGTGCGGGCTTCGGTTTCGGTGTGGGGCGGGCTATCGACGATAATATAGTCATGCATTTTTTTGAGGCGGGAGATTTCACTCGCCACGCGCCAACCGGAAACAGAGGCAAAGGAGAGGCCGGTGAAGCCTTCGCCAAAACGCTGTTCGCGTACGCGGTGCCAAAAACCGAGGCTGCCTTGTGGGTCGATATCAATCACCGCGACGCGGCGGCCTTTTTGCTGCAACGCAACCGCCAAATGGGCTGCTACTGTGGTTTTCCCGGCTCCGCCCTTTTGTTGGGCAACGGTGATGACTTTGGACATGGGCTCGACTCCAGCATAATTTCGTGATAGCGAAAGAGTGAATTGAAACAACTATAACGAGACGAAAAATTAAACACAACTAGATTTAGTCGTGCTTTGATTTTTTGATACAAGATTATGTCGGACGCAAAAAAACTTTTACACGCAGCGCGTCTACTCAAAGAAGGCGGCCTCGTCGCTTTCCCGACGGAAACCGTCTATGGGTTAGGCGCGGATGCAACCAATGATAACGCCATTGCTGCTATTTACGCACGCAAGAATCGCCCGCAATTTAATCCACTCATTATTCATTTTATAAATAAAGAGGCGATGGTACCGCATGTGGTGTGGAATGAGTGTGCGGAAAAACTTGCGAACAGATTTTGGCCTGGACCGCTGACGCTTGTGCTCGATCGTAAACCGGATTCTGGAATTTCAATGTTAGCTTCAGCGGGGCTCACAACGTTGGCGGTGCGCGTGCCAGCACATGAGGTTGCACAGCAATTGATGGCAGAAGTGGGGCCTCTGGCAGCACCGAGTGCGAATATCTCCGGTCGTTTGAGCCCGACGACAGCAGCACATGTACATGCGGAGCTTCCGGATATTGAAGTGCTAGAAGGTGGCGCGTGTGAGGTGGGGTTGGAATCGACCGTAGTGGATGTAACCGATGTGCCGACGTTACTCCGCCATGGGGCGATTACAAAAGAAATGTTGGAGCAGGCACTCGGTGAGTCAGTTGGAACGCTGACTCATGCGGATAATATTCGCTCGCCGGGACAGCTTCTGAAACACTACGCACCGCGCGCGAAATTGAGATTGAATGCAACGTCGGTTGCAGCGAATGAAGCGCTGCTTGCGTTTGGGAATATCATTCCTGCAGGAGCCAAGCGCGTTTTGAATTTGAGTGAGAAGGGAGATACGACAGAAGCTGCGGCGAATCTTTTCAATTGTTTGCGCCTACTCGATCAGCCGGACATTGCGGCCATTGCGGTGATGCCGGTTCCAAACGTTGGCATTGGTGAAGCGATTAATGATCGATTGCAGCGAGGCGCTGCTTAGCTCGCGACTTTGCCGAGGTGAATTTTTTTATTGGGTAGCTCATCAATCCAGGCGGTAAGGCGTTTGATTTCGTCGGTCAAAGGTTCGTTATTGCCGCGGGATTTGGAAAGAATTGATGCACCTTGAATCCCACTCATAATACTAGTGGCGTAGGCTTTAGCTTCCGTGTCATACCCTAATTTTTTGAATTGCGATGCTGCCCATTCTACAAAGCGATCGAAAATACCAACGGCGGCTTGGGTGATGTTGTGATTCATATCTTGCGCTTCTGAAATCAGCCGGCCGACAGGGCAACCGTAGCAAGTGTAGTCGTCTTTCACCCTATCAAATATCAGCACAATTTCCCGCAGGCGGTCGCGTGGGTCGGGCAGGCTGTTTTCAATCATCGCATAGGCGTTTTCCATCAGTGCACGGCGCTTTTCGAGCGCGCACATGGCAAGCTCTTCCTTGGTTTTAAAGTAGTAATAGACATTGCCAATCGGAATATCCGCCTTCGCGGCAATATCGGCGAGCGAGGTCGCCTGTAAGCCGCGCTGATGAAACAGCAAAGCCGCAGAATCTATCAGTTTATCGCGTTTCGGATTGGTAGACATAAGGCTTAAGTCAGTTGACTGAATAGCTATGTATAATCTCATTATTTACCCAATGCAACCGTCATTGCGAGGAGGCATCGCCGACGAAGCAATCTAGTAGAAGTGCCATGGGCGCGGAATGGTTTCTTATTGCGCCGCAGATGCGACGCGCTGGATTGCTTCGCTACGCTCGCAATGACGGCTTTCCATTTTCTTGCAGTTCTATTATGGAATGTGCATGACAACTTCACTTCTGATTCTAGGCAATGGTCAAATCGGCTCTGCACTGGCACGCCAGATCGCTGACGCAGGCATTTCTGCACATATGCTTGACCGTTCCCAGCTTGATTTAGAGACATTGACCGAAGAAAAAATCGCTACGCATATTAATACGGTGAAGCCTGACTCTATCATCAATGCGGCGGCTTATACGCAGGTGGATAAGGCTGAAGGCGCGGGGAAAGATGCGGCGTTTAAAATCAATGGAGAAGCACCAGGCATTCTCGCGGCTGTATGTAAAAAACGCGGCATTTTATTGGTGCATTATTCAACCGACTATGTGTTCGATGGTAGCAAGGCAACACCTTGGGTGGAAAACGATATCGCACGGCCGATTAATACCTACGGTGCCAGCAAGCGGGCAGGGGAAGTGGCGGTTGAAAATATAGGCGGCGACCACCTGATTTTCCGCACAAGTTGGGTGTATGATGCACGAGGAAAAAATTTTCTGAATACGATGCTTAGGCTTGGCAAAGAGCATGAGGTATTGAAAGTAGTGAATGATCAAATCGGCGCACCGAGCTTTGCCGGGGATATCGCAACGGCGACATTGAAAGCGATTAAAACCAAGGCGCGTGGTTTGTTTCACCTTACTAATAGTGGGGAAACGAGTTGGCATGGGTTTGCAGAGGCGATTTTTGCAGAGGCGCGTTTGCATGAATCGCTGAGGGTCAAACAGGTAGAGGCTATTCCAAGTAGCGCTTATCCCACACCGGCCAAACGACCGCTGAATTCACGGCTTGACTGCAGCAAATTAAAAAACGAATGCGGTATTACGCTTCCCCCTTGGCAGGATGGTTTGAAAGCGTGTATGAGGGAGCGCTATGCAAGTACATGATCTTCCGTTGCCTGACCTCAAGCTCATCCAACTAGATGTGAAGGGCGATTCGCGCGGATTTTTTATCGAACGATTTAATGCGCCGCAATTTGCAGCCGTTGGATTGCCGACGGATTTTGCGCAAGATAACCATTCTCGCAGCGCGCCAGGTATTTTACGCGGGCTTCACGCCCAGCACACCGCGCCCATGGGGAAGCTCGTGGGGTGCGTACGCGGAAAAATATGGGATGTCGCGGTGGATATCCGCGCGGGCTCTCCGACATTCGGCAAGCATTATGGGGTAGAGCTTAGCGATATGAATGGGCTATTGCTTTGGGTGCCGGCTGGGTTTGCACATGGTTTCTGTGTTTTGGGTCATGAACCGGCAGATGTGTTTTATAAGGTCACTGCAACTTATAACCCGGCGGGGGAAGTGGGTATTCATTATGCGGACCCGGAGCTGAATCTACCTTGGCCTATTCAAGATGCTACCACCTCTGATCGCGATAGAAACCTGCCAAGCTTTGCGGAATATAAGTTGAAGCCCACATTTTAACTTGATAAGCCACTGTCCCTATGAAGCTTCCTCGACCGCAGGCGATTATTTTTGACTGGGATAACACGCTGGTCGACACTTGGCCGATTATTCACCAAGCGCTTCACGAGACGTTCGAGGCGATGGGTCTTACGCCATGGTCGCTCGATAAGGTCAAAACCCACGTGCGTAAATCCATGCGGGATTCGTTCCCGGAAATCTTTGGTGCCCAGTGGCAGGACGCGGCGACGCTCTATCAAACCCGCTATCGTACGCATCATCTGGATAGGCTCACACCTTTACCCGGCGCTGAAGAGCTGCTTCAGTACATTCATGCGATTCCTGTGCCGATGATTGTGGTAAGTAATAAAAAAGGTGGAAATTTACGACAGGAAGTGTCCCATTTGAAATGGGATGTCTACTTTAAAAACGTCACCGGCGCGGATGATGCGGCGAAAGACAAACCACACCCGGATCCGGTGCATCACGCGCTCAAAGAGCTCGGGATTTTACCTAGTGCCAACATGTGGTTCATTGGTGATAGTGATATTGATTTGGAAACCGCGAAAAACACCGGCTGCACACCGATTCTTTATGGCGAACATGCCTGCACCCAAAGTGCGTATACACCGACACACTATCATGGTTTCCCATATATGGCGCACGCGAAGACGTTGGATGAAGTGAAGGCGTGGTTTTAGAGGTTTAAATAGCCGTATCTATCGCGCGAGGTTGGTGCGAGTTTGATCGCTTCATTCACCCATGATTGTTGCCAGCCTAGTTCTTCTGGTGTTGTTGGCAGGCCTGCGCGAAGGGCAAGTTCGCGCAATATTTCATAGTTCCCCCCGCTTGCGGGGGGATTCAGGGGAGAATGGTGCGTCAGGAGAGATTCCCCCCCGTACCCCCCCGCAAGCGGGGGGGATAAGTGTTGCTGGATCTTGGCCATGATTTGTGAGGTGTAAGCGATTTGTTCGCCGTGGAGGGCTTCGCCCGGGTTGCCATGGTGTTCTTCGATGACGTGGGCGATCGTGTGTTCGCCGCCGCTTGCGGGCGCGCTGGAGCCGGCGATCGTCATTCCAAAGCCTCCGAGAATGAGCAATTCCATGAGCTTGGCGATGGTTACTGAATCACGTTCCAATAATTTCTCAGCGTTTGCAAACACCTCGTCTTCGATGGTTTGTGTGAGTTCGTAGACGCGGTCGTCGTAGGGCGTGTATTTCACCTGATGTGACAACAACCAATCCGCTTCTGCGGTGATGCGGGCCATGGAATCGCCGAGGCCGGCTTTAATCATTCGTAAAGGTGCTTGTGATATCACGTCGAGGTCGGCCACAATCGCAATCGGCAGCGTACCCGTGACGGTTGTTTTTTGTGTGCCGTGGATGAGCGATGCATTACGGGAACCGTAACCGTTCATAGACGGAGCGGTGGGTATGCATATATATGCTTTATCAGCAAGGTAACTGCAGCGTTTCACAATATCGTTGATTGTGCCGCTACCAAACGCAATCAATACATCTGCTTGGATAGATACATTTAATGCGGTTTCGACAAGTTGAACATCCGGTCTGACTGGAAGTTCAAAGATATAATGCGGATATACTAATCCAGCACATTCACCGGTTGCTTGATAAATGTTTCTATCCGTAATGATAAGCGGCGATGTGAAATCATGTTCGTTGAGAATGGTTTTTATTTTTTCTACCGCGCCATGTGCAATCACTACCTCAGGCGTTTCACTGCCTAGGGTTGCATCTAAAATCGCGGTGGTGGTTTCTGAAAACATCGGTATAAGTTTCCATATGACTCATAAGTGGATTGCTTCGTTGGCCTTCGGCCTCCTCACAATGGCGGCCTTGCCTGCCCATGCCTGTGTAGACTGCTGGGTCACTAAATTCAAGCAAGAAGCCGTTCAATCAGGCATTTCACAGCCCTTGCTGGACGAGGCATTTGCCGATTTTGAACCCAATCACACGGTGATTAAGCTCGACCGCAAACAACCCGAGGGTACCATGGGATTGAGTGAATATTTGCGAAAAGTCATTTCAAATTCACGCATCAACCGTGCGCAGGATGAACTCTCCTCTAATGCGTTTGCCGTTCAATCCGCTGCGTCGCAATATGGGGTGAATCCGGAGGTGATTGTGGCGTTGTGGGGGATTGAAAGTAATTTTGGCGATCATCAGGGTTCGTTTGAAGTGGTGGAATCGCTCGCCACACTCGCGTATGAAGGGCGCCGCGCTTCGTATTTTCGGAAAGAGCTGATCAACGCGTTAAAGATTATCGACGCGGGAAATATTGGGTTGCACGACATGACGGGATCATGGGCGGGTGCCATGGGCCAATGCCAATTTATGCCGACGAGTTATTTACGGTTTGCGGCCGATGGCAATGGCGATGGGCGGAAGGATATTTGGAATGACCAAGCGGATGTATTCGCCTCAATTGCCAGTTATTTAAGCACTGTTGGCTGGGATGCAACACTGCCCATTTTAGTGGAGGCTGAAGCGGCCAAAAGATTTGACTTTTCAAGGCATCTTGGTAATGACTGGCGTTCGCTTGCAAGCTGGAAGCGCCTAGGCATAAGCGTTGCGCCCGATCGTCGGTTGTCGGATGCAACCATGCTAAAATTGGTGCGCCTCGGGAAGGGAAGCCACGGGCAGCTTGGGCTAGTAACGAAAAATTTTGACACGCTGATGAACTGGAACCGCTCGACTTATTTTGCAACGGCGGTTGCTAAGCTTTCGGATGCTATAGGAGAATAAAGTGAAAAAACTCATCTGCTTACTCGGACTTCTTGCGCTGGCTGCTTGCGCTGGGGGGCAAAAACCAACGGCGGTTAAGGTTGGCAAGCCTTACAGTGTGGCCGGAGAAACCTATACACCTGCGCAAAACGATGGGTATGACGAAGAGGGCATCGCCTCTTGGTACGGTCCAGGATTCCACGGTGGCCGTACCGCGAATGGTGAAACGTTTGACAGTGGCGATTTAACCGCTGCACACCGCACCTTGCCGATGCCTTCGTTTGTGAAGGTAACCAATTTGAAAAACGGCAAAGAGATCGTGGTGAGGATCAACGACCGCGGACCCTTCAAAAAAGGCCGGATTATTGATCTTTCCAGTGCTGCCGCGAAACGCATCGATGTGCACGGTTTGCAGCATGTGCGTGTGCAATATTTGAAAGACAAAACTGAGCGCTATTGGGCAGAAAACCACTTGAGTACGAAGGATATTACCTTTGCAAAAAACAGCCCGGTTGAGCGGCCAACCGAGATTCAAAGCGTTGCCGATGAGGGAAGCGATGAGCCCTCCGCGCCGATACTTTCGGTTTCGCAAAGTGAGCTTGCGCCGGCGTCTAAATCTACCAAGCCAAGCAAGGCTGCTAAAAATACCAAGCCAAAATTTTCGCTTGTAAGCAATGCTGAGGCGGCTGAAATCGAAAGGCGGGATTCGATTCCCGTTGAAAACAGCAATCTCAACCAGGCGGTAGGGGGTGAGAATATTATCATTACAAGGGACGATGAAAATCCTTTGAAACCACTGGTGAATGCCCCGCCACCTAAGCTCAAGCCTGAAAAATCACCACCACCGATGCCTAACCGCGGTGGGTACTATGTGCAAGCAGGTGCATTTTCACGCGAGGAAAACGCCAATGGGCTAGCCAGCAAGTTATTGCCGGTGGGGTCTGCGACCGTATCTCCCATACAAACTTCTAAAGGAACTACGCTTTATCGTGTTTGGGTTGGGCCGGAGCCATCGCGGGAGGCCGCACAACAGGTGGTAGAAAAATTGCGCACACTGGGGGTTAATGATGCGCGCGTGGTGGTACAATAAATCCATGCGGTTTAGCCTTGCGATGGTGCTTTTAGCTATGGTGCCCTTGCCCGCGTTGGCAATGGACACTATCGCCAAACAAGCCTATATGGCGGATTTTGATACCGGCACGGTGTTGCTTGCGAAAGAAGCGGATACACCCGTGCCGCCGTCCTCCATGAGCAAATTGATGACGGCGTATATCACCTTTGGACGCCTCAAAGAGGGTAAGGCAGAATTCGATCAAACATTTAAAGTCAGCGAAAAAGCCTGGGCGATGCAGGGTTCGAAAATGTTCGTGCACGTGGGCGATGATGTGCGGCTAGAGGATTTGATCCGCGGCATGATCATCCAATCCGGGAATGATGCGTGCATTGTGATCGCTGAGGGCTTAAGCGGTAGTGAAGAAGCTTTTGCCACTGAGATGAATGCCACAGCAAAGAAACAGGGTCTTACAGGTAGCCATTTTGTGAACGCCACCGGCTGGCCGGATGAGGCGCAGTTGATGACTGCTCACGACCTGGCAACGCTGGCTCAACACATCATCACAGATTATCCGGAATATTATCATTTCTATTCCGAGCGTGAATTTACCTATAACAACATCACTCAGCCCAATCGTAACCGCCTTCTCGGATCGGACATCGGTGTCGATGGCCTCAAAACCGGCCACACGGAAATCGCCGGTTATGGCATTACGCTTTCGGCTAAGGATAAAGACACCGGTCGACGGGTGATTTTGGTCATTAATGGATTAAATAGTGATGATGATCGGGTCAAAGAAGGTGACCGTCTGCTCCGGTATGGGCTCAAGGCATTTGAAAATAAAACCATCCTGAAAGCGGGCGAAGAAGTGGCGCGCATTCCGGTGTGGATGGGGGCTGATGAAGAGGTTGCATTGGTCGCTGAAAAAGATGTGATGGTGACGCTTGCCAAATCCGCATCCGCCAATGCCGAGGTGAAAGTGAAATATGAAAATATTGCGCAAGCACCTGTATCAAAAGGAAGTCAGTTAGCTAACTTGGTTATTTTTGTGCCCGACCAGGAGTCGGTTATTATCCCTCTCGTTGCTGGGCAAGACGTCAAAAAAATGAGCTGGGTCAGGAAGGCGCTTTTCGTTCTTAAATATAAGCTCCTGGGTCACTAATGTTTATCACCTTTGAAGGCGGCGAGGGTTCCGGAAAGACAACGCAGATTGCGATGTTGGCTGAGTATCTGGAGCGTCAGGGCAGGGCGGTTGTCGTCACCCGCGAACCCGGCGGCACACCCGCGGCAGAGGCCATTCGCGAGTTTTTGATGGATGCCAAACAATCGGGTATTTCACCGCTCACCGAAACACTCATGTTTTTGGCTGCGCGTAGCGAGCATGTAGAAAAACTCATCAAACCGTCACTGGCTGAGGGAAAATGGGTACTGTGCGACCGCTTTGCGGATTCGACGTTTGTCTATCAAGGCATCGCCCGCGGTTTAGGTGTTGGCTTCCTTAAAGCGCTGCAACGCCATGTGATTGGTGAATTTGCCCCGCGTCTCACCTTTTTACTCGATATCCACCCAGCGGAAGGGTTGAAACGAGCCGCCGATCGCCGCGGTCAACAAACGCGCTTTGACACGCTGGGCCTTGATTTCCACACCCAAGTGCGCGATGGATTTTTGCAATTGGCGAAGGCAGAACCGGAACGTTTTCGGGTGATTGATGCGAGTGAGACGCCGGACGTTGTCCATAACGCAATTATCAAACAGCTCTAGCGCTTGACGCGAGTTGCCATCTCTATATTGATGGTTCTATGAATCTCCCTCTCTTCGGACATACCGAACAACTAGACTGCCTTCTTGCCACACAAGAACAAGGGCGGCTGCCGCATGCGTTGCTGATTTCGGGGCCTAAGGGTATCGGCAAGGCGACGTTTGCGAAGCATTTAGCGGTAAAGTTACTCGGTGCGAATGAAGCGGCTCAGGCGAGAATGGATGCTGGTTCGCATGCAGATTTTATGGTGATTGCTCCAGAATATGACGAAAAGAATGAGGAATATAAACGCGAAATCGGTGTGGATGAAGCCAGGAGAATTCCGGAATTTATGAGCAAAACGCCGGGTGAGGCGCCATATCGGGTAGTGCTTATTGATTCGGTGGATGAGCTCAACACCAACGCCGCCAACGCCATTTTAAAAATTCTCGAGGAGCCGCCACCGCAAGCGGTGCTGCTTTTGGTTTCGCACAATCCCGCCTCGCTTTTGCCGACCATTCGTTCGCGCTGCCAGGTCGTGACGCTAACGCCACTGGGTGAGGACAACTTCCGAGAATTGTTACTTGAACTCGCGCCCGAAATTAGTCGGGATAATGTACAGATGCTAGGGGAGTTGAGTTATTTCTCTCCGGGGTTGGCCTTGCAATATCACAATTTGCAGGCGCTAAAGCGTTACGATGAGTTGGAAAATATTTTGAGAGATGCCCCAAATTTTAATGGCGCGAAGATTCATGCGCTGGCGGATTCCATCACCCAAAAGCAGCGCCACAGCCAGTTTGGAATTGTTCGTAATATGTTGCTCGCCTTGCTCGCTGAGCGTGCACGGCGGGACGCGGCATGGGCACCGCTGTGGTTTGCTGCAAATCATCATTTTTCACTGGCTGAGTCGGCGCATCTTGATTACAAATCAACGCTCCTTGGTTGGTTTGAACAGATGCGAACGGCGAAAGCAGCGTAAATAATGAGCAAAGACAAACACTTTTACATTACCACTCCTATCTATTATGTAAACGACAAGCCCCACCTGGGCCATGCGTACACGTCGGTTGCCTGCGACATGATCGCGCGGTTTAAGCGGCTTGATGGTTACAACGTGCATTTTCTAACCGGTACGGACGAACACGGCCAAAAGGTCGAGAAATCGGCCGATGCGGCGGGGGTAAAGCCGAAAGATTTTGTGGATAGTGTGGCGGTGCATTTTCAGGATATGAACCGGTTGATGAATATCAGCTGCGATGATGTGATTCGTACGACCGAACCTCGTCATATTAAGTCCGCTCAAGCGCTGTGGAAGCGGATGGAGGAGCGGGGGCATATTTATCTGGGGAGTTATTCGGGGTGGTATTCGGTGCGGGACGAAGCTTACTACCAAGAATCAGAGTTAATCGGTGGCAAAGCGCCCACGGGCGCAGAGGTGGAGTGGGTCGAGGAGCCGAGCTATTTCTTCAAGCTCTCGGCGCTTGAGAAGCCATTGTTGGAATTCTATGAGAGGCACCCGGACTTCATCGCCCCAATCTCGCGGCGGAATGAAATTATCAGTTTTGTGAAGGGGGGGCTCAAAGACCTTTCCATTTCACGGACGACGTTTTCCTGGGGTATTCCAGTACCAAATGATCCTAAACACATCATGTATGTGTGGTTGGATGCGCTGGCTAATTATCTTTCCGCCCTTGGGTTTCCGGAGAAAACGCCGCTGATGGAACATTTCTGGCCGGCGGATCTGCACATGGTTGGAAAGGATATTTTACGTTTTCATACAGTCTATTGGCCAGCGTTCTTAATAGCGGCGGATTTGCCACTTCCAAAACGTGTGTTTGCCCATGGGTGGTGGACGGTGGAGGGGGAGAAAATGTCGAAGTCTCTTGGTAATGTGATCGCACCAGCGGAATTGGTCGAGCAATATGGGTTGGACCAGACGCGTTGGTTTTTGATGCGTGAAGTGCCCTTTGGGAACGATGGAAACTTTGCCCGTGAGGCAGTGAAGAACCGCATTAACAGTGAACTTTCCAACAATATTGGTAACCTTGTGCAGCGAACTCTCTCTATGGTTCATAAGCATTTTGACGGGAAAGTTCCGCCGTGTTCTGACGACGTGTTTGAACCGGAAATTCTTGATTTATTATATGGTAAACACCGCATTCACCAAGATAACATTAACAGTCAGCTCTTACATATTGAACTAGAAGATATTTTGGCGATTTCGAATTATGCAAATGGCTACATTGATCGCATGGCGCCTTGGGGGCTGAAGAAGACGGACCCGGAAAAAATGGGGCATGTACTCTATGCGCTTGTGGAAATTATTCGTTGTTTAGCACTTTATTCGCAGCCTATTGTTCCAATTTCTGCATCTAAAATATTAGATACTATAAATATTAAATTGGAAGATCGTAATTTTTCTAATTTGAGAAAAGAAAAACGTCTTGCTCCTGGTGCTACGATCAACCCACCAACTCCTGTGTTTCCAAGGGTGGAATAATGTTTCTGGTTGATTCCCATTGCCATCTCGACTTTTCGGAGTTCAAAGAGGATATAGACGCCGTGGTGGAACGCGCGAGGGGCGCGGGGGTGAAGGTGATGCAGACTATCTGTACCGAGATGGCAGAGTTTGATGGCTTGCTGGCTCTCACCAAGCGTTTCGACGAGGTGTATTGTTCGGTGGGGGTGCATCCGCATGATTCGGGGAAGTTTGAACTGGTGCCCTCTTCCGTGATTATTGAAAAAACTCAACATGATAAGGTGATTGGTATCGGCGAGACGGGGCTTGATTATTTTTACGACAAGTCCGATAGGGGGCTGCAAAAACAAAGCTTTATCAATCATATACACGCATCTCAGGCAACTGGCGTTCCCATCATTGTGCATTCGCGTGAGGCCGAAGCCGACACAATTGATATTATTTCATTGGAATATCAACGTTCTAAATTCTGTGGTGTGATACATTGCTTTACATCTACGCAGGAACTTGCTGATAAAATGTTAGAGATTGGATTCTATATTTCCTTCTCTGGTATCATCACTTTCAAGAATTCCGAGAAAATCCGCGAGGTAGCGAAGACTGTTCCGATGGATCGAATTTTGATTGAAACAGACTCCCCTTTTCTGGCCCCCGTGCCGTATCGAGGAAAAAGAAATGAGCCTTCTTATGTTAGTGAAGTCAACAAGATGCTGGCTGACATTAAACAGGTATCGCCCGAAGAAATGGCAAAAGCTTCAACTGAGAACTTTTTTAGGTTGTTTTCGAGGGCTGCTCGTCCACAATAATTGTCATTCTCGGCCTTGAGCCGAGAACCCATCGGACATTTTTGATGGATCCTCGTGTCAAGCACGAGGATGACATGCGTGGCTAATCCACAAACGGGTCTTTAACCAAAATTGTATCCTCCCGTTTCGGGCTGGTGGAGAGCATGGCCACCTGGCAGCCGATCAGCTCCTCGATGCGGCGGATGTATTTGACGGCGGCGGCGGGTAGCTCAGCGAAGCTACGTGCGCCTTTGGTGGTCTCCTTCCAGCCGGGGTGGGTTTCGTAAGTAGGCTTTAGGCCGGCTTGGGCTTTGGCGGAGGCCGGCATGTAGTCATAGGCTTTGCCATCTAGCGTATAGCCGGTGCAGATTTTTATTTCATCGAAACCGTCGAGCACATCAAGCTTAGTAAGGGCGATGCCAACGATGCCGGAGACTTGCACGGCTTGTTTGACGAGTACGGCGTCAAACCAGCCGCAGCGGCGGGCGCGACCCGTGACGGTGCCAAACTCATGGCCGATTTCGCCGATTTTTTTGCCGATGTCGTCAAACAATTCGGTCGGGAATGGGCCGCTACCAACGCGGGTGGTATAGGCTTTGGTGATGCCGAGGATGTAGGAACCTCCAGCGCCCAAACCGCTGCCGATGGTGGAGGAGCCAGCGACCGTGTTTGAGGAGGTGACAAAGGGGTAGGTGCCGTGGTCACAATCCAGCATGATGCCTTGCGCGCCTTCAAAGAGGATGCGTTTGCCTTTGCGTTTTAAATCAGCCAGTAAGCGCCATACAGGTATAGCAAATGGCAAGATTTTCGGTGCAACCTCCAGGAGCGGGTTCAATAATTCTTCCCGCGTCATTAGTGGAAGTTTAGCGGCTGCGAGTAAGGCATTGTGAACAATGAGTAAGGCATCGATCTTTTCGGCGAGGACGTCTTTGTCCGCCAGATCACACACGCGAATAGCGCGGCGGCCGACTTTATCTTCATACGCTGGGCCAATGCCACGGCCGGTGGTGCCGATTTTGCTGTTGCCACGCAGAGCCTCTGCGGCTTGGTCTACGCGTTGGTGAATAGGCAATATTAATGGAGCGTTCTCGGCGATTTTTAAATTCTCAGGTGATATTTTGACGCCAAGTGCCGATACAGTATCAATTTCTTTGAGTAGCGCGACAGGATCAACAACGACGCCGTTGCCGATGATGGAGAGCTTTCCACCACGAACGACACCGGAAGGAAGCAGGCTGAGTTTGTAGGTGACGCCATCGACAACGAGGGTGTGGCCGGCGTTGTGGCCGCCTTGGAAACGCACGACGACATCGGCGCGTTCAGAAAGCCAATCCACCACTTTGCCTTTGCCTTCATCGCCCCATTGGGAGCCTACGACTACAACGTTTGTCATAAAACATTCCTATTGAATTGTGTCATCCCGGCGGAGGCCGGGATCCATCGCGCCGAGTCTTCGGCGCAAAAAGATCCTGTACGCCGCTTGCCGCGGCTACTGGATCCCGTGTCCATTCCTCCTTCGCCCTTGCTTCGCAAGCTCGAGGTCGGGCACGGGATGACGAGGTGTTGGTTTGTCACTTATTTCTCTCCTAGAATTACAGTATATCCATCAGCAATTGCGGCGCTTATTTCTTTTTCATCAAGCGTTTTGATATGTTTGACAGACTTCTCTTTGATTGCTGGCAATAATTCGCGCAAACGCTCGGCGAAGAAGGAGCAGCCGACGGCTTGTTCATCACCAATCATATAACGTCCGCCGCGGCCGAGTTCCTGGGTGCTGCCGCTGGCAAAAAACGAAAAGCTGATGCCGGAGTAATAGTCGAACCCACGCCGTTCAGTAACGTCGATGGTGATGCGAGTGTCTGAAGCAGGAAGTGCTGCGACAACGTTTTCCAATTCTGTAATCATGGCTTGCGCCTGTGGCGGCAAGGGCAGGGCTTTGATTTTAGGCAACACCACTTTGGCTTCACCCGCCGTTTCCATCAGTTGGTTGAGTAAATCAGCGTTTTTGAGACCGGATTTTTTCAGTTTTGCACTGTCCTTCTCGGCGATCGCCTCGATGGCTTGCTCGCTCGCACCCTCAGCCAACAGAGCAATTAAGGGAGGAAGGTGAATATCCACGGTAATATTTTGAACGCCTGCATTTTTAAGTGCACGCAGAGATACAAAGATCACTTCTGCCTCAGCGTTTTTTGCTGCTCCCACAAGTTCAAGCCCCACTTGGCGGAGCTGGCGGCTTTCTTCGAGTGAGTTGCCTTTGAGGCGTAGCACGGAACCCGCGTAGGCTAAACGAAGAGGGCGCGGAGCTGAGCGTAGACGACTCTTCACAATGCGGGCTACTTGGAGCGTCATATCCGCACGCACGCCCATGACGCGGTTGGTTTCAGGGTCTATGACACGCAGGATATGCGGGCTTAAGTCCGCACCGCGGCCGGCGAGAAGATTATCCGTATATTCTAAAAGGGGGGGGGCGATGAGTTGGTAGCCAAATTGGTCGAAGGTGCGGCTCAGGCCGGAAACCAGTTGCGCCTCGGCACCCGCCTCGGGAGGCAGCACATCATAACATCCGGAGGGCAGCAGGCTTTGATATGACATATTCGCTAGACTTTTGAGGGATTTCCACTATCACACTCACGCCCAACTCACAAGGAATAGTATGACCGAAGTAATAGGCTTGCTCGCCGCGTTTTTTACCACGGTTGCCTATGTTCCGCAGACAATTAAGATATTGAAAACGAAAGATACAAAATCACTTTCACTGGGAATGTATTGTTTGATTACCACCGGGCTTGCGCTATGGCTTATCTATGGCATTTTGATAGGTGACACCCCGATTATCATCGCCAACGCCATCACCGTTGTGCTCTCCGGCACTATTTTGGTGATGAAGTTGAGGAATGGATAATTCGTCATTCTGCTGATTGCAACGCAATCGAGCAGAATCTCCTTTTACTCCATGAAATCCTGCGCAATCGCTTTGCGATTCGCAGGATGACGGGACAGGCTAAACTACCACAAACTGTGCAATCACCGTTTCGCCCGCCACCATCCGCTGGCCGTTGAATACGAGGACTTCGGTGTTTTTGGGGAGGTAGACGTCGACCCGGCTGCCGAAGCGGATCATGCCGAAGCGTTCGCCGCGTTTGACATGTTGGCCGCTAGTAACATCGCACACCACACGGCGACCGATTAAGCCTGCAATTTGTACAAGGCCGAGTTTTTGGCCTTCGTCGGCGGCGATGGTCAAAAGATTGCGTTCATTGTCTTCACTTGCCTTATCCAGTGTGGGATTTAAGAACATGCCGGGGATATGGGTCGAGGAAATTACTTTGCCAGAAACAGGTACGCGGTTGATGTGTACGTCGGTGAGTTTCAACACAATGGTGATACGTTTTAACGGGTCGGTGCCAAGATCGAGCGCGGCAGGTGGAACCACATCGGTGATCGAATGCACCGTGCCGTCAGCAGGGGCGATGATGAGCCCCGAACTGATCGGAACCACACGTTCAGGATCACGGAAGAAAAAAGCGACGAGAGCGGTGGTAACAAATCCAAGTGTGCCTAGGAAATCAGACATGAGTGCAAGGAGCAAAGCAATGACAGCCGCTCCCGCGATGAAGGGGTAGCCCGCTGGGTGAATGGGCACGAGGAGATCTTTGAAGTGGTTGATGTATTGGTTTTCAGAAGACGACATGAGCACCTCGTAAGTGATTGCTTGAGGGCAAGATTACAACAAACCGCATTCCATGCAAACAAGAATAGTTAAGCCGCCCTTTTAAGGGCAAGAAGGCGGCGTTCGATGGCGGCAGCGGCGGCGTTCTGTAAGTTTGCGAGTTCGCTGCTATATTCACGCAGTAAGTCGATATTAGGAGCCGGCGAAGCCGACACATGTTCTATCTGCGCGCTCTTTGCTGAAACCTTCAGCGCTCCTATTTGTGCGCTCGAAGATTTAAGGGGATGAGCGGCCTCTTTCATGGCTTTGAAATCCTGGCTATCCAGCGCATCTTGGATGGTTTTGAGATAGGTTTGTGCAACCGTAAGGTGGCGGGCTAGCAATTTATGAATTTTATCTCCCATCAGCTCGCACAGGGCGGCAAACGTTTCTTCATGCAGAGTTTCTCCAACATCCGATGCTTGAGATTCTTCAGTCACAGTAGCACTTTCGCACTGCTTGTCTTTCGCAATCCATTTAAGCAAGACCTGGCTAAACTCGTATCGGCGAATAGGCTTAATAATATAATCGTCCATGCCTGCTGCTAAACATTTCTCGCGGTCCCCACGCAATGCGTGGGCTGTAAGCGCCACGATAGGGATATGCGTATGTGTCTCTTGTTCATATAATCGGATCGTTTTGGTGGCCTCATACCCATCAAGAATGGGCATTTGGCAATCCATAATCACCATGTCGAATTTGTGTGTTTTGAATTGGGTGAGCGCGGCTTCACCGTCGCCCACACAGGTGACGTGGCAGCCATGTTTTTTAAGTACCGTTGCTGCTACTTGTTGATTCACAGTATTATCCTCAGCCAGCAAAATATGCACATCTTTAAATGCAACATCTTCATGCTGTGCACGGCTTCCACGGCGGGTTTCCTTAAGGTTGTGTTGGGTAACGATTGGAATGGTGACGGCATTTTGTTTCGCTTCGGTGATCACCGCCAGCGCATCCCGCAAATGCCAATGGGGGTAGGGTTTGCTTAAATAGGCTGCAAACCCTACCTCCTCTATTTTTTTCTTGTCACCACGGTTGGGGATCGCGGTGATCATAAGCAAAGCAATATCACGTGTGGCAGGGGTGGATTTAATATGTTGTCCTAATTCTATAGCGTTCATATCCGGGATCATAGAATCGATGATAACAGCATCAAACGCCGAGTTTTTTGCAAGTATCTCCAGCGCTTCTTTGCTGCTGGAAACAGTGTCAACCTGCACGCCATAAGGGGTCAAGTATTCGCGGACAATGGTGCGCGCAGCGGCGTTATCATCCACCGCCAAAATGCGCAAGTTTTTTAAAAATAACTCCTGTGGGGCAGGGAAGGCAACGGCATTGGCTGCATCGGCACCCAGTACCATCGTAAACCAGAAGGTGGAACCTGTGCCATAGGTGCTACGCGCACCGATTTTCCCGCCCATCATATGTGTTAGCTCTTTGCAAATAGAAAGCCCAAGGCCGGTGCCGCCGAATTTGCGGGTGGTGGAGCTGTCGGCTTGGGAGAATTTGTTAAAAACGTACTCGATTTTATCTTCAGGAATACCAATCCCCGTATCTTCAACCTCAACATAAAAGCTCAGCTTATCTTCCGACGTTGGCACGCATTGCAGCGATAAAATTACATGGCCGCGCTCGGTAAACTTAATGGCATTGTTGATGAGGTTATAAAGAATTTGCCGCACCCGGCCCGGGTCACCGATGACGTAACGCGGAGTGCCTGGGGAGTAACGTAGCATAAATTCTAACTGTTTTTCTGCGCTTTTAAGCGACATGACATCGCAGACTTCTTCGCATAGGCTTTGCAAATCAAAAGGAATGTATTCCAGTTCAATTTTCCCTGCCTCGATTTTGGAAAAATCGAGAATATCATTGATGATATCGAGGAGGGATTCGGCGGAGGAGCTGATGGTTTCGGTGTAGCGCCGCTCGGTAGGGTTTAGCTCGCTTTCCAGCAGTAGATTGGTCATGCCGATAATACCGTTCATGGGGGTGCGAACCTCATGGCTCATATTGGCAAGAAATTCGGATTTAAGCCGCGCCGCTTCTTCCGCCTGCACTTTGGCGGAAGCGAGCTCATTGTTTTTCATTTCCATCTGCCATGCGTATTCCTTGAGCTGCATTTCCGCATCTTTGCGTTCACTGATCTCCATAGTAAACCCTGTCATGCGGACGGCCCTGCCAGCTTCGTTCCAGCTAGCCTGCCCCCGCGCCTGACACCAGATGTAGCGGCCATCTTTGTGGTGCAGGCGATACTCGATGCTATACGGCTTACGGGTTTTGAAGTGTTTGGTTACCTGGGCCTCAACGTGGTCGCGATCATCCGGATGTAAAAGATTTCTGAAGGTTTCAATGGTGTGGGGTAGTTCGAAGGGGCCGTGCCCTGTGAGATTCATAAAACGTGGAGAATAATAGACCTCACCCGTTTCAACATTCCAATCCCACAGCCCGTCCATGGTGCCCGAAATGGCGATGTCTAGACGTTCCTGGTTACGCGCAAGTGTATCCAACATATCGTTAAACACATGCGCGACGTGGCCGATTTCGTCCGGATGGCAGATTTGCGCATAGGCATTTTTGTGGCCTTTCGCCTGATATTCCATCGCTGATTTGATGTTGTTGATAGGGCCAAAGATGTTGCATTTTACGGCGATGTAAAGTGACAGCGCCATGCTGATGATACCGAGTGATAAAATCAGTGTCATCACCGTGACGTCTTTTTTTACATCGTCGTAAAGAGTGGCGGTGTCGTAGGCAAGGTGCACGACGCCTTTGGTCTTTCCGACCCCTCCGGAAGCTGGGATGTTCAGCAGCAGCGTGCTTTCAAAACGTAAGTCTGAGTGGTAATGTTTGGGTACTAAGGTGCCTTGGTGTGTACGATGAATATCATCACGGGTGTCTTTTGTAGCCACGGCCTCCAGCGGCTTACCTACCCATTCCGGATTCGCCGTAGCCACGATGACGATGGGACCACCTTGCCGGTCTTCGGTAAGAAGTATAGAACGCACCCCTGCCAAAGAGCCTAGGGATTTAAGGCTTTTTGTAACTTCAGCGGAGTTTTTACTGTCGTCCACTATATCTTGTATGGATTGCAAAATTGTAGTGGTGCGTGCGCGGATATCTTCATCCACCTCTTTATTTTCGTAGTAATTGATGGCAGCCGCCGCAGCGCTTACGGCTATGATGCCTATCAACATTATTTGCGCCATTAAACGGGCAGCAATAGAGCGCTGAAAAGGGGTGAGGAATCTGCGGAAATAGAATACCATGGATACCACTTTAGCAACGTATGGTTGCGGATTGGTAAAGATCGATATTTCTTTTTTGGGCCAATAGGATGGTTATTGTAAAACAGGGCGCTGGTGTTGTCACAAAAGTTTCACATGTGCAGCCTGCAACCTTCGGTTAGAATAGCAGCTGGAGAATGCTTTTTATGGATGCTGCAACCCAACCCATACCCCCGTCGCCTATCATCTATGATGTGAAAGTAGGTGCGGGGAAAGCTGCGCCCAAGACGGTTTTTAATCAATTCTTTGCCGATATGGTGGCAGGAGCGTCCTCGATCGTAATGGGTGGTGTTACTGCGTGGCGGCTGATTGAAGAGCGTGCGCATAAGAACCTTTCGTCCATGTATTTGACGGAAGATATTAAAGTCGACCGCGTCAAACACGGCACGGAAATTCGGCGTCAGGTGGTAGAAGGCACGCTGACCGAACAGGAAGCGTTTCATAAGCTGCAAGAGGGCGTGAAATACTACGAAAACAAAATGGACGAGCGGTTTTTAAAATCCGGTGTCGGCAGCTTGGGCCGTAAACTTGGTGTATTGCGCAGCCACCAAAAATGGGAAGTGGCGGTAACTTCACTTGCCGTGACTGGTGTTGCGCTCGGATCCGTCTTGCTCATGACGCGTGAGCTTTTTGCACAATCAAACGGTGCGCCGGAGAAACAAAAAACGAGCGATCTCCTGAAAGATCAAGCCCATGAGCGTTAATTCCTAAGCTTGCCAACTGTGCCAAAACGTGTAAGTTCGGGGCCATGCCTTCGCGTATTGAAAACAAATGTTTAGAAAAAGGCCTGAAGATGACGGGGCAGCGCCGCATCATCGCACGGGTGCTTTCGGAATCCGATGATCATCCTGATGTGGAAGAGCTCTACAAGCGCGCCTCGAGCGTGGATAAAAATATCAGCATCGCCACCGTTTACCGCACACTTAAGCTGTTCGAAGAAGCGAGCATCACCACCCGGCACGATTTTGGTGATGGCCGGGCGCGCTATGAAGAGGCGACCGAAGATCACCACGACCACTTAATCGATATCAAAAACGGCAAGGTGATTGAATTTACCAACCAGGTGATTGAGGATTTACAAAAGAAGATTGCCGAAGAACTCGGCTATAAACTCATCGGGCACCGCTTGGAACTGTTTGGTGTGCCGATGGGTAAAGTACAAAAGAAATGACTGAAACAATAGCATCACCAGCCACCCTAGGCCCCGAACCTATTGCCGCCGGCAATTTGGAGGTCATTCTTGCAACCGCTGAAGCTGACATTCAAGCATCGCAGGCGTTGCGCTACCGTGTTTTTGTTGGTGAAATTGGTGCCATTCCGACGGTTGAAAACAAGCGCGTAGAGCGTGACATGGACGAGTTCGATGCCGTGTGTGACCATTTGCTGGTGGTAGAGCACCAGGATACAGGCGGGTATAAAGTTGTCGGTACGTACCGCATGCTTCGGCGCGCGCCGATGCAAAAAATCGGGCGGTTTTACACCGCAACGGAATTCGATATTAAGCCGATGCTGGATTTTAAAGGCGAAGTACTCGAGCTTGGCCGTTCATGCGTGGATGTTGCCTACCGCAATCGTTCGGTGATGCAGTTGCTCTGGCGCGGCATCGCGGCGTATGTTGAGCATTGCCATATTGATATTATGTTCGGGTGCGGCAGTTTATATGGAGCCGACGTTGCAAAACACGCCGCAACGCTTAGCTATCTTTACAATGCACATTTGGCACCGGAAGAGCTGCGTATTCGCGCGCTGGCGGAACGTTATGTGAAAATGGATATTCTGCCGATTGAGCAGGTGGATGTAAAACGCACGTTCGTGGGGTTGCCGCCACTAATCAAGGGCTATTTGCGCTTGGGTGGTTTTGTGGGCGACGGTGCGGTGCTGGACCCAGAATATAATACCACCGATGTTGCCATCATCGTCAAAACCCAAAATGTCACTGGGAAATACGTCGAACGCTACGCTAGCGCTTCGCTCAAAGAAGCATTGATGGGCTAACATGTGGAAAGTCTATCTTCGGATGGGGTGCATTGTTGCTGTGCTAACAGTCGCCATGGCACCCGTATGGTTTTTTCGGCGTATCGGTAGTAACCGTCAGGCCTATATGGCAACGCGGTTTGCGTGCCGCATAACGGCACGGTTGATGGGCATGCGAGTGATTGTGCGCGGCCAGCCGAACCATGTTCGGCCCTTGCTGATTGTCAGCAATCATATCAGCTATCTCGATATTATAGCGTATGGCTCGGTGCTTCCCATCGTCTACACCCCCAAAAGTGAAATTGCGACGTGGCCGCTGATTGGCCCTATCTGCCGTTTAATTGGTTGTGTATTTATTGACCGCAAAGCGGTGCGCACGTCAGATAATATGGACAATATAAAAAAAGCACTCGCTGGAGACCGCCCGGTGTTATTATTTGCCGAAGGAACCACCAGCGATTCAAAACGTATTTTGCCGCTGCGTTCTTCGTATTTCAGCATTACCCAAGAAGGCGGTATTATGGTGCAGCCGGCATTGCTTGCTTATACCAAGATTCATGGCCTGCCGGTGGATTCGACCACGCGACCACTCATTGCCTGGTATGGGAACATGGATTTTTTACCTCATCTTAAAACGCTTCTTAAATCTGGCCCTATTTTGGCTGAAATTGAGTTCTTCCCCGTCGTTAATCCGCAAGACTTTGAAAATAGGAAGATTTTATCCACACATTTGGAAGAAATTTTGACCGTTGCACACCAAAATTTACTCTAATTTAATGCTTTTTCGCTAGGCTTGGTAGCTGAGGGAGCATGGTATATGATGTCACCTATTAATATCGGCGTAAGTGGTTTTAATGCGGCGAGTGATCGCATCCAGAAAAGCGCCAATAATTTAGCGAACCAATTTTCGACGTCGCAAGTCAAAGACGGCGTTGTAACCGATGAGCCGTATGTACCACAAACGGTGCAGGCGATCAGCGAGCCGGGCGGTGGCGTTACTACAAAACTGATCGGTAAAACTCCGGCAACGGTGATGACGCCTAACGGTGACGGTACTACCAGTGAACTTCCCAATGTTGATACGGCCGAAGAACTCGTGAACATGCAACTTGCCAGTTACGATGCGAAGGCAAATCTCGCGACGATTAAAGTGCAGAATCAAATGTCGCAGAGTCTACTTGATATATTTGTGTGATCTGATATGGCAAAAGCCATGCCGAAACCAGCATTTACCGAAGATTCAAAACGCGGCCACGAGCGCCTGGTGGCGTATTGGCAGAAGCTTAAAGGCAGCAAACGTTTTCCCACCGAAGAACAGATTGAACCGAGCGCGCTGAGCGATTTGTGGGACGGAATGTTTCTGCTCAACACCAATAAAGAAACCGGCGATTATTTTCGCTATGAATATATGGGTTCGGCGATGATAGATGCTTACGGCGTTGACCTCACCGGAAAGACACACGACGAATATACCGAACCAAATGTGCGCTCGATCATGCGTGCGTCCGCTGAGATTGCGAAGAGCGGCGAGGTGGCGATCGACGAATCCGAATTTATCAATAAGCGCGGCGAACGGGTGAAATACCGTTGCTCGCTGGTGCCGCTTGGATCTGAGAGTGACCCTGATCGTGTGCGGTTTATCCTTGGGTTCATGCGCTGGAAAACGGATTAATCGTATGACAACCGCAGCCGAGCCCTTTGAATCTTTTCCGTTTGCAAGCACAGGCCTTGGGCCGATTGTGAATGCGAATATCTACATCATCATGGGAAAAGACGGCACCAAGAAACAGGTCGAAGCCGCCAGCGTCAGCGAGGCCCTGCGGCAGGTCGGTATGCACGATGCGCTGCGCGTTGATCGCTTTGATCCTATGAACCAAACCTTGCTGGGGCTGGAACAATTTTCTGCTACTGCTCCGACAATAGAGGTTCCACTTGCTGCAGAACCCGCTACTACTGGTGCCGATGTTGTTGCCGACGCAGCACCCAACTGATCGCTGCTATTCCACCGATCGCTGCAAGCAGCGAACCGCTTAATACACCCAGCATCACCGCGTCGTGCAAGTGCTTATCGATAAATGACAGCCCGCCGATAAACAGGCTCATGGTGAAGCCGATGCCGGCAGTGATGCCAATGGCAACGACGTGAGGTAGTGTTAGCGGCGTAGGTAGAGAGGCGATTTTCAGCTTCAGCGCAACCCATACCGCAAGTGTGATACCCAGAGGTTTGCCGATAACAAGCCCGAGCGTAATGCCGACAGTGACAGGGTGAACTAGAGCGTCTGCGCTTAATCCACTCAGCGACAACCCAGCATTAGCAAATGCAAACAACGGCACGATCGCGTAGGCTACCCACGGGTGTAGACCGTTGATAATGCTTTTACCAATAGGCTGGCCTTCCACATCGAGAGGTTTGATGGGAATACACAGCCCAAGCACAACACCGGCGATGGTTGCGTGGACGCCTGATTGATAGACAAACCACCACAACACCAACCCAATTGCCAGATAGGGCGAGGCGAAGCGTACATGCAGCCGATTCAGCGCCAATAATGCGGCCACACACACGCCCGCATATTGCAGGGCTTCCAGGTTCAGCGAAGATGTGTAGAAAAAAGCGATGATGAGTACGGCGATTAAATCATCAATCACGGCAATGGCCATCAGTAGAATTTTAAGTTGGATGGGTACGCGCTTGCCAAGGAGTGCTAGAACACCAAGCGAAAATGCAATGTCGGTAGCACACGGTATTGCCCAGCCTCTTAGGGCCTCCGTGCCGCTATTAAACCAGGCATACATCAAAGCGGGTGCTACTACACCACCGATTGCGGCAATCACCGGCAGGGCAGCTTTCGCGCGTGAATTCAGCTCGCCCTCTACCAGCTCGCGCTTGATTTCAAGGCCAACAAGCAAAAAGAAAACCGCCATCAGCCCATCGTTAATCCAATGCTGCAGCGAAAGATGGAGTGTTTCTTCGCCAAGGGTGAACCCGCCTTTGAACTCAAGCAATGCGTGATAATCCGGAGCAAGTTCGGAATTGGCAACCAGTAGCGCCAGCACAGTTGCTAGCAGAAGAAGAATACCGCCGGAAGCTTCAGTCGCAAAAAAACGGAGGAGAAATTTCATGCGCTCGGACGATGATGTTCGCCGGGAGCAATCACGCTGTAATCACAGCGGCTTTCTGCTTCTTCGATATCGTACCCCGCTTGCAGCCCTAGCCATAATTCTTTGGAGGTGTTGAAATATCGTGCAAGGCGTATCGCCGTGTCTGCCGTCACGGCCCGTTTGTGTAGACAAATCTCATTGATACGGCGTGGCGGAACGCCCACGGCGCGCGCTAACGCATTTTGACTTAACCCCAGCGGTTTTAAGAAATCCTCGAGCAACACGTCACCCGGGTGTATGTTTTGTAGCTTGGCCATAGTCCATCCTCCTAATGATAATCCACAATTTCAACTTCGTATGCTTCGCCACCATCCCATTCGAAACAGATCCGCCATTGGCTGTTAATGCGAATGCTCTGTTGTCCTTTACGATTTCCTTTCAGGGCTTCCAGGCGATTGCCTGGGGGTTGCCGCAAATCATTCAGGTCTGTTGCAAAGTGAATGTAGCGCAGCTTGCGCCGCGCCGTGTTCTGAATGTCAGATGGAAATCGACGCGAGCTATGCCCATGCCAGATTTTTTCTGTTTCATCACATGCAAAATCCTGAATCATGGAGCATCATAACGTAAAACGTTACATAACGTCAAGCGTTATATCTATGCCTTTAGCCCTCGGACGATCTCTTCTGTCATCTTCTTGGCATCGCCAAAAAGCATCATGGTGTTGTTTTGATAAAACAGCTCGTTTTCAACCCCGGCGTAACCGGCGGCCATGCTACGTTTGATAAAGAGAACGGTTTTGGCGCTGCCGACGTCTAAAATAGGCATGCCGAAGATGGGACTCTCCGGGTTGGTTTTGGCGGCAGGGTTCGTCACGTCATTCGCACCGATGACATAGGCAACGTCCGTCTGCGCGAAATCACTGTTGATTTCTTCAAGTTCGGCAACGTTTTCATATGGCACATTCGCCTCTGCAAGCAGTACATTCATATGGCCTGGCATGCGGCCAGCAACGGGGTGGATAGCATAGCGTACGCGCACTCCTTCGTGTTCTAAAATTTCCGCCATTTCACGTACCGCGTGTTGTGCTTGCGCGACCGCCATGCCATAGCCGGGGACGATGATAACGGAGCTGGCATTTTTAAGCAGATAAGCCGCATCTTCCGCATTGCCGGCTTTGACTGGCCGGTCAGCAGCGCTTTCAGCGGTAGCCGTAGCAGAGGTTGCTGAGAACCCACCAAAAATCACATTGATGAGCGAGCGGTTCATGGCCTTGCACATGATGTAGGACAGAATCGCACCAGAGGCGCCGACCAGTGCGCCGGTGATGATGAGCAAAGAGTTGCCAAGCGTGAAGCCGATGCCAGCAGCGGCCCATCCGGAATAGGAATTGAGCATGGAGACAACAACGGGCATATCTGCGCCGCCGATCGGCACGATGAGGAGTACGCCGACGGCGAAAGCAAGCAGGACCATGAGGATGAAGACGGTGTGTGAACCGGTAGCAATAAAAATGATCAGCAGTAACAACAGAGCCGCACCAAGCCCAGCGTTTACAAGGTGCTGATTCGCGAATTTGAGTGGTTTGCCGGACATCAACCCCTGGAGTTTTGCAAACGCGATGATGGAGCCGGTGAAGGTGATCGCGCCGATGATGGTGCCGAGGCCGATTTCAATCAGGCTTGCGGTGTGAATATTTCCCGTGCTGCCGATACCGTAGCTCTCCGGCGACCATAGCGCTGCAGCAGCGACTAGCACGGCAGCCAAGCCAACCAGCGAGTGAAATGCGGCAACCAGTTGTGGCATTGCTGTCATCTGAATACGGCGGGCGATGATGACACCAATGATACCGCCAACAGCAATGCCAAGCAGGATCATCCCGTGGTTGTGAATATTGGGAAGTGTGAGCGTGGTGAGAACGGCAATTGCCATCCCCACCATGCCGTAAAGATTGCCGCGCCGTGCAGATACAGGCGATGACAGGCCCTTCAACGCGAGGATGAAGAGCACTGCAGCAACGAGATAGCAAAGCGCGGCAAAATTAGTCACGTCTATTTTCCTGAGTCACAGGTTTTGGTACCGCAATCGCCTTTGCCCTTGCACAGCATACCAAGGATGGCACCGGCGATAATGCCTTGTACCAGCGATGCAATGAACCATTTGATTGCGAGTGCGCCGGGAATAGGCAACCAGATATAGCTCGCTGCGCTGATAGCACCCATCAACACGCCAATTTTAAGACCAAAGCAAACGCCGCCTGATTTAATGGGGCAGCACGCAGTTGCCGCTTCCGGGCAACAGGCACTATAGCCAGCACGGAACTTTTTAAATAGGCAAGTGATGGTGGCTGCAAGCACGAGATGGTACAGAAAACAGAACACAAACATTTCTTTCATTTCTGCTTCCGGACGCCAGAGTGCAGCGGTGGCTTCATAATCTGCCTTGAGCAGTGTGCCGTGCACGAACATATCGTAGCCCATTAAAAATGCGAATACAGCAACCATACTGATCATACAGGTTTTCATACAAGGTTTTTTAGTGGTATCCATAAAACGTCCTCCCTAAAAGTTGTCATTCCTGCGAAAGCAGGAATCCTGAAAGTTACACATACACGAGTTGATCGTATAAGTCATTCCATTCCGGATTTGCTTTATTGATCAACTCGATTTTCCAATCTCTTTTCCATCGTTTTAAACATTTTTCTCGCGCAATAGCGTCATTGATCTCAGAAAAAATCTCCACATAGACAAGTCTTCTAATAAAATATTTTTTGCTGTGACCCTCTTGCTTCGCTTCTTTGTGCTGCCATGTTCGAAGTGCGATATGATTGGTGACGCCGATGTAGAGAGCACCGAGTTTTTTAGTGGCGAGAATGTACACGTAATATTGCCGCATCCGTGTTTCCTATCCTTCAGGATCCCTGCTTTCGCAGGGATGACACTTCGCGGGGTGGTTCTTTCTTCTGAAACATCGCAAGCATTCGGTAGGTGACGACGAACCCGCCGAATATGTTGATGCTGGCCAAGATGATCGCTGCAAAGCCAGCAAAACTGGAGACAGAAGACGTGCCAGCACCGAGGGCGACGATGGCGCCGACGATGATGATACCTGAAATAGCATTGGTGACACTCATGAGCGGCGTGTGCAGCGCCGGCGTCACTTTCCACACCACGTAATAGCCCACAAAACATGCAAGGATAAAGATGGTAAGCGCAAAGATAAAGGGATCGATGCCCGTTGCTCCAACCGGCAAATTTTCCAATTGTTCGGCGAGCGCGGCCGATTGCATGGAAAGCTCTTTAGCACGATCAGCAAGGTTGATGGCGTCGGTCATGCGGCCTCTTTAAACTGGGTGTGAATGGTGGTGCCGTCTTTGGTTAGCTGCGTGCCTTTGATCAGTTCGTCATCGACAAGTGGTACGAGGGTGCCTTCTTTATTGAGAAGTAATGTAGAGACAAAGGTATAAAGATTGCGGGCGTAAAGCTGCGACGCATCAACGGCTACGCGTGAGGGCAGGTTCGTGTAACCGATTAAGGTGACGCCGTGTTTTTCGACAGATTTATCAGCCTCAGTTAGTTTGCAATTGCCGCCGGAGGCTGCTGCGAGGTCTACAATCACGGAGCCGGGCTTCATGGCTTTGACCATTTCTTCAGTGATGAGTTCCGGGGCCGGGCGGCCAGGGATGAGTGCCGTTGAGATCACCATGTCTTGTTTAATAATGGTATCAAAAATAAGTTGCCGTTGTTTGGCCTGATATTCAGGCGTGGTTTCTTTCGCGTAGCCGCCAGCGCTTTCGCCACCTTCGGCAGGTACTTCAATAAATTTAGCTCCCAAGCTTTCGACCTGTTCTTTCACAACCGGGCGCACGTCAAACGCACTCACCACAGCACCTAAGCGCTTGGCCGTGGCGATTGCCTGTAAGCCAGCAACACCGGCACCGAGCACCAGCGCCTTTGCCGGAATCACGGTGCCTGCCGCCGTCATCATCATCGGCACGGCTTTCGAAAAACTTGCGATCGCCTCGATCACCGCGCGGTAACCCGCGAGGTTGCTTTGTGAGGAGAGCACATCCATGCTTTGCGCGCGCGAGATGCGGGGGAGAAGTTCGAGCGCGTAGGTGCTGATTTTTTGTTCGTTATAGGTAGCGAGCAATGCTTTATTCGTGTGCGGGGAAAGTTGGCCGGCGAGATGCGCGCCTGCGGGGATTTTTTTTATCATCTCAGCATCGGGCGCGTTCACGCAAAGAACAATATCAGCACCTTTCAAGGTTGTGGCGGCGGTACCCATTGTTGCACCGGCGTCTTCATAGGCTTTGTCCGCAATTGCAGAGCCAAGACCGGCACCTTTTTCGATTGCAACGTCGGCCCCGAGTGCGCGGTATTTTTTTACCGCATCAACGCTCACGGCAACTCTAGCCTCACCTTCCAGACGTTCTTTGAGCACGGCAATTTTCATGATGCCTAAGGATAGAGAAAATCACGCGAATTGCAAATGTTTCATTCGTCGTTTAGTAGCGAGATGTAGCAGCGGTTTGTGCAGTTCGATGGCGGCACGATCGAGGAAAAATGCGGTGAGGGCTAATGCATCCGCAATTTCTTCACTGCTTGATGTTGCCGTATCATCTACCAAAAATGCTGGGAGTCTAAACAGTTTATCTTTGTAAGGTTCGCCTGCCACAGCGCTTACTGCGCGTCCCGATTTGGGAGAAACGTAGAGCAGATTGTTAGAAGCCCCCGTGGCCGCACACTCAAATAAATCGAGGCCGTAGCCGGTGGCGTTTAGCAACTCGAGTTCGAATTTGGCTTGCGTGCGTTGCCAATCCTGTTCGTGGGCAAGCGCCAGTAGTAGCGCCTGTAACGCAAGATAGACGGGTTGTTCGGGTATACGTTCAGGGATAAAGTGTTGAGTAAGCGTCGCAGCAAGGGCTAGGCCATGAAGGCGTTTTTCATCCTGCATGACATAGGCGGCAAAAGGGGTGATGAGTTCGCCGCGGAACGTGCCTATGTGTTCGGAAAGACGTGCAGTCCAAGTGAGAAGGAGGTGATTGCCGACATCGAAAATGCCACGCTGGCGGTGGCCGTATTTTAAAATGCCAGTATAAAGCCCATGCGTTTCAGCAAGCACAGTGACGCGCAGCGCATGCTCGCTGAATTTAGCAACAGAGACAACAAAGGCCTTTTCAGTCCAGTTCATTCACTAATGGAAACGCAGTCGACGCCTTTGGCGGCCAGTTTCCAACACATTTTATCCGCTTCGTTTTGCGATTCAAACGGGCCGACGCGCAGGCGGTAGGTTTTTGCACGTGCATTGACGGGTGCGCGAATAACGGCTTCGTAAGCGCCGACGATGTCGCTTTGCGTTTCCTTCAACTCTTCAAAACGCGATTGCGCATGGGCATAGGACGGAAATGCGCCAAGTTGCACCCAATAACCACCGAGCGGCAGCGGTTCGGAAGGAGCAACAGCGTTGATAACCGGTGCGAGCGGAGATTCCGTGACCTCTTTGCCCGGCGTGCGGCAGCTGATATCTTCGCCACAGGTGCTTACAAGGTCACAAATGCGGGATTTCAACTCTTCGTTAATGGGCTCAATCCGTAGCGTTGCGCGGGGGAGGCCAATGGAACCGCTGGTACCGGTGATAGCTTTGGCTTTTAGTTTCTTCGCAGCAGGCTCAGCGCTTGCAAGTTGATCCCAGCAGCTCATGGCGCTTGGGCCATCGGTAAACGTGCCGATCTGCAGCACTTTACCGGCCCGCAGTTTTTGGTTTCGTGCAATTTTTGCAGCGATTTCCTCTGGTTTTCTTCCCTCATCCACCATTTTCATTTTTGGCAAAGGAGTCTCCGAACGCACATCATCCGACAGCGGCACCGGTATTGCCTCTGCCACCTCGACACGGCCTTGGCGGATAGGGGTATTGGCGGCGGGTGCAAGTGATGGGGTAGCAACGGCAGCGACTTGTGGCGCTTCTTCTTTCGATTCTTTGCTACTAAACATGGACGAGATGGAGCCAAACAAATCAATTTCCGGCACAGGGGGTTCTTCTATGGTGCGGACGGAAGTGGTGTTAATATTAATGCGTGGTTCCTCGGCTGCAGCTATTTTCTGCTCCACGGGTGCAGGCGCTTTTTTAGCTTGAACCGGTGGGGTTTCGGGTTCAATTTTTTGTGGAGGGGTGGCTACAGCTTCGTTTTTTTCTGTACTGCTGCCGAAGATATTCCAAAATGACCCCTCGGATTTGACTTCCGGTGCTGGAGTGGGTGTCTCTTTCACGACCGTTTCTTTCTTAGCAACGGGTGTGGGTGCTTGTTCTTTCGACACCGTTTCTACAACAAAACAGGGAGTGTCTTGTGCACGGAGGTCGGCGCAAATGCTATTAGCAATTTTACGGCTTGTGACCGGCCCAATCTGCACACGCACACGTTTTTCAGGTGCGGCACGCTTGGACTCTTTGGCAATATAACCATAGTCTTTCAGCACATCTTCGTGGTGTTCCATCACGTCTTTGTAGAGTGCGTCGGCCTCTTCACGCGTGGGGGCGTAGCCGAGCTGCAGCAAGTAGGTGCTGGCGGCAACGGCATTTCCACTCAATGCAAGCGCTACGAAAAAGGCGGGAAGGAACGCACGCAGGAAGGACATAGGAACACTCGCCTACTTGGCTGGAGTTGTTGCACCGCGGGCCTTAGCAATGGATGCTTTCAGATCATCGATACTGACAGCGCCGGGCATGATATCCCCGCCAATGACAAAGGCAGGGGTACCGTTAATCGCAAGCGCCTGTGCAAGTTCGCGATTCTTTTTAATTTCAGCACTGACCTCATCCGAGTTCATCGCTTCTTTCAGTTTTGCTTCACTGATCCCCAACTTTTTAGCTTCAGCGGTAAGCTTCGTTTGGTCGAACTTGCCCTGGGTTTTCATGAGCTCGGTGTGGAAGGCAAAATATTTGTCTGGATTGATTTTATAGACTGCTAAACCGGCGCGTGCCGCGAGTTCCGAATCTTCACTTAAAATAGGGAATTCGCGGAAAACAACACGGACTTTTTTATCCTCAGCGAGGAGCTGAGTGACCACCGGCAACATGTGTTTACAATACCCGCAGTGGTAATCAAAAAATTCTGCAATCACAACGTCAGCATCCTTTGCGCCGACTTTGGGGGCGGCCGGGTCCTCAAAAATATCACTTTTGCGCTCGATAATTGCGTCTTTGGATTTGGCCTGCGCTTCCTTCAATTTCTTATCTTGATACGCATTGAGCGCGTCTACTACCACTTCAGGGTTTTTGGAGAGATAGTCTTTGATAATACCTTCAACTTCGGTGCGGTTGGTGGCAGGGGGCGTTGCGGCCGTTGCAGAAAACGCAAGGGAAACCAGGGTAATCGACGATAAAATCAAAGCAGAAAAACGCATATCAAACTCCTTAAGGATAAAAATTTCGCAGCCAGATGCTATGCTATTTTTATAAGCGTGTCTACGCGAGTTTCAAATGTTTTGCAGCGCGTGAAAAACGCATAACATCGTCTAGCCTGCGTTTCAAATAGGCGGCGGTTTTTTCCATGTCCACGCCTTCGTCGGACAACCAAAATTTAAACGTGGTGGCATAGACATAGGAGAGGGTTGCGCGGCGGGTATACCAGTTAAAATCTTGGTCGGTGATCCCAGCGAGTTTCCAAATGGCATCTACCGTTTGAAATGTGGCACGACCAGCACGTGCGGCATTCCACGGCATCACCATCATCACGCCAGCGCACCGTACAGCCTCACGGTGAGGCTGGAGATATGTAAACCTGTCTAGAATAAGTTTTGCGATTTTATCGGGAATGCGTAGAGATAAAAAATCAAAGTCAGTCAACTGACTCATATGCTTATCGCATTCAGAGCTCCAAAATTCAATGGCATCCATGACACCGGCAGGAAATACGATTTGAATAAAGTCTTCAGAGATATTTGCTGCGCGCGCGGCAGATCTTAATGTGGAGTTGCTCCAACCATCAAAAGGCACCAAAGGCAGCGCGGCGTTCAAAATTGCGCGCGCGGTGGTTGCCTTCTCCATGGCGATTACGCCACAACTTCTTTCAGCGTCGCCACTTTACGGGGCCTGGAAACTGCCACCGGCATTTTCTTCGCAACTGGCACGGGAGCAACGGTATCCACCAGATCCTCGACCTTATCAAGTAGCTCATAGCCGCTTTCACGAATGTGCCGCAGATATTCGAGATATTGCGGATTGCCGACCGGCCCGAACATGCCGCTTTCCATCATCTGCGTAAAACCGATGATAGCATTGAGCGGAGTACGAAGGTCATGGCTGATATCGCGCAGGCACCATTCGCGGGCATGATGTGCAAGGTCTGCCTTCACATGCTCACGCTCTTCTTCGGTCAAACGCGCGATATCATGTGAGATTTGCTGGACTACATCATCCAGAGACGGTGACTGCGAAAATTCAGGTGCGACGCGTTTGGCTAACATATTAGATACATTCCACCACATATAGGTTTAAACTCCCCATTTGCATTTCACACTCCATGCAATCCCATATGTAGTGCTCCTTATGCTGGAGCTTTTATACTTCGACCTCACGTTTACGCTTTTTTTAGAACTCTGCACGCACAATATATTGATAATCTATTACCGAGCGCATTTCTCTTTACGAAGTTGCAATAATGCAACGAGTCGTTCTCTGGTGTGGGATGTGTTGTCATATAAAAGCAGCGAAGTTTCATGACATTTTTATCGGGGGGGGGCTGGTGCCTCCGTCATTGCGAAGGCGCTTGCGCCTGAAGCAATCCATACTTGCCTTTAAGACTGGATCGCCACGCCACCTTGAGGGGTGGCTCGCGATGACGCCAGATTCAAAACCATCGTGATTGTCATGAAATCTCCTTGCTTTGGTATCATTCCCGCGAAGGCTCGCAAGTTCGCTGTCGGGCACGGGATGACGGTGGTTTAATGACTTGCCGTAAATTGTAACAAAAACTTCACACTTGTCTTTATAAAGTTGTGCTAACCTGGTGAGGATTTTTCAAACACAATATCTGTGCTTGTAGTATATTATAACTATAAAACAATAGCTTATAATATATCGCAGACGCAGTACGGGGCTTGAAAATTCTGTAGCAATGTTATACAAATTTTAACGCACGTATGACATACTAGCCTTCAGAATTCTAGGTCCCGATACACAAACGAATAGGAGTTTTTATATGGCTAAACTTTCGGATGCTCAACTCATCAAACTGTTCAAGAGCTTGGACAGTACTGGCTATAACACTGAAAAAGAGAAGATTGAGCGGCGACCAAGTGGAAAAATTAGCACTGAGGAGCTGCTAGGAGAGTATGACAAGCGGGCTGAAGAGCGAGTGGCCCAAGATATTCAGAACATAGCGGAAAGTGTTGGTATCAAATTTCGTATCAAGGATGGTCGGGCTGTTCTTGAAATTGGTGATGCAACTAAAGACAAGCTATCTGACTTGCTTGAACGTGCCAATCTTACGCAAGATACAGAACAGTTTCTTAAAAACTTTTCTAACGCTGCGCACAGAAGCGGCGTCGCCAAAGAAGCTGCTGTAATTCAATATTTGATTGATGCAGATAGTCACCATGTAGCAAACGGAAATATTGTAGCGGGTGGAAACTATCTTCTTGGTGTAGATGAGTTGACGGGTAAACTACGAAAATCAGATCCTAAGCAAGCACAGAAAGAATTGCTTTATGCGCTAGAAGTTATGGGAATCGAGCTTACACCCGTTGGGCTACTTCCTATTGATGGGCGTGGTGAGGTGGTGATTAAATTTAAATCAAAAGAAGATGAGGCATATGCCCGATCCTTACTCGACAAAGCCGGGTACCGTGAAAGTGAACAACCCATGCAAGAGCTACTCAAGAATCTCAAAAGCGCGTATTTGAAACTTGATGGGATGATTGATAAATCGGAGATGATCACTGAAGAGTCTTTGCAGAAACGTGTTCCGCACCGTGATGATTTAAACCCAATCGTGCAAATAGACGGTCGCGAGCATGATTGCCGTAGGTGCCAAGGTATTAGGGAATTGCATGTGGTAAAGAACGGAGGAAAGATTCTTTTAGATAGGGCGCAGCAAATCCACTATGACCCCGAAACTAATGCCTATGTGATCATTACTTCTCAGAGTAGGAAGGATCTCTCGGAAACCCGAAACCCGAAACAAGCTATTTATTTCGTTACTTTTGAAAAGGGAGTGGATCCAAGCACAGTAAAAATTGCTTACACGGATCGAAACGAGAGGGAATACGATGTAAGCTTAGAGCAGGTGAAAGAGCACATCCTCAAAGTATCAGGAAGAGATGGGGCGAACAACGGTTACCCTGTGGCCTATTCTGTTGGTCCATTCTCAGATGATGCACAAGCGTGGCTTAATAAGACAAGAAAAGAACATGCTCTTAGAGAAAAAGGCAATGCGCCTTATCATCCTATTATCGCGCCGCACCACCAGTCTCACATCAGCAATCTGGAATTTGATGTGAATAAGGTTACTGAGCGTTTTGCGATGTACGATGAACAAAAACCCGTTAGCGAAGTCCCCCTTCGTAAAAACGTAGTCCGGGTGCTTTACCGTTCATTTGCCGGCAATCCGACTGACTATACGGTAGAATATGCAGATGAGATTGACCGAAATGTCAACGAAGTAACTGGAAAATCAATTTCTGACTATAGGTCATTCGTAAAAAATAGGGATGGCGAATATGTCGGCATGTATGAGTTCCGTTTCGATGAAGACCGGAAAACTTACCGCGTTATCTCAAACAGGGTGCAAGGGTTTAATGAAGAAGGGTCTACTCAAGCGCTTGATAGGGATGGCAACCCTATCAAAGACCCAAAGGGGAACCCCATCACTTTTGTCAAAGACCCCCGTATTGTCGGCCCTAAGCCCAATGCAGAGCTATTCTTTGGGAGGTTAGAGCGTGCCACCTCCAACAATTATTGGCTGCAGGTTTTTGCTGCTGTTGGCGACAACGTCAAAGATAAAAACGAACCTAAAAGCGCTCGTTGGAAGCAAGACGAGTTTGCGAATCATGTAAACATGCAAAGTGGAGTGGTTGAACAAGAGGCTCGTCGCCCTAAAAAAACAGGAAAAGATAAAATCGAAGACCGTTTCATTGTTGACAGCGAAGGCAATGTTGCGAAATGGGCTGAGAAAACATGGACTGGCATTCGCGGAAACGCAGGCTCTTCATTTAATCAAGCCCATGCCTGGGGGCACATGGGGCACCCCATACTCACTGATACAGGCGTTCTGGGAGATAAATCGTTCCCCGCTGATGCACCACAGGACGAACTGAGGGAGTTGGCAAGACAGAAAGCTGCATGGAAGAGGATTGATCAACCCAACAAAGCTGCGGGGCAAGTTGTAGGTGATGGCATTATTGATGTTGGAGAGATGCGCAAGGGCCTAGCCAGTAGCGATGGGCCAAGGTTGAGGGATGCCTTAAATGCCGTCAACTGGAAAGGAGAGTCGTTCCTTGACCCGGATATAGATGGTGTAAGTCGTAGGGACGTCTCCAAATTGGTTGGTCGTGACATTACACCTAAAGCACTGGGACTATGGATTGCATCCATGAACCCATTTAAAAGCAAATCAGGTGCAGCGGTGCCAAAAACTCGGATGGAATTGCGTAGCCGCCCTGCAGAAGCTTTTTCTGATGTAAGGACTGAGGATGTTGAACCTAAGAAAAAAGTTGCAGATCAAGCACCTAAACAAAATCCGGAAATGTCGATGCAACGTGCACGCGATATCCTAGTCAAAATGGACAAAAACCGTGATGGAGAGGTGGATGGTAAAGAGGTAAAAGACGCGCGTGAAAAAGCCCCTAATATGGTGCGTGCATTGGCAGAGTTTATGGACACTGACGGGAATAAAGAAGTGTCGTTCACAGAATACGATGCAGTGTCCAAACGTGGAAGCGCTATTAATGCAGCTTTTAACGAGCTTTCAAAATCGCTGCAAGCACCGGTAACACCTGCTGCTCAGCCGGTTGATAAGAAAAAACGCTCCTTAGATTAGCGGGTCCAACCCACCCTTCGCATCAAGCGCGTAGAGGTCGTCGCAGCCGCCGATGTGTTGGGTGCCGATGAAGATTTGGGGGACGGTTTTGCGGCCATTGGATTTGGCGAGCATTTCCTGGACCGCGTTTGCGTCGCGGGTGATATCAATTTCCTTAAAACTTGCGCCTTTTTTGGTGAGTAGGGCCTTGGCCTTTACGCAGTAAGGGCAATAGTCTTTGGTGTAGATGAGGATGGTTTGCATAGATCGATATGTAGGGCTCTGGGCAAAAGTGTCAATACCGTCATTGCGAGGAACTTTGTTCCGAAGCAATCCATCTCTCCTAGCCACAATATGGATTGCTTCGCTACGCTCGCAATGACGAGAGCGCCCATTGTGCCGTTTCGCTTATGATCTCGTTGGGGTCGTTTAAGAGTGGGGTGATGAGCGGCGCATAGCTCGCATCTTCGGTGTTACCAATCGCAATCAGCACGTTTCGGATGAACCTGTCGCGGCCAATGCGTTTGATGGGGGATTTGGCAAAGAGCTTGCGGAAGGCGGCATCGTCTAGCGTGACTAGTTCGGTAAGTTTCGGGGCTTTGAGTTCCTCGCGTGCATGGTATGCGGTTTCTTTCGCCTCGCTTGCGAATTTGTTCCATGGGCAGACGGCCAGGCAATCGTCACACCCATAAATGCGATTGCCGATGGCTTTGCGGTATTCGATGGGAATGCTGCCTTTGTGCTCGATTGTGAGATAGGAAATGCATTTTCTTGCGTCGAGCTTGCCGGGGGCGATGATCGCCCCGGTCGGGCAAATATCAATGCATGCGGTGCAGCTGCCGCAGTGGTTTATTTCGGGTTCGCTGGGGGCGAGGTCGAGTGTGGTGGCGATAGCGCCTAAAAACAACCAGCTGCCGAATTCGCGGGAGACGATGCAGGTGTGCTTCCCTTGCCAGCCGAGGCCGGCGGCTTCCGCGAGTGGTTTTTCCATGAGTGGTGCGGTATCGACAAACACTTTTACATCGCCGCCTTGGGTTTCCACCAGCCAGCGCGCCATGTGTTTAAGCCGTTTTTTGATGACGTCGTGATAATCGGCATTGCGAGCATAGACCGAAATATTGCCGATGTGTTTTTGTTTCAGCGTATCAAGCGGGTTGTGATCCGGCGCGTAATTGTGGCCGAGCATGATGATGCTTTTAGCTTCCGGCCAGAGTTTGTCGGGGCTGCTGCGTTGGTCCGCGCGCGCTTCCATCCAGCCCATGTCGCCATGGTGTCCATTCAGCAAAAATTCTTGCAGGCCTTTGCCGATAGTTGGCGCAAGAGTAGCGGAAGTGATGCCGACTACATCAAACCCGAGCTCCTTGGCTTTTTCAGCTAGATCCATAGACCCCTTGCAGATAGGCATAGGCTGCGGTCATGCGCTTGAAACGTTCTTCGATTTGTTTTTTGCCGGGGTTGATATCCGGGTGGTGCTTTTTTACAAGTGCGCGATAGTGGGTTTTGAGTTCTTTCAGTGAGCATGGCGCTTCAAGTTCCAGCTCGGCTAGTGCTTCGCGTTCTTTACGCGGCAGGTGTTTTTCGGCGGGTTTGGTTTTGTAGTGACTACGGCCATTCATGAATTGATTGAGTGCGTCTTGCAACATATCCGGCGTGAAGCTGAAATGGTCCTCACGTTTCCAGGTGGGGCGGTGGCCGGTGACGGCGTCTTTCATAAACGCCTCAATCTGGTCTTGCTTTAGGCCATCAAAATAATCCCAGTTTTTGTTGTATTCGCGTACGTGGTCGGTGCATAGCCAATAGTAGTCGTTCAAGCTATGCACAGATTTGGGCGCTTTGTGTTCGCCGGCAAATGCGCAGCCAGGAATATCGCACGGTTTATGAGTGCTTGCGTTTGCGGAAGCTTTACGTTTATATCGTGTCATAAGGACGTAATATAAGGCATTCCATGTCAAAAGACAGCCGTAAAGATCGCATTGAATACGAGTTACGAAAATCGCTCAGACCCACGCATCTCATTGTAAGAAACGAGTCGTATATGAGCCTCAACTCAAATGACGATTCGGAAGATGGCAAACAGGACTCGCGTTATAATATCATTATTTCCGCGTCCAAACTCAAAGAAATGAGCCGCGCGCAAGGCCAGCGGATGATCAATCAGCTCCTTAAGGACGAGTTCATGGATGGCCTAGAATCACTATCGATTCAGATTTTATAATTTCTCCCGTCATTCTGCGGCGCGCAAGGCGCGGGCGCAGAATCTCCTACATTTTTATGAGATTCTGCGCAGTCACTTTGTGACTCGCAGGATGACTATCAGTTCGCTGATAGCCGACTCTATACCTTTGGCAATGGCACTTAGGCGGTCATCGCGCATATAGGCCGACGTCGTGATGATGCGGTTTTCTTTGTCCACCACACACGCATCGCTAGCACAATTTTTATGCGTACCGCCCAAGGTTTCAATCGCAGCGGCTGTGCTCGGGTCTTCACCAATCGTAAGAGCAGGAGAAGCCACACCTTTTAAAGCAACCATGAGCACGGCTGGGGCAATGCAAATGGCAACAATAGGCTTTTTCTGACTGTAAAAGGCCTGCACCAGGCTTTTAAATTCGGGGTTCACTTCACAATTCGCACCTTTTTCGGCGAAGTTGGAGAGATTTTTTGCAACGCCGAAACCGCCGGGAATCACCAGCGCATCAAAATCACCGGCATTGGCCTTGGAGAGCGGTTCAATTTTACCGCGGGCAATCCGCGCAGCTTCTTCGAGTACGTTGCGCACGCTGGTGGGTAACGGCTCGCCGATTGCGTGATTCACCACATGTTTTTGTGGGATATTGGGCGCGAAGATGGAAACGTCTGCCCCATGTTGGTCCAAATACAGCAGCGATAAAACGGATTCGCGGATCTCCGCGCCATCCAAATGGCCGCAACCGGAAAGCACTACTGCAACATGTGGCATTAAAGCCCCCTACTGTTTTAAGGCAAGTTACACAACCACTATAAGGAGGCAAGCAGTTAATTAAGATCTGCCGGATTTCGCGTGCGTATTTGCTCTAATTTAGTGCAGGAAAAGTATTGTGAAGGTTTTATTACAATTGCTGGCACGCCTCACATTGAGGGCATTAACCCCTCCTTAATGTTAGACGGTTATGTATCATGCGAGCGCGGAAATTGTAAGGTGGAAATCTCCTTGCGAAAAACGCTGCAGTGTTCTATCAAAAATTATCTTTCACGTCATAGGTTTACTCTATGCCACACTCTCGACCTACCTCGCCGCATGTTTCTATCTATCGCTGGCAGATTACCAACACACTTTCCATTTTGCACCGCTTCACCGGCCTCGCGCTGGTGTTTGGCGGCGTGCTGATGGTCGCATGGCTCTGGGCCGCGTCGTATTCGCCGCATGGGGTGTATTCGGATCTCTATAGTTTTATGGGCAGCACGCTTGGGCGATTGATGCTGATGGGCTGGACGCTCTCGTTTTTCTACCACTTCGGTAATGGCATCCGCCATTTGTTCTGGGATATCGGCAAAGGCTTCGAGCTGAGAAACGTGAATTTATCCGGCATTGCAGTGGCCATCTTCACCGTGGCGATGACGGGGCTTGTCTGGGGCATGGTTATGCAGGGGGGCAACTGTGGATAGCAACAATCATCTGCGAAGCAATATGCGCGTGGCGCGCGGCCTTGGCTCTGCGAAATATGGTGTCAAACATTGGTGGATGCAGCGGCTGACCGCTGTTGCGATGGTTCCGCTTTCGGTGTGGTTTGTGTTTTCGCTCATGCGGGCGATGTTGTTTGAAGAACCCGAAATGGTCGGTAATTGGCTAGGATCACCGCTTAACGCGGTCGCGCTTTCGTTGTTTCTGATGGCTATGTTTTACCATTCGGCCCTGGGGTTACAGGTGATTATTGAGGATTATGTGAAGGGAGCATGGAAAAAATATACGCTGCTGATTGCCATAAACTTTGCCTGCACGGCGCTTACGGCTATTGCCATTCTCTCGATCATCCGCCTCCACTTTCTTGATATTCCGGGAGTGCTTTAATGTTATACAAAATCATTGATCACTTTCATGATGTCGTGGTCGTTGGTGCCGGTGGCGCAGGCTTACGCGCAACGTTTGGCATGGCTTCTGCCGGACTCAATACTGCATGCGTTACAAAAGTATTCCCCACACGTTCGCACACTGTGGCTGCGCAAGGCGGAATTTCGGCAGCACTTGGCAACATGGGCGAGGACGATTGGCGGTTTCATTTTTATGATACCATCAAAGGTTCCGACTGGTTGGGCGATCAAGACGCGATTGAATACATGTGCAAACATGCGCCTGAGGCGATTATTGAATTGGAACACTACGGCGTTCCATTCTCACGCACGCCGGAAGGCAAGATTTATCAGCGCCCATTCGGCGGGATGACGACAAATTACGGCAAAGGCACCGCGCAACGCACATGCGCTGCCGCCGACCGCACGGGTCATGCGATCTTACATACGCTGTATACGCAAGCGCTGCGCCACAAAGCGCAGTTCTTCATTGAATATTTTGCCATTGATTTGTTGATGGATGAAGAGGGCGCTTGCCGTGGCGTGGTGGCGTGGAATCTGGATGATGGGACGATGCACCGTTTCAACGCGCATATTGTTGTGCTCGCAACCGGCGGTTATGGCCGGGCGTATTTTTCGGCGACGTCTGCGCATACGTCCACCGGCGATGGTGGCGGGATGGCGATTCGCGCAGGGCTGCCGATGGAAGATATGGAATTCGTGCAGTTTCACCCGACCGGCATTTATGGTGCTGGGTGTTTGATTACGGAAGGCGCGCGCGGCGAGGGTGGGTATCTGGTAAATTCCGAAGGCGAGCGTTTCATGGAGCGCTATGCGCCGAGCGCAAAAGATTTAGCATCGCGGGATGTGGTATCTCGCGCGATGACCGTTGAGATCCGTGAGGGCAGGGGTGTTGGGCCGAACAAAGACCATATTTATTTGCATCTTGATCATCTGGACCCAGAAGTCTTACATGCTCGCTTACCTGGTATTTCTGAAACGGCAAAGATTTTCGCGGGCGTGGATGTCACCAAGCAACCCATTCCAGTATTGCCAACCGTGCATTACAATATGGGCGGTATTCCGACGAATTATCATGGTGAAGTCATCACCCTCAAAAATGGCAAGCAAGAAGTCGTACAGGGTCTCATGGCAATTGGTGAGGCGGCGTGTGTTTCGGTGCATGGCGCGAATCGTTTAGGTTCCAATTCACTGCTAGACCTTGTGGTGTTTGGTCGCGCGGCGGCAATTCGGGCAGCTGAAATCGTGAAACCCGGCACGGCGCACAAGCCTGCGCTTGGCGGTTCGGCGATGGATAAAATATTATCGCGGTTTGATAGTATTCGAAATGCCAGCGGTCATTCAACAACGGCTGCGATTCGCAAAAACATGCAACGCACGATGCAAAACCATGCGGCGGTGTTCCGCGAAGAAAAGGTGATGAGTGAAGGCGTCACTAAAATGAAAGAGGTGTGGCACAGCTTCAATGATTTAAGCGTCACCGACCGCAGCATGATTTGGAACAGCGATTTGGTAGAGGCGCTGGAGCTGGATAACTTACGTTCTCAAGCACTGATTACTATCAACAGCGCCGTGAACCGCAAGGAAAGCCGCGGTGCGCAAGCGCGTGAGGATTATAAAGACCGTGACGACGTGAATTGGCTGAAGCACACCTTCTGCTGGCTGGATGATGCGGGCAACGTTAAGTTCGACTATAAACCTGTGACGCTCACGACCCTTTCCAACGAAGTGCAACCTGTACCGCCGAAGGCGAGGGTGTATTAATTATATGCGGCAATTCTCTGCGTTACTCGCCGTACTTCTTCTTGTTACCGCCTGCGCCAAGCCCGTAACACGTGCGCCGAAGCTGGATCCGAATGAGGTCGCGGCCGAACGCGCTGCAGAGCAGCAGATGTTGCAGGAAGCGTCCGTTAATCCGTCCATTTCTCAGATCACGTCTGCAGAAGTGTCAGATCGTATCAATCGTACTGCTCCGGCAATTCAAAAAGCAGGTAGGCAGATTTGTCGTGAATTGCGCGGGCTAAGACAAAATTGCACGTTTAACTTCGCTGTTAAAAATGACAAGGCTGTCAATGCTTATGCGGACGGCGAAACCGTGTATGTTACCCCCGCTATTGTGGCGCTTACACAAACGCAGGAAGAGCTTGCCATGGTGCTGGCGCATGAGTACGCGCATAATATTTTGGAACATCCACAGGGTGCGGGAATGAATGCCGCTGCAGGGTCTATTGTCGGCACGGTGATTGATCAAGTGGCGGGTTCGCAAGGCGTACCTACAGGGGGGCTGTTTTCAAACGTGGGGGGTAATTTAGGTGCATACCATTATTCAGTGCCGTTTGAGAAAGAAGCCGATTACGTTGGGCTTTATATTCTGGCGCGCGCAGATTTTGATTTAGAGCGTGGCACCAATATATGGCGTCGCCTTTCCATGGTGGATGCTAAAGGACTTTATACCAGTACTACGCATCCTGGAAATCCGGAACGTGTAGTCGCCATGCGAAGAACCATTACTGAAATTCGCGCTAAACAAACAGAGCGCCAACCCTTACTTCCCGAGATGCGAAAGGAATAAGCTTATGGCTGAGATACGACTTCCCAAAAACTCCAAGCCCACCAAGGGCATCACACATGAGGCATCGGAGGGGGCTAAAAAGGTGAAGGTGTTTAATGTCTATCGGTATGACCCGGACACGGGCGATAATCCGCGCATTGATAAGTTCGAAGTGGATATGGACGCTTGCGCGCCGATGGTGCTCGATGCGTTGATTAAAATGAAAGACGAGATGGATCCGAGCCTCACCTTCCGCCGCAGCTGCCGCGAGGGAATTTGTGGCTCTTGTGCGATGAATATTGATGGGACGAACACGCTTGCGTGCATCAAGCCGATTTCGGAAGTGAAGGGCGAGGTGAATATTTATCCGCTGCCGCACATGAAAGTGGTGAAGGATCTAGTGCCTGACATGAACCATTTTTATGCGCAATACGAATCCATCAAACCGTGGTTGCAAACGCACAGCGCTGCGCCGGCAAGCTCTGAGCGCCTGCAATCCCCGGAAGATCGTGCAAAATTGGATGGGCTTTACGAGTGCATTCTCTGCGCGTGTTGCTCCACGAGCTGCCCAAGCTATTGGTGGAACCCGGACCGTTATTTGGGCCCGGCGGTGCTGCTGCATGCCTATCGCTGGATCATTGATTCGCGCGATGAAATGGCGGGTGAGCGTTTGGATGATCTCGAGGACCCTTTCAAACTCTACCGCTGCCACACCATCATGAACTGCACCAAAACCTGCCCGAAAGGTCTGAACCCTGCCAAAGCCATCGCTGAAATTAAGAAGATGATGGTGGAGCGGGTGGTATAACAACCGACCCTAACGCGTTGGGGCACTATTCGTGCTTGGCATGAACGATAGCTGTGAGGAATAATTAAGTCCAAATACACGCCCTACCATGGCTTCCTCTACTAAAAACCGTGCCACTGCACACGCAGACAAAGCATCCTCTGCTCTTACATCATTGGGTTTCGTTAAGCAGTTGAATTCAATGGTCTGGAGATGTTCTATTGTTTCCTCGAAAGCAGGGGGATCTTCTCCTAACGCGAGTAACACGGCCTGAAAATTATTTTTGATGTCATGATAAAAAACATACTGTTTTGTATTCTGTTCATCAGTAGGTTCTTGCATCCATTTCTGAAAGGCTCTGGTGAGTATGGGGTTTATTTGCTTTGAAACTTCCTGCTCTATCGTAGTTTCTGAGTACAAATCTCTGTTAGCGGCTTTAATACCTTCTAAGTGGCCTTGCAGTCCCGTTGCCACCACCCCACCAGCTTCACCAACAGCGACCAAGATAGGGTCATCATGAAACAGCACTTTTAGCATATGGCAATGATCAGACAAATCTCGCACACACTCTTCTTTATCCGGAATGTTGTCAGACATGAATAAATTGGCTATGGTGGATTCCATACTAATGAAGGTAGCAAAATACGTGGCATTGTTCGTTTCATGATCTAATGCTCGGAGCGTGTTTAGCATTTGAAGAAAACTAATGGCACGCAATCGTAAGAACTCAGGAAAGGCTGCCTGCGAATCCTCCGTCACCTTTGGGTGGTTCGCTGCCCGCTTGAGAAATTCAGTTAGCTGACTAGTCGGTATGTGGGTATTTTTATCACTCATGTGGCTATTCTAGCATAGATTTATTAAATTATTATCATTATTGATTATCTTTAATCTATTGAATAATCAGAATTTCCATTCTATTTACTTGGGATATGGCCGTTTACACCCCCATCTCTGAGTCCGAACTTCGCGCATTTCTTGCCGAATATGATATCGGCGAGCTGATAAGTTTTGAGGGGATTGCGGAGGGGATTAGCAATACGAATTATTTGATGATTGTGAAGCCGTCATCCTGCGAATCGCAAAGCGATTGCGCAGGATCTCAGGCGGCTCAAAAAGATCCTGCTCGAACCCTACGGGTTCAGCAGGATGACAGGTACATTCTCACCCTATTTGAATCCGCCACCAAGATCGAAGATCTTCCGTATTTTACAACACTGATGGAGTGGTGGAGCAAGCGCGGCATCCATTGCCCCACACCCATTAAAATGAAAAATGGGCGAATGCTCGCGGTCTTGAATGAGCGCCCGGCGCTGATGGTGAGTTTTTTGGAAGGCGAGGGCGTGCGGAAGGTTACGCTTGATCACCTCTCGCAACTGGGCAAGCTCGCGGCGCAAATGCATATTGCGGGCATGGGCTTTCCGCATGAGCGGGCGAATGCGCTTTCGATCGATGCCTGGGGCGGGATGGCGCTCGATGTACGTGCGCGGGCGGATGAAATTGAGCCGGGGCTTGGTGAATTGATTCGCGATGAGGTGAATTATTTGCACGAGCATTGGCCACAAGGCCTGCCCAGCGGGCCGATCCATGCGGATTTATTTCCGGACAATGTGTTTTTCTCCAAAAGTTTCGGCAAGGTGCCAGTGCTGACCGGAGTGATTGATTTTTACTACGCGTGTAACGATGCCTGGGCGTATGACCTCGCCATTTGCGTGAATGCGTGGTGTTTTGATGATCGTAACCGGCTGGTGCCAGAGCGCGTGCAGGCGTTGATGAACGGGTATAACGACGTGCGGCCGATGGGGGATGACGAGACCGCCGCCTTTCCATTATTGCTACGTGGTGCGTGCTTACGTTTTCTGCTGACACGCACGCGGGATTGGCTAAATCCGGTACCGGATGCGGTTATTACGCTGAAAGATCCCCGCGAATATATCGCCAAATTAGCATATTGGCAGGCTTGCAAGTAGCCCTATTGATGTGTATTTTAGTGTCATGGCATTACTCGATGAAATCCGCGCCAAGCGCGATATTATTCTCAAAACCGCTGAAGAATGCGGGCTGACCAACGTGCGCGTATTCGGCTCCGTCGCGCGTGGAGAAGAGACAGACGAGAGTGACGTGGATTTTTTGGTGAGCATGTTGCCACACGCAAAACTTCTTAGTCTCGTAGGATTTGAGCAGGCTTTAGCAGAAAACCTTCATCGCAAAGTGGATGTATTGGATGAGAACACTTTGCATTGGTATATTAAAGACAATATATTGAAGGACGCATCTGCCGTATGAACCAGAGAGAAGAAGTGTACTTAATCCACATTGTAGAGGCATATGCTAGACTCTCCAGCTATCTGCCAAAAACAAAGGAAGAGTTTCTTGCAGATTACAGCAAGCAGGATGCAGCTATAAGGAGAAACTATGACCGAGCAAAATTTTGATATTGTAATTATCGGCGGGGGGCCGGGTGGGTATGTCGCGGCGATTCGCGCTTCGCAGCTGGGTTTAAAAACCGCGCTGGTGGAACGTGAACATCTCGGCGGCATTTGCTTGAATTGGGGGTGCATCCCCACCAAGGCGTTGCTGCGGACTTCTGAACTTTATCACCTCATGCACCGCGCGGAAGAGTTCGGGCTCAAGGCAGAAAAGATTTCATTTGATATTAAAAAAGTCGTTGAGCGTTCGCGCGGAGTGGCTTCGCAACTTTCCAAAGGCATCGGCCATTTGATGAAAAAGAACAAGGTCACCGTGTTTATGGGTACGGCGAAATTGCTTGGCAAGGGCAAGGTTTCTGTGGACGGGAAAGAGACGCTCAACGCTAAGCACATCATCATCGCAACGGGCGCGCGGGCACGGCAATTGCCGGGGCTGGAGCCGGATGGAAAATTGATATGGACATATAAGGAGGCGATGGTGCCGGATGCGATTCCAAAGTCGCTGCTGGTGGTAGGTTCGGGTGCAATTGGCATCGAGTTTGCGAGCTTCTATCGCTCGATGGGCGCGGAAGTGACGGTGGTGGAAGTGCTGGACCGCATTTTGCCGGTGGAAGACGAAGAAATCAGCAAAATGGCGCTGAAGGCCTTTGAGAAACAGGGCATGAAAATCATCACGGGTGCGACGGTGAAAGCGCTCAAAAAAGGCAAAGACGATGTGACTGCTACAATAGAGCAGGGCGGCAAATCCACCGAATCGACTTATGACCGCGTGATTATGGCGGTGGGGATTGTTGGCAATTCTGAAAATCTGGGTCTGGAAAATACAAAAGTCAAAGTAGAGAAAAACCATATCGTGACGGATGGCTATGGTGCAACGGCAGAGCCTGGCGTATATGCGATTGGTGACGTCACGGGCGCGCCGTGGCTGGCGCACAAGGCGAGCCATGAAGCGATTGTGTGTGTCGAGAAAATCGCCGGTGTCAAAGGCGTGCATCCAATGAAAAAAGAAAACATTCCGGGGTGTACCTATTCGCATCCGCAAATTGCGAGTGTTGGCCTTACCGAAAAAGCGGCGAAAGAAAAATACAAGGAAGTCAAAGTCGGCCGTTTTCCATTCATGGGTAATGGTAAAGCGATCGCGCTGGGTGAGCCGGAAGGTTTGGTGAAAACCATATTTGACGCTAAAACCGGCGAGTTGCTCGGCGCGCACATGATAGGCGCGGAAGTGACAGAGATGATTCAGGGGTACGTGATCGCCAAGGCCGGTGAACTGACCGAAGGCGAACTTATGCACACCGTATTTCCACACCCAACCCTTTCAGAAATGATGCACGAATCCGTGCTCGATGCGTATGGCCGTGTCATCCACATGTAGCCAGCGCCACTGGAGAACATTGAAGGGCTTCACCCTCCTCGAAATCAGCATTGTATTGTCGATTGTTGGGGTGTTGTTAGGAGGGACGCTGGCGCTTGTAACCAGCTATCTTCAACAATCGCCTACGCGGGATACGGTTCAGCAAATGCGAGCGATTGATGAAGCGTTGTGGAATTTCCGCGCTACCTATGGGCGGTTGCCATGCCCAGCAGATATCACTCTTGCAGCTACGAGCAATGGTTTCGGTAAGGAAGCAACCGACATGGGCACCTGTGCCGTGGCCGCCAACGGCAGTAATTTCGCAACTGGGTATGGCGCTGCGGGGATGATTCCCACCAAGACCCTAGGCCTGTCGGACGATATGGCTTATGACAGCTGGGGGCGGCGGATTTTTTACGCGATTGATATTCGCTACACCAAAGAACGTGCATTTGTGAATGATCTTACGAAAACTATTACCGGGGCAGCCCAAACCAATCCGGTAGTCATCACCTCAGCAAGTCATGGTTTTAGCGATGGTGAACTTGTCTATATCGCCAACGTTGCGGGGATGACAGAGCTTAACTCCACCTACTACAAAGTCGCAAGCTCGGCGACCAACACCTTTGCATTGCAAACGCCCGCGGGAACCAATGTGGATGGTTCGGCCTATACTACGTATACGCTTGACGGAACCGTTTCGCACGTAGGCGCGCTCAAAATCCAAGATAGCAATGGCACCACCTTCGCCTATGCAGTCTATGCATTGTGGTCAACAGGTGAAAATGGGCATGGTGCTTATCCGAAGACAGGGGGCACCCTGCGTTTCAATTCCGGGTCCACCAACACCAAAGAATTAGAAAACTGCGATTGTGGAAGTGGCACTGGCATTTCCGGAACATTTAATCTTGATTTTGTGCAAGGAAATTTTACGCGTAACGCATCCACTGGTACGGATCAGTTTGATGATATCCTCATGTTCAAAACCCGTCCGCAGATGGGCTTGCCGTACTAAACAATCTTTTAATTAAATATACCCTTTTTTAATGCTTGCACAGTAGGGTAGGTGGTGGTTAAGTACGCGCATCGCGTCTTGATTTTAGGAGATTAGACTATGGCGAACCCCGCCGCAAAAGCTGAAGGCGAGCAGGACATGTCGATGGAGGATATCCTCCAGTCCATCCGCCAGATTATCGCGGAGGATACCACCGCGCCTGCAGAAGGTGAGCCTGTCTCTAAACAAGAAGAAGCGTTGGCCTACGGTTCGGATGTCATAGAACTGACCGAGGTGGTAGAGGAGGGCGCGACTCCCGAACCTGTTGATATTTTAAAGCAGATTGATGAAGCGGCCGCGGTTGCTGAACCCGCTGTTGAAGAAACTATACCAGAACCACAACCGCAGCCTATTACAGCAGTGCCAGCCGCACCGGTAGACCGTTTACTTTCACAAGCCGTGGCGGATGCCTCGGCTGCTTCGCTCAAACGTATTATTGAAACCCATAAGGCGACATCTCCTATGCCCCATTTTCGTTCTGGAACTTCCTTGGAAGACCTGGTGTTAGAAACGTTGAAACCAGTATTGAAAGAATGGTTGGACGCCAACCTGCCCAGCATGGTTGAGCGCATCGTCGAGCGCGAAATTCGCAAATTAGTGGATTAACTGCCCGCCACCACCGTTTGGTCGCGGCCGCCGTGTTTGGCTTTATAAAGTGCTTCATCCGCAGCCTTTAGCAGTGTCGCCGCTGACTCCTGGTAAGAAGCGGAAAGCGAGAATGGTGTAACGGTCGCAACGCCGAGGCTCACGGTTTTTTGAATGGTTTCCCCGGGTTTCACAACAAACGGCGTGGAATTAACACGCTTGCGAACACGCTCCGCAGCTTCTAAGGCAGCCGCACTATCAGCTTCCGGCAGCAATACCACAAATTCTTCACCGCCAAAACGCGCAACCAGATCCGAACTCCGCGACACGTCGACGATCATTTTAGAAAGCTGTTTCAGGAAACTATCCCCGACATCGTGCCCATAAGTATCGTTCACTTTTTTGAAGTGGTCCATGTCCATGATGATAAGCGACAGAGGCTTGCTGTTTTTCTCTACTTGCGCAACCAGGTTATTTAAGTGGGTGCTCAAGTAGTGGCGGTTATAGAGACCTGTCAAATTATCAGTAATCGCCATTGAAATGCTTTGTTGATAATTCGAACGCAGCGCTTCTTGGTAGCGCTTGCGGCGAATTTGCGTGCGCACGCGCGCGATCAATTCGTTTTTATCGATGGGAACGCGTACATAATCGTTGATCCCCATCTCCAGCCCTTTAGTCATGCTGCGCGTGTCATCTTCATCGACGAGAATCAACACCGGCACATGGCGAATTTCTTCTAGCCCTTTAATTTGCATCGCCAGGCGCAGCCCATCCGTTTCCGAAAGCAACGTGCTGACTAAAATAATATCAAACTTACCTGCGGGGGCCTTTTCTAGAACGATCGACACATCATCAATCGTCGTCACATTAAATTCTTCGTTGAGTTTCGACACCATTTGCTTGGTCTGCACTGGGTCATCATCCACCAACAAAATATTGGAGCCTGAAACATCGGAGATAAAGGCATTCTCAGCCGTAATACCAAGTTGTGCGGCGGTTTGATCACGCATCCGGAGTTCATCGAGCAATACTTTGACGCGCACGAGTGATTTTACACGTAGAAATAAAGTGGTGTCGTTAATAGGCTTGGTGAGGAACTCATCGGCACCCGCCTCTAAGCCTCGCACACGATCAGCCTGCTCACTGAGCGCGGTGACCATAATAATCGGAATATGAGAAACTTCTTTGTCGGCCTTCAGGCGCTTGCAGGTTTCAAAACCATCAATGCCCGGCATCATCACATCGAGCAAAATAAGATCAGGCTTTCTTTTTTTGGTAATCTCGATCGCCTCAAAGCCATCTTTGGCGGTGATCACATCATAATACTCGTTTTGCAGCTTTGCTTCCAAGAGCTTCAAATTGGCAGGTACATCATCGACAACAAGAATGCTTGCGGTCATGTATTACCTGCGCTGTTAATGAATTGCTGTACGGTATGCAAGAAAGGCGCAAGCGCAATAGGCTTAGAAAGATAGGCCTGGCAACCTGCTTTTAGAATTTTATCTTCATCGTCCTTCATCGCAAACGCGGTGACAGCGACGATCGGGATATGCGCTGTTTCTGGATTTTTTTTGATTTCGCGAGTGACATCCAATCCGGAAATTTCAGGTAGCTGAATATCCATCAAAATCAAATCAGGGTGATAATCTTTTGCGAGGCGGATGGCTTCATATCCATCCTTGGTTTCATGGGTGGCGTAGCCGTGTGCGCCCAGCAAGTCTCGAAACAGTTTCTGATTGAGATCATTATCCTCAACGATGAGAATGCGTTTCTTTTCCATATCAACCTGATAAACCCATGATAAGGGCGTTAAAATACCCTTGGGTGATTCTACGCATGCAAGTATTAAGATTGTCTTAGTGGGAGAGGCTTTATGGACGGGTTTATTGTCAAAGATGCGCGTGGGGAAGGCATGCTCGCCCACCCCTCTACCCAAGGGGCCGTGGCCGCCTTAAATTGGTTACAAGAACAAGAATTTAACCCATTGAAAATAATAGATATTGGGTGCGGATCGGGGATTTTAAGCATGATAATGGCCCAAATGTGGCCAGAATCAGCGATTATAGCTACCGATATCAGCCTTCAGGCTTTGGTGGATTGCAATGCCAACAACGCTGCAAATGGCCTTTCCGAGCACATTAAGACGGTGCGGAGCAAAACAGCGGCAGATCCGGCAATTAAGGCTCTTGCGCCCTATAACCTTGTTATTGCGAATGTGCTGGCCAGCTACCATATCACTAACAGCGTTCATTATAAGACGCTGACGCAAGGATATCTAGCCCTTTCAGGCATTCGGGCATGGGAAAAAGAGCCCGTAATGGCAGCGTTAGTGCTAACGGGGTTCCTATTTCAGGCTGAATTTCAACAGGAACAGTGGATTACGCTCATTTTCACAAAAGCTTCACAAATTTCTTAAGGTCTTTCTGCTAAAATGATCCTCAGGATTAAAGAGGATTCTATGGGAAGCGCACTCGATATTATCAATACGGTACGGTTGCACGATAACAGTGTCACCAATCAAAACCAGGACATGCAATATGACCTGGATCGTCGCGCGGATAGTATTGGACGCAGCACGGGTGTAAAACCTATGGATTGGTTTGAATTTCAAAAAGCATCACCTGCAGAAAAACCCATTTCTACGGGACGCAATATTGTAAACTGGGCCGCAACCGGCGCCATTATTGGCGCACTTGCAATGCCCATTATTGCTTTCGTGGAATCAGGAACCGCTTTGTCTCTAGGAAGTGTCGCACTCGCAAGCAGCTTGGGTGCCATAGGGCTTGGTTTAATGGGAGCACTTGCAGGTGCCATTGACGATCAGAAACCTGAAATTCGCAATAAACAACTCAAAAAGTATGAAAGCTATCTCGACGATTTTGAAAAATCACGTACACGCGTGCAGAATCTAGAGCAAGAAATTGCGGAAAATCCGTCCACAAAATTTCGTGACATGGTAACAAAGTCACCGGAACCTCAACTCAACCGTTAGAGCTAACTGAGTTCCTTCGGCAACAATCTATAACATTATTATGTGCTTCCTCAACAGGTGCTTGACAATCTGTTGCAGCGCAGTAATTTGACCGCCAGCGAAGTGACAACATAAGTCACAACTAAAAAGTCTATCTATAAATCGCGGGCGTTTGTAATCCATTATCAACTCTTGGTTAGGAGCCATAGTGATGCACAACGTCCTTAAAACCCTTTTTGTATTGTTCTTGTGTGGTACGGCACTGTTGTTGCCGGAATTCGCGCATGCACAAGCTGCCCCGCCACCTACAATCGATAGCGGCTCCACCGCGTGGATGCTGGTGTCCTCTCTCCTCGTGCTCATGATGATTATTCCAGGTCTGGCGCTGTTTTACGGCGGCATGGTACATAAGGAAAGTGTGCTTGCTGCATTGATGCAGAGCTTTGTGACGTGCTGCCTCATCAGTTTTTTGTGGGTTATTTACGGATATAGCTACGTTTTCACAGAGAATTCTGGCTTCATCGGTAACGGCTCGCGCATACTGCTGACGGGGATGACGTTAAACAGCGTTAGCGGCGAGATTCCGGAATCCGTTTTCATTATGTTCCAGCTTACCTTTGCAGCCATTAGTTGCGCGCTGATTTTGGGTTCGGTTGCCAACCGCATTAAATTTGGTTCTGCGCTTGTGTTTATGGGCCTGTGGTTCACGTTTGTCTATATTCCGGTAGCGCACTGGGTGTGGGGGCCGGGCGGTATGCTTGGCGGGCTAGGTAATCCCGACGCCAAGGGTCTACTTGGCTTTGGCACGTCGCTTGATTTTGCGGGTGGTTTAGTCGTGCACGTCAACGCGGGCATTGCAGGACTGGTTGCCGCAATGGTGATTGGTGCGCATAAAAACTTTGCGAAACCCGATACGGCGCCTAAATACAATATTGTGTTTAGTGTGATTGGTGCATCCCTCCTTTGGGTCGGCTGGTTTGGGTTTAACGCCGGTTCAGCGGCGGCCGCGAATTTTAACGCAGGCATGGCCATGCTGGTGACGCATATCGCCGCCTCTGTTGCCGCACTTTCCTGGATGCTGATTGAGTGGATCAAAAGCGGCAAGCCCAGTGTTATCGGCATCCTTTCCGGCGCAGTTGCCGGGCTGGTTGCCATCACTCCGGCATCTGGGTTTGTGGGTATTCAGGGGTCTATTATTATCGGTCTGATTGCCGGTATTGGTTGCTATTACGGTTGCCAGATCAAGCACAAGATGAAGTTCGACGACTCGCTCGACGTGTTCGGCGTACACTGCATCGGCGGCATTATCGGCGCGCTTCTGACAGGCTTGCTCGCAGACCCGGACATTGGCGGCAAAGCCGGCAGTATCAACCAGCTTTTCGCGCAAGCCGAAGGTATTGTGGTGACGGTCGTCTATTGCGGCATTGTCAGCTACATTCTCCTCAAGCTGATCGATGCGATGATTGGTCTGCGTGTGGAAGAGCGCATCGAAGATGCCGGACTTGACATGGCCATCCACGGCGAAAAAGTGCATTAATCTACTGCGGCGTAATTCGGTTTTGTGTCATCCCGTGCCCGACAGCGAACTTGCAACGCAAGTTTGATGGAGGAACAGACACGGGATCCAGTAACTGCGGCAGCAGCGGTATGGTCTTTTTGCGCGGCAGACACCGCTTACTGGATCCCGTTTTTCAACGGGATGACAAATCCACTGGATGGCAAGCATGTACGTGAATGGTTGACTTTTACGGTAAAATCACTACACCCCGGCCATGACCTTTGTTGTGACCGACGCCTGCATTAAGTGCAAATACACCGATTGTGTAGAAGTCTGCCCTGTGGATTGTTTCTACGAGGGCGAGACCATGCTTGTCATCAACCCCGACGAATGCATCGACTGCGGTGTGTGCGAGCCGGAATGTCCGGCGGAAGCCATTGTTCCGGAGTCTGATGGCGTGCTCAAATGGGTAGAGCTCTCCCGCGAGTATGCCAGCAAATGGCCGAATTTAACCGTGAAAAAAACGCACGCTGCTGACGCGGATGAGTTCAAGGGAAAACCGGGGAAGTTCGAAGCGTATTTTACGCCGAACCCAGGAACTGGGAACGATTAGCTTATAGAGCCGATTGCCGGCCCGTCTTGGCGAATCGCAGTTTTATCCATGCCAGTCACAGGTGAGGCAAGAGTACCAGTAACCTCTGCACCATTAGAAGAGGCAATCGCAATGGCGGGTTGTTGAGCAGCAGCATTTTCGGACGTAATATTTTGCGTATTAGCTTGCCCTGGCGAAACCATACTAACTAAAGCATCTGTAGCATTTCCAGCGACAGTGGTAACTGCAGATACAGCCGTTAAGATAGAGGATCCTGCCTGCGTGATAACGCCTAGCGCATCCGCACTAAAAGCTTTACCCATAATACTACCGGCCTGATCAAAGATAGCCATCAGCATATCTTTGCTTTCAGAAACAGGAGAGGGGAGTTGCGGAGTATCTGCCATACCTTACTTATACCACAAAAATATGACAGATTCATGACAATTGTGAGGTTTTTAGACGTCATCCTCGGCCACGCTTAGCGTGGTCGGGGATCTTTTACCCTTTGCGAGATCCCCGGCTCGGCATCGCCTCGCCGAGGATAACGGGATATTTAATCCACCCGGCAGGTAACTTTGACGACGGCGTCCTTCTGCTGGTCTTGAATACGGTCAGCTGCCAGCGGCACGCCGCCGAAGCTAAACCTAGGCTGGATGCGGTTTTGGTTCATGAATCCGAGGAGGGCGCGGGCAGGGATCGCGAGGTCGGTTTCGAGCACCGTTTCCTGCCGTCCGCGCGCTTCGTTATAGCTGGTGGCCTTGGCTTTGGCGGTCACGACACCGACAATGCGCCCGGCTGTGTCCATGAGCGGCCCGCCGGAATTACCTTTTTTGACCAGGTTGGTGAACTGCATAAACCGCTGCTCACCCCGCGGTCCGGTATTGCCTTCAACCACGCCTTCTTGCGTCGTCAGCGTTCCTGCCAGCGGGTAGCCCATCACCACAATACGTTCTTTCATTGCCAGGGGCTCGTCCTGACTTCGAAAGGTCGCGACGCTGGGCGAATTCCGATCTATTTTTATCAAGGCCAGATCATCGCTACTGCTGGTATCTTCCAGCCTGGCAATGGCGCGAAAGAGATGGTTTTGCACTTCAATATCTTTTTCACATGGCTTCACTACGTGGTGATTGGTGATGATATAACCATCATCACTGACAAAAAACCCAGTACCGGTTGAAAGCTGGATGGTAACGGTTTCGGCGCTCACGCTTCCCGTCATCCCGGCGAAGGCCGGGATCCAGATTGTAAGGGTAATAATAAAATTACGAATGCTACGCATATAAAAAGGCCTGGATCCCGGCCTTCGCCGGGATGACACTACACCAACGCCTCATCATCTTCCGAGGTGGTTTGCGTCGCGGTGGCTTTGCTGAATTGGAACGCAAGTTCGCCTTTTTCTACGTTGATGTGCACCGTGCCGCCTTTGCTGAGCTTGCCGAAGAGCACTTCGTCCGCCAGTGGTTTTTTGATGTGTTCGGCGATGATGCGGCCGAGCGGTCGCGCGCCATTGGCACGATCGTAGCCGCGGTCAGCGAGCCATTTGCGAGCAAGGTCCGACAACTCAATCGTCACATTGCGATCAGCCAATTGCGATTCGAGTTTGAAGATAAATTTGTTCACAACATGCGCAATGACTTCCGTACTCAAGTGATCGAAGCTGATCACCGCGTCCAATCGATTGCGGAACTCAGGCGCGAACATGCGATTTACCGCTTCCTTATCTTCGCCCGTACGATCGACGCGTCCGAAGCCGAGCGGTGCTTTGGCAGCATCCGACGCACCGGCGTTGCTTGTCATGATGATGATCGCGTTGCGGAAGTTGATCACCTTGCCGTTGTTATCGGTCAAGCGGCCGTAGTCCATCACCTGCAGTAAGATGTTGTAGACATCGGGGTGCGCTTTTTCGATCTCGTCGAGCAGCACAACGCAGTAGGGGTGCTTATCGACTTCATCGGTCAGCAAGCCACCTTGTTCAAAACCGACATAGCCTGGAGGTGCACCGATCAGCCTAGCAACGGCGTGTTTTTCCATGTATTCGGACATGTCGTAACGGAGCAGTTCCATGCCCATAGAGCGCGCCAGTTGCGTTGCTACTTCAGTTTTTCCGACACCGGTCGGGCCGGTAAATAGGTAATTGCCGATGGGCTTTTCTTCTTCGCGAAGGCCCGCACGCGACATTTTGATTGCTGTTGCAATGGCTTCAATCGCCTTGTCCTGCCCAAACACGGTGAGTTTTAAGTCTTGCTCAAGGTTTTTCAGTTTGGTGGTATCGTCCATGCTGACCGTTTTGGCGGGCATGCGCGCCATTTTTGCAATCACATCTTCGATTTCTTTTTCGGTGATGGTTTTGCGACGTTTGCCAATAGGCTGCAACATTTGCGCAGCGCCGGCTTCGTCCATCACGTCGATGGCTTTGTCCGGTAATTTGCGGTCGGTAATGAAGCGAGAGGATAGTTCCGCCGCGGCTTTGATCGCAGCCGTGGAGTAGCGCACCTGGTGGTGTTCCTCGTAATAGGGTTTTAACCCACGTAAGATTTTGATGGTGTTCTCAACAGTGGGTTCCGCCACGTCAATTTTCTGGAAGCGGCGGGCCAACGCACGATCTTTCTCAATGTGGAGATTATATTCTTTGTACGTCGTAGACCCGATGCAACGGAACCCACCGCGGGCGAGGGCAGGTTTGAGCAAGTTGCACGCATCGAGCGCACCGCCGCTGGTCGAACCGGCACCGATGATGGTGTGAATTTCGTCGATGAACAGCACCGCGCCGGGTACTTTTTCAATTTCTTTGATCACGGTTTTCATGCGTTCTTCAAAGTCACCGCGGTAACGCGTACCGGCGAGCATGGCGCCAAGATCGAGTGAAAAAATAACAGCAGAGCGAAGCACCGCAGGCACTTCCGAGCGAACGATACGCAGTGCCAAACCTTCAGCAATCGCCGTTTTTCCTACGCCCGCTTCGCCTACCAAAAGCGGATTATTTTTGGTGCGACGGCAGAGAATTTGAATGGTGCGTTCGACTTCTTCTTCACGGCCGACGAGAATGTCGGTCTTGCCGTTTTCGGCTTTTTTGTTAAGGTTCACGCAATACTGAGTCAGCGCATCCGCATTCTTTTCTTCTTTTTCGGAATGCTTGGAGCCTCCGGCAATGCGTTCGATCATGCCGCTGTTGTCGCCTTCATCTTCTTCCATCTCCGCACGCAACGCTTGCACACGGCCTTTATCATTAAACTTCACAATGCCGTGAGAGATATAGTTCACGACATCCAAACGGGTGAGCTCCTGTTCTTGTAAGAAGAACACGGCGTGGCTGTCACGTTCAGAAAAGAGGGCAACGAGGACGTTCGCACCGGTCACCTCGGTTTTACCCGCAGATTGCACATGGATGGCAGCGCGGTGAATCACACGTTGGAACCCAGCGGTCGGTTTTGCTTCTTCGACCATAGGAACCACGAGAGATTGCAGTTCGTGTTCAACGAAATGTTCGAGGTTTTGTTTGACGGTGGTGATGTCAATGCCGCAACCGCGCATCACCGCAGCAGCGTCCGAATCATCGGTGAGGGCAAACAGAAGGTGTTCCAGTGTCGCATACTCATGCGAATATTTTTTGGCGAGCGCTAAAGCGCGGTGGAGCGAGATCTCCAGATTTTTCGACAGCATGGTAAAACCCTTCGTAAGCTTATGGTGTGCTTAGGTCATTTCCACGCGGCATTGCAGGGGGTATTCGTGGCGTTTGGCAACAGAAGTCACCAATTCAGCCTTGGTCTCTGCAACATCGCGGGTAAAGACCCCGCAGATACCCGAACCGCGGCGATGCACATCAAGCATGATACTGATCGCTTCTTCATGGCTTTTGCGGAAGATCTCCTTCAAGACCTGCACGACAAAATCCATCGGCGTGTAATCATCATTGAGCATCACCACATTGAAGAAATGGGGGCGCTTGGTCTTGACCTTCGGCTCGGCGAGGAGCACATCGGTGCCAGACTGGCGCTTGGTTTCGTCAACGTTCGTGGTATCTTCACTCATGATAACAACCAACCTTGAAAATAGCGTTAAACGAAGGTTTCACTTGGGTTAAAAAGCAAGGTTTTCTGCGGAAAAAGCGTGACTTTTTTGCACCACATCTCGTCCCAGCGAAAAACAACGCGTTGAATATACACGAAAACGGCCAAAAATGCCAGTGGAATGTATAGATTCCATACAAAGTGCTTGCGTCTAGGCTTAAAAGCTCATATAAGTCGCGGCCTTAAACTCTAAATGATAGGTGCTGTTATGGCTCGTCGCTGCGATTTAACCGGTATTGGCCCTCAAACCGGCCACAAGGTCTCCCACTCGAACCACAAAACGAAAACCCGTTTCCTGCCCAATCTGCAGGTGGTTTCGCTAGTTTCGGATGCGCTCGATATGCCTATTCGTCTGCGCGTGACTGCTGCTGCGCTGCGTAGCGTAGAGCACAACGGCGGCCTGGATAAATTCCTGCTGAAACACGAAGCAGCAACCCCCAAAGCTCGCGCGCTTAAAAGCAAGATTAAGAAGAAATTGGTTGCATAGCCATCCGCTTTTCTATATAAGTTAACTCGATTTAACTATTGGAGGGGGTCTACATGTCTTCTGCTTTTGGATTATTCATTGCTGCGATAACCATTTTTGTGGTGTTTCCGGTTGTTATATATAACCGTCTGGTCGCATTGCGTCAGGTGAGGAAGAATGCTTTTGCTGATATCGATGTGCAGCTTAAACAGCGCTATGATCTCATTCCCAACCTGGTTGAAACTGTGAAAGGCTATGCGGGGCATGAAAAATCGCTCATGGAAAATGTCACCGAATCCCGTTCGCGTGCCATGAATGCGGGAGCAAACATTAAAGATAGAGCCGCCGCTGAGTCTGCCTTGAGCGCTAGCTTGATGAACCTGCTTGCGGTCACTGAGAATTATCCGGACCTGAAAGCCAATGCGAATTTTATGAATTTGCAGCGCGATTTAAACGATCTGGAAAACAAAATCGCTGCCAGCCGCCGCTTCTTCAACAACGCCACCGGCGAATACAATACGGCCGTGCAGTCGTTTCCTGCGAATATCATCGCCGGTCTATGCAAATTTTCTAATGAAGATTTTCTGGAATTTGGCGATGCCGAGCGCGCCGCAATCGCACAAGCGCCTAAAGTCGCCTTTGGCTAATGGCCATCGCGTCAAAAGGCTTAAGCACATACTCCTGGAATACGCAGATCAAATCTGCGTTGCTGCTCCTTATTTTGCCTTATGTGCTGATGTTGATGATATGGTTGTCGGCTGTATCCGCAGCTTTATATGATCCGCAAGCCACGGCAGATTTTCTAAAGACGGATATAAAACTACCCCCCTCATACGTTGGGCTCGAGGCCGCCAAGCAATATTGGGGGGTTGCTGTGGGTATTGCGTTCTTATGGTATCTGGTGGCGTTTTTCTTTTATCAAAACATTCTCGATGGCATGACAGGTAGCCACCCGATTCAACGTACTGACTATCCCGATCTATACGACGCACTTGAAACCCTGTGCATTTCACGCGGGCTTACTACCCCTAAAATTTGCGTGATCGAAACAGACGCACTTAATGCTTATGCCAGCGGTCTTTCAGAAAAAACCTATTCGATTACGGTCACGACAGGCTTACTTAAGCATTTAAACAAGGAAGAGCTTGAGGCCGTATTAGCTCATGAAATTTCACACATCCTCAACGACGATGTTTTTCTTTCCATGATTGCCGTGATATTCACCGGGGTGTTTAGCATGACCTTTAAGCTTGCAGAAACCATCGCACCAGAAAGAATTAGCATCGATTATGGTGGTGATGGTTTTTTAGGAGGCTCTCAGGAACATACCCTTCTCGAAGGGCGGGAAGCTAAGAGAACAAGTGCAGTGGCTGGAATGATGTTTTTCCCTGTCTTTATAATTCCATTCTTGGTTGGATGGTTTATTTCTTCCAGTGTTAAATTTGCGTTCTCACGCCAACGTGAGTATTTGGCTGATGCGGGTGCAGTGGAGCTTACCAAAAATCCTACAGCGCTTATCGCCGCACTTAAGAAAGTGGCATTTAACCCAACACTTGAAGCCCCCAGCGGGGTTGCGTGCATGTGCATTGTTGATTTTGGAAAAAGCCTGCCGGGAATATTTTCTTCCCACCCCACCATTGAAGATAGAATCAAAGAGCTGGTGTTGCTCGGCGGTGTAGAAGGTACGGCGGATATGGAAAGCCTTTACCTGAGCCACATCTTGCCCACGAAAGAAACTGTGCAGCAGAAGCGGGATTCCTTATTTTACGCCACTCATGGGCATATGCCGACTGCCTATAACGCGTCGAAAAGAGAAGATAAATAGGTGGAAGTAACGTCATTGCCAAGCACATACCCCACCAGATAAAGCGAACCACAGATGATGACGGTTGCGTTTTTGTCGGTGGATTTTAGTGCCTTTTCTAGACTCTCGGCATGGGTTGCAGGGATGCCCACATTTTTTGCAATCGTCGCTATTTCCATGGCGCTGTGACTTCGTTTTTCGCCCGGAATAGCAATGCCTATCAAGCGTTCAGTAACGGGTTTTAAATGTTGCAAATACCCATATGTATCTTTGTCACTCATCATTCCACAAATCAGCGTTGCATGCGGTTTGTCTTCTAAAAATGCTGCGAGTACTTCACCGCCTTGTGCATTGTGCCCACCGTCCAGCCACAAATTTGGCGCAAGTTGCTGCAATCGTCCCGGCCATTTCGCCGTACGAATGCCTTCTTCTATGGCGTGGTTCGTGAGTTTTGGAAAATGTTCACGCAGGGCCAGAGCGGCGGTGGCGGCTGTTCTTGCATTATCAATTTGATGCGCGCCGGGAAGGGAGGGGGGAATTCCCCCACCCACTGCGCTAACGATTTCCTTATAGGAAATCGAAGCTCCGTTGCCCTCCCCCGTAAACGGGGGAGGTAAGTTTACTATGTGTGTTCCTCGCAATGACGCTACTTCATCAATCACGCGCATCGCTTCTGGCATTTGCTTACCCACGACACACGGCACGCCTTTTTTAATAATTCCCGCTTTTTCAAAAGCAATTTTTTCGATGGTGTCGCCTAGGAATTGCGTATGATCGATGGAAATAGGCGTGATGATCGTAAGGGCAGGGCGGACCACGTTGGTGGAGTCTAACCGGCCGCCCAGGCCCACTTCAATAATTGCAACATCAGCGGGCACGCGTGACATGGCCAAAAACATCGCCGCGGTTTCGTGTTCAAAGGGTGTTAATTCGGGTGCAGCTGATGCATGCAAACACGCATCAAACTCAGCATCTGATATTTCTTCATTTGCCAATAAAATACGCTCATTACGCCGCACGAGATGAGGAGTAGTGTAGCGATGTACTTTATAACCGGCAGTCTGAAAAATACTGGTTAGAAAAGCAGCAGTCGAGCCTTTGCCATTGGTGCCTGCGATATGAATGACCGGTGGGAGTTTGGACTGTGGATTGCCAAGCCGCTCCAACACGTCTCGAATACGTTCAAGCCCTAGCTTGATATGGGCTAGCTCTGGAGCGTTTCCCATAGATTCAACATTTCGTAGTGAGCTGGAATATTGTGAACGCGTAAATAGGTGGCCTTATCCGCCAGAAATGCAGAGGCGATAAGCGTAAGCTGGTCACGGTCTTTGGGGCCTGCGTGCGTGAATTCCTTGAGGAAGGATTTACGTGAATGGCCGATGAGCAGCGGCACACTAAGCACCTCAAATTCGCATGCACGTTTTAAAATGGCGAGTGACTGCTCGGCGTCTTTGTTAAACCCGATCCCCGGATCAAAAATCAATTTCTCCGACGCGATGCCTGCATCACCAAACATCTGAATCTTGGCATTTGCCCAGTGGATCAACGTTTCCACTACATCAGCATGTTTCGGTATAATCACCAGCGGATTGGCGGGGATGGTAAGAGAATGCATAAAAATATAGTGTGCTTTTGCCGCTGCGACTGCGCGAATGAGTGCGTCGTCTGCGCCACCGGAAACATCATTAATAATAGAAATACCAAGATCAAGTGCGCGTTCTGCTACTTCAGCATGGCGTGTATCAATGCTGATTTTCTTGGTAAAAAGCGCATCTTTGGAGAGCAGATGCAGGGCAGGGGAAAGCCGCGCCCATTCTTCCTTGGGTGAAATAGGCATAGCGCCGGGGCGGGTGGATTCTGCGCCGATATCAATGATATCTGCTCCATCAGTGAGCATTTGTACACAAGCCGCATGGACGCTTTCGGCATTTTCAAACGCGCCGCCATCCGAAAAAGAATCCGGCGTGAGATTGATGATGCCGACGAGTTTAGGCCGCATGAAAATATTTAAAACCTTCGTGTTCTAGAAATCCCAGCTCCCGCACCAGTTGCTTCGCGGTTTTCCCCTGATGAGCGCCAGTGGGGTACACCCAGGCGGGCGCCACATCCGAAAGCGGTTTTAATGCAAAATCGCGGGAGAGCAGGTGTGGATGGGGGATTTTAAGCTCCGGCGTGTCTATCACTGCATCGCCATACGCCAAAATATCAATATCAATTTCACGTGGGCCCCAGACGCCGCGCACCTGGCGGCCTAGTTGAACCTCAAGTTCTTTTACATAATCGAGTAAAAACGCAGGTGAAAGGGTGGTGTTGCCGGCAATCACCATATTCAAAAACGAGCGGTTCCATTCCTTCGGCGCACCCTCAGGCAGCAGCGCCGTAGTTTCATAGATGGGAGAAGTGGTGGCCTGTTCTAACACATCGGAAAGCATATCCACCGCCGATTCCAGATGGTGTTTGCGATCGCCGACATTGCTGCCTAGTCCAAGCGCAACCCACATAATCAACTCATTCGTTCAAGTAAAATCGGCTTATCAATGTTAAGGCAACTGTTGAGCAGTAACCCCATCGCCAGCATCACCGAAATCATATTACTGCCGCCGTAGGAAAGAAAGGGCAAAGGCACGCCCACCACCGGAATTAGCCCCATCACCATCGCCATGTTGATGAATACATGCACAAAAATCATCGCGGTGACACCGGCGGCGAGCAGTGCACCAAACCGGCTTCGGTTATCGGTGGTGATCGCATTACCCATCATCAGCAGTGTGGTATACAGACCAAGTAGAACGATACTACCCAAGAAACCCCACTCTTCGGCAAACATCGTGAAAATAAAATCTGTGTGTTTTTCAGGGAGAAAGTTGAGCTGGCCTTGCGAACCATCTAAAAAACCCTTACCCAGAAACCCGCCGGAGCCAATGGCAATTACGGATTGTAAAATGTTGTAACCTGTACCCAGAGGGTCTTGCTCCGGATTCAAAAAAGTCAGCACGCGCTGTTTTTGATAAGCGTGCAAGAAGTGCCAGGCGACAGGAAGGCTCACTACCGCTGCCACTCCTGCACCAATAAAATAGCGCAGACGTATACCGGCCATAAACATCATCATCGCGCCTACACCGAGCAAAATAGTCGTGGTGCCAAGGTTCGGTTGGCGTAGGATGAGTGCTGCGGGCAGGGCGAGTATGATCAGCACAGGAATCAGGTATTTGAAACGTGGGACGTCTTCCGAATGTAGGCTGTGGTAATAGCGGGCCAACGCTAATATCACAGCAATTTTCATAAATTCGGAGGGTTGGATATTCATGCTCCCCAGCTTCAGCCAACGCTGTGCGCCCATGCCGATGTGGCCTGTGACGTCCACCAGTATGAGCGCGGCGAGTATAAGACCATAAGCAAGATACGCATAACGATAAAGCCAAACGGCGGGCATGAGTGCGAGTGTGAACATGAGCAGCGCACCGATTACGAGTTTAGAGAATTGAGGAATAGCGAATTCAGTGATATCGCCGCCGCCGGCCGAGACCATCATCAACATGCCAATAAAACAGAGTCCGCCGATTGTGATCAGCAGTGGACGGTTTAGGGCTTGAAGGCGAGTGATAGCGTTCATGGCACGCCGAAGATGCCAGAACTGCGGATTAAATCAATCAGCTAAATTGCTCGATGGCAACGCTGAGCTTGTCTTCAAGCTCGTGCCGGACGCCGAAATCTCTTTCCATGAGAGTTTTGATAGTCTCTGGAGGGTTTTCGCCAATGCCTTCTTCAATCACCGTGCCGTATTCTTCCAGGCTCACATTGCCGCGCGAACAGGCATCTTTAAACGAAAGTGCCATACTGGGTTTGAGTGCGATATACGACCAGCAGGGGCGATTTTCGGCATTTCGGCCGCGCGCCAATATGACGAACGAACAGACCATGTCCGCAAAGCTGTCTCTTGAAGGTGCGAGTAGCGGGTCTAAAGCCATGCTAGCTGATACCTTTTTTACCTGTGACGTCTTTTCCGGCAACGTAAGTGGGGGTGACTATAGCACCCGGCGTTTCAGACGGAAACAAATTTTGAAACGATTCTCGAACCGTTGCCACAGATTGGTTGGTTAGTTGTGCAGCTAAAGTCTGCAACTTCTCAGGGATTACATTGCTTCCCACCCCCATTACCACCATATTTTGCGCATTCATCGGACCTGCCATGCCAAGCAAGGCTATATTATCTACGAACATGCCATCCCCCTTATTATTTTTCCCCAGCTTCCATTATGGGGAGGGATATTTAAAATTTTATTAATAATTGAGATTAAAGACACCCCGCGGAAAGCTTGGCAATTCGGGTCATTTTTCCGGCTAATTCTGCATTGTGGGTGGCCATCAGCAATGCCGCGCCGCGTTTTTTGCATTCCTGCATGAGGAGGTTGAAAACGATATCCGCCGTCGCTGCATCCAAATTCCCTGTCGGCTCATCGGCGATGATAAGTTTGGGGGAATGGATGAGCGCTCGGGCGATCGCCACACGCTGTTGCTCTCCTCCCGAGAGTTTGGCTGGTTTATGCATAAGCCGTTCACCGAGCCCCACGCCTGTGAGTAAACTGGCTGCCTGTTCATTCGCCGCTTTTGGTTTCTCACCGCGCAGCAGTAGAGGCAGACTTACGTTTTCCAATGCCGTAAAATCAGGAAGTAAGTTATGGAACTGATAAATGAACCCAATCGAATCTCTTCGTAGCTTTGTACGTTGCAAGTCAGTTGATTGACTTACATTGATATTATTGATTTTTACTGTTCCACTATCGGCTGTATCGAGGAGTCCGGCAATGTGAAGCAAGGTCGTTTTTCCAGAGCCGCTTGGGCCCACAAGCGCCACGGCCTCGCCCGCAATCAACGATAGCGACAAGCCATTCAATACACGCAAAGCACCCGCGCCGGAGGCATAGGTTTTGGTGACATTTTCGAGTTTCAGCACTTCACTCATACCTAAACACCTCAACAGGGTTCAAGCTTGCCGCGCGGCGGGAAGGGTAGAGGGTAGCGACAAAGGTGAGGAGCAGGGCAACACCACCGACAAACGCCACCTCGGAAATATTCACCTCAGCAGGCAAGCTCGAGAGAAAATAAAGTTCATCCGCAAACATGGGGGCACCGGTGATGCGCTCGATCGCCGCTTGAATGGCTTTGGTATTAAGTGCAATCGCAAGCCCAAGCGCCACGCCGCACAAGGTGCCGATGGTGCCGATTGCTAAGCCGGTGATCATAAAAATCCGCATAATCATTTGGCGTGAAGCGCCGAGCGTTCGTAGCACAGCGATGTCTTTGGATTTCTCTCGTACGAGCATAATCAAGCTTGCGACGATGTTAAATGAGGCAACAATAATGATCATCGTCAGCACCAGGAACATCACGTTCCGCTGCACCATCACCGCGCGAATCAACCCGCCGTTGCTCGTCTGCCAATCGTAAATGCGATACTCTTGCCCCAGGGTTCTGGAGAGTTGCGTGGCAAGTGCCTGCGCATCGCCCGCATGTTCGCCCATCACCTCCACCGCGCTTGCGCGGCCCAAGCCATCAGCGGAGGACAGCATAAAAAACACTTGTGCCTCGTTAAACGGTAGCACTACAAGCCCATTATCATACGCAAACATGCCCACGGAGAATGTTGCGACGACGGGATAGGCTTTGATCCGCGGTACCACGCCAGCCGGGGTTGCGCGGCCTTCGGGAGAAATCAGCGTGATGGAATCGCCAATGTGAACCCCTATGCGCTCGGCCATGCGACTGCCTATAATAACGCCTTCTCCGCGTTTGAAAGCTTCCAAATCACCATCGATTTTTTTCGTCAGCAATGGTTTTGCAGCAAGATCTTCGACGCGAATACCGGTCACCATCGCGCCGTTCGCGGTCCCGTGATAGCTCACCATCACCTGGCCTTGCACCACCGGGAGTGCCGTTTTCACGCCTGGTTGTTTTTTAAGCAGGCCGACTAAATTATCAAACTCCGGAATACCTTGTCCGCGCTGTGCTACGGTAACATGGCCTTCGAGACCGACAATGCTCTCGGTCATTTCCGTGCGCACGCCGCGCATAACAGAGAGTACGACGATGAGGGTGGCAACGCCGAGCGCAATGCCGACCAGCGAAAACCACGAAATTACAGAAATCAGCCGCTCATCGCGTTTGGCGCGGAGGTAGCGAAAGGCGAGGAGGCGTTCAACGTAGCTTAACATGCAGTGTTTCTTGCATATTTGGTGTCGGTTGTCACTGATATCCGCATAATAATATGTTGCAATACGTTGCAATATAGTGTATTTTTACAAAATACATAAGGAGAATGTCCCCATGGAACGCATCAACATAACCTGCCGCATACCGTTAGATAATGTGCATTTTCTGGATAGTTTAGGAGAGGCGCTGGATCGTGATCGCAGCTATTTTATTAATCAAGCCGTCGAAGATTTCATTGCTTCGCAGCGTTGGCAATTAGAGGAAGTTGATGAAGCCATCGCCGAAGCCGATGCAGGAAAATTCGCAAGCGACAAGCAGGTAAACGCTGCATTTGATGAATTGCGTAAATGAAAGTTATCTGGACGCTCGGAGCGGTAGAATCCCTGCGTGGCATTCGCACCTACATTCTGGCTGATAACCCGAAGGCTGCGCGTGAAGTGGCAGACAAAATTGAGCGTGCCGTCACGCAGCTTGCCTTATTTCCAAACTCTGGAAGGCCAGGTGTACGCTCAGGCACGCGGGAATTGGTAGTTTCTTCGTTACCCTATGTAGTCGTGTACCGTGTTGTTCAAGAGGTTCAGATTCTTCGAATATTTCATACCAAACAACGACGACAATAATTGTCATAAAACCTTCATTTTCTTGAGATTTGAGCCTGTGTTACCATGTGGATGAGGGCATACACATGGCAGACACCATCGACGACGCAGAGTACGAGCAAAAATTTACGCGGGAAAATACCTGGCGGAATTTTAAGATGGCAGCTTTTGGTGCTATTTCAGCAGCCACATTTTTCGGGCTACTGGGAACAATTGCAAACAGATTAATTGCTGCATCTGAAGCATTCTCCCCAAAAGCATTAGAAGCAGCCGCAAAAGCAGGATCCGCTGCACCTTCCTCCTTCTTTGAGGCATTTGTCGGCAATCCCATGCTCACCATTCCATTGATGGTTGGCATGGCAGTCGTAGGCGTCACGGCGGCTTACGCCAGCGTCAGTGAAGGCACAGAAATCAAAAAATTACAAGATAATCGCCTTGCTCGTCAAAATGCGAAGGCGCAACAAGTGTGCAAAGAGCAGGGCGTTTGCAATGATGTTGAATATCCGCAAAACCAACGGGCGGATGGTAAGGCGTGGACTTCCGCTATCACGCAGGAACCTGCGCAAGTTGCGCGTTAAATTCAATTATTTCGGCAATCCAATCTCGAGCACGTCTTGTGTGCCGAGTGGAATGGTTGCGATGATGCGGCCGTAGCTGTCGACGACGCCGGAAATGCCGGTGTTGGCGACGCGCACTAAGGGTAAGCCTTCTTCCACCGCGCGTACCCGCGCCATGGCGAAATGTTGATAGGGGCCGGTGGAGCGGCCGAACCAAGCATCGTTGGTGACGGCCAGCAGCCACTCAGCTTTCCCATCCGTCACCTTGCCAGGAAAAATCGCTTCGTAGCAAATCAGTGGGCTAAAGGGAGGCGTGCCGGGCAAGACGATAGTTTTAAGGTCGCCTCCGGCGCTTAAATCCCCAACACCGGGAGTGATTTTCTCAATCGGAAAGATACCCCGCAGGGGTACATACTCACCAAAGGGTACGAGGTGATGCTTATCGTAGGACGCTTGCGTACCATTTGAATTAATAGCCACGAGCGAATTAAACACTTTGCCTTCTTGTACACGCAGCGTGCCTGCCAGCAGCCATTGGTTTTCCGCTAAGGTATCGGCCAATATACTTCCAAGTTCCGGGTCTACGCCTAATAAAAAAGGAATCGCCGCTTCGGGCCAGATGATGTGTGTGGCTGAATGTGATACTGACATTTGAATCAGCGTGCGCAGATTACTTGCTGCTTTTTCCGGATCCCATTTTTGCGATTGCGGAATGTTTGGTTGCACCAGGCGAAGCTTTATGCCTTCCACGTATTCGGTGGGTGGCGCGTTCACAAGTCGTATCGCGCTTACACTCATCAACAACACAAATACTAACATACCCCCCAGGGCTATTTTTTTATACCCCCGCACATAAGCAGCGGGCAATATCGCGGCGCATAGTGTGAGAAGCGTGAGGCCATAGATGCCGATGAAGTTGGTGAGTTGCAGCGTATAGGCGGAAAACGCCCAGGTATAGCCAGAGAGATTCCACGGGAAACCCGTGAACATGTGCCCACGAGCATATTCGGAAGCGAAGAAAACAAGTGGGAACAAAATAAGTTCCCCCCGCTTGCGGGGGGATTTAGGGGGGAATCTTCCCCCACCCACTGCGCTAACGCTCTTACGAGCGTAAGCTCCGTTGCCCTCCCCCGCTTGCGGGGGAGGTGAAGCCTTATAAAACACCCAGCCGGCAAGGGCAGGGAAGAGAGCGATGAGGCCGTTTAACCCGAAGAGTGCGAAAGGAATCAGCCAGCCAAAACGCGAGAGGTCGACGGTGAGTGACAGGCAAATCCAGTAAAGACCTGTAACAAAAAACCCAAGGCCGAAGAACCAGCTTTCGAAGAATGCCTGGCGGGCTCGCGTGCAGGAAGTGAGAAGAAAAAACAAGCCACTATAGGCAACAGCGAGGAGCGGAAATAGATAAAACGGGGGCATGGCGATGGCGGCGAGCATGCCCAAGAGATACGCTTTGAGCTTGCGGTTTTTCACCGGAAACCTTTACCCATTAAGGATTGCATGCCACCACGGGCCATGCCTTTTTCGCCCATTTTTTTCATTTTCTTCATCATGTCTTCCATCTGCACGAATTGCTTAAGCAGTTTGTTGACATCCTGCACCGTGGTGCCGGAGCCTTTGGAAATGCGGATGCGCCGCGCGCCGCCTATGATTTTGGGGAATTGGCGTTCTTTTTCGGTCATCGATAAAATAATGGCTTCCTGGCGTTTTAGAACCTTCTCGTCAATGTTTGCGTTTTCAAGCTGTTCTTTGATTTTGCCGACGCCGGGGAGAAAGCCAAGCATGGACGACATGCCGCCCATTTTCCGCATTTTCCGCATTTGATCGAGCAGGTCAGTCATGTCGAATTTTCCCTTCAACATCCGCTCGGCCATTTTTTCAGCCTCTTCCTTCGTCACCATTTCAGAGGCTTTTTCGACCAGGGAAACCACATCGCCCATGTCTAAAATGCGTGAGGCGATGCGGTCAGGATGGAATTCTTCAAGCTCAGTGATTTTCTCACCGCTACCTAAAAACTTGATTGGTGCGCCGGTGACTTGACGCATAGAAAGCGCGACACCACCGCGTGCATCGCCATCGATACGCGTGAGGATGATCCCGGTGATGCCGATGTTTTCGTGGAAGGCTTTGGCGATGTTGACCGCGTCTTGACCTGTCAAAGAATCAGCAACGAGCAAGATTTCTACAGGATTAGTCATATTTCTGACTGATTTTAATTCAGCCATTAGTTTATCATCAATATGCAAACGTCCGGCAGTATCTAGGATCAACACATCCACACCACTGAGTCGTGCTTCTTTTAATGCACGTTCGGCAATGGCTTCGGGTTTTTGACCTTCGATAATAGGGAGTGACACAACTCCTGCACGTTCGGCCACTTGGCGCAATTGCTCTTGCGCGGCGGGCCGATAAATATCGAGCGAGGCGACCATCACCTTCTTATTTTGTTTCTCGCGCAGACGATGGGCGAGCTTCCCTGTGGTTGTGGTTTTGCCTGAACCTTGCAGGCCGCATATGAGAATGACAGCGGGTGGCGTGGCGTTTAGATTAAGCCCCGCACTTTCGCTTCCGAGTAGCTCTGCTAAATGATCTTGCGTGAGTTTCACCACCATCTGCGCCGGGGAAACGCTTTCAATCACCTTTTGCCCGATGATTTTTTCTTTGAGAGATGCAGTGAAATCTTTGACAACCGGGAGCGCGACATCCGCCTCTAACAGCGCCACGCGAATTTCTCGGAGTGTCGCGTCCACATCCGCCTCTAGCAGCACGCCGCGTTTTTTGAGGCGGCCGAAAATGTCAGAAAATTTGGTGCTTAAATTATTGAACATCGATATTATCAATCAAACGAGTGGTGCCAAGCCAGGCTGCCGCGAGCAGCCGGCCAAAGGCCAGTTCTACATAATCCACTTTTGTAAATCCAGCAGCAAGCAGCATTTCCTTGCCACGCGTTGGAATATCCTTGGCGACAACGCTGCGCAACTGCATGAGCGTCGCGTGGAGCGTTGCTGCAATTTTACGTTCCTCAGGGTTTAGGTAACGATTGCGGGAAGACATCGCCAGGCCATCGGGCTCACGAAGCGTTGGCACTCCAATAACTTCTGTTGGAATGTCGAGGTCACGCACCAGCTGTTTTATGACCATCAGCTGTTGAAAATCTTTTTCGCCGAACAATGCCACATCCGGCGAAACGCGCAAAAACAGCTTGGCAACGACGGTGGCAACACCTGTGAAATGCCCGGGGCGGAACTTGCCGCAGAGTATGTGTTCGTGATCCCCCACAGTGATCGACGTTGCAAAACCGTCGGGGTACATATCGACCGCATCGGGCGTATAAACAAGGGCTACGCCAGCTTCTTTTAACATCGCGATGTCGGCTTCCAGCGTACGCGGGTAGCGCGAGAGATCCTCGTTCGGGCTGAATTGTGTGGGATTAACAAAAATGCTTACTACTACATGGTCGGCGTGTTTTTTGGCTGCGTGGACGAGCGAAATATGCCCGGCGTGCAGCGCGCCCATGGTTGGTACGAAGGCAACACGGCCGATTAATCGCTTGCGGGCGCGGGTAAGGGCGTCTTTCGTGGTTACAATTGCCATTTCCATGGGCATGGATTACGGTAACGATTCATATGAAGCAACCAAAAACCCCTTCGGAACTCTATCAAGCGCGCGTTGCAAGCGGCGCTGTAACTGCTGATACACGCCAAAAACCAGCGCTTTTAGCGCTGGATGAACTCTATACGGCACTCGCGCAAGTGGGTAAAAAACGACTGCTAAAAACGCGCAGCATCCCCAAAAGCCTTTATCTGTATGGCGATGTGGGCCGCGGAAAATCCATGCTGATGGATTTGTTTTTTGAGACGGCAACTCTAGAGCGTAAGCAGCGTGTGCATTTTCATGCATTCATGCAGCATGTGCATGCTCGCCTGCATATCTTTCGAACGTCCAAGCAGGGCGATCCGGTGGCATTGCTCGTCAAAGAAATAGCGGATGGCGCTGCGCTCTTATGTTTTGATGAATTTCAGGCAACCGATGTCGCCGATGCGAGTCTGCTCTTTCGTCTGTTTGAAGGGCTGTTTGCTGCCGGCGTTGTCATCGTTGCCACAAGCAATCGCGCACCGGAGAATGTCTATACCGGTGGAGTGCAACGGGAGCGTTTTGATAAGTTTGTGGCGCTGCTTAATGCACAAATGCAGGTGATTTCGCTCATGGGAGAAATCGATTACCGCCGCACGAAAACGGCGGTGTCCGAAGCATATATCTACCCACTTGGAGACGCGGCGGAACAGTTTGTTGCCGAAACATTGAAGCGTTTGGCCCCCAAAGCAACGGCACAAGAACATACGCTTACGGTTAAGGGCAGGCAGCTTACCCTCACAGCTTATGGGGAAGTGCTCAAAACGAGCTTTGCTGAGCTCTGTGAACAGCCGCTTGGAACGGCGGACTACCTTGCGATTGCAAAAAATTTTCCCATAATAATTCTGACAAATGTACCTACACTTACCCCTGAGAAACGCAACGAAGCAAAGCGCTTCGTAAGTTTGATTGATGTGCTTTACGAACATAAAACCAAGCTGTTCATCACTGCCGAAAGCGCGCCGGATCAGCTCTATCCGGAAGGGGACGGTAGTTTTGAGTTCCACCGCACAGCGTCACGCCTGATGGAAATGCAGGCGTGGAGTGCTTGAAATTAATACTTTATTGACCCTTGGAATCTAGAATATCCGCATGGCACCTCCGAACGGCGATATCATCATCAAAAAAGTCAAGAAAGTGGCTGGCGGCCACCATGGCGGCGCGTGGAAAGTAGCGTATGCCGATTTCGTGACAGCAATGATGGCATTTTTCTTATTGCTGTGGCTGCTTGCAACCACAAGCCCGCAAACCAAGGTTGGCTTGGCAGAATATTTTACTCCTACCTTTGGGTTAAAGGATGCCAAAGGTGTTGGGGTTCAAGGGGGCACAAACCCTAACCCCGAAGGCAAAAGTCAGTCCAACACCAGCGATCCTGGGATTGTGGTGGGCCGTGTCTCGCAAGGGCCAGATGCCGCTGCACCCACCAAAAAACTGGATAATGCCTCCAAGGATGATCAAACGGGCAAAGATGTGACGGCACCGCCAACAGCCGAAAATCCTGAAAAGGATAAGCAGGATGTCACCGGCGATAAAGGTTCGAAAGACGCCGATAGTGAAGAATTCAAACGTGTGGAACAGGACCTGCTAAACGCATTTGAAAACTCTCCCGAGCTCAAAGAATATAAAAACAACATCATGATAACGCAAACGCCCGAAGGGTTGAGAATCGATATGGTGGACGATCAAAACCGTCCCATGTTCTCACCCGGCGGCGCGATGGTCACTGAAGCGGGTAAGGCCGTGATGAAAGCAGTCAACCAGGTCGTGCAGACGACCGATAGCAAAGTCTCCGTGGCCGGGCATACCGACGCAACGCCTTTCGGTGCCGGCACCAGCTATACCAATTGGGAACTCTCTTCTGATCGCGCCAATGCCGCGCGGCGCTTTTTTACGCAGGTAGGCATGGAAAAAGAACGCGTTGCGAAAATGCAAGGCATGGGTGGCGAAGACTTGTTGGTTCCTAACGAACCTAATTCCCCACGCAACCGCCGCATCAGCCTCACCTTGCTGCGCGGCTCGCACATGGAGAAAAATATCGATGTCCGCCCCACCACCAAGGGCATACTTTCGGTGCCAGACGTCACCAATCGCCCTGCGCCTGAATCGCTTACACCCGAAGCCGGGCCGTCCACACCGGCGGATACTGCGCCCACAACACCTACTACACCATGAACGCGCTCCTCCAGGCCTTTCTTCAAAACTTAGCGCAATCGCTGATGTGGATTGCTTATTTTGCACTGATCTTTGGCATGCTGACCAAGATGTGGCCATGCAACCCGGGCAGCAGCTATTGGAAAAACAAACCCCAAATCACCTGCGATCTTGGTTATTGGTTAATTATGCCGCTCTTTTCACGCTATGTGAAATTGCTGTTCCTAGCGACTGGAGCTGCACTCATTTTTGGATTGAGCACCGATGCCGAAATGGGCGAATATTTTAAACATGGTCATGGTCCGCTGGGCCAATTGCCGATTCTCACCCAGGTCGTACTCATTCTTTTGATTTCCGATATTCCACTCTATTTCATTCACCGTTTTTTTCACGGCAAACTGCTGTGGCGCTTCCACGCCGTGCACCATTCTACTAAGGATTTGGATTGGATGTCCACCCAGCGTTTTCACCCGGTCAATATGTGGTTCGCGTTCATTTTGGTAGATACGCTGATGTTACTTGCGGGATTTTCGCCAGAAGCTTTCGCAAAGCTCTCCGTTTTCAACATATGTTTCTCAGCATTTGTGCATGCCAATTTAAATTGGACATTGGGGCCGCTAAAATACGTGATTGCCTCACCGGTATTTCATCGCTGGCATCACACGTCCGTTGCCGAGGGCGGCGAGAAGAATTTTGCACCGACATTTCCGATATTGGATATCATCTTCGGCACGTTTTACATGCCCAAAGGTAAACTGCCGAAAAAATATGGTGTAAGCGATGAACACTTCCCCGAAACATTCCTCGATCAAATTCTCTATCCGTTCAGGCGATGAGTGTTTTTATTAGCAGCGGCACAATCGCCCCCGACGACCGCGGCTTTCGCTACGGCGACGGTGTATTTGAAACTATACGAGTGGAAAACCATAAAGCGTTGTTATGGACACAGCACCTTGCCCGGCTACAAGAAGGATTAACCGCACTATCTATTCCCCTCGACCTCCAATTCCCTCTGCCAATCGCAAGAAAACTATGGATAGAAAATGGTCTTACATCTGGTTTTTTACGCATCGCTATTTCGCGCGGAGTAGGCAGCCAGGGCTATTTACCGACAGCCACAACTCCTACAGTTGTCATAGAGTGTTTGCCTCCAGCAACGCCGCAAACATCCGTAACACTAGCAGTCAGCCAATACCAAAAGATCTCCCCCAAATCGCTTCCAACCTACTTTAAAACGGCGCAAGGCCTGCAATCAACCTTGGCAAGGTTGGAGGCGCAGACATTAGGGGCGGATGATGTTGTATTGCTGGATGCAAAAGCAAACATCAGTGAAACGTCTTCAGCAAATGTCTTTTGGCTCAAAAATAATACGCTTTATACCCCTTCACTTGCAACCGGCGCACTGGCCGGAGTAACCAGGGCGGCAGTCATAGAAACAAGCCCTTTTCCTGTACAGGAAGGGGAGTACCCCCTAAGTCACTTGCAAGCGGCAGAGGCCGCATTTCTAACCAATGCGCGCTATGGCATCTGCCCAGTTGCGGCCCTTTTGGGGCGTGCCTTTACTAGAGATCAAACGTGGTTAAATCCCCTTCGTGCTGCTCTGCAACACCATCAAACCAGCCACTCCGCTGCGCTGAACGCTTGACCTAAGCCGCGCCATCCGGCTAAAAACAGGGATATGCAAAAAGATCAGCTTATTGCCGAATTGGAGGCCTCAGGGGCATTGCTCAAGGGGCATTTTATCCTTTCTTCCGGCCTCCACAGCGCCATGTATGTGCAATGCGCCCGCGCGTTGATAGACCCTGCGCGTGCCGAACGCCTATGCGCGGCACTGGCTGCCAAGCTTAATGCAAAGGATTTTGACGCTGTGGTTGCCCCCGCCATGGGCGGGTTAATCGTCGGTTATGAACTCGCACGCCAATTGAAATTGCCCTCCATGTTCGTGGAGCGGGTAGATGGCGCTTTCCAGCTGCGCCGGGGGTTTTCGCTGGAACCCGGCGCACGCGTATTGATTGTCGAAGATGTAGTCACCACCGGAAAATCTTCCATGGAAGCCGCACGATGTCTTGAAAGCCTGGGTGCCACAGCGGTCGCCGTTGCGAGCATTATCGATCGGCGCAGCAACAACGATGTAGAACTGAAGCTCCCGCTTACCTCGCTGCTCACCTTGGATATCCCAGCCTATAAGCCCGATGCGCTCCCACAAGAGCTCGCGGGCATTCCGGCTGCCAAACCCGGCAGCCGTTTTCTTAAGGAGACCGCGTGAACGCTGCACTGATTACCGGTGGAGCCAAGCGCCTAGGTCGTGAAATAGCGCTGCATCTAGCCGAGAATGGCTATGGCATTGCCCTCCATTACAATCATTCCAAAGCTGAAGCTGAGATAGTAAAAAAAGAAATCGAAGCTAAGGGCAGGGCGTGTGTGTTGTTGCCAGCCGACCTTGCGGATACGGGTACCCTGGCAGCATTGGTACAAAACGCAAAGGCGGCATTGCCTAAGCTTAATGTGCTTATCAACAATGCCTCGGTGTTTGATCGCGCAGGTTTTGCGGAAACAGATGAGGCGCTCTTTGACCGGCAAATGGACGTGAACTTCAAAGCACCGTTTTTCTTGACCCAGGCATTTGCTAAAACGGTGACACAAGGCCATGTGGTCAATATCCTGGATACGAATATCACAAATACCCATGGCAGCCATTTTGCCTATTTACTGTCCAAAAAACTACTGGCGGAATTTACACACATGGCCGCACGAGCGCTTGGGCCGGCGGTTCGCGTGAATGGCGTGTGCCCTGGTATTGTGCTGACCTCAGGAGATCACGACGAAGCGTATCGGAAGAAATTGGCTGAAACATTACCACTTCAAGCCAACGCCACCCCTTTAGACGTCGCAAAAGCCATTGTGGGCTTGCTAAACTTGCCGAGTGTCACCGGTCAAATCCTCTTCGTAGACGGCGGGCAGCATTTGCTATGATGTGGACGATTACGCTAACGCAAGTCGAAGTACAGGCACGCATCGGCATTTTATCGCAGGAGCATGAACCCCAACGTATTTGGGTGGATGTAGCCATTGAGGTGGATTACCCCATTGTGCCCGAACGCGTTAGCGAATGCGCGGATTATGCAACTATATATAACTATATTCAGTCCCTAAGCGAAAAACCGCATACGCCGCTGCTTGAAACCGTAGCCCATGAATTGATACGTTTTATTTTCGCAGAACTGCCGCGTGTAAAAGCGGCCACATGCAAAATTCAAAAGCCTGATATTTTCCCACACGCCAAAGCGGTTGGTGTAACGTTGACGCGTAAACGCGACTGATTATTTCTCAGGTGCCTGGACAATGACGCTCCACCAGCCGTTACCATCAAACTCCTGGTAGCCAAGGGTTTTGGCATAGGCAATGGTATTGCCTTTGGCGTCGACATAGCTGCCTTTGGTCTGGCCTTTGTTTTCAAGTGTGAAAAAGCCGTACATGTCCTTGCCGTCAGAGGCGGCAATGATGCGCAAATTGCTGTCGAGCAACAGCACGCGCGAACGCGACCATTCGGTTTTGCTCAAATTTGGCTCATCCTGAACGATGACGCGGGATTGCTCACCCCAATCGAAGAACACACCGAGCACGCCCGTAACCTCGCCGTTTAATTCAGCGCCACGGCGCACAGCGGCGGCATAAACCGCCATCGGCGCCTGATTGTGCAGCGCACAGTTATAAATTTCATCGGCGATATATTGATCACCGCTGGTGGTCGCGCGGGCGTTACAGAACCAGCGAGTTTCCGCAACACTGGCCCCCATCACATGACGGTAGCGATCAGGTTGCGAGCAGGCGACGACTTTGCCTTGTGGATCCACCAGCAGCAAATCCGCATAGACCGAATAAAACCGGTTGATGAGCCCCAAGCGCTTCACGGCGTGTTCCGCCGCTTCGGGCGTGGTATTTTCCATGCATTTGACAAAGGCGTCATCGGTCGCCCACCAACGTACGTCGGCAGTGCGTTCATAAAGATTGCGTACAATGAGCTGCACCAGCGTTTGCGACATTTCGGTAAGACGCGTGTTGTCGCGCTCTGTAAAATAGGCGGTAAGCTGGCCGGCACGTTCGTTGATACTTTTGAGCACCGTAGTGCGCAGTTCCTTAGAATTTTGGGCGGCCTGACCGGCAAGCGTTTTCACCTCTTGCGCCACCACGGCGAAGCCTTTGCCGTATTCACCTGCACGCGCGGCCTCAATCGTAGCGTTTAACGCTAATAGATTGGTATGGTGGGCAATGGTTTCATTGGTCTTGGCGAATTTCTGCACTTCCGCCTGAATGGTGCCGATGATTTCGGTGATCTGTACGTTAGACATAAAGCGCCAAGCCTTCTTAAAAAGTTGATCTAACGTCCTGTGAGTTTTTATTTTTGTATCTTGTATATCCTAATATGAAACAACCGTAAAATCAAGTTGTATCAGAAAAAGAGGGCTTTGCATATCCACTGCAAAGCCCTCCTTCGGTCGTTTTAAGAAATGTGCATGACCGATTCGCCGTGTTGCGAACCATCAAGTCCGGCAGACTCCTCAGATGTCGACACGCGCAGCGGTGTAAGCAGGCCAACAACTTTCAGAATCACAAACGTTGCAACCATGCTGTAAATCGCAACGGCTAGTGCACCGGTGATGTTAGCATGAAGCAGGGCTGTTCCCCCATTTAATGCTCCATCAGCGCCTGCGGAGTTCACCGCTTTGGTTGCAAGCAAACCCGTCATGAGCACGCCGATGGTACCGCCGACACCATGGCAAGCAAATACATCGAGCGAGTCGTCAATGTTGAACTTACCCTTGATCATGCGTGCAACAATGTTGCAGATCGCACCGGCTAAAGCACCAATCAAAAGCGCAGAACCCGCGGTGACGTAACCAGCTGCAGGGGTGATGGCAACGAGGCCAGCCACTGCGCCGATACAACCACCAACTGCCGTTGGTTTGCCATCTTTCTGAGCGTCTACCAAGGTCCATACCAACATCGCCACCGCAGCGGAGAAGAAGGTATTGACTAACGCTTGTGACGCGAGGCCACCAGCGGTGAGAGCCGAACCTCCGTTGAAGCCGAACCAGCCGAACCAGAGTAGGCCGGTGCCAATTACAACATAGCCTACACTAAACGGTTTTGCAGTTTTTCCGAAACTGCTACGTTTGCCAAACATAATGGCAGCAATGAGGGCTGAATACCCTGCGGTCATGTGAACTACGAAACCACCGGCAAAATCCAGCGCGCCTTTTTGAGCGAGCCAGCCACCCGGAGTCCATACCCAATGCGCAACCGGTGAGTAAACCACCAGGCTCCACAATACCATGAACAATATCCATGCTCTGAAACGCACACGTTCAGCGAACGCACCCGTAATAAGGGCCGGGGTGATAATTGCAAACATCATCTGATACGCCATGAACAAAATGTGCGGAATGGTTGCATTGCCATCAACCGGGTCTTGTCCTACACCGCTTAAGAAAGCGTAGTCCATACCACCTAAGAAGCCGGAGCCGCTGGAGAAGGCTAAGCTGTAACCAACCACAAACCACAATACACCAATCACACCAAGAGCAATGACGCTTTGGTATAAGGTAGAAACGGCATTTTTACCGCCAACCATGCCAGCATAGAAAAATGCCAGGCCAGGCGTCATCAACAGCACAAGGGCAGTTGAGGTGAGCATCCACGCCGTGTCACCACTATTAATAGCAGCAAACGCCGGAAAGGGGATGAGTAGGAAAAGCAGAGGTAAATATTTTTTTAGTAGCGACATAAGAGTCCCTCATAAGCTGTTGAAGAAAAAAGCAACCGAGCAGACTATCTTCGATATGCGTTAATTTTCCGTTAAGCTTGTGGGGGTGCTCTTGGCCTATTTCGGCGACATCACCAGCACGATTTGGTTGCCTTCCATGCGCGGGCCATATTCCGGCTTGCCGTGTTCGCCAATGCCTTCTAGCACGCGGTCGATCACCGCGCGGCCGATGTCTTGACGCGCCATTTCGCGACCGCGGAATTTCAGGCTGAAACGCACCTTATCACCTTCTTCGAAGAATTTGATGGCGTTGCGGATTTTAATATCAAGGTCGTGCTTATCGATGGTAGGGCGTAACTTGAGTTCTTTGACAACTACAACTTTTTGTTTTTTGCGTGCTTCGTGGGCTTTTTTCTGCGCCTCGTATTTATACTTGCCGTAATCCATAATTTTGCAAACCGGCGGATTGCCATTAGGAACAATCTCGACCAAATCGAGATTGGCGAGTTCGGCTTTTTTAAGGGCGTCTTGGACGGACATGAGACCTAGCATACCACCTTCGGAATCGATTACGCGTATTTGAGGAGCGCGGATAAATTGATTGATTCGAGGTTCGTCGCCGCGTGGTTTTTGCGGCATCATAGTGAAGAAACTTGCATGCGGTATCATGCTCCTGTGTTGTGAATGATAAAAACAATCCTAGTACAAAAAACTTAATAAAGCGTTTTTACTAGGGGGATGAACCTCTTAGGTGGTTTTTTGCATCTAGTCAACTGCCATCCCGCATTTATTGCGGGATCTGGACCCCGCCATTTGGCGGGGTGACAAGTATGCTACATCGGCAACAGAGGGCTCCAGGCGGGGTCGGATGCATCAATTGGCGTCATCACTTCACGCAGATTCTGGCCGGTAACATCCACCGAATAAAGCTTGCTGGTGCCCTGGTTTCCGC
>CAYOOP010000002.1:177731-215919 GCA_964405685.1 uncultured Rickettsiales bacterium
AGATTCTGGCCGGTAACATCCACCGAATAAAGCTTGCTGGTGCCCTGGTTTCCGCCTCGAGAAGGGGTTTGGCGGCTGAAGATAATCACACGGCCATTGGGCGACCAAGTCGGGCCTTCATCCAGGAAACTCTCTGTCAGCAAGCGCTCGCCGCTACCATCGGGTTTCATAACACCGATGTAGAATTTACCGCCACCCATTTTGGTGAACGCAATCCAATCGCCGCGCGGAGACCAGACGGGCGTGCCGTACCGGCCATCGCCAAAGCTGATGCGCTGAATGCTCGAGCCGTCATTATTCATGACATAAAGCTGCTGCGAACCACCACGGTCGGAGTTGAAGACGATTTTTTTGCCATCTGCCGAAGGGGAAGGCGAAGTGTCGATACTGCCGCCGCTTGTCAGCTGACGTAATTTACGGCTGCGCAGATCCATACTGTAAATATCGGTCACGCCGTTTTTGGCGATCGACATCAAAATGCCATTACCATCGCTGGTAAAGCGCGGTGCGAAGGACATGCCTTCAAACGTGCCCAGCGATTCTTCGCGACCCGTTTGCAAATCACGCAAGAACACGCGCGGGCTGCGACCGGCGTAGGACATGTAGATCACCTCCTGCGAATTCGGCGAGAAGCGCGGAGTAAGCGCTAAGTATTGCCCGTCGGTTAAATATTTGTGGTTCTCCCCGTCCTGATCCATGATCGCCAGGCGCTTAATGCGCTTTTTCGCCGGGCCGCTTTCCGCCACATACACCACGCGCGAATCAAAATACCCATTTTCGCCCGTCAAACGCTTATAAATTTCGTCGGACATGACATGCGCAATCCGCCGCCAATTGGAACTAAACGTATTGTATTCCTTGCCCGAGATTTGTTGCTCGCCGTAAACGTCCCACAAACGAAACGCCACACGAATGCGATCCCCGTTTTTGGTGACGCTGCCGGTCACCAGCGCTTGTGAATTGATTTGTCGCCAATCCACAAAACGCGGCATCGCGTTGTCAGCCACCGCACCTTCGATAAACGCCTCTTTCGCAACGGGTTTAAACAAACCAGAACGCTCCAGATTGGCGGTGACCACACCCGCAATATCATCCCCCAACTGCGAATCGCCGCCCAAATTGGGAATTGCAATTGGCATCGGCTGGCTGATGCCACGCGTGACATCCACTTTCAATTGCGCATGAGCGCTAGTCGCAGCTACGCAAAGAAAAAGAGAAAGTAGAAAACGTTTCATGGGGAGCCCTTTAAAGATGTAGTTAGTTAAGTCGAAGCGATGTAAAAATCCCATTTGCTTGTCATCCTCGGGCTTGACCCGAGGATCCATCGTATTGGGTTCGATGGATTCCCGCTTTCGCGGGAATGACAATTGATGGTCACAGCAACATATCCTTCGGATTGAAATTTATGTCAACATATTGCCAGATGGAATAGGTCTCCGGCGGCATGCCTTGGAGCGGTGCGCAGGCGCGCACGGCGCGGATAGCACTATCAGCGGCGGCACGGAAAAATCCATCGGTATTGTATTGATTTTGTGCTGATGCATTAAGCATCACCCGCGTGGGCATGCCCGTAGAATCGTAATCGACTTGGAGCGGAATAATTAACTTGTCCGCATCCTTCGCGCCGGCAGGTACGTTCCAACACTTGTATAGTTGCGCCTGAATCGCATCCCTCAAGCTCATCGCCTGCGGAGAACTCGGATCGAAACTATTCGAACGACTACGGGCAGGGGAGACAGATGCGGAGCTGTTTTGTGTCGGCTTTGGCTTATCGGCTTTCTCCGTCGCTGCCGTATCGCGCACGCTTTTTAAAATAGCATCCAGCGGATCTTCCTTCGGTTTTTCGTCAGGTTTTTTCTCCGGCGGTTTTTCTTTAGATTTGGCTACATCTGGCTTCGCTTCCGCAAGCGGTGGTGGAGACGGGGGAGGGGTATCCTTCGAAGTATTCACTTTCGGAGAAGGCTTCTCTTTTTCTGCCGGTTTATCTTCCGGTTTTGCCGAGTCTTTGTCTTTTTTTTCGTCTTCGGCTTTTTTCTCCGAAGGCGTTGCCTCTGACATTTTCACATTGCTCACCGCTGCAATCGGCAAGATATCAACTGTAATAGCGGCAGGCTCAACAGGCTCCCGATTAAACAAAAAACTAGGCAGACCTGTCACCATCAGCAATAGCAATATGCCATGCAAGATAGCGGACGCTCGTACACCCCGTTTTCTGTCGCGGTTCATTGCTTTTTGATGATCGGAGCGCTCGATTCGGTGATCAGCGAAACTTTGGTAAACCCAGCCGCATTAATAGCGCCCACCACATTCATGATACGCCCATAATTAGACCCTTGATCCCCCCGCACAAAAATACGCGTATCACTTTTTTGATTCGTCACTGCGCGCAGTTTCGGCTCGATTTCTTCCAGCCGAATTTGGTTTTTCTGGAGATAAATGGTCCCATCGTTGGTGATTGAAATTGCAATCGGCTCGTCATCTCCCTGAATGGCTTTGGCGGCGGATTTCGGGAGATCGACATTCACTCCCGCCGTCATCATCGGTGCGGTAACCATGAAGATCACAAGCAACACCAACATCACATCCACAAATGGAGTGACGTTGATTTCGCTGAAAGCGTTGTGCCGCGCACGTCTGCGGCTACTGCCGCCTTTACCTGTATTCATTCCCATAGCCGCTACCCGTCAATCTGACGTGAAAGAATCGTGGTAAACTCCAAACTAAAGTCCTCCAACTGACCCGCAAAACGGTCGATGTCGCGCGAGAATTTATTGTACGCAACCACCGCCGGAATAGCTGCAAACAGACCAATCGCCGTTGCAAACAACGCCTCGGCAATCCCAGGCGCCACCGCCGCAAGTGAAGTATTTTTCGTCATCGCAATCGAGTGGAAGCTATGAATAATCCCCCACACGGTGCCAAACAGCCCAACAAACGGTGCCGTAGAGCCCGTGGTCGCCAAAAATCCAAGCCCATGCTCCAACCGGTCCATTTCCCGATGCGTCGCCACTTGCATGATGTGCGCAATGCGCTCCCGCAACCCCGCACGCACCACGCCCACTTGTGCCGCCGCACCCGTGGACTTGGAGCGGAACCATTCTTCCATGGCGGCCACAAACACCAGTGCCATCGGGTGATTGGCCCGCTTTTTCACGCGCTCGTGAAATTTATCCAACGCATCCGACGCCCAGAATTCCGCTTCAAATTCTTTGGCTTTCGCAGTCACCCCACGCATCAAATACCATTTTTCAATAATGATCGCCCAGCACCAAAACGAGGCGAGTAGCAACATCACCATTACGATTTTGACCACCATGTCGGATTGCAAAAACAATCCCCACATGGAAAGATCCATCACCGGCGCACTGCCGGCGAGGGTGGTAGAACTTATGGAATCTACGGCAGTATTGGCCATGGGGTATCCTTAGGGTTAGGGTTCAAACGCCTTGAGTATCGAGGGTTTCAAAGTGTCAGGAAGCCGCAGCGGCGCAAAATCCGCACCCACCACAGCCAGCCGCACCGTGACTGAAAACAGGTGCTCCTTCGCTCTGAATATATCTTGCGCAAGCGTCACACTTGCCCGCTTTATATCGTGAATTTTACTATCAATTGTCAAGCAATCATCAAGCTTCGCGGGCTTTAAATATTCCGCGTGGATTTCCCGCACCACAAAGCCAATGTTTTGTGTCTGTAAAAGCTCGGATTGATGAATTCCCATCTCACGCAATGCTTCGGTCCGCGCGCGTTCGGCAAATTTCAAATAATTCGCGTAATACACAACGCCCGCAGCATCGGTATCCTCATAGTACACACGAACAGAAAAACGGTAGGGCATAGGGGTGTTTTGTCTTACCCTATGCCCGCACCACTGTCGATAGTGCAGTCAGTTGATAATCATTAATCCAAGATTTTTCTTACCCCGCCCAGGCGTAAGCCACCGTTCCGCTTGAGCTCGGGCTTGGTGTCGTACCAGTTAAGCTTACGACAAACATCATTCCGGCGCCACCATTGCCGCCCGCACCAGCATTTGAGCCGTTGGTAGCACCACCGCCACCACCGCCACCGCCGCCATAAAGACCACCATTACCACCGGCGCCGCCACCGCCACTTACCGTACCGCCCGCGCCACCACCGCCGCCGCCTGCACCACCACGGCATTCATTGCTAACCGCTGCGTCACCATTGCCGCCACTACCTCCGGTCCCAGTCGTGGTTGGGCTTGCTGCTGCACCTCCTGATCCACCATTTAAGGTAGTCCCACGAGTTGATGTGCCAGCGGATCCACCCGCACCACCGGCTCTAGGCGTAATATCCGCTGTCTCAATACCACCACCACCCCCGCCGCCTGCTGCTCCTCGATCAGCGGCCACGGTACCAGCAGACCCAGCAGCCGTAATATTACCATTACCGCCCGCAGTGCCATTAACTTCACCTGTAGCGCCACCACCAGCTGTACCATTAGAACCAGCGGTCAAACCACCGCCAGTACCAGCGGATCCTCCGGCAGCCTTAAAGAAAACACCGAATGCTGATAGGCTGCCGGCAATACCACCAATCCCGGCGGTTGTATCAGACGTAGTAGTTAATCCGCCTGGACCGCCCGCGCCTACAACCACTTCCATGTTTGCTTGTAATATTTGGACTGGAAGAAATTTGTGTACATAGGCACCACCTCCGCCTCCACCGCCTGGTCTGCGATTGCTTGCAGTCGCTCCGCGTGCACCAGCCCCACCACCACCGCCGCCTCCTACTCCACCTGCCCAAACAGCCGTGCAGTCGGTAGGCATTGCCCATGCTGCAGCGCCTATTGTAGTGTATAAATCTATTTGCTGTGCCATATCAATCCGCCATTATTACAAGGAAACCATCACCACCTGCACCGCCCGCACCACTATTGGCTCCATTTGCGGATGCACCACCACCTCCACCACCACTACCCATATGTCCCGGGCCACCGTTGCCTCCAGTCATTACAGGATTAGGTGCAACGTTACTGCTTGTTGTGCCACCCCCACCTCCACCCCCAGCTCCATAGGGTAAATAAGGAGGCATAGGAGTGCCGGACGTGCCATTTAATGCGCTAGCTGTACCACCACCGGGAGAAGTGCTTACTGTATTCCCTGCACCACCGCCCACACCACCTGCGCCAGTTGCGTTGGCTGTAGTAAGACCACCACCGGCCGAACCACCGCCGCCTCCGTAAATAGAAGACGTATTTTGATTGCTCCCGGCAGTCCCCGTTGCTGAAGAAGAAACCCCACCTACTGCTGCACTATTAGCAGCGCCACCACCAGGATTACCCCCTGTGGCTGCACCCGAATTGTTTCCGCCGGCGCCACCAGTGCCGCTATCAGCGCGAAACCAATTACCAAATGCGGTATCAGATCCATTGCTGCCATTGTTACCGTTGGTGTCATCCGTTCCAGAACCGTTATAGCTAGAAGCACCCGCAGGGAATCCCCCCGCACCACCGACACCTATGGTCACCGTTTCACTTGAACTTAAATCAGAGGCTTGTAGATATACATCGTTCCACGCACCACCCGCACCACCGGCACCGGCTGTCCTTAATGTGCCAGCAGCACCCCTGCGACCTGATCCGCCACCGCCACCGCCACCTACACCAACTACATAAACCCCGGTTTCCGAACCTTTAGAATAGGTGCCTGACTTCACAAATAAAGTTACAATCGTCATAGATAATACCTCAGGCCTTCCGGGTGTGGAGTGTTGTCAAATAAGCTCATGCGAATCACATCATCCTCTTCCGTGCGCGTCAGCGAACGCATCCAGGGAAGCAGTTCATCAAGCTTGTCTGGTGGTGTTTTGATCAAAAGCATTCGCATCGCATCAAACTCTGCTTTCGCCCGCGGGAAATTATCCAGGATCCCCTGGTTAATAATCCCCGACATATGCTTAATAACGATAGGTGCCATTTCATACGCACTCATGCGTGGATCAAGCTCTCCACGATGCAAATGAAAATTGAAGATGATCTCGCTTCCGTCATCTATCGGGAACGGATCTGCTCTATAATTTGGTTCTGTTTTAAGCAACATGAGTAAACACCATCGCTAAGCCCGGACCACTATTGCCACCTTGACCGCTCGCAAAGGCTCCTGAGCATCCACCACCACCGCCGCCACCGCCGCCATAAAACCCACCTGCACCACCAGCACCACCTGTACTGGCATTGTTTCCACCACCACCGCCGCCGCCTGGGGTTCCATTGGGAACATAAATGGACGGAGAATCACCGTCACCTCCTGTATTTCCCCCAGCGCTCCCAGAAGTGCCCCCGTTTAGCGTGCCTCCATAAGTATTAAATCCCGCGCCTGCGCCAACTCCACCTGCGGATTGTGTGGTTGCTGTTGAGTTATAAGCACCACCACCACCTCCTCCTCCGCTCGCGCGATTGGTAGGTGTAGTAGCTGTTGCTCCAACTGTGGCCGGGTTGACGTTACCGTTACCACCGGTTGCGCCTGTGCTACCAGCTTCCATTCCAGTACCGCCCGCACCACCTGTACCACCGGTCGTACCTCCTGCATTTCCTCCAGTACCACCCCCGGCTCGGCACCAGCTAGGAGTACCAGTTCCGAAAACCGTGGCTGTACCATTGCTGCCATTATTGCCGCTGCTGTTAGTGACAGAATTGCCGCCACCGGTGAATGCACTCCCCGTCGTGACAGTCTCGGTAGATCCGAGTACAGAAGAGGGAATCATAAATTCCGAATATGCGCCACCACCACCACCACCGCCGCCACCCGCTTGTGTTGCAGAACGGCCTGAACCACCACCACCACCCGCACCGATCAGCTTGCCGTAGGTCAGCAAAGCACTTCCTGGCTTGGTCCACGTTGTACCAAAGCCGGAAGCAAATATTTGAACATCAAGCGACATCGATACCGTCTCCTACAGGTTGAATCGTATCAATATCGGTAATTTCACCCGCCTGAATCATCGCGATATTTTGTTCATGAACTCGGTCAGCTTGCTCAAGCAATGGCACTATCTCCAGCGCTTTGATAGCTGCCATAACATCTTCTTCTACCGCCTCACCACCATTACGATCGGCAACCGAAACAAAACACTCATGCTCTATGATCTCGGTGCGAATTACATCGACTTGACGAATATTCTTCTCATTCACACGCGCTAAAAACCCTGCCACATCATCCTTGATGCTTGGGTCCTGTTTAATCATTTCAATAATACTGCCAATGTTCATATATGCTCTCCTACGCTACTCTTGTTCCACGCAACACCACGGTGACTTTGCCCACCGTTGTTGCCGAATCCACGTTAAACACCAACGTGTCACCGGTACTCACCGCCGTCGTCCACGTGGAAAGTGATAAATCTTGGTTTTTCACTGTCGATGAAAGTGTCGGTTTCTCTGAACCCGCAATCGTATCCCCCACTGTCGGCGGATAATTCGCGTAGGTATCTTTCCACACGTCAATCACACAGCTGCCTATTTGGTCAGCCACAATCGTCCACCCCGTAATTGTCATCGCAAATGGCACCTCAAGATACACTTTGCTATTCGCAACGAGAGCCGCGCCATTCCCATCAAACACGCAGGTTACGGCACATGCGATCGTCGCAAGCGTGCCAATCGTGCCAACACCTAAGTTAGTGCGTGCCGACGCCGCCGTGCTCGCACCCGTACCACCATCAGCTACCGCCACGTCGGTACCCGAAGGTGCATAATAATCCGTCCCGGAAGTCGCCGCAGAAACAACACCGCTGCCGTTCGCCTTCAACACACCATTTACTGTGCCTGCGCCACCGCGTGCTGCCGCCAACGTGCCGGAGCTGATGTTAGAAGCATTGGTCGTATCCGTCGTTGCCGATGCCACGAATGAAACGCCATTGGTTTGGGTAACCGTAAGTGCGCCCGTGCCCGTATTTAATGTCGCATCCCCGCCGACCGTAAATCCACCAAACGCGCCCGCGTTGTTGTATTGCACCTGGCCGCTGGAGCCGCCGGGCGTGCCACCACCGCTACCACCTTCCGGACCTTGAATCCCCACAGAAACAACGGTAACGCCGCCATCAGAAACGATGACTTTATTTTCAGCAGGGGTGAGAGTGAGGTCACTCATCGTGTCACCTCCTTGCGGATTTCAACGAGTCCTTCTAACAAACGTGTCACCACGCCGCCGCCACTTACCAACTCAAGGTCGTAAAACCCTTTGGTTTGCGTCAACGCCGCTGTTGCTGCGGCGTTCATCGTAAGCGTAATCGTTCCTGCCGCGCCGCCAAGCGCAATACCGCCATTTTCTGTTGTCAGCGTAACAAACGGGGAAGCAGTTTCTACCTCCTCGCGCATCATCAGCCGCGCGGTGTACCCGGTCAAATTTACCAAACTCCCGAGCGCATCTTTCCAAGTAAGCGGAAGCGAAAACGTCGCCCCTTGTTCAATCGTGATTGTATAAGTGCCAGCCGTCATAAGTTACCTCTTCGTTGAGGTTAACCTTGCACCGCACTTACATGCCCGGAAGTAGCTTTTTTTAAATTGTTTCCGTGGACGTCTCCTGACGCCCACATGAAACGCGCTCAAGGCTGACGAATCCTACTGGATTTGAATAACGTGGGTGGGGCTGCTGACCTCACTATCCGCCACCCGCGAACCGCTATCCGCTAAATCCATAATAACTGAGCATTTTCTGCGTTACATCATCTCCCGGCGGGGCGTAGCCAATGGCAACGATCACTGCAAAATCTGGAATTTCGCCATGTTTGGTCACGCTTTCCATGAACTGCTCATGAAGCTGGGCACTGGCAACGGCGTAGATAAAGGTTTTTTTGCCAGCTTTGTCTTTGCCGGGAATAAAATACACATGGATTTTTTTCTCAGCAGCGAGCTTGGCGCGAAAGCTGGGGATGATGTCGTGCAAGTCCCAGTCTGTCGGCAGTTTCATCGCGTTTTACCTTGGCTAGCTTTGTCGATTGCCACTTTGGCAATGGTATAAGCCTCTTTTTCTTTCTCGTTCACCTTGCCTACGCCCCATTTTATCTCTGAAGCATTCAACGTATTGCCGGAGGTTTTTAATTCCGCGCGCAGTTCGCGATCATCGCCATGAGAAGGCACAAACTTAGCGTCGGTCTTTTGCGCCACATCCGCGAGTGCCACATGCACCTTAAATGCACCAGAAGCCGTGGCCTCGCCCTGGTCAACCCCCGGCGGCATCAATTTAATATGGCTTACATTTCCCGCCGCTTTCAAATCCTCCAGCACGGGCGCCAATGCTTCAAACGAAGTACCCCCCAGGGGTTTAATATAAACATCATTCACTGGGAATTTAATCGAAACATTTGCTTCGGATTTTGCTTTGCGGATCAATTCCAGAACCTCCACCGCATGTTTGCCGAGTTCTTCCGCAGCTTTGTCTTCTGCAAACGCGTTCGCATCCGGCCACATGCCGCGCGCATGGATGGAGCCACCTCCAAACACTTGGGCGTAGACGTCTTCCGTTACATGCGGCACAAAGGGCGCGAAGAGTTTTAGCACCGTTTCAAGCGCCGTATAAAGCGTGGCACGTGCGCTCTGCACTGCGGCGGGAGATTGCCCAGATTCGCCGTAAGCACGTGCTTTTACAAGTTCCAAATAATTATCACAAAAATCTTTCCAGAACCATTCTTCAACCGCCACTCGCGCATCGCAATATTCAAACGTTTCAAAGGCGTCTGTGGCTGCAACAATCGTTGCACGCAGGCGCGAAAGAACCCATTTGTCGAGCGCTTCGGTAACACCCTCACCCGCGCCTTTGGCGCTTCCCTCTCCCTTATAGGGAGAGGGGTAGGGTGAGGGTAACTGCGTAATAAAATTAGAGGCATTCCAAATCTTTCCAACCAGCTTTTTACCAATCTTCAGCAAATCCTCTGAAAATGCCGTGTCCGCCGCCAAGCGCGAGGTCGAGGCCCAGTAGCGCACCGCATCCGCGCTTTTATCTTCAATCAGTGCCACGGGCGTCACCACATTGCCCTTGGACTTGCTCATTTTTGATTTATCCGCTGCCAAGCACCACCCAGAAATCATCACATGTTTCCACGGAATCGTGTTCGCATGCAGATGCGCCTTCGCAATCGTATAAAACGCCCAGGTGCGAATAATCTCATGGGCTTGGGGGCGAAGATCGGCCGGGAAGATTTTGTTGGGTGCCAGCGACTGCGCATTAATTTGCGGCGAAATGCTCGATGTTGCCCACGTATCCATCACATCTTTGTCAGGTGTTACCTCATCTGCCTTATACCCCTTTGGGGTATCCCGCAGTGGATCCACAGGCAATTGCGACACATCCGCATAAATCGCCTTACCTTCTTCACCCGCACGCTTGGAATACCAAACAGGGAAGGGAACACCGAAAAACCGCTGCCGCGAAATGCACCAATCTTCTTTCAAGCCCTCAATCCATTGATTGAGCCGCACACGCATAAACTCCGGGTGCCACTCAACTTCCGCGCCCTTGGCTTTCAATTCCTCTTTTTTATCGGTCAGTTTTACAAACCATTGCGAGGTAGGAATAATCTCAATCGGCGTGCCGCTGCGCTCCGCACATTTTACTGTGTGGTTGATATCTTTTTTACCCACCAAAGCACCTGCTGCCTGTAGCAACTCAATGGACTTTTCGCGGGCCTGCTTGGGTTTTAGGCCCTGTAAATCGCGGATAGCGGATAGCGGTTCGCGGGTAATCTCTTTTTCACTATCCGCTATCCGCCAACCGCTAAAATCTAATCTTCCATCTTTACCTAAAATCGCCTTCACCGGCAGCTTATATTTCCGCTGCCATTCCTTGTCCGTGTCATCACCAAAGGTACAGCACATGACCAGGCCTGTACCAAATTCCTTGTCTACAGCTTCATCAGCAATCATCGGCACTTTCACGCCAAATAGAGGGGTAATCACGTGCTTATCTTTATACTTCGCAGCGTTCGCATCTTCGGGGTGGTACATCACCGCAACGCAGGCACCGAGGAGTTCAGGGCGCGTCGTTGCAATCGTAATTGCCACGCCACCTTCGATTTCAAAGCGCAAATCTACCATTACGCCCTGCATATCCTTGTTCTCAATCTCCGCAGTCGCAATCGCCGTTTGGTCTACCCAATCCCAATAGGTCGGCCTAAAATCGCGGTAGGCTTCATTTTTAGAGATTAGATCGAGGAATGAAGCCTGCGAAAGCGCAATCACCTTGTCGCTCACAGTTTGATACAGCAGTTTCCAATCCACACTTAGGGCCACGCTTGTAAACAAACGCTTGAATTCGGCCTCGGCCTCCACCACCACCTCGCGACAGAGTTTTACGAAATCTTCCCGTGGCATGGCGCTGCCGCGCACGTTTTTGACTTTCTCCACCAAGCGCTCAGTCGGCAAGCCATTATCGTCAAACCCCATGGGGTAAAACACATCAAACCCGCGCATGCGCTTATAGCGCGCGATAAAATCGGCTTGCGTATAACTAAAAATGTGCCCCATGTGCAGCACGCCCGAAACAGTCGGCGGCGGCGTATCAATCACAAAGGTTTCAGCCTTCTCCTTATCGTCCCGAAACGCATACACACCTGATTCTTCCCATTGCTTTTGCCAATGGGCCTCGCGCATTTTCGCATCGTAAGAAGTAGGTAGCTTTGTCATAGCTAATAAATCGGAAATTGCTTACAAAGCTCAGCCACTTTAGCTTTTACAGCTTTTTCAACCGCAGAATTATCATCGCCTTTGCTGAGGCCATCCAGCACATCGCCAATCAAATTGCCGATCTGCTTGAACTCCGCCACACCAAATCCACGCGTGGTGCCCGCAGGTGTGCCAAGGCGAATACCACTTGTCACAAATGGTTTTTCCGGGTCAAACGGAATGGCGTTTTTGTTGCAGGTGAGGCCCGCGCGCTCGAGCGATTCTTCAGCAGCTTTGCCGGTGACCCCTTTGGGGCGCAGATCCACCAACATCAAATGGCAATCCGTACCGCCCGACACGATCGCGCAACCACGTTCCACCAACGTTGCCGCCAGTACCTTGGCATTTTCGACCACTTGCTTGCCGTATTGCTTGAATTCAGGTCTCAACGCTTCGCCAAACGCGACCGCTTTCCCCGCAATCACATGCATAAGTGGGCCACCTTGAATACCTGGGAAAATGGCAGAGTTGAATTTTTTGCCGAGTTCTTCATCGTTCGACAGAATCATCCCGCCGCGCGGACCACGCAATGTTTTATGTGTCGTTGTCGTCACCACATGCGCATAGGGCAGGGGGCTTGGGTATACGCCGGCGGCAACCAAACCCGCCACATGCGCCATATCCACCATAAGGAGTGCGCCAACGCTGTCCGCAATCTTGCGGAAACGCGCCCAGTCCACAATGCGCGGATAGGCCGAAAAACCAGCGATAATCAGCTTCGGTTTATGTTCCTTCGCCAAACGCTCCACTTCCTCATAATCAATCAATGAGTCCTCTTTGCGCACGCCATATTGCACCGCCTTGAACCATTTGCCGGATTGATTTGGCGCTGCGCCATGCGTTAAGTGACCGCCCGCTGCGAGCGATTGCCCAAGAATCACATCACCCGGCTGCAGCAGCGCCATGAATACACCTTGGTTGGCCTGAGAGCCGGAACTCGGCTGTACGTTCACATATTTACAGCCAAAGAGCTCTTTCGCGCGATCAATCGCCAATTGCTCAGCCTTATCTACGAATTCGCAACCACCATAGTAACGCTTGCCCGGGTAGCCTTCCGCATATTTATTGGTAAGCACTGAGCCTTGCGCTTCGAGCACCGCCTTGCTCACAATGTTTTCCGAAGCAATCAATTCAATTTGAGTTTGCTGGCGTTCGAGCTCTTCCTGCAATGTATGCAGGAGGGCAGAGTCCGTTTCAGCGAGGGTGGAGGAAAAAAATGGATTCTGAGACATAGGTGTTTCTTTCTTTTGTGCAAGCATGGTGTCCTCTAAACGGTTTAGCCCATCTTCTCCACGCGCGCTCTGTGGCGGCCGGCTTCAAAATGGGTGGTGAGAAAGCGTTTTAGAATATCTTTGGCCATTTCAGTGCCGGTAATGCGCTCGCCTAAACAAAGCACATTCGCATCGTTGTGTTTACGTGCCAGTTCTGCTTCTAAGCCACTGCGACAAAGTGCGGCGCGGATGCCAGAGAAACGGTTGGCTGCCATGCTCATGCCGATACCGGAACCACAAATCAATATGCCCTTGGTACCTTCATTATCTTGAACGAATGAAGCAACTTTGGCGGCATAATCCGGGTAATCCACCGATTCCTGGGAATGACAGCCCAAATCCTTCGGCTCATAACCAAGGGTAAGCAATTCAGCTTTCAGGGTTTGTTTTAACAAATAACCGGCGTGGTCACAGGCAATGGCGATGAGTTCAGACATAGCTATGTGTATAAATAACCCCACCCCTGCCGTCTAGAAAAAAGAATAGAAAATCCGCCGTTTTCACGTTAAAAGCACCCCATGTCCGATTTTCTCAGTTTCGCCCATACCCTTGCCGATGCCGCCGCCAGCGTCACCACACGCTATTTTGGCACCGGCATCACCGCCGATGCGAAAGCCGATAAAAGCCCCGTTACTCTGGCAGATACCGAGGCTGAAACCGCCATGCGAAGCCTCATTCAGAAACAATTCCCCGCACACGGCATCTGGGGAGAAGAGGGTGAGCGCATCAACCCGAAAGCCCCTACCCAATGGGTGCTAGATCCCATTGACGGCACGCGCGCTTTTATCAGCGGCTACCCCACTTTTGCCACTCTGATCGCCTGTGTTGAAAACAACACGTCGGTGCTTGGCGTCATTGACCAACCCGTCTTAAAACAACGCTTCGTGGGCGTAAAAGGTCAAGCAACGACACTGAACGGAAAAGAAGCAAAAGTCAGCCAAATAACTGAGCTCGCACAGGCCGCTATCGCTAGCACTTCTACCTATTATTTTGATGACCCACAGCGCGATTGGTTTGATAAGCTAGCGAAATCTGCCAAAAGCTATGCACTCGGTGGCGATGCCTACGCCTATGCTATGCTTGCTTGTGGGCAGTTAGATGCCGTGGTCGATGTCGGCTTAAAATATTATGATCTCGCAGCGCTCATCCCCGTGGTGGAAGGGGCAGGCGGCATATTTCAAATTGAGCAAAAAGGTGAGCACTACAACGTCATCGCCACCGCTACCCCAGAACTATTACTGCAAATCACTCAAGCCTAAAATCAACAGGCACAATCACACTGGCTGAAATGGGTCTGCCATTGCTTGTTGCCGGAATAAAATGCCATTTACGCACCGTACGCAGTGCTTCCTCATCCAACACGGGATCCTGGCTCGTTTGCCAAATCTCTACCGCCGTAGGCTCACCATCAAACCCTACCTGCACAAATACCATCACTGTGCCTTGAATGCCTTTTGCACGCGCAGAAAGAGGGTATTTCGGCTTGGGATTATTAAGTGCAGACGAATCAAACAGAGGCGGTGTTTTGCCTCCTTGGCCTTGCATATGCTCCGAAAGCGGCACCAACTCTTTTCCCTGAGCCGAAACACCAAGCCCAGCATTGGCAGTACCCTGTCCATTGATCACCTTGGAGGCAACCTTTTGTTGTTCATCCGGCTGCGATGTGCGCATATCATTAGCTGCCTCTTCAAACGCAGGTGCCGCCACCGGTTTTGCAGCCTCCGCTTGCGGTTGAACGGTAGACTGGGTGGTCGCAGAGGCTTGCGTCTTTAGCGAATCTTCAAATTTCACATTCGGCGGCGGTGCAGGAACAAACTCCCTGCGTTCCGTACTCGGTGGCGTATCCACTTTCAAAATCGGCTCCGGCTTAGCTGATTCCTGAAACTGAATGGCCGGCACGAGCTTTGGAGCCTCTGCCATTTGAGTTTGCGTAGGAGCTTGTGTGGTTTGTGAAGCTTGCGGTGTCACCGCCGGTGCGAACTGTACAGCCTCCACAGATTTAAAATTTTCTGTTTTTACTTTTTTCTGTGGTTCTGGTGGTGTTGGCGGTTCCAACTCACTATCTTCAGTTTTGATTGCTTTTTGTATGGCATTTTGGACCGCTTCGCTTTGCACGGGGGGCAATTGCGTGGGGGCAGGAAGCTGCGCCTCCTCACTTGGTGCTGCGTTAGGCGCACCCAACGCGATAATCTCAACCTCAATGGAATCCGCCTCAGGTAATCCAGCCGTAGGATCGCGCGGCCAAAGGAGAAAGAGAACTAAAAGGTGCAGCAACAACGCACCAAGTACGCCAATTTGACGAGGACGGTCGTTAAAGTCCCTAATACTTGCGGGCAATGACAAACTGAGCGAGTTCACGCAGTAAATCCGCTTTCTTGTCGAAGACATCCAAATGTGAAATTGCTTGTTTTACTAAGAATTTCGAGTGTTCGCGCGCATGATCTAACCCCATCACAGACACGAGCGTTGCCTTGCCCGCAATCTTATCTTTATTGACTTCCTTACCCACTTTCGTGCGCGTGCCTTCCACATCTAACAAATCATCGGTTATCTGGAACGCCAAGCCTAGATCATGTGCATACGCACGCAGGACACTACGCATCATTCCTGGGGCTTTCCCAAGAATTGCCCCAGCCTCGCACGACACAGCAAAGAGTTCGCCGGTTTTCAAACGCTGCAGACGAATAATTTCATCAATTGAAAGCTGCTTGTTTTCCGCCTCCAGATCCATCATCTGCCCGCCGACCATGCCCATATGGCCAGAGGCAAGCGCCAGCGCGCGAATCAATTCGCAACGCACGCCGGGATCGGGGTGGACTTTGGAATCCGAGAGAATTTGGAACGCATAGGTCAAAAGTCCATCACCCGCCAAAATCGCCGCCGCTTCGCCAAACTCAATGTGGCAACTTGGTTTACCGCGACGCAGGGAATCATTGTCCATCGCCGGTAAATCGTCGTGAATCAAAGAATAGGTATGAATAAATTCAATGGCCGCAGCAGTTGCAAGCGCCGAATCTTCCGACACGTTAAACAGCGATGCCGAGGCCACCGTCACAAACGGACGCAGACGTTTACCGCCTGAGAGAGCCGAATAGCGCATGGCTTTCAGTACGGTATCGTCCTGATCGGAGGCATCATCATTTGCAACCACCATTTTACTTTTGCCGCTCATCGACAACACCGTCTGCCCATCGCAATGTGGCGATTTGAGCAGGGTGCCCATTTTCTGCTGCAACAAATCTGAGACTTCATTCATTGCCGCTTGGAGATCGCTAGAGAGCTTCACAACCATGAAAATTCCTTTTATTCGCTATCAAATGCTTTTGTTTCAGTGCTACCATCGGCTTTTTTTACAATGGCTTCCACTTTGAGCTTCGCTTGTGCCAACTTATCATCACACACCTGTTTTAGCTTCATGCCGCGTTCATAATCGGTAATGGTCGACTCTAGATCCGCCGTGCCCGTTTCCAGTTTGCGGACGATGTTTTCCAGCTCCGCCATCGCTTGTTCGAAGCTCAAAGAATCCGTATCGGTTGCCTGCGCTGCGGTTTTTGCCATGTGCCCTCAAAAGAGTGAAGGCGCGATCTTAAGAAAAATCCAAGAAAAATGCAACTGATTTGAGGGGCTTATTCCTTATATTTTACAGAACAGCCGTAGGCCTTGGTGCTAGACGTCTCAACCTTTTGACCAGCAATCAGGCTATCCATTGCCGCCTTCACGTAGTTTTTTGCGCCTTCTACATCTTTGCGCTCAAACGTAGGCTTGTCGTCAATTGCACCTGCATAGGCAATCAGCCCTTCTTTATCGACCACAAACATGTGCGGCGTAGTTTTTGCGCCATAAAGCTGGCCAATGGTGCCGTCTGGGTCTTGGATATAAGCGGTTTGCTGAGCTTTATCTTCCGCAATGTTCTTTTTGGCTTCTTCAGCCGTCATGTTGCCTTGCTTGCCAGCGGCGGAAGAGTTGATGCGCAGCCACACCACACCTTTGCCAAGTGCCTCAGCCTGTAACTTTTGCATATTGTTCGTGCGGTAATGCTTCACCACAAATGGGCAACCGGGGTTCGTCCACTCCAACACCACAATTTTACCGCGGTACTGCACGAGGGATTGGGCTGTGCCATTAATATCATTGGCAGTGAAATCGGGCGCGAGCTTGCCGACTTCCGCATCCGCAAACGCCAAAGAATTCATGCACAATAACGCAACTATAGCTAATTTTAAAGAACGCAACATAGATCACTCCTGACTAATGGTGGATAAAACAATCGCAGGTGTTAACACCTGCGGTAACACTTTCGGTTCACCTTGCGGCGGGTAGTAAACATTCATCGGCACGCCTTTGAAGCCAAAACCGGTCAGCAATTCCGTAATCGCCGGGTCCTTCTTCGTCCAATCGGCTACCATAAATACGACACCTCTATCTTTAAACGCCTGTTGTACTTCTTCCGTGCCAATCGACGTCTGATAATTCACCTGGCACGTGATACACCATTTCGCCGTTGCATCCAAAAATACCGGCGTGCCGGCCGCGCGCAATTCAGAAAGCTTCTCCGCGCTATACGGCACGCTATTTTCGCTATACATTGCTGGCGTCTTCGCACTTAAATTGGTGAGACCCTGAGCCAATGTTGCTGCGAGTGCGAGTAATATCAAAATCATCGCCACATGGCACCAACGCGTAGGTGTCCCGAAGCGCGACTTAATCCACAGTAAAAATGCAGCGGCCACTGCGAACAATAATAGCAGCGCCATGCCCATATACCCTGCCTGCGAACCCACCACCCACGAAAGCCACACGGCGGATGCATACATCGGAAATGCCAGGAATTGCTTGAACGTCTCCATCCACCGCCCAGGTTTGGGTAATATACGCTGGAGCGGCGGACAAAAACTAATGAGTAGGAACGGCGCTGCCAACCCAAGTCCTAGGCTTAAGAATACCAGCAGCGTCACAAGGGCCGGTTGCGTAAGAGCAAATCCAATCGCCGGCGCCATAAACGGTGCAGTGCAGGGCGTTGCAATCAACGTTGCAAGCAAGCCGGTTGCAAAGCTTCCTTTAATAGAGTGTGGATTTTCCACTTCAGCCGCCGCCGAGCCAAATAACACCGGTAAATGAAACACGCCGGATAAATTAAGCCCCACAACAAACAACAACAACGCAAGCACACCCACAAACCCTGCGGATTGGAATTGATACCCCCAACCGATGGCATTGCCTGCGGATTGAGCGCCAATCAGCAAACCCACAATCACAGCAAAACAGACAAGAATTCCTGCCGTATAGGCAAGCGCCTCACGTTTCGCGTGCCCCAATTCCTCGTGGTTATATTTCGTAACTGCGAGCAGTTTCAGCGACAGTACTGGAAACACGCACGGCATTAAATTCAAAATCACCCCACCCAAAAATGCAAACGCTATCGCCAGCGCAAGTGACAAATCAGATGCTGGGGGCAAATGCGACGTCTCTACCGCATCAATCGGCGGCGCGGGTATCGGCTCTAAATCAACCGTGCCGCCAGCGTCGCGCGTGAACCGCTCCAGTAAATCCACATCATTCGACGGCGTAAACGCACCCGTAGGTAAAGTCAGCGAGAGCTGCGCCGTCTGCGGAATGCAAATATCTTTGCACACCAGATAATCCACCTTCACGCTGAGTATGTTGGAATCTGGAAGCGCTGTCGGCACTTGCAGCGTCACCGGAAATACAACTTCTTCATCATAACCATACGTCGTTAACTTACCTTCGGTAAACGTTTTGGTCGGCGGATATTCAATTTTTCCGGCACGAAACCCGCTCGGCAATGTCCAATCCATTGTTGTTGGAATTCCTGCATCACCTGGTTTTTCACCATAAGTATGCCAGCCCTCTTCTAACAATATATGTGCACCAAGCTTCAGTGGTTCACCGGGTGTTACGGCTGTCGATGCCGCAATTAGCCGCACGGTGGAATGCTCGAGCACCGCCGATTCCGCGGCATAAAGCGGAAAAATCGTCATTGCGAGGATGCCAAAGGCCAACACGGCAATCCATACTGCGGCGAGGAGGGATGGATTGCTTCGCTGTGCGCGCAATGATGATTTCATTTTAAAGCGCCTGCACCGCTTGTAATACTTCTTCAGCATGATTATCGACTTTGACCTTGCGCCAAAGGTTTTGGATAATACCCTTGCCATCAATCAAAAACGTCGTACGCTCAATGCCCATATAGCTTTTGCCATACATGCTTTTTTCAACCCACACGCCGTAATCTTCGCACACCGTACCTTCAAAGTCCGAACCGAGCGGGAAGGGTAGGCAAAATTTTTCCTTAAACTTCGCGTGGCTTTTCAGTGGATCTTTCGACACTCCCAAAACCACCGCATTCGCTTTTTCAAACGCCTTCATACGATCGCGAAAATCTTTCGCTTCGATGGTGCAGCCCGGCGTATCATCCTTCGGATAGAAATAAAGCACAATGTTTTTGCCTTTGAGCCCTTCAAGTGTCAGTGTTTCCGTATCAGACACAGGAAGTGAAAACGTAGGGGCTTTGGAACCAATGTCAAGCGCAGTGGCAGATTGCTTAGCGGGAGAAGGCATAAGGTTACTCTCTTCAAGGTTGGAGCACAGATATATACGCCTCGAACACCTCTTTTTCAATGGCTATTAGTTTTGCTTTCAAACTTGCAAAATCGGCCATTTCCATACCTTCAACGATCAACGCCTGCAAATTAACATTTGCCGTTTCCAAATCATCAATGTCGGTTGCGCTGAGCCGCAACCACTGGAACAAGGTGTTCATCCATCCATACCCCTCAACAATATCGTGCTGGAGCAACCCCAACCTCCGCGCCTCTCCAAGAATAGCACCAGTGTCGCGCTTAAGTAGAGAAGGATACTCACCTGCGTAACGTAGTGCGATATATTGCGCGATAAAATCCGCATCCATCAACCCGCCGCGCACATATTTTAAATCCCACATTGACTTGGCCGGAAATTCCTCCTCGGTGCGCTTTCTCATGTCTACGACATCTGCCGCAAGTGTTGCAAAATTGCGCAGCGCACGCACAACAGTTTCAATTTCTATCGCCAATTTCCGTACTAACTCCGGCGTACCCGCTACCACGCGCGCCTTGGTCAGCGCCATGTCCTCAAACGTCCACGCAAGCTCACTAAAATAATGGGTAAATGCTTTAAAACTAACCGAGAGCAGTCCTTGTTTCCCTGATGGACGTAGCCGTGTATCCACCTCATACAATGTGCCGTTCTCCGTCACCGTTGTAAGAGCACTTAGGACACGCTGACTTAAACGGTTATAATACACCCCTGCCGTAAAGCTTTTTTCGCCGGAAGAAACTGCATCAAAATCTTCAACATCATATACAAACACCGCATCAATATCAGAGCTGAAGGTCATACTTTCAGCACCAAGCCTCCCAAGGCCAAGTATAGCGAATCCACCGCCTGGTAGGGTGCCATAACTCAATTCGAATTCATCGCTTACTGTCTGGATTACCGCTTGAAGCACCACATCTGCAACTGACGCCAGAAACTGACCACATTCGACACTGCCGCACATCTTGCTCAAAAACTGCACACCCGCCTGAAATTGTTTTTCGTTCCTAAACCGGCGGAGCACATTCATTCGCTCTTCAAAGTCATCCGCGGTCTTTAACGTAGAAGTTAGCTGACTGACTAAACTATCTTTTGTCGGCAACACGTCGTAAAATCCACCTAACAAAACGGCCTCAATCAACTCCGGATATTTGAGGAGATGTTCTTTCAAATAAGGCGAATTGCTCATCACCCGCGCGAGCAGGCCAAGCAATTTCGGATTGCTACTGAATAAAGAAAACAACTGTATCCCAGCGGGAAGTGCCGCTACAAAACTATCGAAATGCAAAAAGCTTTCATCAGGCTTCGGCGCTTTGGCGAACGCCTGCAAAATCGCAGGCACCAATTCTGTCAACACCTCGCGCGAACGTTTGGTACGCGTTGCCCGGCGGTTGCCGTGGTGCCAACCCATAATGATTTCCGAAACCGTCTCCGGGTTCTGATAGCCCATATCTCGCAAGGTTGCGAGCGTGCTCGGATCATGCGATACGCCCGTAAATACTAGGTTCCCATCATCCCCAGAAAGTTCTTTGCTTTTAAACGAATCTACAAACAGGCCGTGCACCTTGTTCGTATACTCATCAAGCGCCTGTTGAAACGTAGCGCTCGTTGCAAACCCCATAAACCCAGCAATCTCTGAGAGCCCTTCCGGCGTCATCGGCAGGCTGTGCGTCTGTTGATCGTCAACCATTTGCAGCCGGTGCTCAAGCGTGCGCAGAAACACATACGCCTCTTTGAGCTGTGTCGCCTGTTCTACGTTCACCAGCTTCATCTGCACCATCACCTGCAGCGCCTCTAATGTCTCGCGTCGGCGCAACTCAACATTGCGACCACCCCAGATGAGTTGGTGGATCTGCACAAAGAATTCAATCTCACGAATACCACCTCTGCCAAGCTTGACGTTAAACCCGAACCAGTCGCTATTCTCGCCCTCGCGGTGGTCCATCTGTCGTTTAATGGAAAGAATATCCTGAATCGCCGCGAAATCGAGCGTCCGCCGCCACATGAATGGCGTGAGATATTTAAGAAACGCTGCTGAGACATCCACATCTCCCGCAATCGCCCGCGCCTTAATCATCGCCGCGCGTTCCCAGTTCTGCCCCACACTCTCGTAATACGTCATCGCCGCTGCAATTGAAACGGCGGGCGGAGTAGAGGACGGATCCGGCCGCAAGCGCAAATCAGTGCGGAACACATAACCATCAGCGGTGCGCTCCTGCATAATAAACACCAAATCCTGCGCCAGCCGATTCATAAACGCTTGCTCACTCAAGCGCCCGCGCACACCCAGCTTGTCTTTTTCAAACAAGATAATTAAATCAATATCGCTTGAATAGTTGAGCTCATAGGCACCAAGCTTACCCATTCCAATTACCACCAGCCCGCTCCCTATTTGCGGCTGGTTGGTATTTACGAGTGTAACCTCTCCGCGTTTTTCTGCCGCACGCAGCAAGAAATCGAGCGCCGCATTCACACTTGCATCCGCAAAATGCGAAAGCGTTTCTGTGACCTCTTTTAAGGTGAATACCTCAGTGATATCCGCAATCGCCGTAAGCAAAGCGAGTTTTGCTTTTTGCTGCCGCAACAACTCCATCAATTCCGGCTGCGCGGTTATGTTCGTCAGCGAGACCGTAAAATCCAGATTTAGCCGCGCAAGCGTTGCCACTGCTCCTTGTGCCAAAAAATCACCTACGACCTCCGGATAACGGGTCTGTAACCGTAAGAGATAGGGTGAATAACGTTCTAATGTTGCAAGAAGAGTTTCGTGATCCATTCGGTTGATTATGCTTGGAGATTTTATGAACTTCAGGCTATCCTTAACACTCACTGAGTGAGCACGCAAATACCGTGAAACGGAAATTACTACACTGGACGCTCGGAATCACCATCAGCCTAGGGCTAATGGTGCTGATCGCCTTTAATCTACTGATTGTGTGGGTAGCAACCGGCCCGCGCTCGCTCAAAACATCGCTACCCTATATCGAAAAACAAATTGCCAGCACCCAAAATCACTTCAATGTCACAGTGGGGGACGGCGTGTTGCTATGGGATGGCTGGCAACATCCATTCGACATTCGCCTGAAAGACGTGCGCATCGCAACCCGCGAGGGTGTATCGTTTGCAACCTTCCCAGAACTTTCAGTAGGCGCAGATATCATCGCGCTCCTCACCGGTCGGTTCATGCCCAATTCGGTCCGAATTGCTAACCCCTCCATGGTCCTAGAACGCCAAGTAGATGGCTCACTCACCTTCGGTTTCGGCCAGGAATATAAAGCCCAAATCTCAACGCCTGAGCATCCTTTCACCTCACCCGATAACACCATTGTTGAATACGGCCTCAAAAAATCGCTTTCATTCCTAGATCTAGTCGAAATCTCGGATGCGATCGTAGTAATGACAGACCTTGCCTCGGGTAAAACCTATACTGTTCATAATGCTGATATCCGGGCTAGCCGTGATTTTTATAAAATCACCGCCTCCATCCGCGCCAATCTTTCTACAGAAGAAAATGTCACCAGCACACTCTACGCACAAGGTTCGCTACCGCTTAAATCACTCGCCGCCACCATCAAAGCGCAAGCAACGAACGTAGATCCTTCGCTACTCACCTTCATATCCCCCATCTTCGCCGCCGCCGAAGGCCTTAAAGTCCCAGTTTCAGGAACAGTGGAAGCCAAGCTCACAGCCAAAGGCAAGCTAGATGGCGGCAGTGCACAAGTCACCCTTGGCAAAGGTGCCATCACCACCAAGCTATTTGATACACCCATGGTGGTCGACTCCGGCAATGCCGAACTTGTCCTCATCAAAAACACGTTAGAAATTCATACCGCAGAAATCATGTCCAAAGGCCGCCGTTTCGCCGCCAAGGGCAAAATCTGGAACACGGATGTCGGCACCGGCGTAGAACTCATCGCTGAAGGCATCGACGTACCGGTGGATGATGTCCACGAACTCTGGCCCGTCTCACTGGCACCCATGACGCGTGAATGGGCTGTAGCCAATATCACCCATGGCAACCTTCCACGCCTTAAACTCATTACCAAGATTCAACCGGGCGATATTGCCAAACCTTTCCTGCCCGCACACGCCATTGATTCTTATATGGCCATCGAAAATGCCGAAATTCACTACAAACCTGGCCACCCCAAAGTCACCAACATGAAAGGTATCATCCGCATCAACGCCAAATCACTGACGGTAGATATAGCCTCTGCACATACGCTGGAAAGCACCGCACTCACCGCCGGCAAAGTCACTATCGATGATCTCACCATCGACAATCCGCACATCGATGTAAATTTCAACATCAACAGCCCCGGAGCCGATGTCGCACGCTATCTTGCCCTGCCGGATATGAACTTTGCGACCTCCCTCAACGTCACCTCCGAAAGCTTGAAAGGTAACTTCACCGGCAAAGTCAGCGTGGGGTTCGACTACTTTGCCCCACGCGATGCGAAAGGCAACATCATCGAAGATGAAATCGCAAAAGTGGCCATCGACGCTAATCTCGCGGACGTCGCCGCGGCCAACTTCATGAAGCGCTTTGACCTAAGCCATACGGGCGGCAACCTCACTATCACCAATGACAAAGTCACCTTTAAAGGCACCACCCAACCCTTCACCTCTCCCGATGTGAGTGCTGATTTGCAATACGCTTTCGGTGGTGCCATGACGCTACAAGTGAATGGCGCGTTGGATGATAACACACTGGTCAGACTCGGCTACGCTGCAAAAGATCAAGTAAAAGGCAACGTCGGGATTAACGCCACCATCACCGAAAATAAAAAGGAAACCAAAACAGAAGCCACACTCAACTTCACCAATGCCGCACTTAATGTAGCGGACCTCAATTGGAGCAAACCCGTCGGCGTCCCCGCAACACTCAACATCACCACACTAGAAGGTGAGGGCGATGTCGTGCAATTGCCCAATTTTGATTTCTCGATGAAAGACGTCAGCGTCAAAGGCAGTGCCGCGTTTAATGCATCCACCAAATCTCTCGTTTCTCTCACCGCAGATACATTTAAAATCGGCCGCAACGATCTAAAACTCAATTACCAACCCATCCCCGGTGGCTCGCGCATATCAGCCAGCGGCACCTCCGCCGATCTTAAAAACTACCTGGAAGCCGAAGGCGAGGGAACATCGCTCAAAAACTTCCCCGCGCTCGATTTAAACCTCAACATCGCCACTGTTTATTTAGCCCACGACGTCGTTGCCACCAACTTTAAAGGCACCGCGCTTTGTGATACCACGCGCTGTACAAGCGCCAACATCACCGGCACCACCGACGGTGAAAAACCCTTTGCCATCCGCATCGATAAAGCCAACGGCAAACGCATCTTCAGCGCTAAAAGTGAAGATAGCGGAACGTTCCTTAAAAGCCTGGATATCTACACCCACATGATCGGCGGCACGCTGCAACTGGAAGGCACCTACGCCGACGGCCAACCCGGCAATCCACTCTCCGGCAATCTCAAGATCAACACCTACCGCATCAAAAACGCCGGTGCCCTCGCGAAAGTACTCACCCTTGCATCCTTCACCGGCATTTTAGACACACTACAAGGCAATGAAGGCATAGGCTTCGATCGCATGCGCGGCAAATACACCCTGAGCAATGATGTCATTACCCTAGAAAACTTCAGAAGCATCGGCGATTCCCTGGGCATAATGCTGGATGGCACCATCGCCATCAAAGCCCGCACCATGGACTTGAAAGGCACCGTCGTCCCCGCCTACACGTTCAACAGCGCCCTAAAAAACGTCCCCATCGTCGGCGATATTTTAACAGGCGGGGAGGGTATCATCGCCGCCGTCTTCACCATGCGCGGTCCCACTAAGGACCCCGATGTTAACGTCAACCCGTTGTCGGTGTTAACTCCTGGTTTTCTCCGAGGGATTTTTGAGTAATATACCCTATACTGGGTATATTATGTTATGGCGCTAGTTGCGGTTCAAACCTCGCATGGGTATGCAAGGGTGATGTAGTTTTTTCAACCCACGAAATGTGAGGTTTATCGGCTGTAGGCTGTAGCGGTACTATGGTTTTCGCAATCAATGGCTGATCTTTTGAAAGGGAGTGATTCCTATCATCCTGCACCATCCAAGGGTTGGTATTCATCGCGTGCACTTGCTGTGTCAGTATTCTTGCCACCTCATCATTTTTCATTGCAAGGTGTTTGGCATCGCCTAGAAATTGCGTGGTTGCTTTAATCAAATCGTGTTGCGCATGCGCAGGTTGGCGGGCAATGAAATCGGCAGCAATGGCAAGGGCTGTGGTGTCAACGCTGGTGTCGCTTACCACACCCTCACCGTGCCCCTTGGACGAGATGGCAAGCAAGCCCTCAGACGTCAACGCCATGGCCACAAAAAGCGCGCGGCCGGGCACAGAAGCAAGCCTATCGAGATCATTGACGCGTTTGGCTTCCTTATATGCTTTCCATGTGCTGCCTGCATGGCACAAGGTGGCAATGGAGTAGCCCCCGCCTGCAATCGCAAGGGGATGTTGCTGAATTTTTTGCCATAGCCAACTTAAGCCTTTTTGGGGCGGTTCGTCCGGATCCGGCTTTTTCTCTTTAACCAGCGTTGCAAATATTCCCGATACAGCAGTAATGGTTCCAAGCCCAAAATCCATCCATCCCTCATGGCGCATTTCGCGTATGGCTTTGGCATCCATCCCTATTTTCGGAAGGGCGCTAATTTTTCCTTTATAGGCAGATGCAGCCACAAACATGCCTGCCAACGCGGTGACAGAATTAAACAGTTCAGAAGGGTATTTCTTGCCGAATTCATGCGCCATCTGCAGCCATGTTTTATCTTTTTCTTCCACGACATGATGAAGCGCACTTTCTTTGGGGGCAGGAGCGCCTTGTTTGCACAAAAAACGTTCCAGATTTTTTGAAAGCTCACGGACTTGTAAATCGGACTGATCATTGCGGCCATACCCTACCAGTGCAAGTGTGCCCAAGAAATAGCAGAACGCCCCTGTCATGCCTAATGCATCGGCTTCTTTGTAGTTATATTTCATGAATCCATAATCGCCCAAGAGGTAGGTGATGCCGCTTAGTTGTAGTGTTCTTTTGCGAAACCAATCCAGCCATGTCAGATTGTCAGGTTTTTCATGAACGATTTCCGGTTCGCCCGCAAGATAAGGTTTTAAAGTCTGTAGCAGGTTATGTTCCTTGCCGAAATTGCGCACCTCAAGCATGGGTTTGCCTTCGAATAGAAATGCCGTACAAGTGTTGTTTTTTTCGCGCATGGCCTGCATAGCTTCGAACGCATTTTTGCTGTCAAATTCTTTGCCAGCATGCAGATAAGCGCGCACGGAACCACTTTCAGCTTTCCTGAACGTGACGCTGTCAATCGGCGATGGTGAAGCGTAGCGGTAAATGGTCAAAACGAGGCCTTGAGGTGGAAGGTTAAAGAGTTGTCCAGCCTATATAATAGCAGGAAAATATGACGGTTTGATGTCATTTTAGAGGAAAAACTGCCGAATCAACCTATTGACAGAGCTAAAATCTTGATTACAACAGCCCTCCACCCAAAAAACGGGGCATTAGCTCAGCTGGTAGAGCGCTTCCATGGCATGGAAGAGGTCAGCGGTTCGACTCCGCTATGCTCCACCATTAAAACAGCCGCTTTTGCGCGGCTTTTTTAATGGTGAGTATTTCACGAGAACCGCAGGTTCAACACAGGTTTGTAGTCAACTGATACCATTTCACCATCGATTAAGTAACAATCGATGGTGGGTACGCTTAGCTCACGCCGCGCAATGCACCCCAAACCTATAGACTACTTATATCCCCAAATGCTAAAAACCTCTTATGCCCAATCGATTATTTCTTTTTATGCTTGCTCTCTTCGCTGCGCCTGCGCTGGCAGCAGAATCTCTATGGGATCAAGCCCGCCTCACCGTAGGCATCCCCACCTATGTCTGGCATCCGGATGATTGGCGGGGGCCAAGAAGCTGGAACCAGGGCTGGTTTCACAACGAAGGCGTGCTCCTTGATGCCACATGGCCGGTGTGGAAACTAGGCGAGCGCACGAATCTCCGCGCAGGCGGCACGGCTGGCGCGTTTGACAACTCAATCTTCCACGCGTCGATTTTTGCGGGCGTCGTCGGCGAAATCGAAACCTTTGCCACACCCAAACTTGCCTTCAGCCTCGGCACCTACGCTGGCGCCATCACCGGTTACGGCGGTGTCAACCCCGCCATGGCGCCCTATGTCGGCACCTCCTACGCCGTCACCAAAAGCGTCGAACTCGGCGCGCGCGGCTTCTGGCTACCGTCTAGAACCATCGGTGGTTCTTCTATTGCAGATTCTGATGCCTACGTCGCCGCCATCACGATCGGTACGCGTTTTTAAACATTGCCAGCCCGCGCGGCCGCACCTATAAATAAACGATGACCGCCGCTCTACAAATCCTCAAAAAAACCTACGGCTACGATAGCTTCCGCGGCGAGCAATCCGACATCATCGACCACGTCATCGCCGGCAATCACGCCTTCGTACTGATGCCGACCGGCGGCGGCAAATCTCTCTGCTACCAAATCCCCGCGCTCGTGCGCGACGGGGTAGGGGTCATCATCTCTCCACTCATCGCACTCATGCAAGACCAAGTCGAAGCCCTAAAACAACTCGGCATCCGCGCCGAAGCCATCAATTCGAGCATGGATTCAACCCACATCGCACACATGAAACGCGCGATTCGAAACAACGGACTCGACATGGTCTACGTCGCCCCCGAACGCCTGCTCATGCCCGATTTCATAGAATTGCTAGCCGAATCCAAAGTTGCCCTTTTCGCCATCGACGAAGCCCACTGCGTCTCCCAATGGGGGCACGATTTCCGCCCGCACTATGTGCAACTCTCCGAACTCGCCGAACGCTTCCCCAATATCCCCCGCATCGCCCTCACCGCCACCGCCGACACTCCAACACGCAAAGACATCCTTGAACGCCTGCATTTAAAAAACGGCCGCACCTTCGTCGCCGGGTTCGACCGCCCGAACATCCACTACAGCATTAGCGCGAAACAAAACTCCAAACAACAAATCCTCGATTTCATCCGCACACATAAAAACGAAAGCGGCATCGTCTATTGTCTCTCGCGCCAAAAAACTGAAGACATGGCCGGGTGGCTGCGCGAGCAAGGCCACAATGCGCTCCCGTATCACGCCGGGCTCGATACGCGCATCCGTGCCAAAAACCAAGAAGCCTTCCTCAAGGAAGAAGCCGTCATTATGGTCGCCACCATCGCCTTCGGCATGGGCATCAACAAACCAGACGTCCGCTTCGTCGCCCACATGTCGATCCCCAAAAACATCGAGGCCTATTACCAAGAAACCGGCCGCGCCGGGCGCGATGGCTTACCCGCCGAAGCGCTCATGCTTTACGGCATGTCAGATGTTGCCACGCTGCGCGGTTTCATCGAAAGCTCCGAGGCGTCCGATGCCCAAAAACGCATCGAACGCCACAAACTAAACGCGCTCCTGGGCCTCTGCGAAACCGCGCGTTGCCGCCGTCAAATCCTTCTCGAATATTTCGGCGACCACGGTACACCCTGCAATAATTGCGACACCTGCCTAGAACCCCGCGAAACTTTTGATGCCACGATCGACGCACAAAAAGCTATCTCCTCAGTCTACCGCACCGGCCAACGCTTCGGCGTGGGTTACTTAATCGATGTGCTACTCGGCAAAGAAAACGACCGCATCCACCAATTCGGCCACGACAAACTCGCCCTCTTCGGCATCGGCAAAGACGTCAACAAACACTATTGGCAAAGCATCTTCCGCCAACTCGTCGCACAAAATCTCCTCACCGTCGACGTCGCCGAACACGGCGGCCTTCACGTCACGGAGGAAGGTATGCGCTTCTTGAAAGACAAAGCCACCATCGAGCTTTGCCGCCCGGCAGTCCGCAAAACCAAAGTCCGCGCCGAAAAATCTACCTCTGCTCCTTTGGAGCAAGACAACGACCAAAACCTCTTCGCGGCCTTGAAAGCCATGCGCCTACAAATCGCCAAGGCACAAAACGTCCCACCTTACATTATCTTCCACGACAAAACCCTACGCGAAATGGCCCTATGCAAACCAGCATCCACTGAGGATTTGCTCACCATCAGCGGCGTCGGTGAACAAAAAATCGCCCGCTACGGCGAAATCTTCCTCGACGTCATCGCGCAGCACTAGACGCCTGCGTAACTGACCATAGACGGCCGCCTCCCCTTATGCTACAAGCGCCCCCATGAAACATAAGCCAGCCGCTGCCGTGGTAGAGATTACCGTCGAAACCCTCGGTGGGTTGGGGGATGGCATTGCCAACCACAAAGGCAAACCCATCTTCATCCCCAAAGCCTGCGCGGGCGATGTGCTAAACGTGCGCATCGTCAACGAAACCAAAGAAGCCTTCCAAGCGACCATCGTTGACGTTCTCACCCCCGGACCGCACCGCCAAACCGCTCCATGCAAACACTTCGCGGAGTGCGGCGGCTGCGCCCTACAACAACTTGCCCCTGAACACTACAAAGCCTTCAAAACCCGCCTCCTACAATCCGCCTTAGCGCGCGCCGGTTATGACATCCCCGCCGAAGTCATCTTCCTAACCACCGGCACACGCCGTCGCGCCGAATTCAAAATCGAACACGAAAATAATCGCATCAATCTCGCCTTCGTCGAACCCCGCAGTCACGAAACCATCGCTATCCACCAATGTCCCGTACTCGCCTCCGAACTCCAAGCCTTGATCGGCCTGCTGAACAGAGCCCTCTCAACTACACCCTACGCCGCGCATCTTGTCGCCGTCAGTTTTACGTTAGCAGATACCGGTGTGGATATGGTACTTACCCTGGCAGGGTATAAGGTAGAACCCCTACCGGGTATCGAAGAACTCTGCAAAAACCTGAACCTTGCGCGTATCTCCGTGCGCACCCCAGACTCCAAACCACAAGTCGCCACCAAACTCGCTAATGTGCAAATGCAACTCGGAAAATACAGCATCGCCATCCCGCCAGACGCCTTTTTACAAGCGACCGCCGAAGGCCAAAAGCGCCTGACAGAAACTGCGATCAACACTACCAAATCCGCCAAGAAAGTCGCAGATCTCTTCTCCGGCATCGGCACCTATAGCTTCCCGCTCAGCGAACACACTCATGTTCATGCCGTAGAAGGCGACACCACGATGATGGGCGGCATCCGCAACAACATCACGCGCCATAGCATCAAAACCTTAACCGTCGAACAACGTGATCTCTTCAAAAACCCCATGACTCCAAAAGATTTGGATGGTTTCGACGCCGCGATCATCAACCCCCCACGCGTCGGCGCCAAAGCGCAAGTCGAGCAATTGGCCGCATCTGGCGTCAACACCATCGTCATGATTTCCTGTAACCCCGCCACCTTCACGCGCGATGCCGCCATATTGAAAAACGCCGGATTTTCCATCAGTTCTGCCTACGGCATCGACCAATTCGTCTGGAGCGCACACCTAGAAATCGTTGCGGTATTTACGCGCTAATACCCCGCTAAAAACACTTCCGCTTTGGCAAGCCCGGCGAGATCACCCACATGCAGCCAGTCGCCATCATGCACTAGCGCATGCACGCGCGAAAGATCGCGGTTATAAAGTACGTTCATAGAAAATTTGCCCTCCGGCGCGCCCTCGAACAATTTCGGTGAAATCATTTGAATACCGGTGAATACATACGGTGTTTTGGCACCATTGCCACGCACAACATGACCTTCCGGTGCAACATCAAAATCCCCTCCACCTTCGTAGCCAATGGCTTTATCCACGGGGTGCAACAACAACAGCGCATCCATTTTCTCAGGGTTAAATGCTTGCCGCAAACGCAGCACCGGATGGAGTATTTTTTTAATACAAATCGCATCACTGTTAATCGATAAAAATGGCTGATCGCCTAGTAAAGGTAGGGCGTTTGCAATACCGCCGCCGGTTTCTAACGGTTCTTCTTCCCGTGAAATAATCACATACGGAGAGGTGCGCCGCGCAACGTGAGATTCGACCATTTGCGCTAAATAGCTAGTATTGATGATCGCAACAGCAAGCCCCGCCTCTTCGACAAAATCAAGCGCCCAATCAACCAGCGCGCGGCCTTGCACTTGCACAAGCGGCTTTGGCAAACGCTCGGTGAGTGGGCGCATGCGCAGGCCTAGGCCTGCTGCAAGAATAATACACTTCATGCCGCCTCCTTGGTCACACTGCGCCAGGCGGCGGGAATGTTTTGATCAATCCACGTTTTAAGTGGTGCCAAGGCAGGGTGCATTAAGTCTTGTTCCACATACCCCCACACCCTAGGCAAAAGTGCCAAATAATTTGGCTTACTATCACGTTTCCACAAGCGTACAAAAATGCCTAGAATTTTGAAATTCCGTTGTGCACCGAGGAATGCATAAGATGCCAGGAACTCCTCACGCGGCAACTCCGTTTTTTGCAAATAGTATTCAAGCATTTCAGTTTGAATGGACTGTGGCACATCCCGCCGTGCATCTTCTAATAGCGATACCAGATCATACGCTGGGGCTCCAAGTAGAGCATCTTGAAAATCAAGCTGACCCACGGCTTTGACACCTTTGCGTTCTAACCACATCAAATTACTCACGTGATAATCCCGGTGGACAAATTGCGTGGTGGCTTGCGGATAGCGTTCAAACAACTCCTGCCACAGGATCAGAAATTCTTCTGCGAGCTTGGAGCCCGATGCAACCGGTGCCACGCTTGGAATATACCATTCTGCAAAAAGCGCTACTTCACGCTTCAGCACATCGATAGTATACGGGGGGAGGGTATCTATCGTTTTTTGGTTCCACTCCACCAAAACATCCACCGCCGTACGGTAAAGTTCACGTTCAAGTACCGGGTTTTGCATATCTGCGATGAACAATTTGTCGCCAAAGTCCTCAAGCAACAACAGACCTTGTTCTGCGTCCTTTGCTAGAATTTTTGGCGCACTGTAACCCGCTTTTAGTAATGCTTCTGCCACGCGTATATACGGTCGCACATCTTCTTTTCCTGGCGGTGCATCCATAAGCACATAGGTTTTGCCTGCGGCTTGCACACGCTGATAGCTACGAAACGAAGCATCGCCAGATACCGGGGTGAGGGTATATTTTCCAAGCTGAGCAGCCTTTAAAAATGCCTCAATCTGCTCCGCGCGATTCATCAATCCTCCAACCGGCACATCCAGCTAACACTGCCGCTGGCGTTGATCTCGCGCGTGTCGATCGCATCGGTGGCTTTGATATCAATATCAAGCCGGTTTTTAGGCAACCAGTCCTTGGCGATATCCGCCCATTCAATGATGACGATGGCATTGTCCCACGCATCTTCCAACCCAATCCCCCAAACTTCCTCCGGCGATTTTAGGCGGTAAAGGTCGACATGCCACAGAGGGCAGGTGCTATCATTAGGCAATTGTGCCTCATAGATATTCATAAGTGCAAAGCTAGGACTAGAAACCGAGGACAAATTAGGCACCAGCGCGTGAATAATTCCCCGCGCAAAGGTCGTTTTGCCCATGCCGAGATCCCCGCCCAGCGTAATCACATCGCCTTTTTGCGCCAAACCGGCAATAAGCCCGCCGATATTTTGGGTTTCATGCGGTGAACTTGTAACCCACTTCATTTAGTTGCGCTCCTCAATCCATGCTTGTTGAATGGCCTCTAAAATCTTCTCATTACACCCGTTTGGATCTCCCACAAACCCAGGCAAACCAAGCACCCACTGGCGCAAGTCGGTAAACCGTAAGTTAACATTATCAACCTCCGGATGTACCTCCTCCAGTGCTATCGCTATATCGTATACGTCCGTCCAGCGCATAATCTTATTTAAGACCTTATTTTAACGAAGATTTAAGGGTATTCCTGTAAATCTTTATAGTGAAAACACATTACTTGGCAACCCCAACTTAGAAGTCTATAAAGCCCTTTATTATGCCCATAGATAAACACATACCGATCTTGATCGTTGACGACTATAATACCATGCGCCGCATTGTGCGCAATCTGCTCAAACAGCTTGGTTTCGAAAATGCCGATGAAGCGGCAGATGGCACCGAGGCATTCAAAAAAATGCAGGAAAAGACGTATGGCCTCATCGTCTCTGACTGGAACATGCAACCGATGAGTGGGTTGGATTTGTTGAAATTGGTGCGCGCCGACGAAAAGCTCCGCGCCACGCCGTTCATCATGATTACAGCCGAAAGCAAGCCCGAAAACGTAATGATTGCCAAACAAGCCGGCGTCAGCAACTATATCGTCAAACCGTTTAACGCCGAAACGCTGAAACAAAAAATGACCAGCGTGTTTGGACCCTTCTAAACCACAGGAGCGCACATGACGAACCAAGCCAATCTCGGTAGCCTGTTGCTCAACGGTTTGATTGACCTGCGCCAACAAAAAAACACGTTGTCGATGGAAGATGTCGGCGAGTTGTTTGAAAAAATGGCCTCCACCATTCAAGGCAGCGACACGGATGATATGATCCGCACCGAAATCAAACGCATGGCTGAATATATCGACCAGGCCAAGCAAGAAATCATGGATATGCGCGCCGAAGGTGATTCAGAAAAACATATCAGCAGCGCCTCCGTACAGCTCGATGCCGTGATCAAAGCCACCGAAGAAGCCAGCAACACCATCATGGACGCGGCGGACCAAATTCAAACAGCAGCGGCCGGCGTCGGCGGCGAAAAAGAACAGCAGATCATGGATGCGAGCATGAAAATCTATGAAGCCTGCAACTTCCAGGATCTAACCGGCCAGCGCATCAACAAAGTCATCGGCATGATCAACGTGCTCGATGAAAAAATTCACCGCCTCGTCTCCCTCTTCAGCCAAGAAGGCAGCACCGCTCCCGCTCCAAAATCCAACGTCATCAAAGGCACCTTTAGCGATAAAGATCTGATGAACGGCCCACAGCTGAATCAGCCCACCCAGGCTGATATTGATGCGCTGTTTGGGAAGAGCTAAGGTATCCTTTTAGCAACCGGGTTACCCACATTCTTTATTACCGATACATCTAGAGTAGCCGTCGGTGGTGGTGTGCGTGCTTCCACTGCAGCCTTTTCTAAAAGATCGCAGGCAAGCTCGGATAAAACTTTTTTATGGCTCTCCCTGGCATCATTTTGCGCTTTAATATTGCTATAATTTTCCTTCGCCGTACCCGCCAGTTTCCATACTTTCTGGTCTTCCATTGCACGATCAAGAAGCGCCTCTAATGCATCATAAGCAATATCCTCTCTTTCTTGGCGTTTTGTTTTATTTTCCTCCTTGTGTTCTTTCCAAAATGATTGATCTACAATTGCTTTTAGCGTTTCATCTAATTTTGAAGACGTAATCACACCAAGGCTCTCAACCAACAATGCCAATTGCGTTGCTGAAGAAATTGCTCTTTCATTTTCATACTGATTATTAGGATCATTGCCGCTAATGACCTCAAGCAAGCCGTTTTCAGGCAACTCTCCTTTACTACTTCTAAGTTTGCTTTTGATATGCCTTCCTCTCTTTAAAGCAATGACATGCTCTGGCGGCTCTCCTGGTTGCGCCCATTCATGAATTCGTCTCGCACATTCAAGAACTCTATGGCGCTCCTCACGCTGCTTACTACTTTCTTCGCGCATGGTGCCCCTGGGATTCTGGCCTTGGCTATCAGCCCAAGCTTGGCCAGCTATAACCGCTCTGGTTATGAGCAATATTTCTAATGGGTGAGCATGAATCATGCTTAGTAAATGATTGAGGGAGGATTCTATGCTTTCGTGAACCAAAAAGAATTTGTCGGAAGCTCTTTTAGTTGCAGCTATTTCTGTTGATGTCTTTGGGCAGTAATTCTTTCCCTGCAATAAATATGCAATCACATCTTTTCCATAATATCTTTCAGATTCCGTCACACCCCCATTACCAAACTTAAATATGGAGTGATTATCCATTACCTTGAATAAGGCGACGGATAATGGATTTTCTTCATCTAATTTACTTTTCCAATAGAGCTGAATATCTCTGCCATCTTCTTTTTTTGAAGCAGCGGCCGCTTTATGTATTTTTGGTTTTCCTAACGTAGCGCATTCCTTGATATACTGATGGCCCAATTCTAGAAAGTTTTCGCGGCTAATATTTATATCCCTGTCCACAAGGGTACTGTGCTCTTTTAATAATTCTCCGTCATAGTTAGCCGGTGGAAGGAGATATGATCTTACAAAAAAATCAAGGTCTTTCTCGGTTACTAAGCGCGAGCCTTGCAAAATTTCCTGAATATAAGGTTTGGGCGTCTGATCGGGACCTGCAGACTCAATCACGGGGCGCTCACTGCCAGCAAACGCAATTACAATATCTTCCCCTTCGGGTCGGGTTGCATTGTATTTACTTCTCAAACTCGGCTGCATCTTTCTGCGTATGTTAATATGTTTATCGCGCAAACCAGAATCTTCGAATATTTTCAATAAATGAATGAAGCCGTGATCTTTAAGGGTTTCATCGACGACCCGATTGGATCGTCTATGCATTAGTTTAAGACCATCCATACGGCCTCCCGCTTAGATAATGGAGAAGGCTCATATATTAACATTAGTTAACTAATTGTCAATCTTTAAAATAACTATATAATTCAAGGCCGCAGCGGCGTTAGCACATTCGCTACAATCTTCCCGCAACGCTCGACCGCATCCTCATCGGTGCCTACACCTTTAGCCTTACGATTGATGTTGGAATCCATTTTCTGCAATTCATCGAAAATGGACTGCGAACTTGCCTGCTGCAATTGCTCGACCGAGGTGGCCGGGAATTGCAGTTCGCGAATCAGTGCCGTAGCGAGCATAGTATTTGACCCCTTTAGCTCATCCATTTCTTTATCAATCTGTTCGCGGGATCGATCAATTTTTAAGTTCCCCTGCGTCACGTAAAACCAATATTGGTAGCGGCATGCGCGCATCCCCACCTCATGCGCCAATTCAACCTGCTTGGCACGGTCCACAGGCGGCGCTGCCGGCACAGCAGCAAGATCAATGGCCTTGCGTTTAGCTTCCGCCGCACGGCGCATTTCCTGTGCCATCAGGCGAGTTTTTTCATTGGAAGCGAGTACAAATTGATCCATTGCATCCACGATTTTCTGATAGCCGCCACGAAACGCAACGGTCCGAGCAATGTCACCGGCATTATTGCGCCAGTAGTAATGCGTACCCGCATCCAGCAGCAACTTCACCGTTTCTATATTGCCTGCACGCGCCGCGTGAAACAGCGGAATTTCGCCATTTCTATCCCGCTGGTCGACATCCGCGCCGCCGGCAAGCAAGGCTTTCACCACCAATATTCCATCGGCATTCACACGCTTCGCGGCAATTGCCAAGGTGGATTCACCCTTTTCATTCACCGCTTCCACACGCCCACCTTTTTCAATCAGCGCGGCCACTTCTTCACTGGTACCAAACAAGGATTTATAGACCATGTCCTTATCCAATTTCGGGTTCGGTTGCACGCGTGGAGGCGGCGCTGGCGGTACTACGGGCAAAGGGGCAGGCGCTTGAGGCATTGTCACAAACCCACCCGCAGGCACATTTATCGTCAGCATAGGCTGAGCCGCCGGGGAGGGGGCGGTTGGCGAAGCATTGGTTGCAACCAAGGGCGCAGCCTGCGCTTGCATCATCGGCACGGGTGGTGGCAAATACGATTGCCAATCGACCTTGTGAAACGCCGTGATCGCCTCATGCGGCAGGCTAAACGCGAGAAGAAAAAGCTTGATTAAGAGCATAGCAACACCCATATGAACGAATCATGAATCTCTATGTTAAGGAAAATCTATGAATAACGCAACCCATCATGCCTTTACCGCCGAAGTTAGTAAAGTCCTGAAAATGATGATCCACTCGGTCTATACGAACCGGGATATTTTCCTACGCGAACTCATCTCCAACGCCTCCGATGCCTGCGACAAGCTCCGCTACAACGCACTCACCGAACCTAAGCTGCTAGGGGATGATGCCACTCTTGCGATCCGCGTCTCCCTAGACGAAAAAGAAAAAACCATCGCCATTACCGATAATGGCATCGGCATGAGCCGCGAGGAAATGATTGCCAACCTCGGCACCATCGCCAAATCCGGCACGCAGGAATTTCTGAGCTCCCTCTCCCATCGGGAGAGGGGAGGCGCAAGCCAGGGTGAGGGCCCTCACCCCAACCCTCTCCCAGGGGGAGAGGGAGTTGTTTCACAAATCGGCCAGTTTGGCGTTGGCTTTTATTCTGCGTTCATGGTGGCAGATCGCGTCCGCGTCACCTCCTGCAAAGCCGGTGAGGACAAAGCAAATATTTGGGAATCAGACGGCAACGGCGAATTCACCGTCACCGAAGCCGAAAGCGAATTCCCCCGCGGCACGCGCGTCGAACTCTTCATCCAACCCGAATCCGAAGCCTACCTCGACACGTTCAAACTCAAACACATCATTCAAACCTATTCCGACCACATCGCCTTTCCCGTCTATCTCGGTGAAGAACAAATCAGCACCGGCGCTGCCCTGTGGACACGCCCCAAATCTGACATCACCCCCGAACAATACAAAGAATTCTACCACCATGTCGCACACCAGCCGGACGAACCCTCACTCACCCTCCACAGCAAAGTCGAAGGCAAGCTGA
>CAYOOP010000002.1:216019-266808 GCA_964405685.1 uncultured Rickettsiales bacterium
CACCAGCCGGACGAACCCTCACTCACCCTCCACAGCAAAGTCGAAGGCAAGCTGAGCTACACTTGTCTCCTCTTCGTCCCAAGCCTCAAACCCTTCGACCTCTTCCACCCCGACCGCAAACGCCGCGTCAAACTCTATGTCAAACGCGTCTTCATCACCGACGAGGGTGTCGATCTCATCCCCGCCTATTTGCGTTTCCTCCGCGGTGTCGTGGATTCCGAAGACCTGCCACTCAACATCAGCCGCGAGACGCTGCAAGCCAACCCCATATTGCCACAAATAAGAGAAGCTATTGCAAAAAAAGTGCTTTCTGAACTGGCCAAAAAGGCAGAAAGCGACGAAGTCAGTCATCTAACTTTTTGGAATAACTATGGCGCAGTCGTCAAAGAAGGTCTCTGCGAAGCCAGCACCGCGCACGAGCAAATATTAGACATCTGCCGCTTCACCTCCAGCACAGAAAACCTTCCAACATCTCTTGCCAATTACGTCAGCCGTATGAAGCCCGAACAGGAACATATTTTTTATCTAACCGGCGACAATGCTGACGCGCTTAAAACCGACCCCAAACTCGCCGGCTTTACCTCCCGCGGGTTGGAAGTCCTGCTGTTTACCGACCACGTCGATGATTTCTGGGTCAACGTCACCCAAAAATACAAAGGCAAGACCTTCAAATCGATCACCCGTGCCGATATTGATTTAAGTGCGTATGGGGAAGGGGAGAAAAAAACTGAAGCAGAAACACTCGCTTCCGAAAACGTCGTCGCACTTTTCAAAACCGCCCTCGGCAGTAAAGTGTCAGACGTACGCACCACCAACAAACTCACCGACGTCCCCGCCTGCTTAAGTGTCCCCGAAGGCGCGATGGACATGCGTTTGGAACGCTTCCTACTCGAACAAAAACAAATCGCCGCCCCAAGCGCCAAAATCCTAGAACTCAACCCCGCGCACCCGCTTATCCAACGCATTGAAACCGGTAAGCATCCAGAACTTATCGAACTAGTCTTCAACCAAGCTCGCATTCTAGAAGGCGAACCGCCTGAAAACCCCGGCGACTTCATCCGCGCGATGAACAGGATCATCATTGCCAATTAGCTAACAGAGATCTAGGAAAACCGGCCCTATTTTTAAGCCTTGCAAAAATCAGGGGGCGCTGTATCTGTGCGGATATGGAGCACTCGCGCATATGACAGGAACTTCTACAAAATTAGGCATTGACGAAGTAAGGTTACGGCTTATCGATCGACTCCAAAATTTTTCAGTGTGGAAAAAAGTGAAAAAACATGTTCCGCACAAACTGAAATTTCTTGCGCTGTGCCTTTTGCGCCCCAAGGGCTCTATAACTTTGCCACTTGAGAATGGAGCGACTTTCTCGTTTGATTATAGCGATAACTACTGGATGTATTATAGAAAAGCAGGAATTAAACGCTATGAACCTGAAATATGGGATGTCTGCAAACAAGTAATAAACAAAAACACCATCTTTGTAGATTGTGGAGCAAACATAGGGCTTTGGAGTATCTATGCGGGCTCTGTTATTAAAAACGCTAACCAAGTCATTGCTATTGAACCCAATCATCAATTGTTAAAAAAGCTGGAATATAACAATTCACAAAATAACAATAGTTTCACCATCATAGAAAAGGCAATCTACGAACGCTCTAATCAAGTGGTTCCGTTTGTCATTCGTGATGGGCATGCGACTAGTAACATAAAAGGGTTGGGAATGAATGAGCAGTATTTTAAAACCCAAAACAATGAAGGCAGCAGTGTAAACATAACCACCATTTGCATTGATGAGATTGTAAGTGACGCCTTTGATACATCACCTACGGCAGATAATGTTATCATAAAACTGGATGTAGAGGGGGCCGAAATCAGTGCGTTTAAAGGAGCACTTCATACATTCAATACAAAAAATACTTTGCTAATGTACGAAGATCATAGTTTTGATTCCCAATCATTAGCAACCCTGCATTTTCTCCAGAACGGATTGCACGTTTATTGTATTGATGAGAATTTCAGCACCAGAAAAATTAATAGCGTTGACGAGATGGTAGCTATCAAGGCACTGTATGCTAAGGGCTATAATTTCTTTGCGTGCAAACCTAATACTGGTTTTGACAATTACTTTATAAACCGCTGTACGTAGAATTTAAATAACACTACTTCTCCTCGTCCGTTTCGCGCTTGTGCCCCTCAAGCAATTGTTTCGCACGCTCGGCCTTCAATTTTTCTTTCTCTTTCTCCGCTTTCGTCCGCCCATGTTTCTGGCGATTTTCAGACGCAGTTTTCTCTTTCGCGGTACGCGCCTTGGCTTTACGTTTCTGAGTAAAATTGATCACTTCAGCCATCATGATGCTCCTTAATTAAGGGTGGCCACGCCACCCGAAGCTCAAAGAGCATAGGGTGGTGGGCGGTAGAGGACTCGAACCTCCGACCTCTACGATGTCAACGTAACGCTCTAACCAGCTGAGCTAACCGCCCTCATTTAATTGTCTCTGTAAAATTCTGCTGAATTTTACATGAGACGCCGCTGAAGGCTCGCTCGGCTTACTACCTCGCACCTCAAACGACAAGACAGGGCTTATAACAGCGCAAATAGGCGGGTGCAAGAGCGTTATTTCCTCCCCCTGGAAGGGGGAGGATCAAGGTGGGGGTCGCTTTCCTCCGTAACATTCTATGAAGTTTGTCGGACCAGACCCCATCCCAACCTTCCCCCTTACATGGGGAAGGAAAATAATTACATCGCCACGGGCGGGGAGAATAAATACCCCTGGAACATATCGACCTGAATGGCCTTGAGCGTGGTATAGGTGTCTTCTGTTTCGATCCCTTCGGCAATCACCAGTGCGCCCGCGCTATGGGCACGGTTGATAATATCCGTCAGGGTCGCCACATCGCTGGCGCTTTTGCAATGGGCAGAGAGGCTGCGATCCAGTTTTACAAAATCCGGCCGTACTTCGGGGATGAGTTTGCTGGCGGTCGCCGCCGAGCTAATATCATCCAGCGCAATCGCATAGCCTTTTTCGCGGCAATATTTTGTCACCTGCGCGAGATGGCTTAAATCCTGATGGCTTTCGCTTTCGGTAAAATCCAGCACCACATTCTTCGAAATCACCCCATGCATCCGCACCGCTTCACTCAAACCTTCGAGGTAAACTTCCGGCCGCTGAATAAACCCGGGGAAGAAATTGATAAACAAAAACCCACCAAGCTTCGCCTGCACATAGGTTTTGATCGATAACACATGCAAATAACGGTCCAGCGCGTACTCAATCCCCAGCGCCCGCGCGGCTTCAATAATCGCGCCACCGGCGATAATCTTGCCATCTGCGCCCTTCACCCGTGCGAACGACTCATACCCTACGGGAGGCCTTTCTTTTGAGCTCAAGACCGGCTGCTTATAGCTCATCACATTGCCCGCAAGCAGTGCATCACCCAACCATAAATTTTCCGCAATACGGCTAATGGTATCAATCGGTTTATGGCTAAAAGTAATTTGCTTGTCGTCCGGTTCGTTATCATTTGCGATGATCGCAGCTTCCACTTCAATTCCGCTGCCTTCTAGCTGCGGCACAACTTTTTGCCAAACGTCATTCCAGTTTTTTCCCGTTACGCACACGAAATAATCACGGTCGGCAGTGCGTTTTTGAAAACCAAGCGTCGTCAATTGATTGACAACCGGCTGCGCCAAATTGCCGGCCAGCGGCCACAGGCAGATCCAGTAGCGGTCGTATTGATTCCAGGGAAGGTGAATGGGCTTTTTGGACATGCCCTCATTCTACCCGGCAGAGGTTAGCATTGGGTTAAGTTGTTTATCCAGAATAGCAATCCCAGGCAGGGATTTGCCCTCCAGCCACTCTAAAAACGCACCCCCGGCGGTCGATAAATAAGTAAACTCTTGGTTAACCCCCGCATGGGCAATCGCCGAAAGCGTATCTCCGCCGCCGGCAATGCTTTGGCATTGTTTGAGCCGGGTATAGGATGCGATCGAACGGGCGATTCCTACCGTAGAACAATCAAACGGCGAAGTTTCAAATGCACCAATAGGACCGTTCCATACTACAGTTTGCGCTGTCGCCAGCACCGCTGCAAACCGCGCTACACTTGCGGGACCTACATCGGTTGCCGTGTGCGTTGTAGGGATACGATCGACCGGCACCACCATACACCTTGCGCCCAGCTGAAATTTTTCTGTCACCACCAAATCCACCGGCAGCACAATTTCACATTTTTTGTCTTTCGCATTCGCCAAAATGGCCTTGGCGGTTGCTGCCATATTTTTCTCGCAGATCGATTTGCCGACATCATACCCTTGAGCAAACAAGAAGGTGTTAGCCATGGCCCCGCCAATAATCAGCGCATCCACGCGTGCAACGAGGTTGTTGAGCAAATCCAATTTTGTTGAAATTTTTGACCCGCCAATCACTGCTACCAACGGCTTTTTTGCATTCGAAAACAGCGCCGTCAGCATTTCCACTTCACGCTGTAACAGCTTGCCCGCTGCTGCTGGCAAGTGTTTTGGAATTCCCGTAATCGACGCATGCGCGCGGTGTGAACAAGAAAACGCATCGTTCACATAAACATCGCCTAAGCTCGCAAGTTGTTTCGCAAACTCATCGTCCCCCGCTTCTTCTTCCGCATGGAAACGCAGATTCTCCAAAAGCAATATACCCCCATGGGGTAAATTGGAAACCGCGTCTTTCGCAGCCGAACTGACACAATCTACACCAAAATGTACTTCCTGGCCTAGCGCCACGGAAAGCGCATCCACTAAGGGTGCTAGTGACATGGATGGTTCATATTTTCCTTGTGGTCGATCGAAATGTGACATGAGCACAATTTTGTTCGCACCGTGTTTCTGCAGCACTTCAATCGTGGGAATCAATCCACGAATCCGCGTATCATCCGTAATGCGGCTACCTTCCATCGGCACGTTCAAATCCGTGCGCACCAGCACGGTTTTGCCTTTAACATTCAAGCTTTCCAGGGTAGGCAACCCACTCACATCGCCCCCCATTTTCGTGCGACATCCAGCATCCGGCAGGAAAAGCCCCATTCATTGTCGTACCAGCTGGCAACCCGCACCGTGCGTTTTCCAACCACCTTGGTTCCCGTTAAATCCACAATCGAACTTGCAGTGTGGCCGGTAAAATCAATCGACACCAGCGGTTCATTCGACACTGCAAGCACGCCACCTACCTTAGAAAGCACGGCATTCACTTCATCAACCGTCGTCTCACGCTTCGCTTCAAACACTAAATCAACCAGCGACACATTCGCCGTTGGTACACGGATCGACACGCCATCAAGCTTACCCTCTAGTTCCGGAAGCACGAGACCCAGTGCTTTCGCAGCGCCAGTAGAAGTGGGAATCATCGAAAGGCCAGCCGCGCGCGCTCGGCGCAAATCTTTATGGCTGCCATCGACAAGATTTTGGTCGCCGGTATAGGCATGAATCGTCGTCATAAACCCACGCTCAATACCAATGGCATCATTTAGAACTTTTACAAGTGGTGCCAAAGCGTTGGTAGTGCAGGAGCCTACAGAAATAACTTCATGTGATACTTTAAGTGCTGCGTCATTCACACCAAACACAATCGTCGCATCCACACCTTCCGCTGGCGCTGAAATCAGTACTTTTTTTGCCCCCACGCGGATGTGGGCGAGTGCGGCTTCCTTGTTGTTAAACTTGCCGGAGCACTCAAGCACCATGTTCACACCTAGCGCTTTCCAATTCAGCTTCGCCGGGTCTTTTTCATGCAAGAGCTTGACTTCACGCCCATTGATAATGAGCGCATCTTCGCCCCTTGCTTCTATCGTGCCGGAAAAACGTCCGTGCACGGAATCGTATTTAAGCAAATGCACATGCGTTGCCGCAGGCGCGGGGCCATTGACCGCCACGAGCTCCAGACCTTTGCCATGCTCTTCCAACGCGCGAACCACACAGCGACCGATGCGCCCTAATCCATTAATCGCAATTTTCATGGCAAGGCCTCCATAATTTGCGCAACGATCGGCTCAACCGTCAGCCCGAAATTGCGGAATAAATCCTCGGCTGGCGCGGAAGCACCGAAGCTGTCAATGCCGATGGCGATGCCATCGCCAATATATTTATGCCAGCAAAGTGTGGAGCCTGCTTCGATAGAGACTTTGAGCGCATCCTTCGGCAATACGCTTTCGCGGTAGGCTTTGGGTTGCTGGTCAAACAACTGTGTGCACGGCATAGAAACTACCCGCGCGGCAATGCCTTTTGCTTCCAGCGCCTTTTGCACATCAAGCGCAAGGGAGGCTTCGGAACCGGTAGCAATTAGAGTTGTTAGTCGTTGGTTATTAGTCGTTAGTGTTGAGGCTTGCGTTACACTACTAACGACTAACGACTCGCGACTAAGAATATACCCCCCACGGGCACATAGATTTTCTTTGGTCGCTTCCGTGCGCACACTTGGCAAATTCTGACGCGTCAAAGAAAGCAGGGAAGGGCTCTCGAGCGATGCGAGCGCAAGCGCCCAGCATTCTGCCGTTTCCATCGCATCCGCCGGGCGGAACACTAAGAGGTTCGGAATCGCACGTAGGCTCGTTAAATGCTCAATCGGCTGGTGGGTAGGGCCGTCTTCACCCAGACCAATGGAGTCATGCGTCATCACATAAATCACGCGTTGTTTCATCAACGCCGAGAGGCGAATCGCTGGTTTACAATAATCCGAAAACACTAGGAATGTACCCCCATAGGGTATAAAAGCACCGGAGAGCGCCAGCCCATTCATTATTGCACCCATCGCGTGTTCACGCACGCCATAATAGACATACGCCCCATCAAATGCACCTGCGGCCACAGGTTTTTGCGTTTTGGCTTTGGTGTTGTTCGAACCTGTGAGATCCGCGCTGCCGCCTACCAATTCCGGCACCACCGCGCTCAGTGCATTTAGCGTGTTTTCAGACGATTTACGCGTTGCTTCTTTAGGCTTGGTGCTTGCAATAGTTTCTTTCAGCTTTATCACTGCATCCGCAAAACCCGCAGGCAATTCCTTCGCTATCAAGCGTTCGAATTCTGCTTTTTTCGCAGCATCGAGTTTCTCAAATTGCTGCATCCACGCGCTATAGGTTTTCGCCCCTCGTGCGCCCGCTTCACGCCATGCATTTAAAATGGGAGCAGGTACCTCGAAGGGGGTATGCGCCCATTTCAATTTTTCGCGCGTACCCGCTACTTCTTCTTTCCCCAGCGGCGAACCGTGGGTTTTTTCCGTGCCCGCTTTCGTAGGCGCGCCATACCCAATTACTGTTTTACAGGCGATAAAACTGGGTTTATTGCTAGTACGCGCGGTTTCCAGCGCTCGCAAAATCGCTTTTTCATCGTGCCCATCAATGGCCTGCGTCGCAAATCCATAGGCTTCCATGCGTTTTAACGTATCTTCTGATACTGCAAGCGACGTTTTACCGTCGATAGAAATACCGTTGTCGTCCCACAACACCACGAGCTTGTTCAATTTCAAATGCCCCGCGAGCGAAAGCGCCTCATGCGAAATGCCTTCCATCAAACATCCATCACCCACGATGGTATAGGTAGTGTGGTCAACTGCTTTGCCAAACCGTGCCGCCAGCATCGCCTCTGAAAGCGCCATGCCTACAGCATTGGCAACCCCTTGGCCAAGTGGCCCCGTCGTCGTTTCAATCCCTGCCGCATGCCCATGTTCCGGATGCCCAGCGGTTTTCGCGCCAAGCTGGCGGAAACGTTTCAGCTCCTCAATCGTCATCCCCGGATAGCCAGTCAAATACAGTAGTGAATATAGCAACATGGACCCGTGGCCTGCGGACAGCACAAAGCGATCCCGATTCGGCCACTCGGGATGCGCCGGAGAATAGTTCAAAACATCACGAAATAGCACAGTCGCCACATCTGCCATGCCCATCGGCATGCCCGGATGGCCTGAGTTCGCGGCCTCTACTGCATCGATGCTCAAAAAACGGATGGCATTGGCCATCTCAATATGGGACACAGCGGGCAGGGGGGAGGCTGAAGAAACTTGTTGTCGCATTCCAAAATATCCGTTAACAGTTAAACTCAAGGGTAACAAGGTGAAGTTGCTGAAGCAACTAACCAAAAAACAAAGAAGAGTCACGCACTATGTTGCACGAACTCGACGAATTGGGAAGTGTGGCCGTCATGGAGCCGGAAACCACCGCGCGGGATGCCGGGGTGGACGCTGCTACAGCGCGCCTGAAAACCGCTTTCGATCATCTGGAACGCCAGATCGACGCCAACAATAAAGCCCTGAGCAACCTCCCCACCTTGAAAGTCGAACTCCAAAAATTCCGCGATGAAAACGCCAAGCTTAAGGCTGAGCGTGACGAGCTAAAAAAGGCCGCTATTGCCCTCACCCAGAAAAACGAAAAACTCGGCCAAGAAATCAAGCACGTCTCCGAACGTCTGGACATGGCGATTGATAAAATTGGAAGAGTGCTGGAAGCTTAATTGATAGCAAAAGCAACACCAAGCCTGTGTGCGACTTTGCGCAACCGTTGGTCGTGAGTCCATAGTTTTATAGAGCTTAGGTGCACAGAGGCCAGAAGATGCGCGTCAATATAGCCAATTCCAGCACCTGTGAGCGCATGATGTTCGATAAACTCAAGTGCTTCTTCGTTGCTCGCGGCTATGGCTTGCGGCAAATCCTGTAACGATTGCAAAACAGAGGAGCGTTTGCGTAAGTGGCCCAAAGCGAGTTCGCCGATAACGAAAGGGTGTCCGAACACAACACCATCCTGCAACAGGGATGCAAGCGCCGCACTTCCCTTGCGCAGATGTTCTACCCACACGGACGTGTCAGCCAATATCATTTTTTACGGATTTTAGCGGAAGGGCGTCGGCGAGGAATTTTTCTAAGTCCAGGTTCGCTGCCGCCAAGCGCCGCCAGCCGACGGGCGCTTTCACGCTCAATCAGCGCTTTAAGTGCTACATGTACCAGCTGGGCTTTTTCCTTTACGCCGGTTAGGCCCTGTGCCTTGGCCATGAGTGCGTCATCAAGAGCAATGGTAGTGCGCATAGGTCCTCCACAGACATCAAATGTAGCATCATTTGATGCTTATTTCAATGCCTAATTCATCGAGATCAGCGTATCGGGAATGTCGAGGGAAAAGGCGGGGATATCTATCAGGAAATGCTCGCCTTTTTCATTTTGCATTTCGTAAGTGCCCACCATCATCCCTGACGGCGTGGTGATGATGCACCAACTGCTGTATTGAAACGCCTGGCCGGGTTTTAAAACGGGTTGATGCCCCACCACGCCCTTGCCTTTGACCTCTTCCAGCTTGCCCTTGGCATCGGTAATTTTCCAATGGCGGTTGATAAGCTGCACGGTTTCTTTCCCATGGTTTTCTACCCGCACCGTATACGCCCAGGCATGGCGGAATTTCTCATCGCTCGATTCGTCGGCAAGATATTCCGGCGCAACACTCACACGAATGTCACGCGTTACGGCCGTGTAGATGTATTCCTCAGCCCGCTGCATTGTGGAACGAGGGGATTTTGATGAGATCAAAAAACTCCTGCCGCGTACGCGGATCGGAGCGGAAGAGACCGGTCAGACGGCTCGTCTGCATGGTGGCACCGGGTTTTGATACACCACGCGCCGACATGCACATATGCACGCCTTCCACCACCACTGCGACTCCTTTAGGTTTCAGAACATCTGCCAGTGTGTTGGCGATTTGCGCGGTCATCTTTTCCTGCACTTGTAAGCGGCGGGCGTAGACATCCACTAGACGTGCAAGTTTAGAAAGTCCCACCACGCGCTTGTCAGGTAAATAGGCAATATGAACGCGGCCAAAAAACGGTGCCAGGTGATGCTCACAATGTGAATGAAAGCGAATATCGCGGAGAATCACCATCTCGTCGTAATGATCAACTTCTTCAAACGTCGTACTCAGAATTTGTACAGGATCTTTGGTATAACCACTACAATACTCATCAAACGCTTTTATGACGCGCGCCGGTGTATCCAGCAGACCTTCTCGTGTTACATCCTCCCCGACATACGAAAGCAATGTGCGAATCGCCGCTTCGGCATCCTGACGGGTTGTATTTTTTGGTTGCGTGGTCATAAAGCTTGTGCCTTTCTTGATGAGACCTATATAGAATGGTTCCACCAATAATCAAACCGGCAATCACAAGAAAAAACGCATGGACATTATTCACCTTAAATACGGCCTTTTTAAAACCCGCCGTTTCCTACCCATTTTCCTGGCGCAATTCCTGGGCGCGTTTAACGATAATTTGCTCCGAAGTGGTCTGGTGGTGCTAATCACCTATTCAGCGACTTACGGCATCAAACTCCCGCTGGATAAGCCCGCCGTACTAGTAACCATTGCCTCAGCCTTGCTCGTCATCCCCTTTATCATTTTCTCTTCGGTGGCCGGGCAGATGGCCGATAAATTCGAAAAATCCAGGCTCGTCATCATCACCAAAGCCATCGAAATCGTCATCATGTGTACGGCATTTTACGGGTTTTACACCCGCGATGTACCACTTCTCATGCTCTTATTATTCATCAGCGGCACACACTCTACCTTCTTCGGCCCCATTAAATACAGCATCCTCCCTGAAAAAATCACCGAGGGCGAATTGCTCGCCGCCAACGGCTTCATCTCCGGCGGCACGAATATCGCGATTCTCCTCGGTATGGTTGCAGGCGCACTCCTTGTCACGCTTCCGCACAACATCGTTGGCCTTGTTGCCATTGCGGTAGCTTGCAGCGGCTTCATCTGCGCACTCCTCATCCCCCGCGGCCACGCCACCGCGCCGGAAACGCATGTACACTACAACCTGATTGCCAGCACACGCGAAATGGTTTCCTTCGTCAAAAGCTCCAAACCGCTGTTTCACTCTATCCTAGGCCTTTCCTGGTTCATGGTGGTCGGCTCCGTATTCATGGCGCAATTCCCGAACTACGCTAAGGAAATCATCCACGCAGATAACGAAGTCTACACCGCCTTCCTCACCATTTTCTCAATCGGCACCGCGCTCGGAGCCGTGCTCGCAGACCAGCTTTTAAAAGGCGAAATCACCGCCAAACTTGCTCCCTGGGCGCTACTCGGCATCAGCATTTTCACCGTCGGCATGGTGCTTACCACACCACCACCTCAGCATATCGGCCTTCTAGATTCTGCTGCATTCTTTGAAAAAACAAGCCACTGGCCGATGATTTTTTGCATGTTGATGGTAGCCGTTTCCGGCGGCATTTACATCGTCCCGCTTTATACCATGATGCAAACGCTCTGCGTCTCCACCCACCGCTCCCGCGTCATCGCCGCCGCAAATCTATTCGATTCACTGTTCATGACAATCGCCGCCGTCATCTGCATCGTGATGCTAAAATTCCGCTTCAGCATCACCGATCTTTTTATGCTGCTTGCGGCCGCCAACCTCGTGGTCTACCTCAAAGCCCGCCTCCTCACCACACGCCAGGGGAAACCGAAGGCATGACGCAAACGCTTATCGCCGCGCTCATCCGCTCCGCCCGCCAATTCGGGGGAGCTTACGAAATTGCCGAGGACATCACCCGCAAACCCATCACCTATAGGCAGTTGCTCACGCAAGTCCTCGCCCTCTCTGCGGGCTTAAAGCCTTGCGAAGGGCAGACGATCGGCATGTTGCTACCCAATTCCCTGCCCACCGTCGTCACCTTTTTCGCTCTGCAATTCCTTGGCAAAACGCCCGCGATGCTAAACGCCTCCGCCAGCACTCCCGCGATAGAGGCGGCTGTGCGCATGGCCAATGTGCAAACGATTTTGACCTCCAAAACCTTCATCGAAAAAGCCGATCTTGAACCCTTGATCGACACGCTCAAACAAACCATCCACGTCGTCTATCTCGAAAACATCAAACCCAAAATCTCTCTAAGACATAAACTAAGCGCTGCGCTTCGCGCGCGCTTCCCCTGGAGTATCCGCACTCCAAAAACCGAAGCGCAAGCCCCCGCCGTCATTTTATTTACCTCCGGCTCCGAAGGCCTGCCCAAAGGCGTCGCGCTCAGCCATGCCAACATTCTCGCCAACGTCACCCAGGTGAGCGAAACCATCCGCTTCAGCAAAACAGACCGCATGTTCAGCAGCCTGCCGATTTTCCATTCCTTCGGCTTAACGGTCAGCACGATTTTGCCATTGCTGCTCGGTGTACGCGCCTTTTTCTACCCCACACCACTGCACTATAAAATCATCCCCGGCCTGATCAAAGACACCGGCAGCACCATCATACTCGGCACCGACACGTTTTATAAAGGCTACGCGCACTACGCGAATAGCGATGATTTCGCCACTGTCCGCCTCGCCATCGCCGGCGCCGAAAAACTGCGCGATGCCACATTCAATCTCTATCAAGAACGCTTCAACACCACGATCTACCAAGGCTACGGCGTCACCGAAACCAGCCCCGTCATTTCGTGCAACACACCTGAAAATCATAAAATAGGCACCGTCGGCAAACTCTTCCCGCACCAACAGGGCAGGGTCGAGCCCGTCGAAGGCATTACGAGTGGCGGCCGCCTTCTCATCAAAGGCCCGAACGTGATGCTGGGTTATCTCACCATCGCGAACCCCGGCATCATCGAATCCCCAGGCCCCTGGCACGATACGGGCGATGTGGTGGAAGTGGACTCTGAGGGCTACATCCGCATCATCGGCCGCGCGAAACGCTTTGCAAAAATCGGCGGTGAAATGGTCTCGCTCGCTGCGGTCGAAGACTTCGCCGCCAGCCTGAAACCCGACCACGCACACGCTGCCGTTGCCGCACCGGATGAAACCAAAGGTGAACACATCGTGCTCTATACAGAATGCGAAGCCTTAAGCCGCAGCGACTTAATTAAACACGCCCGCACCTTGGGCTACGCCGAAATCGGCCTACCTAAAATCGTCACCCATATGAAAGAATTGCCCAAACTCGGCAGCGGCAAAGTAGATTACTTGCGCCTCAAGGAATCGCTATTGTTCTAGCATATACGCCAAAATGCACGACGGCTCACCGGGATCGAGTGCATCATGATAGGCAGCGGATGGGCCTACGCAATTAAACCCACTACCTGCATCCATTCGTGCGCGTATTCTACCTTTATATGCCGCGCCATCGTCAAATTTCATATCGAGCGTTTTCATTTGCCAATTGGTAAGTACCCCACCACCATTCAGTGAATTGGGATCACTCGCTGAATTCACCCAAAACATATGTTTGAATCCACTACCACCAGGTACCGGATGGTTGACCAAAAACACCGCACCATTAAACGGAACAATCGGCAAAGAATCGGAAATGGGCTGATTCAATTGCCACCAGTTGGTCTCGTCACATCGAAGCTCGCTTGGATAAATGCCACTGTAAGAAAGATGTTCCCAAGCAAGTCCACCTTCCCACGTGTGACCAGCTTTGGGCCATGAGTTGATATCGCCACTACCATCACCCGATGTGGTTTCTGTGCTGATTACTTGCTGCGCATAAGGGTAATCCCCCGGCCAATAGCCACCGTAGCGGCTCTTAAAGGTAACGACCATGCTCTCGTATTGCGTTAGTTCACTGTAGAGCTTGCGCGTCTGAGACGCCTCAATCAGATCTTTCCCCACCGCAATTCCGCCCACCACCAACCCAATCACAACCAATACGATTGCGATTTCAACGAGGGTAAACCCTTGCTTGGAATGAGTATTAGCCATCACCAGTCATTACCACTGCTTTTATAACAATCTATTAATTTTGAAGTTATTCGAGGTCAGTAGACCGAGTCAGCCATGAGCCAGCGAAGCTGCGTTTCATGTAATTTCCAGTAGGAAATTACGGAAACAACTAACCCTGTCTAGCTTTAAAGCGAGGGTTTTTCTTATTAATCACGTACACGCGGCCTTTGCGGCGGACGACGCGGCAATTTTTGTCGCGGGTTTTGGCGGATTTGAGAGAGCTAAGTACTTTCATAACGAACATCCGGTGTTTTAAGTGAGGGGCTTACCTACAGCCTGGAGCTCCCTTTTGTCAACTAAAGAATCATGTGTTTTTTCGACGAAAACCATGTATAATAATCTTCAATGAGAGCCACCGATACGGACATTACCGCCAAAGGCGCCATGGAAGCCAGCCTTGTTTTTAAGAACAACGCACTACTCCCTGTTTTATATGGCGAAAATGACTCTCACTTAGAGAAAATCGAGAAGAAATTTAACGTCAGCGCCAATTCGCGCGGCAACACGCTTGCGCTTTCGGGTTCCAACGCCGACGTCGCCGCCAGCCGCAGCGTCCTAGAAGCCCTCTATAATCAACTGGAGCTCGGCTTCGACGTCGGCCCGCAACAAGTAGACGCCGCCATTCGCATGGCCGCCCGCACCGCCGAAGGCGAACGCCACGGGGACGATCTGATCATCAAAACCCTGAAAAAATACATCCGCCCTTATTCCAAAACCCAGGCGCAATACATCGCCGCCCTCCAAAATCACGACCTGGTTTTCGCCCTCGGGCCTGCGGGTACGGGGAAAACCTATCTCGCCGTCGCCATGGCGGTTGCTATGTTCATGTCCCGCCGCGTCGAACGCATCATCCTCTCGCGCCCCGCCGTCGAAGCCGGTGAAAAACTGGGCTTCCTTCCCGGCGACTTGAAAGAAAAAATCGATCCGTACTTACGTCCACTTTACGACGCACTCTACGATATGCTCCCCGCCGAAAAAGTTGTACGCTTTTTCGAAACCGGCGAAATCGAAGTGGCACCGCTTGCCTTCATGCGCGGCCGCACGCTGGCCAACGCCTTCGTCATTTTAGACGAAAGTCAGAACACCACGCCTACACAAATGAAAATGTTCCTCACCCGCTTAGGCGAAAATTCCCGCATGGTGGTCACCGGCGACCCCTCACAGGTCGATTTGCCGCGCGACGTTAAATCCGGCCTCACGGATGCGGTACGCAAACTCGAGCAAATCCCAGAAATCGCTTGTATCCGATTCACGGACGTGGACGTGGTGCGCCACCCGCTAGCGGCAAAAGTAGTCCAGGCGTATGACGAGTGGGACCGAAAAAAGAAAACCAACGGCAATGGCACAAATAATCCAAATACCTGATACATGGCGGGTCATCAACCGCGCCATTAAAGCCACCCAAGCCTATCTCAACCTCGACGGCTCTCGCACTTTGTCCATCCTCCTATGCGACGACAAGGAGATGAAAAAACTCAACCACGATTTTCGCGGCAAAAACACCCCCACCAACGTGCTTTCCTTCCCAACCGAAAACTCCCTCCCCCACAGGGGGAGGGGTGGGGAGGGGGCAGGCTTGCACGGCTCAAAAAGGGCGACTGCAGAATCGAAAAAGCAGAGCAAGTCAGCCCCCCTCCTAACCTCCCCCCTGCGGGGTGAGGAACTTCAACATTTAGGCGACATCGCCATCTCGTTAGAAACCATCACCCGCGAAGCCAGCGAGCAAAATAAACCGCTCGCGCATCACTTAAGCCACATGGTCGTCCACGGTATTTTGCATTTGCTAGGCCACGATCATGAAAACGATACCGAAGCAGACATGATGGAATCTATAGAAATCAATATCTTAGCAAAACTCGGTGTTGACAATCCTTACACCGTGCCGTAGACTTATCGCTTAAACCTGAATTTGGCGACTATGAGCAACAAGGCCTTGAACGAGAAACCCATCCCCGAACCTGAAAATGAGGACGAGAAGAAACCCTCCGTACTAAAATCCATCATGGATGGGGTGATGGGAATTTTTGAAGAAAAATCGCCCGATCCCTCACTCAAAGAAGCGATCGAAGAAGTGATCGAAGAACACGAAGAAGAAGGCGAAACACCGCTTTCTGTCCAGGAAAAAGTCATGCTGCACAACGTGCTCTCCTTCGCGGACGTCACAGTGGCAGACATCATGGTCCCCCGCGCCGACATCATCGCCGTCGCAAGTGGTATTTCGCTCGAAGACGTAAAAGCCCACATCATCCGCGAACGCCACACGCGCATCCCCGTCTATAACAAAACACTCGATCAGGTGGAGGGCTTCCTCCACATCAAAGACCTCTTCGCCATGATCGCCGAAGACCAACCCTATAACCTCAAAAAAGTCCTCCGACCGATGATTTTCGTGCCACCCTCCATGTTCATTCAAGACCTCTTGATCAAGATGCGCCGCTTGGGTAGCCACATGGCAATCGTGGTGGATGAATACGGCGGTACGGACGGTCTCGTTACCCTGGAAGACGTCGTTGAAGAACTCGTCGGCGACATTCAAGACGAGCACGACGAAGAAGATTCCATGCCCGCCCTCAAACGCATCTCCGATCATATCATCGAGGCGGATGCACGCGTGCGCATCGAACGCCTGGAGCGCGAACTAGGCCTCAACCTCATGAGCCAAACCGACGGCGAAGATGATTTCGAAACCTTAGGCGGCCTCATTTTCTTCCTCGTCAGCCGCATCCCCGCCAAAGGCGAAAAAATCACCCACGAATCCGGCATCGAATTCGAAATCCTAGATGCCGATCCCCGCAGCATTCAACGCGTGCGGATTAAAGTATAATCGCCATCCCCGCGGCTTGTCTCGCCGTAGCTTCGCCAAGGCGGAAGGCGGGATCCATTCGCGATAAATATAATGGATACTTTGCGAATAGACTCCCGCCTTCCGCCTTGGCGAAGCCATGCCGTGCCGTGTGCAATATCACGGACGCCGCCGGCGTAGCCAGGTCGCGGGAGTGACGTGTTATTTCGTCAACAACCCCACATTCCCACCAATCGCCGCCGTATTCACAGTTGCCGCGCGCTCTGTCAAAAACCGCAATAAATAATGTGGCCCGCCGGCTTTAAAGCCAGTGCCGGATAAACCCTCACCGCCGAACGGCTGCACGCCCACTGTTGCGCCGATCATGCTGCGGTTAACGTACATATTTCCGGCCTTCACGCGTGAGAGAGAAAAATCTACATGCGCATCAATCCGGCTGTGAATACCAAAGGTGAGTCCGTAACCAGTCGAATTAATCGCATCGGCAATTTTCTCCAACTCACCCGCCTTAAACCGTACCACATGCAGCACCGGCCCAAACACTTCATCTTTAAGTTCTCGAATATCTTTAATCTCAAACGCATGTGGCACCACGAAATGAAAAACTCTCGCCCCCGCAGGGCCCGACGCGGAGCAGCGTCGAGGGTTGGGGAGGGGGCTGGCTTGCTCAATACTTTGCGATTGTGCCGTGAATGCCCCCCTCCTAGCCTCCCCCCTGTGGGGGGAGGGACTGGCCCCAATCAACTTCGCTGTTTTTTTCATCTGTTCAATATGCGCAAGCAATTTGCCTTGCGCTTCTGCATCAATCACCGGCGGCACATCCGTTGAAAGCGATGCCGGATCTCCGACTTCCAATTCCTTCATCGCATCTGCAAGAAGCGCAATAAAATCATCCGCAATATCCTCTTGCACATAACACACGCGCAGCGCCGAACACCGCTGCCCTGCGCTGCCAAACGCCGAAAGCATCACATCATCCAGCGCATGTTCCAGCAGCGCCGAACTATCAATCACCATGCAATTTTGCCCACCCGTCTCCGCAATCAACGGTACCATCGCCCCCGATTTTTGCGCCAATGCTTGATTGATGCTACGCGCCACTTCCGTCGACCCCGTAAACACCACACCTGAAATATCCGGGCGTTTCACCAGCTCCGCGCCCACCGCACCATCGCCAATAACAAGTTCCAATTGTTCCCGCGGCACGCCCGCTTCGTATAAAGTCTCTACTGCCATTTGCGCGATTTTTGGTGTCTGTTCTGCAGGTTTTGCAATTACTTTATTTCCTGTCGCCAATGCTGCTGCTATTTGCCCCATGAATATAGCGAGTGGAAAGTTCCACGGGCTGATACACACAAAGGTTCCGCGCGGGTGAAGCGTTAGCACATTGCTTTCGCCGGTAGGAGAGGTGAGCGTCTGCGGTTGCATTAAGCGCGCCGCCTCTGCCGCATAATACCGGCAGAAATCCACCGCCTCACGTACCTCCGCCAATGCGTCCGCCCATGTTTTTTTACCTTCCTCGATGAGTAGCAGCATGAGGTCTGCGCGGCGGGTTTCGAGGAGGGCGGCGGCACGGTTTAGGGTGTCATTGCGAGAGGCCCTGGCCTCGAAGCAATCCATCTTTCCCAATCGCAATTTCTGGATTGCTTCGGCCTTAAGGCCTCGTAATGACAATTCGTACGCATTCCCAAAGTCAAATCCGCTGGAATTCTTCCGATGCGGCGCATAGATCGAAACCGGCAGAGGAATGTTCCCCCCGCTTGCGGGGGGATTCAGGGGGGAATGGCTGGACAACGAAGATTCCCCCTCGTACTCCTCCGCAAGCGGGGGAGATAAAATTTGGAGAGGGTCCGAAAGCAGACTTGATACATCCGCGTCTTCATCCATCAACGCATGTACGAAAGACGTATTCGCTCCATTCTCAAGCAGCCGGCGAATGAGATACGCCAGCAAATCCTTATGCGCACCAATCGGTGCATAAATGCGCGATTTGACGTGTGAAAGCGCCAGATCATGCAACTGTTCACCCATGCCATGCAATCGCTGAGTTTCGAATTTTGATGTTGGCACTTTCAAATACTTCGCAAGCGTAAGCACCGTTGCAAGTGTCCGTGCATTATGCGTGGCAAACTGCGCCGTTAGGTTTTCGCTCTTCAGCAATTTCGCCGCGCATACCAAATACGAAACATCGGTGTGTGCCTTGTGTGTAAACACAGGATATGAAGGTAAACCCTGCACCTGAGCCGTTTTAATTTCCGAATCCCAATACGCACCTTTGACGAGTCGCACGGAGATGTTACACCCCGTTTTTTTGGCCTGCGCCTCCAACCAGTCAATCATAGCAGTAGCGCGTTTGTTATACGCCTGCACCACAAACCCAAGGCCATTCCAACCTGCAAGCGTTGATTCTCGCAACACAGAAGCAAACAAATGCAATTCCATATCCAGCCGTGTGGATTCCTCGGCATCCAGCGACACCATCACATTGGCCGTTTTCGCCGCTTCCAATATTTTCATTAAGCGTGGCTTGAGTTCGCTCATCACTCGCTCGAATTTCGTCAATCGATAATGCGGCGAGAGCGCCGAGAGCTTCACCGAAATACTCGCACCCGCTTGTGATTTTATTTTATCAATCGCATGTAAATACCCTTGTAAATACGCTTCCGCCTGCCTGTTCGTACGCGCACCTTCACCTAGTACATCGTAGGAAAATGTATAACCCTTTGCAAGAAAACGTTTCGAATTTTCGAGCGCTTCTTCTACCGTCTCGCCCAGTACAAATTGGCTGCCGATAAACCGCATTGCGGCTTTAATTGCTTCACGAATCACCGGTTCGCCCATGCGCGCGACCGCTTGCTTTAGCTTACCCAACAACCCATCACTGGATTTCAAGACCGTGCCGGTTGCAAGCAACGCCCAAGAACTTGCATTTACCCAGAAGGATTCACTCTGGCCTAAATGCTCCCGCCAATTTGCATCCCCCAGCTTGTCACGAATCAACGCCTCGGCGGTTTCATCGTCCGGAATTCTAAGCAACGCCTCGGCCAGGCACATGAGTGCTACACCTTCTTCCGTCTCCAAACCATATTCCTGCAAAAACCCTTCAATGCCTGCGCCGGCACCTTCCGCACGAATTGCCTCCACCCATGGTTTTGCGAGCGCGATAATCTCCGCATTCAATTGTTTATAAGGCTCCGCTTCTTGCAGCAGCCGCGCCATCACCGCACGTTCATCATCAAACGCGTGCTTGCTCAACTCTAAAATGTCAGGATCAAACTGCATCACATGCCCACGTAATTCGGCCCGCCGCCACCTTCGGGCGCAATCCATAGAATATTTTGCGTTGGGTCTTTAATGTCGCAGGTTTTGCAATGCACGCAGTTTTGGGCGTTGATGTGAAGCTTGCCTTCACGAAATTCATACACACCCGCCGGGCAATAGCGCTGCTCCGGCCCATCAAATTGCGGCAGGTTGTAGCCTTCCGGAATATTCACATCTTTCAGTGTCAGATGACACGGCTGGTCTTCCTCGTGATTCGTGCCGCTTAAATACACTGAACTCATACGGTCAAACGTGAGCACGCCGTCCGGCGCGGGATAGGTGATTTTCTTGCCGCCTTGTTTTAAACATAAATGGTCTGGCTTTTTGTGTTGTAGCGTAAAGGGCAGGCGGCCTGCAAATAGCGTATCCACCGCTGAAAGCACCAACCCTCCAAATAACCCAAAATGGAAATAGGGCCGAATATTGCGCACTTTGTGCAGCTCACGAAACATCTTCGACCCACGAATACTCACATTCACCTGCGGAATATCATCCCCCACCTTCATCGCATCTGCAACCGCTTCCGCCGCCAGCATGCCGCTTTCAATCGCATTATGAATGCCCTTGATTTTCGGCACATTGAGGAACCCGGCCGCGCACCCAATCAACGCACCACCTGCAAACGAAAGGGTAGGGATGGATTGCACACCACCTTCATTCAGCGCCCGTGCGCCGTAAGAAACCCGTTTTCCGCCCTTCAGCATCTTCGCAATGAGCGGGTGAGTTTTGAACCGCTGGAATTCTTCAAAGGGGTCAAGCTGCGGATTTTCATAATCCAACCCCACCACCAGCCCGAGCGCAATTTGATTGTTGGATTTATGATACACAAACGAACCGCCATAGGTTTTATTATCCAGCGGCCACCCAACTGTATGCACCACTTTGCCGGCTTCCGCCTGCGGCACTTCCCACACTTCCTTGATGCCAAGCGCATACGTCTGAAACTGGCCAGGTTTGCGCAACCGCAATGTTTCAATAACTCGCTCGCTCACATGCCCGCGCGCACCTTCGGCAAACAGCGTATATTTTGCGCGAATCTCAATCCCCGCCTGGTAGCTGGCCTTGTGCGACCCATCCTTGGCAACACCCATATCGCCAGTAACAATACCTTTTACGTGTTCGTCCTCAATAATGGCTGATTGCGCTGCAAACCCCGTAAAAATCTGCACGCCCAGCGCCTCTGCCTGCGCACCAAGCCAGCTGACTAACTCACCCAGTGAAATAATATAATTTCCATGGTTTTTCATCTGCGGCGGGGTAGGGAGCTTGAAGGCCTTTTTCCGCGTCAGAAAATAAAAACTATCGCTAGTGGCTGCTTGCGTTATAGGCGCGCCGCGCTCTTTCCAATCCGGAATTAATTTGGTGAGAGAATGTGGCTCCAGCACCGCGCCGGAAAGCGTATGCGCCCCCAAGCTTGCCGCCTTTTCCAGCACGCATATATTGGTGATGCCCAGCTGCGCCAGCCGAATTGCCGCAGCCAGCCCCGCCGGGCCCGCCCCAACGATGCATACATCAAATTCTAGTATTTCACGTTGCATAATAAGGCTCACCCTATCTTTTAAATAGTTAATATATAGTAAATTAGCTTGACTATTTAGTGGTCAGAACGTATGCTGCCCGGGTCATCACATTTCATGCAAAGAGGGTCTGTGACCGAAACTCCTACCGAAAAACCGAACACCCTACAACTGGACCAACTACCCAAAGGAACGGTTATTCGCGTTGGAGGGGCGCCGGAAGCGGTTCAGGCGCGGCCAAACAATCGCGAAAACAGCGAAGCTCTTGGTCGACACACCATTCCGCTTATTACCGCCGGCGTTGGAGGAATAGGAGCAATGGAGGGCGGTAGGGCCGTAGCCGAGTACCAGATTAACAAGATGTTGCTCCCTTTTGATACCAAAGTAGCAGAGGCCACCGTAAAAGAAATTCGTGATCTTGGTCTTTCGGGAGGGTTCGCGTCTACCTCATCTGTCGCAACAGACGGGTCTGGTATTGCAGGCGGCATCATCAAAGAGCGCAACTACCTTCGCATGCTACAACAACCAGAAAATGCATTTGCCCGTTTTGTGCATAACATTGGCGGACGTAGAGCCATCACCGGTGCAATTAGTCTTGCTGCTGGCACTGTTGGCGCATTGGCCGGATGGTTGATGTTTGCAGGGATGTTTGCGGGCAAGAAAAAGGATGATCAATCTGGAGTATCGCCTGTTTCACAAGACGCTGTGATTGCAAATCATGCCGGAGCTTCTCATACAGAACAGCTTGCCGCACAAAACAAGGAATCGTGGCAGCAGCGTGTTGAAAATGGTAGTCAGCCAGTTGCCGTCGCGCCTGTGAAATAGTACCAGTCTATTGAGACAAAGGAATACGTTGTTTGCCCTTTTCGAGCACAACATGGTAGCCATACGCGCCCACAAATTTCAGGAAATTGCTGAGCTTCATATCTTCCTGCACCCCAGAACGCAAATTTTGTACTACGGTTTTTGAAAGGCCAAGCTCACTCGCAAGTGTACGGATGGATTTGTCGTCCTCCGCCATGAGCGCAAGGACAATTTCCGAAAGAAGCAGCTCTTTATATTCTTTTTCAAATGCGGCTTTTAACTTTGGGTTTTGCATCCAGCGGTCAAATGATGACATGGGCTTTTTAGTGCGAGGCATAATATGTTCCTTTCTGTGTCCGAAGTTCGTAGTCTGTTTTGCAGGTTATGGCTTTTTCTCGTTCTTGAGGGGGCAATTTGTCTTGCTTCTTTATAAACGCGTTTGTGATGATGATTTTACCACCAGCGAAGAAGAATGAAAGGAACCGATGCGGTTTCGGTTTCAAGGCGTATATCTTATTGCCCTCATAGCGGAATTCTGTTCGTTTCTTATAACCCCACTATCTCCTATAACCTTCAATAGCGTCATGAGTTTTGATATGTCTTTCTCTTCAAGGCCATTTGCATACTCAAGTGCTTGTGATCGCCCATTCTCATCAAAATACCATTCCACAGTGAATTTCTCACCCTTGTACGCTATGTACTCAGAAAAGGCTTTGTTGTTCATGCTCATAAATGTACCACTAAACTGACACGTTTGCAATAGAAGAAATTACCGCCTATGCTACCACCCCATGAACCCAAAAGCACTCCTCGAATGGTACATTGAAGCAGGTGTGGACGAGGCCGTGGCCGAAACGCCACAAAACCGTTTTGTAAAGCCCGTGCAAGGTGTTAAGGATGAGGCCATGCCACGCCCCAAAGCCGCTGCTGCACCCGTTTTAACCCCGCCACCTTCGCAAGCGGTGGCGCTCGCGCGCGAACTTGCCGACAAGGCAAAAACGCTGGATGAGTTGCGCGAGATGGTCAAAAACTTCGATGCCTGTGCGCTCAAAAAAACGGCGATGAACACGGTGTTTGCGGATGGCAACCCGAACGCGAAAGTCATGGTGATCGGCGAGGCTCCCGGCGAGCAGGAGGACAAACAAGGCATTCCGTTTTGTGGAATGAGCGGCCAATTGCTCGATAAAATGCTCGCCACGATCGGCCTCACGCGCCAGAATTTCTACATCACTAACACCATCTTCTGGCGCCCGCCGGGCAACCGCAACCCAAGCCCCGAAGAATTAGCCATGTGTGAGCCGTTTATGGAAAAGCACATCGCGCTGATTAACCCGACGCTCCTCATCTGCACCGGCGGCGTTTCGGCGACGAATGTACTCAAAAGCAAGCTCGGCATCTCCAAACTACGAGGTCATTTACAGCAATACCAAAACCGCTACATGGAAAAGCCTGTGGACGTCGCGGTGATCTTCCACCCCTCGTATTTATTGCGTTCTCCCGGCCAAAAGAAGCTCGCCTGGTTTGATTTATTGCAAATCAAGCAATGGCTTAACGAACGCCTGCCTGAAGACTATTAATCTTCATCAAATTGTCACACATTTTTGCTGAGATCTGCGCTATAGAAGCGTGCATTAATGGAGATTAAAATCATGGCAGATAAAGACCCCACACTTAAGCTTACAGTGTATGTAAAAGATAAAAATGACAATGTATTCAAACATCATGTGTTTAGAAACGCGAACGGTTATTCAACAGAGCCTTTTAAAGAAGGGTTCAATGACTATAGGCCTAACACGCAAACATTTGACCCTTTTGAGGTTTACAGGCCACAACCAGCGAATGGCTATAAAGGCACAACCATTGCCAAAGACGTGTTTGATAAATTAATGGATTCATCCAAAAAAACGAAGCCCAACCAAAGATTTCTTGAAGAGCGTATGTTGAGAGCCATAACATCCGCAAGGGATGCCAACGACATAGACAGATTGCCGGCGCTGCTTAAAGAATCAAACTTGCCATCCCGCCGTTCAACGCCGCTGGAGGAAATTGAAGAACCAATGCAGAAGTTACCGCGGTCGGTGCCCGAACAGGATGCACCCGCAGACGCACTGGATGCATTAGAAGCAGCACTGCGGAATAACCCTAACATAGGAGCGGCTTTACTGGCACTGGCCCCTGGGGAACAAACTACCGGCGGGTTTCAAATCCCTAGGAAACCTATTATTCCCGGCCTAAAAACACCATATTTGGGCTAGCTACACCCTCAAATTTCATCAAACTGTCACACTTTCTTAGGGTATATTGGGTTAGAATAGTACCATAAAACCCGAAAAGGCATGGGGAAGTTTTATGGATAGTTATGATGAACCGTTTCTTGATGGGAACGACATAAATAAGATCAATATGAATAGATTGAAAGGTGCAATTACTAGCGGAGATCCAGACAAGGTAAAAGAGCTCATTGATGGTGGCGTAAACCCCAACATGACGATAACAATAGAAAGCAAGTCTGGTAATTTTACACATAACCCCCTGACTCTGGCTTTAAAAGAGTCTGATCCGAAAAAATCTTCGCCGGTCATAGACGAGCTACTTTCGAACGGTGCGGATATTAATATCTCCGTAAATCTGGACCGCACAGGTGCAATTAAAGGTATAGCTGAACCCGGAGAAGGCATACCCCTGACAAGGTATTTAGCCGATCAGGGACGTGAGGATGTTTTCCAAATGCTTTCTGATAAAAAATTACTTAGCAAAGAAAAAATCAACGGTGATTATTTATTGCATGCTGCTATTTTAGATGGAAATGACGATGTAAAAATGAGAAGCAGTAAAATAGCAGAGTTGCTGGTTAAGAATGGCGCGGATGTAAATCAGCCCACTCCGAAAAACGGCAACACTCCGGCACATCTCGCAGTGAATTCAAATAACGCCAAAGTGCTAGAAATGCTTATTAAAAACGGCGCGGACCTCGACATAAAAAACAAAGATGGAAAAACCGTGCTCGAGTTAGCTGAGTCCAAGTTAGCTCAATACGAGGCCCTCCCCATCCCAAAAGAGAGAGAAATTAATATTCAAAAGGAATTGATTGCTACCATCAAAAATTCCTTGGAAGAAAAAGCCAACGCGGCGGCTCAAGAAAAGGCACCTCCTGCGATGCCTGAACCTGCACCTGCGCCTAAATCACCTGAAAAAGATGCTGCACCCGCAGCGCCTCCACCACCTGCGATGCCTGAACCTGCACCTGCGCCTAAACCACCTGAGAGAGATGCTGCACCCGTAGTGCCTCCACCGCCTGCGATGCCTGAATCTGCACCTACTCCTAAGACACCTGATAAAGATGCCGCACCTGCAGTACCTCCACCGCCTGCGATGCCTGAACCTGCACCTGCCCCTAAAACACCTGAGAAAGATGGTGTAACTGGAACAGCTGGAACTATGAGCTTTCTTGAACAAAACCTCAAAGAATTGATGAAGAGCGCTAACAAACTCAAAGATTGGGCGACTGATATCCTAGCAGGCAAGCCCCCAGAAATCGAAAAAAATGCGGATTTGCGCGAATTTGGTAAGCCTGAAAATAGCAGCCTAGCAGCAACCAATACAACAGGTATGATTAATGCGGTTGCACCCGCTGCAGAACCTAAAGTGGGTGGTGTTACGCAAGAGCAGCTCTATGCCCAGATTCTAGCACAAAAACCTGAAGCCTATACTGCAATGAAAGATAGTGTCAGCTTCACTCTGGGAAATGTTGCGAGCGCCGATCACCGCAACGATGGAGGTCTCTCCGTCAACGGCAAAGGCGGCCAATCGCAAGGTGCAGGTATTGGCTCAGTCGCCTAAGTTCAAATTGTTTTCAATCTATTAAAAGCCAGCATCACCGCTGGCTTTTTTATTGGCCCGCCACCTGAAGCGGCCGAATTGACGAATGGCCCACTGACAAAACCCCTAGAAAACCTAGCATTCCAGGCCCTAAAACATCGTATTTAGGCTAGCTACACCCTCAAATTTCATCAAACTGTCACACTATAGACGCTCAAATAAGGTAGAATGTAAGCAATTAGAACACCCAATTCGGGGAAGATTTATGGTAGAGTTTTATGTACAGGTGGAAGAAGAGATCAACGGCAGGAGCGTCGTTAAACTCCACAAAATGCAAGCGGATGCTAACGGCATTGTGTCCGAAGTGAAAAACAAACCGGGAGACGAAAATGCTCCTGCCGATGCTCTTACCCCAAACAATGCTCCCGTAGTTGTGCGCAGCGGCAAGAAAGTTGCCGATATCGCTGCACGTGATGGAAAACACACCTTTACCAAAGAAGAATTTGAAGCGGCACTCAATGCCAAAAAACCTGATCCGGTTAAAGAATTTGCTGATTTAAACGCAGAAGAACAAATTGTCTTGCGCGGCAAACAAGCGGATGCTCACAAGGCTGAGGAAAACTATTATCAACAACACGCAAAATTGCTGAATGCCGGCATGCTGCTGTATACCCCACAAGAGCGCGCCGCCCAGTCTTCAGAGGTGGTAACTCACGATAAAGACGCGGCAGATCTCAAAACAGCAAAAAATGCCATCAACAAAAAAATAGAAGAGCTGGAATCCCAAATTACATCCCGCAAAACCTCTGTTTCTGTCGCGGTTGAAGGAAGGAAACCAGGTACGGTTGAGCTCTATAAAATAACGCTCACGCAAGACCCTAACGAACATGGAAGACATGTTACCATTGCGGTGAGTCCTTCTGCCCCCATCAAACGCGAGGAACTAAAAGGTGTGGATGTCATGCCACGCGGCATGTTCGAGGCAAAACGTCGTGAAGTTGAACAACAAGCCCCCAACACCCCGCGTGATCCGATTCCCAGCGGAGACATAGACGAAAATGAGATTTCGTTTAATGGAATCAAAAACCGCACCAAACTTATTGGCAAAGCCAAGGCATATAATTTAAACCTGGATGCAGACCGGCATAGCCATAACGAAAAAGTTGCGAAGGCAGAACACCAACTCTTAAGCTTCGCGTTCACGGATGTAGAAAAAGACCGTATGAAAAACGGCACCCCATCCAAAGATTTTGATATGAACCCGGACAGAGGCACACTCAATAGAACGGCCAATTTCCTGAAGGGTTATGAACAAGCAGAACGCCAAGAGGTGTTTAACAAACATCAGATGGCACATAACGCAGAGCGTGCGCCTAACAACATGCATTTTAATATGGATGTGCCACGCGTCACGGATCGGGAAAGAGATACGGACAGCATTTCCAATCCCCGCCTACAGCGCGGTGGCCATCTGCCGATTGTTGCGCAATTCCGCCCGCACAAAAGCACGCTAACAGACGAGCAAGTGGGTCGCCTTGCCAGACGCGACGTAGAAGTAAAACCCATCAACCTAAGCGAGATTGATCCGAGTTCCGTGATGCCCGCGCCTAAACAGCCTAAAGTAGGGTTTGCACATACCAGCGGCGCGCTACGCAAACACTCGGACATCATATCCGATGCGGATATTCGTAGATACGAACAGCAAAACCAAGCTGGCAGCGGCATCGGCGATGCGATGGCAAAACGCTTCGCAACGCATCAAAAGATTGACAACACCCGCGATCAAGAAGCACGCATCGCAAGAGCGGCCAACAAGGAGTTAGGGAAACAACAACTCTTTGCTAGCTTAAGCGACGCGATTGATAACGTGCAAGTCGATCAAAAAGGTAATGTCACCGTCGATACAGATCACTCCCTCTTCAATATCACAAAAAACAATCAAGGCGGCCTCACCTTTACTGCTAAACACGGCAGACATATCGGCAAATCGTTTGAACTCAAAGCCGAGCAATTGGGTGAAATTTTGGTCGCACGCAACCCCGGCAAAGAGATCAACGAAGCCTCATTCGTGCAAGCCATCGAAAACGCTCCCGAAGGCAAACGCACCGTCGCAACCCGCCTTGCTGGCTTACTCAATAAGGTCGTCGCCCATAACAAAGGCAAGGGCGGAAATGCCGAAGAAATTATTGAAGAATACAAAACCATCTTGGATACAAACAAAGATGGTGCCGTAAGCCGCGACGAATTGCAACGTGGCAAAGAAGCCTTCGCGTCTCGCTATGGAGTCGAAAACCTGCGAACCGCCCATGCGCATTTTGATACGCTTTTGGCGAAGAACCCCGCTGCCGTCCAAGCGATGGCCAAAATCAGCATGAACGTAGGCACGGGCCACCTTGCAGACCACCAGCCGACCAACAGTGGCACACCCGGCACTGGTAACACCTCCCCATCACCAGTCGTCGCCAGCCGTCCTTAATAGCTGTTTCTATCTACACACTACAAAAGCCAGCATTTAGCTGGCTTTTGTAGTGGTGCCCACGGCCGGACTCGAACCGGCACGTCGATTGCTCAACGAGGGATTTTAAGTCCCTTGCGTCTACCATTCCGCCACGTGGGCACACGCCGTTTTCCTAGCGGGGAATCCTGCCTTAGGCAAGTGTCATTCATCTGTCACAATCAACATCATCAAAGCTTCACCCACAGAATCCGTGGGTTTTGCTATAGTGTTGATATGGAAAATGCTATGAACACGTCTTACCATTTCGACCCCCGCGCGCTGGAATTCCAGCAAGTGGCAGGAATTACGCTGCCGCACGAAGTGCTGCGCCAACTCAAGATGATGTTAAGCGACATCGAAATCGCCTCCATGCCCCACGGCATGTTGCAAGATGCCAACGTCGCCTTCGGCCCCGACGCCTGCGTGTTTGATGACTCCGAAGGGGAGGGCGGTTTTTACGATGATCTCTACGAAGATGCAAACGAACGCGACGCGAAAGACATCCGCAAAAAAGGCCGCTTCACCATGATGGTGGAAGAAAGCGATTCCACCTCCGCGCACACCGTCTAAGGTTTGCGAATCACAAACACGCCATGAATACCAAATAAATTGGCAAGCCAACTGTTGCTTTTAAACGGAATCGGCGGGGCGAAGCCTGTGGCGTAGAGTCGACGCTCGATCACCAATCCCATCTGCTCACACAAAATAATAAAGTCGCGAATGGTACAAAAGTGAATATTCGGTGTGTCGTACCATTCATACGCCAGCGTGCGCGTCACCGGCATGCGGCCTTTTAAGAGCAGATAAATCCGGTTTTTAATGTGGCCGAAATTTGGCACGGAAACGACGGCGTATTTGCTGATGCGTGTGAGTTCTTCCAGCACTTTCTTGGGGTCGCGCAGAGCCTGCAGCGTCTGGCTTAAAATGGCGTAGTCCACCGCGCCGTCGGGGTAGTATTGCAGATCCATATCCGCATCCCCCTGAATCACCGAAAGCCCCTTGGCCACGCAGGCATTCACGCCGGATTGCGAAAGTTCAATACCCCGGCCTTTGACCATCTTATGATCGCGCAGCCAGATCAATAATTCGCCATCCCCACAGCCGATATCTAGCACGTTGGAGGCCGTGGCGACTTGGTTGGCAATTACTTGAAGATCGGAGCGGAGCCGGGTCATATTCCCTCTCTTGTCATCCCGTCGAAAGACGGGATCCAGCGTCCGCTGTCCAGCGGACAAGAAGTTCTTTTTGCAGCGAAGACACGCCTTACTAGATACCGGCTTTCGCCGGTATGACGGGAAACCTGTTTCATGCTACCCCCCTCAAAAACCCCGACACAATCGCGTCCAGATCCGGCTCATCGAGCAAAAACGCATCATGACCTTTGTCGGTGGCAATTTCGGCGAAGGAAACGCTTGCACCGGCGGCGTTGAGCGCGCGCACAAGGTGGCGGCTTTCGTTGGTTGGAAACAGCCAGTCGCTCGTAAAAGATACAATACAAAAGCGGGTAGGGGTGTTTTTGAAAATTTCGGCGAGGTGGAATTTGCCGCCTTCGGTCAAATCAAAATAGCTCGCCGCGCGGGTTAAATACAAATACGAATTCGCGTCAAACCGCTCCACAAAACTAATGCCCTGATGGCGCAAATAGCTCTCCACCTTGAAATCCGCATCAAACCCATAGGTGAATTCCTTGCGGTTTTGAAGTGAGCGCCCAAATTTTTCCTGCAGCGCCGTTTCGGACATATAGGTCACATGCGCGGCCATGCGTGCAACCGCCAAACCTTTCGCCGGATAGCGCCGTTCTTCGCCGTAAGCACCGCCGCACCACTCGGGGTCTGCCATAATCGCCTGACGGCCGATTTCATGAAACGCAATATTCTGCGCTGATTGTTTCGCCGCCGCCGCAATCACCACCGCCGAATGCACTCGGCTCGGAAACATCTTCGCCCATTCCAGCACCTGCATCCCGCCCATCGAGCCACCGATGACGGAGAAGAGTTTCTCAATCCCAAACGCATCCACCAGAAGCGCCTGCGCGCGCACCATGTCGGGAATCGTGATCACCGGAAAATCGAGGCCGTATTGCCGGTCGGTCACCGGGTTTAATTCCTTCGGCCCGAACGTACCCATGCATCCGCCCAGGAAATTGCTGCAAATCACAAAATACTTGTCCGTATCAATCGGCTTACCCGACCCCACCATCCGGTCCCACCACCCAGGCTTGCCGGTGACTGGGTGATTGCCCGCCAAATACTGATCCCCCGTTAGCGCATGGCACACTAAAACGGCGTTGGATTTCGCCTCGTTCAACGCACCATAGGTCTGAAAGGCGACCGGAAAATGCGAGATCGCCGTGCCACACGCGAGCATCAGCGGCTTATTCTCCGCGAGCGAAACAATCTCGCCAGTTTGCACCGCCCGATAATTCGCGCCAAAAGAAAGGGTTACCTGTCGAGTTTTCATGGGATGGTTGTTATGCATTGAAATTCAATGAAAATCAAGCACACTATACCTCCCCCGCCTGCGGGGGAGGGCAACGAAGCTTACGTCCGCCAGGACGTTAGCGCAGTGGGTGGGGGAACCATTCCCCCCTGCATCCCCCCGCAAGCGGGGGGAACAAAAGAAATAGACGCTTGCATTCTTTATAGAAAATGCTACTAAACCCGCCTCCCAAGCGTTCGGGCCGAAGGCATTGCCCTGTCCGCTTATACATACAACACCAAACTTAAAAGGTCAAAACATGCCCAAACTTAAGACCAAAAGCGGATGCAAAAAACGCTTTAAATTCACTGCATCCGGCAAGGTGGTTGCCCCACAAGCGGGCAAGCGCCACAACATGCGTAAACGCACCAATTCGTTCCTGCGCAAAGCCCGCGGAACCACGATTATGGATGATGCGGATACGCATCGCATCGTGCAATATATGCCGTACGGGAGGTAGACCATGTCTCGTTCACCTCGCGCCGTTACCGCTCACGCTCGCCACAAAAAAGTCATCAAACGCGCCAAGGGTTACCGCGGCCGTGCGAAGAATTGCTACCGTGTAGCCATTGAAAAAGTCGAAAAAGGGATGCAATACGCCACCCGTGACCGCCGCAACAAAAAGCGCAGCTTCCGCGCGCTTTGGATCCAGCGTATCAACGCCGGCGTCCGCGAACACGGCATGGTCTATTCCGCCTTTATGGACGGCCTGATCAAAGCCGGTGTCGAAGTCGACCGCAAAATCCTGGCCGACCTCGCCATCCACCAGCCCGAAAGCTTCAAAGCGCTGGTTGATAAAGCGCAAGCTGCACGTAAGGCTGCGTAAAAATAAGTCTTTAGTCCTTAGTCGTTAGTCTGTAGTGTCGAAAAACAATTGACCTGTAGCTAACGACTATAGACTAACGACTATCGACTATTACATGACTAACCTCCTCATCTCCGCCCTTGACGCCATCAACACTGCATCAACCACCGCAGCGCTTGAGGAATTGCGCGTTGCGTGGCTCGGGAAAAAGGGCAAAATCACTGAGGAATTAAAAACGCTGGGTGCGCTGGACCCTGAGGCGCGCAAAGCCAAGGGCGCGGAACTCAACCAAATCAAAGACCAAATTACGGCCGCGCTCGAAGCGAAAAAAGAAACGCTCGACGCCGCGGAACTCAACACCCGCCTCGCCACCGAAACGCTGGATCTCACCCTTCCACACCGTGCCTACCCCAAAGGCCGCATTCACCCGATCAGCAAGGTGTTGGAAGAGATCACCGAGATCTTTAGCGGTATGGGTTTTTCCGTCGCCAGCGGGCCGGATATTGAAGACGAAGAGCACAATTTCAACGCGCTCAACATCCCTGAAAGCCACCCCGCGCGGCAGATGCATGACACGTTCTACTTGAACGTGTCAGATGATAGAGGACAGATGTCAGATGTTAAGGGCACTAACATCCAACATCCGACATCTGACATCCGCCTACTCAGAACCCACACATCCCCCGTCCAAATCCGTACCATGCGCGCAGGCAAACCACCGTTCCGCTGCATCGCTCCGGGCGCAACCTATCGCTGCGATTCCGACCAGACACATACCCCCATGTTCCACCAAGTCGAAGGCTTCATCATCGACAAAAACATCCACATGGGTCATTTAAAAGGCTGCCTCACCGAATTCCTCAAAGCATTTTTCGAGTTGGACGAAGTGCCCGTGCGCTTCCGCCCCAGCTTCTTCCCGTTCACCGAACCCTCCGCCGAAGTCGACATCGGCTGCAAACGCACGAAAGACGAACTCAAAATCGGGGCAGGGGACGATTGGCTGGAAGTCCTCGGTTGCGGCATGGTGCACCCCAACGTGCTGACGGCGTGTGGCATTGATCCCAATGAATGGCAAGGCTTCGCCTTCGGCATGGGCGTTGAACGCCTCGCCATGCTCAAATACGGCATCCCTGACTTGCGTACGTTTTTTGAGAGCGATGTGCGCTGGTTGAACTATTATGGGTTTGCGGCATGAAATTTACCCTCAACTGGCTCAAAGATTATTTGGAAACCGATGCATCATTGCATGATATCAGCGCGAAGTTGACGGCCATTGGCCTCGAGGTCGAAAGCGTTACCGACCATGCACAAAAACTCAAAGACTTCATCGTTGCCGAAATAAAAACCGCTTCTCCACATCCCAACGCGTCCAAACTCCAAGTGTGCAGTGTGTTTGACGGCAAGGAGACGCGCCAAATCGTCTGCGGTGCGGCAAACGCCAGGGCAGGGCTTAAAGTCGTGCTTGCACGGGAAGGGGTGTACATACCTGGTAGCGGTATCACGATCAAAAAAACCAAAATTCGTGATGTTGAAAGCAACGGTATGCTGTGTTCGTCTGAAGAACTTGGCATTGCTGGTGACAGTGAAGGGATTGTTGAACTTCCTGCCAATGCGACGCCTGGCGCGCCTGCAGCGCCAGCGCTCGGTTTGAACGACGCGGTGATTGAAATTGCAATTACACCGAACCGCGGAGATTGCCTAGGGGTATACGGCATTGCACGTGATCTCGCCGCCACTGGCATTGGGAAATTAAAACCTATCATTATCCCCCAATCCCCAATCTCTAGTCCCCAATCCCCCATTGCCGTCTCCATCCTCACCCCCCACTGCACCCACTTCGTTGGGTGCCATATTAAAGGCGTTAAAAATACCCTCTCCCCGGTATGGTTGCAGCATCGCTTAAGTGCAATTGGCCTCAAACCTATTTCTGCACTGGTCGATATCACCAACTATATTTCCTTCACTTATGGTAGACCGCTCCATGTGTTTGATGCCGCGAAATTGCAAGGTAATCTCTGCGCCCGCAACGCGAAAGAGGGTGAGAAAATTAAAGCCCTGAATGATAAAGAATACACGCTCGATAGCAGCATGATGGTGATTGCTGATGAGAAAAAAGCTCTCGGCATCGCAGGTATTATGGGCGGCATAGAAACCGGCTGTACGGAGTCCACCACAGAGGTATTTGTTGAATCCGCGTGGTTTGAACCCGTCAATATCGCGCAAACGGGGAGGGCACTCGAAATTATTTCCGATGCACGCTACCGTTTTGAACGTGGTACAGACCCTGAGTTTGTGCGAGCAGGGGCAGAAATTGCCGTAAGCATGATTTTAGAAATTTGCGGTGGCACGGCAAGTGAACCGACTGAAGTACGCACAAATACATATACCCCCAGGGAGGTAAGTTTTTCGCTCGCGAAAATCGAAGCTTTAACCGGCGTTGCAGTTGAATCGGCAAAAGCAAAACATATTCTTGAATCGCTTGGTTTTTCGATCTCTAGTGTTCCCCCCGCGTGCGGGGGGATTCAGGGGGGGATTTCCCCCACCCACGGAGCTAACGATTTTCTAAAAAAGAAAATCGAAGCTCCGTTGCCCTCCCCCGCAAGCGGGGGAGGTGAAGATTGCTGGTGCGTTACCATACCCAGCTGGCGCGCGGATGTGCAATTCGAGGCAGACCTCGTCGAAGAAGTGGTGCGGATTGTCGGCTATGATGCCATTCCAAACACACCACTGCCAAATATAGTGGGCCAAAAACCCACACAAAACGCAAACGACGTGCGCGCCGCTTCTGCACGCAAAGCGCTCGCAGCTCGTGGCTACCTGGAAGCCTGCACGTATTCCTTCTTGAGCGAAAAAGAAGCAGCAGCCTTTGGCGGCAGCAACCTCAAACTTAAAAATCCTATCAGCGCGGACCTCGCTGTCATGCGGCCATCGCTGTTGCCAAACCTGCTCGCCGCTGCCAAGCGCAATCAATTCAAGGGCGAAGCGAATGTAGCTTTAAGCGAAATAGGGCTGACGTATCAGACCGCAGAACCGACCGGCCAAACGCTGATTGCAGGTGGTGTGCGCGTGGGGCAAGTTGAGGAAACTATATTTAACAACGGAAATACCTCGACAAAACAACGTTTTGTTGACGCATATGATGCGAAAGCGGATGTCTTTTATGCGCTTGAGCAACTAGGCATAAACACCTCACAAATAAAGCTAGTCGCCACTCCACCAGCACATTACCACCCAGGCCGCGCAGCGCTTATTACACTTGGCGGCAAGGTCCAGCTTGGCGTTTTCGGTGAATTGCACCCGAATATCATCAAGATGTACGAGCTAACCGGCACTGCGGTTGGCTTTGAGCTGAATTTGATGAATATTCCGGAAGCGCGCAAAAAAGCCAAACCCGCGCTCACTTTAAGCGAATTCCATCCTATTTCGCGTGATTTTGCCTTCACTATGAAGCGCGATGTTCCAGCGGATACATTGCTAAAAGCCGTGACTAACGTGGATAAGCAACTCATCACACACGCTGAAGTGTTTGACGTCTATATGGGCAAGGAGATGGTGGGGGATGAAAAATCAATCGCCATTCGCATCCGCATCGAGCCCCGTGAGCGCACGCTAACCGACGCCGAAATCCAAGCCATCAGCACCAAGGTAGTGGACGCTGCCAAACCCCTCGGGGCCCTACTTAGGACGTAACATGCGCAATGGAAAAGCTTATCAGCTATGGGAGACACCTTTTGCGGCACATGCTTTTCCATCTGTTCGGTCACTGAGCTGGGACGAGGGACTAGAAGTCATCCTGCACGTACACGCGACAGAGAAAACCTATCGCATTTCATTTCCTTTTATTGTTGCACTTAAATGCTTCGATGAAACACTGTCGGCAAGCCATCCAAAACATCAGCCGCCGGGCTGCACACTAATTGTTTCCGATTCAAATTGGTGCCGGGAAGATGAGGAGGCTAGGGCGCTTGCAGAATCTTTCGGTGCTCATTTAACTCACTATGTGATTCTAGGCGGCGATCGCGTAGTTGAGGTCTTGTCTGCGGATAAACCCACCATTATTGAAGCATTGCCAAGGGAGTTTGAAACCCCAACCCCTTAGATTCTTTCTTACGTCTTTTTACCGCATAATATATATTATGGAAGTTTTAGATTAGATAAATGATCTCAGCTGGATATATCGTCTGATTAAAGCGTCTATAAACCATCTCTCGTTATACGAATCCAGATGGATTCGTCAGTCATGAACCTGCAGAGCAGCGCTCCATGTAATTTCCAGTAGGAAATTACGGGAGCAATTATATAAAGAACTCATGCGCCCTACGATTTTGAATCCGCTTTTTGCATCCGCCTATTCGATCGACGGCATCGGCCCGAAAATGGGCAAAATGCTCGCGCGCCTGCTGCTGGGCGATGAGAGTGCTACCCCGCTGGTGCGCGATCTCGTATTCCATCTACCTACCCAGGTGGTCGACCGGCGCTATAGCCCGAAAATCTTGGAGGCCGAGGCGGGTAGGGTCTGCACGTTTGTGGTGACGGTGGAGGCGCATCAGCTCGCGCCGAAATATGGACGCGCGACGCACCGGCCATCGCGGATTATCTGCTCGAACGACACGGGCACGTTAACCATTGTGCTCTTCAATGCGCATGCGGATCAGATCAAGCAACAATTCCCAATCGGCAGAAGTTGCGTGATTTCCGGGCGTGTCGAGCAATACGAATATGCACTGCAAATGCCGCACCCGGACATTGTCGCGCCCGTGTCGGAGTTATCCAACGTGATGCGCATAGAAGCAGTGTATCCACTGACCGAAGGGTTAACGCAGCGGCGGTTAAAACAATGGATTAATGCCGCGCTCTTAAAATTACCGGACCTGCCGGAGTGGATATCACCGGAAATAGTTAATACGCTTGGATTCCCCAGTTTTAAAGCCGCGCTGCAGGCAGTGCATTCGCCGGTGCAAGAAGAAGATATCTATCCCACCTCCAAACCTCGCATACGCCTTGCGTTTGACGAGTTGTTGGCACTCCAGCTTTCCTATGCAAAAGCGCGGCTCAAAACGCGGGCAAAACCGGGGCGAAACATACCTAAATCCCAAACTCTCATCCCTGCCCTGCTCCCTACCCTGCCCTTTGCTTTAACCAAAGGGCAAGAATTGGTTTTTCAGGAGATTGAGAGCGATATTTCAAGTGGCAAACGCATGGTGAGATTACTGCAGGGAGATGTGGGGAGTGGGAAAACCATTGTCGCCTTGCTCGCCCTGCTGCAAGTGGCGGAATCCGGGCTTCAGGGGGCGTTGATGGTGCCTACGGAATTGATCGCCGAACAGCATTTTCGCAACATAACGGCGACGCTAGCACCACTCAACATCAAACCTGTATTACTCACTGGCAGCGTGAAAGGAAAGGCCAGGGCGGATGTTAGCGCGGCCATTGAAAGTGGTGAGGCGAAAATAATTATTGGTACGCATGCGCTGTTTCAGGAACATGTGACGTTTGCTGACCTCGCGCTGATTGTCGTGGATGAACAACACCGCTTCGGCGTGGAGCAGCGGATGGCCTTAGCGGCCAAGGGTAACACGCCGCATATTCTGCACCTCTCGGCCACCCCTATTCCGCGCAGTATGACGCTGATGCTTTATGGCGATATGGATGCATCGTTCCTCAAAGAAAAACCGGCGGAGCGCAAACCAATTACGACGACGATCGCGCCGGCCGCACGGCGCGCGGATTTAGTGGAGCGGTTGAAAGGTGCAATTGCGCGCGGAGAAAAAGCGTATTGGATTTGCCCACTGATTGAGAGCGAAGAAATGAAAGATGTCGCCGCGGTAGAAAGCCGCGCGGCGGAATTTCGCGGTGCGTTTGGCAAACAAGTGGTTGGCCTTGCACACGGCAGAATTCCTCAGGATGCGCGGAGTTCTGTGATGGAGCAATTTCGCAGTGGTACAGTTAAAATTTTGGTGGCAACGACCGTGGTGGAAGTCGGCGTGGATGTGCGCGATGCGACGATTATGGTGATTGAGCAGGCCGAACGCTTCGGCCTCAGCCAATTGCATCAGCTACGTGGACGTGTGGGGCGTGGCGACAAAGCGTCGTATTGCGTGTTGTTGCTTTCGGAGAACGCGACGGATGAGGCACGCGAACGCCTCAAAATATTGACCGAGACGGAGGATGGGTTCGCCATTGCGGATGCAGATTTGGCGACGCGCGGCGGTGGCGAGGTACTCGGCAAACGTCAAAGCGGGTTGCCGAGCTTCCACTTTGCCAATCTAGGAGTGCATGCGCACCTCATAGCCAAAGCCAAGGATGAGGCAGAACGATTGATTGAATCTGGAAATAGTGAGGAAATAGAGATGATTACCGAGCTATTTGGAAGTATGGATAGTCATGCATAAATAGCATGACCAAGATGCAAAGTTTGCATTTTATGCAATTGTAAAATGGTGTAGGGTCCGTTTTCTGGGTTAATACCCAATTAATCCTCCCTGTTATTGAGACTTGCCCGCCCCTCAAAAGGCGGGCTTTTTTTGTATTTACGCGTCAAACGAGGTCGTCATCCAGTGCCCGAGCGCGCTTGCGCGAGGAACAGACACGGGATCCAGTAGCCGCCCCCAGCGGCAGAAAAGACCTTTTTGTGCCATAGACATGGCACGCTGGATCCCGGCCTGCGCCGGGATGACACCCCTAAATCAGCCGTTAACCTCATTGTCACAAAAACTTAACTTGAGCTTAAGCGGAACAATGGCATAATGGGTACATATAAAGAAAAGCCCAGGATTTCCGGGCGTTTTTAACGAGGGAAATACGAAGGTAAAACATTATGGTACAGCCAGTCAACCACGATTTTGGGAGTGAAGCCGCCACCACGGTGCTGGGCGGCCTCAAGGGTGGCCTGTTTTATGGCACGCTGGGTACGGTCGCAAGCACGGTTATCGGTGCGGCGGTTGGCGCAGCACTGCTGGGTGGAGCAGCTTTCATCGCCGCACCTATCGCAGGTCCGATAGCGGTCGGTGTAGGTGCTGTGGTGGATACAGTGCTTAACGTGGTAACTCTTGGTATACCTTACCTTACCGGAAACACCATCAATCTCATGCCTGACACGATTGCACAGGCAACCTCTGCAGCAACTACCATAGGTGGTCTTGCTGGAGGACTTGGCGGATTGACGTACGGCGGCGCAACGAGCTTCATTGGCGGCGGTATCGCCGGGATTTTTGAAGGCCGGGCGAAAGTAGCCCGCGAACAAGGGTTGGCGAGTGCCATCGAACAACAAAAATCACAGGCGCAAGGGCAAGTGATTGCCGAAGCGCGCAGCCAGGCAGCAGAACAATATTCGGCCATGGGCTACATGCAAGGCTTGCAAGATGGTCAGGCAGCGATCATGAACCAACTTGCTTCACAACAACAAATGCAAGCGGCTCCCGCACCAGAACAGGATTGCGCGCCATGCAAAGTTGCAAAGAAAATTATTGCAGAACATGAGACCAAAGATTGCAAGTCACATGTAGAAAAAATCACCGCTAGCGCCGCCGGTCCAAACACCGGTTTGGCAGTGTAAGGAGTAGATTATGAGTGCTTTAACACAACCCAACATCGATGACATCGTCAAGCGTCTGTCCAGCGTTGCTCACGACACGGACACGACCAAATTCGACAATGTAGTTGAGGCTCTTAAGAACCAATACAGACTCGAAGAAAGCACGCTTCACTCCTGGGCAGAAAGCATCAACGGCGGACGTCAGGGACAAATCGGTGAAGACATGGCTAGAGCCATAGAAAAACACGGCAAGTCAGGCTGGGAACAGTATTTTATTGGTAAAAAACACGCATGGCAGGATACCGGCAAAACATTCCAAAAAACCGGACAAGCGGTTTCTGAAGTTGCTGAAGTTACCGGTGCAAAAGCGGCTGGGCGCTTTGCAAAAAATACCGCCGGTAAAGCCTGGGGCGGTCTAAAAGGCCTCGGTAAAATCGCAGGCATTGGTGCTGCGGCGGTTGTGGGCGCGGGGATTTTGTCTACCCTGCTCAGCTCCAAACGCACAGAAAGCGCTGAGCAAATTGCGAATACGCCAGCACAACCTGCCATGGATTTTGCGCCAAGCTTTGGCCCAACGGGCAGCGTGCCGCCGGTCGAAGGCGACTTCGTTGCACGCTATGCTAAAGGCGGCGAAATGAACCGCACGGCGATGCCTGCTACTCCCGATGTAGCATCTCGCGCGCAAGCGGTTGAGCAAAGCCGCACCGGCGACGCCTCCCCTACCCTCGCATAAATTCCATCTTGTCATCCTCGGCGGCACCTAGTGCCGACGGGGATCTCTTCCGTTTTACCAGATCCCCAGCTCGGCAATGCCTCGGCTCGGGATGACGTTTGTTTAAAGGCAGCTGCCTACAGAGGGGTACTTAAGGACTTGCACGTGAGGTTGGTACACACACCTACCTTCCGATAGACATGCACCACGCAGACTAAGAAGTGGCTTGTGACCATTATCCTACCAAGCGCGTCGCCGAACAACTCCTGCCCTGATTGTTCACTGTATTCAATCGAAGGACTTATACCCGGCCGGGGTAGTATGGGTATGAAACGAGTTATGTATGCCCGGAAGTAGTTTTTTGTTCCCCCCGCCTGCGGGGGGATTCAGGGGGAATCTTCCCTCACCCACTGCGCTAGCGATTTTGTAAGCACAAAATCGAAGCTACGTTGCCCTCCCCCGCAAGCGGGGGAGGTAAAGCAATAGGACACGCTTCCTTAACTATTTCACTCCACAATACCATGCATGATGCAGCATCTTGCCAATTTTACGCCACCGAACCACCGCCCTGTGCTTACGCTCGTGATTCCAATGTATAACGAAAGCGAGGGAATGGGCCTGTTGTTTTCGCGGCTGCGACCGATTCTTGGAACGCTAACCGAAGACTATGAAATTCTCTGCGTGAACGATGGCAGCGGGGATGACACGCTCGCGAAACTTAAGAGCGAATCCGTGCGTGATCCGCGCATTAAATATATTTCCCTCTCGCGCAACTTCGGCAAGGAAGCTGCGCTAACGGCGGGGTTGCACCATGCGTATGGTCAGGCGGTGATTCCGTTTGATGCCGATTTGCAGGACCCGCCGGAGGTGATCCCCGAACTGTTCGCCAAATGGCGCGAGGGTTACAAAGTCGTGCTGGCAACGCGCCGCACCCGCGCAACCGACAGTTTCGCCAAGCGTGTTACCGCCCGGCTTTTCTACCGCATGATCGGCAAAATGACGGCGATTCCGATTCCCGCCGATACGGGGGATTTCCGATTGATGGATGCGGCGGTGGTCGACATCATCCGTATGTTGCCGGAGCGCACGCGGTTTATGAAAGGCTTGTTTGCGTGGGTAGGGTTTTCCTCCACCACGGTCTATTTCGACCGCGCGCCGCGCGCGGCAGGCGTTGCAAAACTCAAGTTCTTTTCGCTGTGGACGCTCGCGAAAGATGGTATTTTTTCCTTCACCACCCTGCCTTTGCGGATTAGCACTTATGCTGGCGTTTTCGTGTCGTTCATCGCGATTTGCTATGGTCTCTATCTCGTGATCAAAACGCTCGTACTCGGCGTCGAAGTGCCGGGCTATGCCTCGATTATGACGACGGTGTTATTCATCGGCGGCCTTCAGATGCTCTCGATCGGCATCCTCGGCGAATACATCGGCCGCATTTACCGCGAGGCGAAGCAACGACCGTTGTATGTGGTGGAGGATAGAAATATTTAAATCGTCATTCCCGCGAAGGCGGGAATCTACTCGCAAAGAACAAATTACATTTTATCGCGAATGGATCCCCGCCTTCACGGGGATGACGGGTGAACTACTCACCCCAGATGCGTTTTAAAGTCTCCTCGCGGCGGCTGCCTTTTTTGTAGGCGTTGTAGTGGTCGGGGTCTTTTTTATAGTAGTCCTGGTGGTATTCCTCGGCGCGGTAGAACGGTGTTGCCGGTTTGATTTCAACGGCAACTTTTTGGCCTAGTTTTTTCTCCACTTTTTCTTTGGATGCTTCCGCAAGTTTCTTCTCCGTGTCATTTTTCACGAAGATCGCGGTTTTATACGAATCCCCCCGGTCAAAAAACTGGCCGCCAGCATCTAGGGGGTCGACATTGCTCCAATAGATGACCAGCAATTGCTCGTAACCGACCTGTGCAGGGTCGTATTCCACCTCCACCGCCTCAACGTGGCCTTTGTGGTTTTCATAGGTGGGGTTGGTGCTAGTTCCGCCGGTATACCCCGAGGTCACGGCGAAGACCCCCTTTTGATGCTCAAACTCGGATTCCATGCACCAGAAGCATCCGCCAGCAAAAATGGCCTTTTCGGTCTTAGACATAGCGAAAACAGGGCCTCCCACCCCTAGCCACCCCAAAAGGAGAACTGTCAGAAAAACAATGATTTTCTCATACTGAAACGATGGCATTTACTTAATTTTAATTAAAAATTAGGTATAATAGCTGCTATTGTGATTCAAGTAGATAGGACGTTACAATGAAATTTCAATCCCAGGTCTCTGAGGCACTACAACTTCCGGATGCGGACAGGCGGGCACATTTTTCACAAACCGTTTTGAACGGGCGTGAAAAACTGAAAGCCCCGGACCAGAAAATTGCCATCCCCTTCCAGAATCAGGAAGAGGTGGCCTATCTCGCGCAGGCGATGTGCGAACTTTACCCCAACTCCGACAATGCCATGCTTGGGTTGCTGGAACTGCTGTTAAACGCGGTGGAGCACGGCAATCTGGGATTGGGGTTTGAAAAAAAAATCGAGCTGACGCGTAACGGCACGCTGGACGACGAGCTGGAAAAACGCCTGCAACAAGACGAATATCGCAACCGCTACGCAACCCTCACGCTGGTACGCCAGCCCGACCGCATTGTGGCCACCATTCGCGACGATGGGGACGGGTTCAACTGGCAGCCTTACCTGCTTATCGACGACCGCCGCCTCAGCATGCCGACCGGCCGGGGCATTGCGCTGGCCAATATGGTGTGTTTCGATACGTTGAGTTATAACGACTGCGGCAACGAAGTCACCGCCACGGTGTTTTGCTAACCGTCATCCCCGCGCAGGCGGGGATCCATTCGCTATATTCCGCTTGAATTTCTAGGCTCCACCCTTTAAACCGCACCAGCCCGTCTACGCTCTTCGAGCTACGCCGGGCGCTGATTTTCTAATGCCTACGGCATAAGAAAATCATGCGGAGGGGTGGCCGAGTGGTTTAAGGCGCCCGCTTGGAAAGCGTGTGTACGGCAACGTACCGTGGGTTCGAATCCCATCCCCTCCTCCAGAACTTTTAGTACCTGTGGTCATGAATGTTCACTGATGACCATGGGAGCGGCGACCAGCGCGGCTCACAATTCCATCATCGTTCATCATCGAATACGGTCGAGTATTTACAACCACCCAATTTGGGGGCATAAATGGGGGCATCTTGCCTATCACCTTTTTGGAGATGCCCCCACATGCCCCTAACAGAAATCGAATGCAAGAATGCCAAATCAAAAGCAAAGCCCTATAAAAAATCCGACGGCGGCGGGCTATACTTGGAGGTCATGCCAAACGGCAGCAAGTACTGGCGCCTCAAATATCGTTTCAACGGCAAAGAAAAACGGCTAGCACTTGGAGTCTACGTTGATCGCGCACACACGCTAGCAAAAGCAAGGCAAGAACGCGATAGAGCCAAGGCGTTTCTAGCCGAAGGCAAAGACCCCTCCTCTGCCAAGCAAGATAGAAAACGGCAACTCAAGCTCAATGCCAATAATACCTTCGAAGCGGTCGCACGCGAATGGCATAAGCAAAAAGATCAATGGTCACCCCGCTACTCTGCAAATGTATTGCACCGCCTGGAGATAGATATTTTCCCCCACGTCGGCGGGCGGCCTATCACCGACGTCACCGTACCTACCTTGGTAGAAGCGTTTCAGGAGATACAAGATCGCGGCGCACGCGAACTGGCAAGGCGCGCGATGCAAACGTGCAGCCAGATATTTTCTTACGCAAAGAGCAAAGGATACATTGAATACAACCCTATTAGCGACGTGAAGGGGAAAGATGTTCTAAAGCCGGTTATCCGTAAGCATTTTGCCGCGCTAGACTCCAAGGATATACCCGTGTTCTTGATGGCCTTGCACACGAATGAAGCGCGTTTGTACCAGCAGACCCGGAACGCTATTAAATTGCTGATGTTGACGTTTGTGCGTACCAGCGAGCTTATCAACGCCAAGTGGAGTGAGTTTGACTTGGACAACAAGCTTTGGCTGATTCCCGCGGAGCGTATGAAAATGCGCGCCGACCATCTTGTGCCCCTTTCCCGCCAGGCACTGGCTATACTCAACGAACAAAAGCAATACGCAGGAAAGTGGGATTGGATATTCCCCAACCAGGCACGCCCCAAAAAGCCCATGAGCAACAATACCATTCTGAAAGCGCTTGAGCGCATGGGTTATAAAGGCCAAATGACGGGACATGGCTTCCGGGCACTGGCGATGAGTACCATCAAAGAAAACCTCGATTACCGGCATGAAATTGTCGACCGGCAGCTAGCACATGCACCCAAAACCAAAACCGACAAAGCTTATGATCGTGCAGCATGGCTGCCCGAACGCAAAAAGATGATGCAAGAATGGTCGGATTATTTGGACACGGTGGCAAGCAAGCAAAAAATTCTTCCCTTTAGCAAAACGGCCCAACGTGAGCGCATTTACCACAGACGATGCCATAACGGTCATCGAAGCCACTAAAAGCGGCGGGCGGGCTCCTAAGGCCACCCCTAAGCCCGACGCATTGGCCGATGACTTGAATCATGCCAGATTATATTTCGGCACCCTTGTCAGCTCAAAAAAAGAGATGATAAAAAGCAGCGACGAATTTGCGGACGAGTTCAAAGAATATGCAGCCACCTTAGAGAAGCGAATAGGCACGCTCCTTAAGCTTCTGAGCCCTGAGAATGAAAAAGAGAAGCGCCTCATGGAGGTTTGGCATATGTGGCTTCAGGGCGCATTAGGAAATAAGACAATCGAAGTATTCATCGAGAAAATGGTCGACGACCTTTCAGCGCTTCAAAAAGCAGGCCAACAAGCGCGCAATCGAAAGGACTATTTCCTTACAAATCCCGCGATACACGGCATAAAGCATGTTACCGACTCCGTGGCCAGGGTGGTTGATGGAAAAAAGTCTGAGTTCTTACTGATTACCCAAATTCTCCCGCCCATTTTTGAAGAGCACTTCAAACAGAAGTTTGGAATTACCCTCGTTCCGAAAGAAGGAAGCGGCACCAAGTTTACAAAGGCCTGTTTGGAGAAAATGGGTTTGTCGGTTTCCAATAGCACCCTGCATGAGTATTGGCACCGGCGCGACCGGGAAGCATATGTGGATTCCCTGACGGCGTAGCGTATATTTGTATTCGCCGGTAAAAATTCTAGCCGGATACAAAGGTTGAACCATTCGCATTTTATCAGCGGCGAATGCATATTGACGTCACTGAACAACAGTGATGAGAGATACCCATATGCAACCTGACCTTCTAACCATCCCCGAATTTTGCGAGGTAACCAACGTATGCAAAACATTGGCCTACCGATTCATCAACAACGGCAGCCTGAAGGCCGTCAAGGTCGGCAAGAAGACACTGATTACCCAAAAAGCCAAAGACGCATGGCTGGCTTCACTTCCAGCGTACCAATCATATCCGGAAATCATTATACTGGATTGAACGATAATTGATGACTTCTTGGAGTGCTGACAAATTTTTGGGTGCAATTTGGCAAAAAATCAAATTGGAGGAAGTAAATTACGCGACTTCTAATTCTCTAATTTTCATTTGAGGTACCACCTCTTCCACATAGAATTTCGCTAACTCTTCTAATCGCAAAGCATCCGAAGATTCGGCTGCAAGCATTGGCAGAGTGGATGATACTAGGTAAGCAATATCTTCCCAAGTCTTAGTGTTGATTTTTGACATGATAAAATCGACCGATTTCTTCGAATCATCGTCCAGATTTATATGATAGTTCTTGTCTTTGAGCGATATAAGAAAATTATCTACAGAACCACAAACCTCTTTTATTTGGAATGAGCTATCATCCAATATTAAATATAATTCTTCGCTATGCGGACTATCGCCTTTTTTAAACCAAGTGGTTTGGGTAATTGTTTTATGATTTGTCGAATCAATGGCGTGCTTCCAATCAGCCAAATACAGAAGGAAGTTAGCGCTATTGAGTGGCATAGACTTTTGGCAAGAGTTAAGCATGTAAGCCAAGGAATTTCTAAGCTTTGACATTATAGCCCCTCTTTGTGTGCGTGCTTGATGCTATTACTGTAATCATGAAGCTCAAAGATATGACTTATTCGATTGCATTCTCTTTCTAGAAAACTTTTCACCCGACATTCATCTAGAATCTTCCCGTGGTTTCTATCCTGAACCAAATGTGTAAAGTCTTGGTTAATGGTTTCCAATAACAGCACGGCTATCTTATCTCCTAATTTATTCCTGATGACACGCGCAGCATATGCCCTACTTTTCATCGTAATATTTTTAGTAACACCCTTTTTCATATTGTAGGTTTTTTCGCAATGGTCCGCGTAAGCTTTCTTCCCCGCCCTACCTTCCGAAGAAGGCAAATTAGTATGAAACACCTCGCTACTATTAAATGCTAGACCTATTGCCCCCTCATTTTCATTGTAAGCAGGACGCCCTGGTTTTTTATATCGGGCAGATTCCGAATGCCGAGCCTGTAAAATAAAGAAGCCGCTAGGATCATATTTGTATATATTGATTCGCTCGTTTTCCGTCAGCTTTAGATTTTCAGAAACTATTTTTAATTCCATTTTCAATAGTGCCGTGAAGTTTTGGAATTTAATTCTTTTCTCAGACTCAATTTTGCGTCCAATTATAATCCAGTCGATGAGAGCGAGCACTAGAGCTAAAATGACAACGCTTAGTGCCGTAATCTCATACTTTGTATTGTTGAGTTCGAAAGAATACGGAAGACACTGAGCAACCGAAAGAAGAATGAACGAGCAAGCCCCAGCAGTTCGGTAAAGATTGTTTTTAAAGATGCCCAATGGTAGCTCCTTTGGGGGACGGGGTTGCTATAGTCAGTATAAAAATTTGACTTTATTAGCAATCAAAAACAGTTTCTTCAGCGCTCAAAACCAGAAATCCTCTTGAACGATTCTCGACATTTTTCGTAATTTCTGATGGGTTTTTGGCGCGTAATTCAGCATAAAAAATGGCGTGAGAATCAAATTGGGAAAAATAACCAAAGAAAACAGTTAACTAACCTATGTAGAAGTGATTGCTTTTTAGAATGCTTCTGAAATGATGGCCGCGGACTTGCTACGGGCAATGTCCGGGGCTTTATAACCCCACCGGAAGCGGCTGGCATCGGCCGTAATGATGCCTCCCTCGCCTTATGGCCGGGGAGGCGCTGTCGTATGTCCAGGGCGCAGGCCTAAAGGGCAGTGCGACCGTCTTTCGGCGGTTTATAAACTCTCCCGGTCACCAGCCCGTACTGGTGACCACTTACACGGGAGAGAACGATATGCTTGAGACAGTATTATACAAAGGACTCATCGGTTTTATTGCAGGCCTAATGGTTTGCGCGATAGTTGGCATTATTGAACTAAGGGGGCAAAAAGGGCAACCCAAGCCAGAGCGACCTAAATTTAAATGGCGCAAGCTCGGCTTTAAAATTCCACTGCCGCAGGAATTCCGCAGTAGGCTAGCGGAGACGTTACGTTTCTATAGACACCATTGCATACCGCTTGCCATTTTCTTTGTCGGTATTTTTCTATACACCATCGTTACGCAATCGAATCATTATGGGGCTTCCTATAGGCCTTTCACCGACGCTACAGGCCGATTGTTCCTCCTGTGCGTTGCTCTAATTATTGCTCGTTGGCTATATGCATACCGCCCTGCCCCTCTGATCGCCTTCGCGGCCTACTTGCTTTACTTGCCGTTTTTAAGCCTGTTTGAAGAGGGAAACGACATTCTAACCGATACCGAGGGCGGCGAGGTTCTTCTCGGCCTCCTAGCGGCTCCTTTTCTTGCCCAGTTGATCTTTCGAAGCAAAAATAAAAACAGGAAACAAATCGCCGTCTTTGGAGCGAGTGCGTGGTTCCTAATGGTGGTGGCGAATTTAAATTTCCAATCAGCAATAATGCTAGTGGGCGTACCGTGCTTCATGGTTGCGGCCATAGTCAGCTACAAAGCTGGTAAAGAACAGACAAAGTGAGATGAGTTATAGTCCAGATTTAGGACATAAGACCCTTTTATGCTGCTTGAGTAACACTAGGAAAAGCGCTACTCATACTCATCACAGCGGTAAAGAAATATGAAAATTATAAATGTTGAGATTGCAAATTTCCGAGCTCTTGAACAAGTTTCAGTTCCTCTCAATCAATTCAGCGTAATCCTTGGAGAAAATGATGTAGGTAAGACATCATTGCTATATGCGCTGGAAACATTCTTTACCCAAAAGAAGCTCTCTGATGAAAAATGCTGGTATCAAAGTAAAACCCAAACTCCGATAAGGATTGTTCTAACTTTTTCGGATTTTCCTGATGATAGCGCTCTAGACGGTCTTAAACGTAGAAACGGCAATATAGTAATCAGTTCAATTTTCCACTTTAATGAGAATCCTGAATACACAGCAATATTGGATGACCAATCAGCGGTGGCAATTCCAAAATCAGTTTTAAAACAATGGTTTTCTCAAGATTCTTTTCATTTTATTCCTGTCCGTAGAGATTTATCTGTCCAATTTTCCATGGCTAAAAGCGCCCTACTTGGTAAGCTGCTAAGGGCACAAATGAACCAAGCCATTGGTGAACAAGGTGCGAATCAATCACTTTCAGCGATAAAAAAAGTACTTAGTGAAGCCATCGAAGATCCCCGCAAAAAGATGGAGGGGTTTTTGCGTGAGCAACTGCATAACAATACGATAGAATTGGGTTTTAACGATTTGGATATTGACCCTACTGAAGGTGTAAGCTTTTCGGTTCAACTATCTGATGACAGAGTGAAAAATATTAAAATTGAGTCGCGTGGTGCTGGAACCCAAAACAATCTCATAATAGCTCTTTTTAGGCTGATTGCTTCCTCTAACGTACAAAGCAGCTTTATTTTCGCTATGGAAGAACCAGAAAACAGCTTGCATCCTAAAGCCCAGAGACAGCTACTGAGCGTGATTCAAGAAATCAGTGAAAATACGCAGGTTATAGTAACTACTCACTCACCCGTTTTTATCGATAGAAGCAAATTTGAGAGCAACATCCTTTTAACTAGAACTCTAAAAGGAAATACCGTCGCTCACATTTTCGATAAGGACATGTTATCTTCCGTAAGGACTGATTTGGGCATTAAAACATCGGATGCACTACTAAAGGGCGGTGGCAATTGCGCACTTCTTGTTGAGGGAAAAACTGAAGAAGAGGGCTTCCCAGTTTTCATGGAAATGTTTGGTATTAGCGAATTTGAGTTGGGGACTTCTATCATAAATATGGGGGGAAGTGATTCACAAAAGGCTCAAAATATTATTAGGCTGCTCAAAAGCTACGAAATCCCTTGTATAGTAGTATTAGATAGAGATGCGCAGGGTACTGCAGATGATCTGAAACGTATGATGAGCACTGAGCTTACAAACTTAAAAGAAGTATTCTGCTTAAAAAATGGCACTATAGAAGATTATTATCCACATGAGCTTATAGTCGAACTAATAAACAACGAACTCTCGCCTACAACTCCAATCGATATAGATGAGGTTGATAAAGCGCTAAGTGGTAAAAAGAACTTGGAGCAATATGCAAAATTAATGCACGGGCATGGCGCGGGTGTACCAGTCGAATATCTAAAAAGAGTATTAGGTGGTAAGGGCACCCGCCTTATGAAAGAGCGAAATATGCCACTAGACCCTGAGATTAAAATCATCCTTGATGCTGTTCAGGTAGTGGCAGGCGAATAAATTGATTGTTCTATTTAATGCGTGGGGGCATAAATGGGGGCATTTTTGAAGTTACTATCGAAAATGGTTATTGATAACCAAACCCTTGTTGGCTAGGTAGTAACTCGTTCCCCCGCCTTCGGCTTCGGGTGGCAGGCCATTTTAGCCTGACAGTTGAAGCCGATTAGGCTAGGGTGTCTCCCGAAGCTTTAGCGTAGGGAGACTGGAGCGACACATGTGGTATGTTTACTTTCTCGAACTCAGCAACGGTCATATTTATGTGGGATCAACGCCGGATTTAAAACGTCGATTTGATTCGCACCAAAAAGGGCATGTTCAATCTACCAAAGCATACATGCCTATGAAAATAGGCTTTTGGAATATTTGGTTCGACAACCCTTGGACGACACGCCAGTGTCGCGCTTCAGGGTGAGCGGTGTTAAAACACTGCGAATCAATCCCTATCCTGTTTGCAGAAAAATGAACTTAGAGGGAGATAAACAACCTATCTTGAAGAGGGTCTCCGCCTTAATACGAACCACCCCTTAAAAAGTATGCTTGACTTTACCCTCACAAAAATCATTAACTGTGCGGGCCATACTACTAACTTTAACCTTATGGAGATAACAACATGGCTACTTCTTCTGCAAAGAAAAAACCTAAAGCGGCTGCAAAATCTAAAGCAGCTCCAGTAATCCGCCCTATCAAAGGCAAGCTGACCAAATCGGCGCTCATCAGCCTCATCGCTGAACGCACCGAATTGTCGCGCAAGCAAGTTTCCGAAGTATTCGGCGAACTCGAAGGCGCAATGCTCGGTTCCGTTCATCCGAACGGCAACGGTGAATTCATGTTCCCGGGCCTGTTCAAAGTAGTGCTTCGCAAAGTGCCTGCTCGTAAAGCGGGTACGCTGATTCGCAATCCCGCCACCGGCGAGATGATGAAAGCCTCTGCGAAACCTGCTTCGGTTCGCGTAAAAATCCGTGCGCTTGCTAAATTGAAAGCAGCTGCGGCTCGTTAGTTTTCTAACGTTGAATCAAACACCGGCAGGCATTCCCTGCCGGTGTTTTTTTATGCGC
>CAYOOP010000002.1:266908-272066 GCA_964405685.1 uncultured Rickettsiales bacterium
TTTATTTTTAGCTGGTGGCGCACGCAAGAAATGCGTAGATTCCTGGGTTTGAACCTGAGAGCACCATGGCATTCAACCTCTCCTACCGACCTGATATTGACGGCTTGCGCGCTTATGCAGTGCTGAGCGTTGTGCTGTATCACGCTGGATTTTCGTGGTTTGGCGGTGGGTATACGGGGGTGGATGTCTTTTTTGTGATCAGCGGTTTTTTGATCACTCAGATGATTCGTGGGGATATTGCAAACGGAAGTTTTTCGTTCACGCGCTTCTACACACGCCGCGCGAGACGGTTACTCCCGGCCCAGGTAGTTACGCTAGCAGCTACGGCAATTGCAGCGTTTTGCTTGCTGAGCCCTAACCATTTTGAGCTGTATGGGCGATCGCTTAAAGGTGCCGCGTTTTCCTATTCCAATATCTATTTTTGGAAACAGGCGGGTTATTTCGATATTGAGGCCAGTTTAAAACCGTTGCTGCACACCTGGTCGCTGAGTGTGGAAGAGCAGTTTTATCTACTTTGGCCTGCGTGTTTGCTTGCGTTGTCGCGTATTAGAAAATCGTGGGCAATACCGCTGTTTTTAGTTGCACTCGGTGCACTCAGCCTGTGGCTTAATTTTTATCATCAAGCGGATAATCACGCCTTGTTTTACCTCATCCCTTTTCGCGCATATGAGTTCGCCATTGGCGCACTGATGGTGTGGCTTGTGCAGGTGTTGCCCAAGCAAAATGGGCTTCGGGAAATCGCAGTCATCGTTGGGTTTGCCATGGTGTTTGCAGCAGCACATGTGTTCAGTAAGAACATCATTTATCCGCTGCATTATGGGCTTTTGCCCTGCGTGGGTGCGGCGCTGTTGCTGTATGGTGGTGGAGCTAAAATCACCGGCTTTTTACTACGCAATCGCTTGGCTGTGGGATTGGGTAAGGTCAGCTATTCGCTTTATTTGGTGCATTGGCCAATATTGGTGTTTTATCGCTACTGGCGTTTTGACGAGATCAGCGATGGTGAAACCTACGCTCTCTTGCTGCTATCGCTACTGGTTGCGGTCGTGATGTATTACAAAGTGGAACAGCCTGGACGCTATTCTCCGTGGGCGCTCAATCTTCCTACCAAAAAATTAGCGCACTATGGGTTTACGGTATTGTTCTCGCTGGCGGTGTTTGGATATGCGGCGCAGCATTCGCATGGGTTGGCGCTGCGTGTGCCTAAACCGCAGCTTACCGAGACTTATCAAACCGTGCAGTCGTACGCATTTTGCAAAGATGGATATGGTTCATGCACGCCGCCGGCTGCAACGCCGGACGATGTGATTATTGGGGATAGTCATGCTAGCAGGGCAGAAATCTATCTAGGCGTCATTGCTGAGCGCCATCGGCGCACACTTGCTGTGCATTCTGAGCTAGGGTGTTTTGGGTTGTATCATAGTGGCTTGCCTTGTGCGCAGGTAATTGATGATGTGTTTGAGAATGCGCTTAAACGCCATGTTAAGAACGTGTTTCTAGTGAGTAATTGGAGCCCGCTGACACATCACTATCCTGTCGATCAACTCATGCTCAAAATGCAATCCACGATCCAGATGCTTCATGAGCATGGGGTTATGGTTTATGTCGTTGGTGCGATGCCGGTGATGCGCTTACCGCCGACTACGTGCTGCAGCCGTCCCTTTTTCGTCAATACGAGCCGTGAGTTTATGGTGCCGATTGAGTACGAGAAACAGGCAGCGTTTAACGCCGAGCTCAAACGCGTTGTGACTCAAAGTGGAGCGCGCTATTTGGATGTCTTCAGCCAATTGTGCCACAGTGGGACATGCCGTATTGCATATCAGGGTCTTAGCCTCTATGGCGACCGCATGCATTTTGATGCACAAAATATCAGCGGACTATTGCTAGAGCCCTATGTTGGCAAAAATGTGAGCTACGATGATTTGTTCCTGAAATAATCAGTAGTGGTGGTCACGGTGGTCGTCGTGCCCTCAGTCGCGGGCCACAGGCGCAGCAAATGCTGAACTCGCAACCATTGCCGGTAGCATATGCACTTTAGCTGGAAGTAAGCTGCCGGGCTTTTGAGGCGTCCACCTGCAACGAATCAAGTAATTGTGTGGCCATTTTATGTGGAACGAACATGCGTAAAACCGCTGGGGGAAAAGGTACCAACAGCGGGCGGACGCCCATGGCTGCGCCTAAGCGGCGGATAAACTCAGGAGTGGAGATATCCTTGCTATCGGCAACAAAAAAAACCTGATTTGCAGCCTGCGGGTGAGTGGCGCACACGGTAATACAATCAATCAGTGTTTGGAGAGATACGAAGCTGCGTTGATTGCACACCGAAGCCAGTGGTATGAGCAGGCGGAATTTAATCAATGTGCATAATCGCGCAATATTGCCGCGGGCTTTCATGCCCACCACCAGCGGTGGGCGGAGGATGACGATTTCCATTCCAGTTCGTTTGCCAATTGCTGTGAGCACCTGCTCTGCTTCAAGTTTAGAAATGCCGTAAGGCTCGGTGGGGTTGGGGGTGTCCGTTTCTTTGAACGGGGTGATAGAGAATTCGCCGTTTGCCTTCACCGAGCTGATGAAAATAAAACGTTTCACCCCAGCACTGGCTGCTTGCCGTGCGAGGTTGGCGGTGCCTTCCACGTTTACTCGGCGGAATTCGGCCATAGGATCGGCAGCGTATTCTTTCAGCACATGCGCTCGGCCTGCGGTGTGCACCACCACATCAACACCGGAAAGTGCCGTAGCCCAATTCGTATTGGCGTCTATTTCGCCCACAGTTTCGCGCGTTGCAGATACACACGCAACCCCTTGCTTTTGCAAGTGTTCTACGAGGGCGGAACCCACAAATCCATTTGCGCCGGTGATCAAGAGTTTCATGGGCCTTACTATAATGATTTATTGCCTCTTGGCACGCAAAAAGGCATAGTCGCGGCTATGGAAAAACAAGCACATTTTGGGTTTGAACCCGTCGAGGAAGCGGCGAAGCAGGGCATGGTGAACACCGTGTTCGAGCGCGTGGCCCCGCGCTATGACGTGATGAACGATGTCATGAGTTTCGGCATGCACCGCTTGTGGAAACGGCGGATGATTGAGATGCTCGCTCTACCCCCTGGGGGTACGCTCTTAGACCTCGCGGGGGGTACCGGCGATGTTGCGCGGCTCGCGAAACGACAGGTGACAGATTTGAAGGTAACGTTGTGCGACATCAACCCTTTTATGCTGGTGGAAGGCCGCAAGCGGATGGTGGATGAGAACATCATTAGCGGTGTGCAGTGGGCGTGCGGCAATGCGGAGAGTCTGCCCTTCCCGGCGAATCATTTCGATCGCTGTTCGATTGCGTTTGGGATTCGGAACGTCACACATATTGATGTGGCGCTTCAGGAAATTTTCCGCGTGCTAAAGCCGGGCGGTAAGTTTGTGTGCCTGGAATTTTCGAAGCCTGCCCTGCCCTTGTTAAGCCCTATCTATGACGCGTATTCCTTCAATATTATCCCCAAAATGGGGAAGCTGATTGCCAATGATGAAGCTTCGTATCGTTATTTGGTGGAGAGCATTCGGCAATTCCCGGCGCAGGAAAAGTTCGCTGGCATGCTAAAAAATGCAGGGTTTGCGAATGTGGCCTATCGCAATTTGAGCGGTGGGATTGTAGCACTCCATAGCGGAGTGAAGGCATGAAAAAGCATCATTTGCGCCATAGTTTGCGCTTGTCGCGTATTGCTTATGTGCTGGCGCGGGAGGATGCGTTGTTTATTTTCCGCGCACTCGGGCTGCCGCTGCCAATGGGTTGGTTGTTGCCGATTGTGCGCAAACGCAGCCGCAAACCCCATGGCGAGCGACTCGCTGCAGCATTTGAAAAATTGGGGCCTAGCTTTATTAAGCTCGGGCAAACGCTTTCGACGCGTGCGGATTTAGTGGGGGAAGACATTGCGCTCGCGCTGGGGAATTTGCGTGATAATTTAACGCCGTTTCCAGCCTGCATCGCCAAAGCGACGGTGGAAAAAGAGTTCGGCACGCCGCTTATGAGCATTTTTTCTCGTTTCGATGAGGTACCGGTAGCAGCGGCTTCCATCGCACAGGTGCACAAGGCGCGCACGATTGCCGGCAAAGAGGTTGCGGTAAAAATTCTGCGGCCCAACATTGAGGCGGATTTTAAGCGGGATTTGGATTTGTTTGATTGGCTGGCGCAGCGCATTGAAGCGAACCTACCGACGTCCCGCAGGCTTAAGCCGATTGAAGTAGTACAGCTCTTTAAGCAAGCGGTTGCGATGGAGTTGGATTTACGGTTTGAAGCATCAGCAGCAGCGGAGCTTGCAGAAAATACCAAAGAAGATGCAAAATTTCATGTGCCGGCGGTGGATTGGAATTTAACCGCACAGCGCGCCATGGTGCTAGATTGGGTGGAGGGCACGAAGCTTTCGGACGTCGAGGCGCTAAAAGCTCAAGGCGTGAATTTAAATGCGCTGCTCGCAACACTTTCGGAAAGCTTTTTTAAACAGGCATTTCGCGATGGTTTTTTCCATGCGGACATGCACCCGGGCAATTTGCTGGTGGGTGCGGACGGCACGGTGACGGCGGTTGATTTTGGCATTATGGGGCGGCTCGATTGGGAAACGCGGCTTTATGTGGCGGAAATTTTCCGTGGGTTTTTGAATAAGGATTTTACGCATGTGGCCGAAGCCCATTTCAAAGCGGGGTATGTGCCTAAGCACCACGATGTTGCACAATTCGCCATGGCCTGCCGGGCGATTGCCATGCCGATTCTGGACCGACCGGCAAGCGAAGTTTCAGTGGGCAGGCTGCTCGGGCAATTGTTTAAAGTGACCGAGACCTTCGACATGGAAACCCAGCCGCAGTTGTTATTGCTGCAAAAAAATATGGTGGTGCTGGAGGGGCTGGGGCGGATGCTAAACCCTGAGGTCAATATGTGGGAATTGGCGCGCGGGCCGATTGAAGAGTGGGCGATGGAAAATCTAAGTATCAAAGCCCGCGTATTGCAGGGCCTGCGTCATGGTCGGGAATTACTGGAAAATGCTCCACGATTACTGAAGCAGCTCGAAGAATCCTTGGAAGCCTCTACACACCGGTAAGCAATGGAGCGGGCGAAGGGATTCGAACCCTCGACATCAACCTTGGCAAGGTTGCACTCTACCCCTGAGTTACGCCCGCT
>CAYOOP010000003.1:0-229799 GCA_964405685.1 uncultured Rickettsiales bacterium
GCGGCGTGATGCCGAGTTTCGGCCTTTCGGTGACGACGGTGTTGCCTGCCTCGTCCTTCCCCAGTTGGACTAGCCCCGCCTGTTGGAAAAGATACAGCTGTCCAAAAAAGTGAGAGGGTTGGCCGAAGTTAGCGGTTTCTTCAGCGATAGCGACAACACCTTTGTCTTTTTGCTCGTCGATCATGTGATTGATCAGGAACAAGCGGCGCAGATACGCCATACAGGATAGGGCGCCCATGTCGTCTAGCTGCTTGGTGGGATAATTGCCCGGATCCGCAGCTCCATTACCGTTCTTTGCTGGTTTTACGATAGGTTTCGTTGGATCGAATTCCGTATTCTTGATGTACTGGTTCCAAATCGCCGGCGCGTTGTCTAGGCCACTTTTTTTGTGATAGGTAAAACCCATAATGCGTTGCTTGCCAGGAGCTACACCTTCCTGCTGCGCCTCAATGCGGTTGATGCTAAACCCTGCGGTTTTCATTTCAGAATACAGTTGATCCAACAGCTTCCCATCACCACCGTCGGTGCGCTCATGTTTGATAAGTTCACCGAATGGTGTGTGTTCGCTAAGACCGCTGTCTTTAAGGAGCTTGTTTAAAGTGGTATAGTAGTGCTCATTAAATAGAAGCGTTTCGTCCCCAACGTGATCTCGTTTGAAAAGATCCACATTATTGTTCATCAAATGCACCAAGAATGCTGCCTGGTTCTTTTCTGATAATAGTTGGAAGGTAGAGTGCTGGTCTTCAGGGTTAAAGTACTCACCCAACTTTTCTTCGCCTCCGAGATTCAGGCGCAACTCGGTATTGGTGTTGAAGTCGCGGCAGAGTTGTTTGAATCCTTCATCTTTCGAGTATTTCGCGGCAACTAGAGCACCAATGACCTTATCGCGTTCTTCGGAGTTTTCGCGCAGGTCGAGCGTTGGGCCTTCGTAGACACCTGTATCTTTGTTCAGCATTTTTCTGTAGCCGCGGTAAAGGGAAGTATCAGTGGCCTGGTCGCGGCCGTCTTTATCGGCCGTGCCCCAGTTCCATGAATGGCTGCGGTAGGCGTGCCTCATATTCTCTTCGCTAAGTCTTAGTTGTTCTATTTTTTCCGGGTCGGCCTGGAGTTTTTCCCGTGCTCCTTTTCTAAACGTATCTTTAACAGCGGTGACTGCGCGGTTCCATGCGCTCAGCACTTCGTTTTTGGCCTCATTTTCTGCTTTCAACACGTCTTCTTCCATGGCGGCTTCTTCGCCGACCGTGACTTGTTTCAGGAACGTGATGTGTTCACCTTTATGGATGCGTCTGGAGGCGTTTTCAACTACGGTAGCAAGGCGCTGTAAGTCGTCTTCATTCAGGACGTCCTTGCCGGCTACATTTTTTTGATAGACGGCGGCATACATGTCGCGCTGATATTCGCGCCCGAAATCGGAATAGAAATTGGTGGGGTGACAGGTGTTGCACAAGGTCAGCACCATTTTATCTTTGGTCTCGATGGCCCAATCGAGCCATTCCCCCGGCGTCATGCCGAAGGTGTTCTTGCCGTCGCGCGACACTTTTAACCCGGCCTCGAAGTAATTTTTGAAAATTTCTTCAGGAGCATTGTTGGGACGAACCCATTCTTTAGTGGCGTTGGCGGCGTTCATCGCCGGCACCAGCAGGCTCATTAAATCGGCTAGCTGGCCCAGCTCCGTCTCGCTAAGTTTCACATGATCTTTCAATGTATCAAAGTGTTTTCTCTGCTCATCGAGTGTTTTAGCGGTCCGGAAATCAATCGCAAAACGCAGCAAGTTGGGTTTTGTTTCTGCGTTTTCATTGATTTCAGGTCCCACATCTTCGTATATGAGGTCTACCTTCTCGCCTTTGCGGGGGTCTGGCACTGTTCTGATATCGCCAAGTTTAGTGAGCAGTTCTTGCGAAACAATGCCCTCAGCGCACGCAACGTGCGCAACTTTTTCAAAGATCTGGGCCTGTAAATCGAAAGTTTCAGGGTTGGAGAATTCAAATTTCTTTTTTGGCTCAAATGCAGAAATGGTCATGTGAAGCTCTTCGTGAGTGTGGGCGGCGGTTAATTAAAGCACACACATACCCCATATTCTAAAGGAGTTTTATGAAGTTTTTCTTACAAATATAAAATGATATTTATCAGTGGGTTATACCTGTGTGCCACCAATGGTGATACCGTCAATCAGCATGGAGGGCTGGCCGACGCCCACGGGGACGGACTGGCCGGCCTTGCCGCAGGTGCCGATGCCGCTATCCAAGGCCATGTCATTTCCAATCGCGCGGACGTGTTTTAAGCATTCGGGGCCGTTGCCAATTAGGGTTGCGCCTTTGACGGGCGAGGTGATTTTTCCGTCCTCAATCATATAGGCCTCAGCGGCAGAGAACACGAATTTGCCGGAGGTGATGTCGACCTGCCCGCCGCCAAAATAAGTCGCGTAGATGCCGCGCTTCACCGAGGCGATGATGTCAGAAGGTGCAGCGCTTCCTGCTTCCATATAGGTATTCGTCATGCGTGGCATCGGCGCGTAAGCAAAGCTTTCGCGGCGGCCGTTGCCGGTGGGTTTGACGTTCATCAGCCGTGCGTTCAAGCGATCTTGCAGATAGCCAACTAAAATGCCGTCTTCAATCAATGTGGTTTTTTGGGTGGGTGTGCCTTCGTCGTCAATCGTGAGTGAGCCGCGCCGCTGGTTCATCGTACCGTCATCCACCACTGTGACGCCTTTGGCGGCAACTTGTTTGCCCATGAGGCCGGCAAAGGCGGAGGTGCCTTTGCGGTTGAAATCACCTTCCAGCCCGTGTCCTACTGCTTCATGCAGAAGCACGCCGCACCAGCCGGAACCAAGCACGACAGGGAGCACACCTGCGGGTGCGGGTATGGATTCTAGATTGGTGAGTGCACGTTTCAATGCGATGTCGGCTTCTTGTTTCCAGTGGTGCTCGTTCAAATAATTGCCGTAGCCGGTGCGCGCACCAGCGCCGCTACTGCCACTTTCCATGCGGCCGTTTTCTTGTACCACCACTGAAACATTAAGCCGCACCAGTGGGCGGATATCTTCCACTTGCATGCCATCTGCGCGGATGATTTTGATCGCTTGCCAATTAGCAGAAAGCGATACGGAGACTTGTTTGACGCGAGCATCTTTCTCGCGCAAATACGCATCGATTTTTTGCAGCACTTCGATTTTTTGCGAGAAGGGCACTTCATCGAGCGGGTTGATGTCGTCATAGAGTTTGCGGTTGGTGGGTGCTGGCGCTCGCATCACGCTTGCATTTTTCTGGCCGTAGTCGGCAGCTTTGACAGTTTCAACTGCGCGCGCGAGCGCTTTCTCAGAGATGTCAGACGCGTGTGCATAGCCCACCATTTCGCCTTTCACGGCGCGTAGGCCAAAGCCTTGCTCTAAGTTGGTGCTGGCACTTTTCAAGACGCCATCATCAAACACCAGATTTTCCGTGCGGCTGTGTTCGAGGTAGAGTTCGCCGTCATCCATGCCGGAAAGCGCGGTTTTGGTCAGCGCCTCGGCTTTGTCTTTGGCGAGCGGATTGGATTTAAAGAAGAGTGAATCGAGTGTGGTCATAGGAATGGTATAGTACGACTGTCATTCCCGCGAAAGCGGGAATCCAGCCTATTTCAAGAGAATCTTATTGCGGCATAGACATGCCGCGATGGATCCCCGTTTTCACGGGGATGACGACTAGTTGGTCTGGCGGCGCAGGAAGGCGGGGATGTCCAAATACTGATCGTCTTCGGTGAGCAGGCTTGGGCTTTTGGCGCTGCGCGTTTTCTCTTTCACCTGCATACGGTCTTGCGCGGTGGGTTTGGCGGGGGTAATATCCGCTTTTTCGTGCGACTCCGGCTTGGCGGAGAGCACTTTGCTGACATCAGCGATGCGTTGGAACAAGCCGCGCGTACTTGGAAGATCACGAATTTCTGGCGCTTCTTCGGTGACCGCATCCTTTACCATGACTTCAGCGTCTTCCTCTTCGGCAGCGGTGTTTGCAGACATGCTAATGCCGACGACGTGCAGCGCTTCGGCGGCTTCCGTTTCTGCAAGTACGGGCTCGCGTTTGGATTCGAATTTTGGCATTTGCACAGGCGCGCTGGCCGCAGCCGGTTTCGGTGCTTCCTTGATCACATCCTGCACGGTGCGCGGTTGCAATTTCGGTGGTTCAGGGCGCTGTTGATTGAGCGCGAAGAGATAGGGTTTTTTCGCATCCGGCGCAGTCGCTGTAGTGCGCGGAGCGTTGGCATTGCTTTGCGAATCAATACCGGTTGCGACCACCGACACGCGCATGCGACCTTCCATTTGATCATTGAACGCAGAGCCGAAGATGATGTTGGCATCCGGATCGACTTCCTGACGGATGCGGTTGGTAGCTTCATCGACTTCAAACAGTGTCATATCCATGCCGCCGGTGATGTTGATCAGCACGGCTTTGGCGCCTTTTAAGGAAACATCGTCGAGCAGCGGATTGGAAATTGCCGCTTCGGCAGCGTCCATCGCGCGGCGATCGCCGGTCGCCTCACCCGTACCCATCATTGCTTTGCCCATTTCGCGCATGACGGTGCGGATGTCGGCGAAGTCGAGGTTAATCAAACCAGGTTTTACCATCAAATCCGTGACGCCGCGAACGCCTGAGTGCAGCACTTCGTCCGCCATTTTGAAGGCATCGGCAAACGTCGTGCGTTCGTTGGCGATGCGGAAGAGGTTTTGGTTTGGAATGATGATGAGCGTATCCACATATTGTTGTAGTTCTTTGAGGCCAGCCTCAGCAAGACGCATGCGGTGCGCGCCTTCAAATTGGAACGGTTTGGTGACGACAGCGACGGTCAAGATGCCCTGTTCGCGAGCGACGCGCGCAACCACAGAGGCTGCACCTGTGCCAGTGCCGCCGCCCATGCCGGCGGTGATGAACACCATGTTGCTGCCTTCGATGTGTCTGGAAATATCTTCGGAGACTTCTTCGGCTGCCGCGCGGCCAACTTCAGGATTGGCACCGGCACCGAGGCCCTTGGTGAGTGTGCCACCTAGTTGAATCGCAATCGGGGCGAGCGTGTTTTCAAGCGCCTGCGCATCCGTATTGGCGACCACGAAATTGACACCTTCGAGCTGTGCTGCGATCATGTTGTTGACCGCGTTGCCGCCCGCGCCGCCAACACCGATCACGGTGATCGTCGGTTTCAACATCTCAGCTTGTGCGGGCAGGTGAAGGTTGAGGGTCATGGCAAACTCCCTGTTTTTTAATAACTATTGTGGTCTGTGTGGGCGTACCCACCAACTCTTGTGTTAATCTTGTACCACTTGTTACGAGAACTGCCAAATAGAATTTAATTCATGCCCACTCTTTTCTCTGGCTGGTTTTGATGCTAACGTGCCGCGCATGAGCGATGAAATGTTGACTTCTTCAAGCTGGATCAAACGCGGTGCGCTGGCGTTGGCGGCGATTTTGCTGCTATATTATCCGCTCGGGATGATATGGGTGTATGACGTGAACGACAGGCCGGATGGCCTGACACTTTCGGCTGAAACACAAGGCAGCCAAGCGGTGCAGACGATGGTGGCGCTGATGGAGCGCGAAACCAAAGACCATCGGTGGACGCCGAATGATCCTTTTTTTCTACCCAGTGGAATGATGGTGCGTATGCCGGCGTTTCAGCGTGGGGTTGTGGGGGCGGTAGCGCGGCTTTCGCTTGAATTTTCGGATCAGATTGGTCGCACACGCGGCTCAAGCCAGGTGGATGCGGATTTGCAAAAAGCCACCGGCCTTTTTAACTATCCGCCGGATGTGTGGTTTTACGATTGGTCGGTTTCGTGGCTGCCCACCGCCTCTTCTGAGTCGCAATATCGTGAGGCAGTAGAAGCGCTGCTGCGCTATAATGCGCGGCTTATCAAGGGCGAAGCGCGGTTTGAAATTCGCGGCGATAATTTGCTTGCGGCACTTGATCGCATTGCATCCGACGTTGGTTCTTCTTCCGCCGCCATTTCAGAAGCGGTGGAGCATAAAAGTGGCTTTGCGTTCGCGGGCAATGCGGAATTGTTTTACCTCACCAAAGGCCGCATGGTTGCCTATTACCATTTACTGAAAGCGCTTGAGCAGGATTTTGCGCCGGTGATTGCCGAAAAAGGCTTGCAGAATTCGTGGGCGCAGATGCTCCATAGTTTGGAAATTGGAATGCAATTTGGGAATCTGCTGATTTTCAATGCGGACCCGGACGCGCTACTCATTCCCAATCATCTCGCATCACAAGGGTTTTATTTGATGCGCACGCGTACGCAATTGCGTGAGATTAGCGATATTTTGTATAAGTGACAACTTCCCCTTCTCCCTCTGGGAGAAGGCCGGGATGAGGGCCCTCACCCTAACCCTCTCCCAAAGGGAGAGGGGACTTTTTACACCTGATTTTTATCCAACTCGCCCGTGTTTTCATCCGGGTTTAAAACGAGTTCGTTATGTGCCGCGCCGGCGGGGATCATCGGGTAGACGTTTTCATTTTGATCGACCACCATATCGAGGATGACGGGGCCCTTCGTTTCGCACATTTTTTTGATAGCAGCGTCGACGTCTTCTACCTTATCGCAGCGCAGGCCCGTCATGCCATAGGCTTCCGCGAGTTTGACGAAATCAGGCAGAGAATCCATATAGGATTCCGAGTAGCGGCAGCCGTGGAACATCTGCTGCCATTGGCGGACCATGCCCATGTAGCGATTATTCAGGATAAAGATTTTGACCGGCAAGCGGTATTGCACCAGGGTGGAGAGTTCTTGAATATTCATCATGAAACTGGCCTCACCCGTGACGCAGACGGTGAGCGCTTCGGGGTGCGCGATTTGTACGCCAAGCGCCGAAGGCATACCGTAGCCCATGGTGCCTAAGCCACCGGAAGTCATCCAGTGATGCGGCTCATTGAATTTAATGAATTGCGCGGCCCACATCTGGTGTTGGCCGACGTCGGTCGTCACATACGGCGCTTGTTTTTTGGTGAGTTCGTACAAGCGCTCCAGCGCGTATTGTGGTTTGATGATGTCTTTGCCTTGCTTGTAGCTGAAGCTTTTGCGTGCGCGCCACGTTTCAATTTCCCCCCACCAGGCGGAGAGATCTCCCTCCCCCGCAGGGGGAGGGTTGGGGTGGGGGCTGTCTTGCGTAGGGCTCGCGGTATCTTGCAAGCCTGCCCCCCTCCCGGCCTCCCCCCTGCGGGGGGAGGGGAATTTCTTTTTCCACAAATCCAACATCACTTCCAGCACGCGCCCACAATCACCAATAATGGGCACATCCACGCGCACGACTTTGTTGATCGAGCTCGGGTCAATATCCACATGGATTTTTTTGGAGTTGGGTGAAAACGCATCGAGCCTACCCGTCACGCGGTCATCAAACCGCGCGCCAATATTGATCATGACGTCGCACTCGGCCATCGCCATGTTGGCCTCTAGTGAACCATGCATGCCGAGCATGCCGAGGAATTGTTTGTCAGTGCCTGCGAAAGCGCCAAGGCCCATGAGGGTGGAGGTGCAGGGAAAGCCAGTTGCGTGTACAAGTTGCGTCAGTAATTCGCACGCGCGCGCGCCGGAGTTGATCACACCGCCGCCGGTGTAAAACACCGGGCGTTTGGCGTTGCTCATTAGCGCAATTGCTTTTTCGATTTGCGTAACATCGCCGTCCATGCGCGGTTGGTAGGAGGGGCGGTTAATTTCGGGTTTGCCTATGTAAGCGGCTGCCATGTTCATGATGTTTTTGGGAATATCAATCACCACAGGGCCGGGGCGACCGGAGCGGGCAACGTGAAACGCTTCGTGCATGACACGCCCAAGTTCTTCAGCGGAGCGCACCAGGTAATTATATTTCGTGCATGAGCGCGTGATGCCCGTGGTGTCGGCTTCCTGGAAGGCATCCGAACCAATCAAATGCGTGGGCACTTGGCCGGTGATCACGACGATCGGGATCGAGTCCATGAGCGCATCAGTCAGGCCGGTCACCGCGTTGGTTGCGCCGGGGCCGGAGGTGACGAGGCACACGCCGACTTTGCCGGTGGAACGCGCATAGCCTTCGGCGGCGTGGGTCGCCGCTTGTTCATGACGCACGAGGATGTGGCGAAGCTGATTTTGTTTGAACATCGCATCATAGAGTGGCAATACCGCGCCGCCGGGATAGCCAAAAATTACATCCACACTTTCGTTGAGCAATGCGCGGACGATGACTTCGGCACCGGTCAAGGATTCGGTGGAAGCGGCAGGAGCGGGTTTGTTTTTTATCGGCATAAGGCGGTGGAATGTATAGAAAATAAGGCCTGCGGTCAATGCCGGTTTAGCGATATTCGCGGCTGTGCCATACGCGGAGGATGACGATGATGCTTGTGTTTTGGAGTTTGTAGCGCAGTACGTAAGCGCCTGCGCCAAAGGCAATGAACCATTCGCGTCTGCCGGTTTCATCCGGCATGGGGCGACCTGCGGATGGCATGGTTTTTAGTAGATGCGCTCCCTGAAGTATGGCTTCTGCCGCGCGTTTTGCCGCATCAGGGTTTTTCTTTTGAATGAAGGTGTATAGGCGCTCAATATCTGCCAGTGCTTCCGGCAGCCAGACTATTTCGGACACGGAACAGTCTTCCCAGCAGCGAGGTTTTCGAGCCATGCGCTGGCTTTTTCATGGCTTATCGCCTCACCACTTATGGCATAGCGTTCAAACCGTTCCATATCCTCGCGTTTTTCCTGCTCGTATTGTTCTTCGCGGTCCAGATAGGTTTTAATGGCTGTGCACATCAGCCAATGGGGTGAACGATCACGTATTTCAGCAAGTTTATCAAGACGTTGCTGTGTGCTTGTATCCAGTTTCACACCCTTAGTTATAGCCATAATTATGCCTCCATTCTGCCATGGTAACACTTATTACAACCTATTGCAACCTTTACATTGCCTATCTTCGCTGGTTATAACTTACCTCATGCCCATCGAATCCTCCATATTCCACAAGTCTATGTTCTCCCACGGGTTTTTTACCCGAGAAGGGGGCGTGAGCGAGGGGCTTTATGCGAGTCTCAATTGCGGGTATGGCTCGGGGGATGTGCGCGAGAAAGTGCAGGAAAACCGGCGACGGGTGAGTGAGATTCTGGGCGCGAAACAGGAAGTGATTACCTGTCATCAAATCCATAGCGATATTGTACATGTGATTGATAAGGTTCCGGAATTGCCGCTGGAAGGTGACGCATTGGTGACGAAAACACCGGGGCTTGCCATTGGCATTTTAACGGCGGATTGTGTGCCGGTGTTGCTGGCGGATACCAAACACAAAGTGATTGCGGCGGCGCATGCGGGGTGGAAGGGTGCCATTGGCGGGATTATAAAATCGACCGTGTTAAAAATGGAATCATTAGGGGCGAAACGAAGCAGCATTGTCGCAGCGGTGGGGCCGGCGATTTCGCAAAGCTCGTATGAAGTGGGCGCAGATTTATACGCGAGATTTATGCACGATGACTTCGAGAATGGGGTTTTCTTCAAACCCTCCGGCAAGCCGGACCACACCTTGTTTAATCTGAAAGCTTACGCCAAAAGCCGCCTTGGGCGCGAAGGCCTTGCGCGTGTGGATGTACTGGATTACGATACCTATCTTGACGAAACACGCTTTTTCAGCTTCCGCCGCGCGACGCATCGCTCAGAACTCGTCTACGGCCGGCAGATTAGTGCGATTATGATAAGAGAATAATATGGCATTAATACCCTTTGATGACCGTGATGGAGTGATTTGGTTCGATGGTAAGCTGGTGCCGTGGCGCGAGGCGAAGGTGCATGTGCTGACGCATGGGCTGCATTATGGCTCGTGCGTGTTTGAGGGCGAGCGCGCCTATAGCGGCAAGATTTTTAAAAGCCGCGAGCACTCGCAGCGTTTTCATCGCTCGGCGGAGCTGCTGAATTTTACGATTCCGTATTCGGTGGATCAGCTGGAGGCGGCGAAACTTGAGGTGTTGAAAAAACAAAATATCACTAATGGCTATTTGCGTCCCGTCGCATGGCGTGGGTCTGAGATGATGGCGATCTCCGCGCAACAAACGAAGATTCACGTGGCGATTGCCGCGTGGGAATGGCCGAGTTATTTCTCCAAAGAAGCGAAGGAAAAAGGCCTGCGGTTGCAAACCTCTAAATGGGCACGGCCTGCCCCGAATACTGCGCCAACCGCCAGCAAAGCCGCGGGGCTGTACATGATCTGCACGATGAGCAAGCATGCGGCGGAGAAGGATGGATTTAACGATGCGTTGATGCTTGATTATCGCGGATATATCGCCGAGGCGACGGGTGCGAATTTGTTTTTCATTATGAATGGTGAAATTCACACGCCGCTGCCGGATTGTTTTTTAAATGGCATTACGCGGCTTACGGTGATTGATCTGGCGAAGAAACGGGGTATCAAAGTAGTAGAGCGGCACATGAAACCCGAAGAAATCGCGCAAGCAAGCGAAGCATTTCTCACAGGAACGGCTGCGGAAATTACGCCCATTGGCCAAATTGATGACTGGAAAGCGGATGTCGGACCTGTTACGAAACAATTGATGGATGACTATACTAATTTGGTAAACGCATGATGGACGTTAGAAAACTTCGCCGGATTTTGATTGGTATTTTGATAGCGCTCGCGCTTGGTTTCACTGCGATCAACATGTGGATGGTCGGGGGGTTAAGCACCGTGCCAAATACAGAAACGCCGCAGCAAAGCTTCGCGCCGGCAGCTATTGGCGGCGCGTTCTCGCTCACCGACCACAACGGCCAGGTGGTGAGTGATACGCAGTTCCGCGGTAAAATCATGCTGGTATTTTTTGGGTTTACGTCGTGCCCGGATATTTGCCCGGTGACGCTGATGACGCTGACGAATGTATTGAACAAGCTTGAGTTGGATGCGGCAAACATTGCGCCAATTTTCATCACGCTCGACCCGGAGCGCGACACACCAGAAAAACTGAAGACCTATCTTGCCAATTTTCACCCAAGCATGATTGGGCTTACCGGCGCGTATGCAGATATTGAAAAGGTGATGGAGGGGTATAAAACTTACGCTGCAAAGCAGCCCGCAGATGCGGAAGGGAACTACATGGTGGACCACTCCGGGTTTATTTATGTGATGGGGCGTGATGGCCAATATCTCGCTCATTTTGCACATAATGCGTCGGAGGATGAGTTGGAAAATGCGCTGCGTGGGTTCCTCAAATGAACCAGCGTCGCGGATTGATGTTTATTCTCTCCTCGCCCTCAGGTGCTGGGAAAACCACGCTTTCGCGCGCGCTGCTTGCGGCGGAGCTCGCAGACAAAAATGAAATGACACTTTCTATTTCAGTAACCACACGTAAAGCCCGGCCGGGCGAAGTCGACGGCAAAGATTATTTCTTCATCGACAAGCCGAAGTTTGACAGCATGGCCGGCGCGCATGAATTACTGGAACATGCGGAAGTGTTCGGTAATTTCTACGGCACACCCGCTTCGTTTGTGGAAGACAATATTTCCAAGGGGCGCGATGTATTGTTTGATATTGATTGGCAGGGCACGCGGCAGCTTGCGGAAAAACGCCGTGCTGACATGGTAAGCGTGTTCATTCTGCCGCCGTCGATGCAGGAATTGGAACGTCGCTTGCGTGCTCGTGCGCAGGATTCGGATGAGATTGTCAAAAGCCGCATGAGCAAGGCAGCCGCTGAAATCAGCCATTACCATGAGTATGATTATGTGCTCGTCAACAACGATTTGGAAACCTCCCTCACCACCATCCGCCAAATTTTAGTGGCCGAGCGCATGAAGCGCGCGCGGCAATTGTGGTTGGATAATTTTGTAAAAGGGTTGGTGTGAACGACGAGCAGCTGCGTCGCTATGCCCGCCATTTGGTATTGCCTGAAATGGGTGAACAAGGGCAGAAAAAATTGTTGAATTCACGTGTTGCGATTGTTGGGTGTGGTGGTTTGGGAAGTGCGGCGGTGGGCTATTTAGCAGCGATGGGCGTTGGGCACTTGCGATTAATTGACGCCGACCGTGTGGAGCTTTCCAATTTGCAGCGACAGATGTTGTTTGAAACGGCGGACATTGGTGCGACCAAGGTGAGTGCGGCGCGTGCGCGTATCGAAGAAATTAATGCGGATGTGAGAGTGGAGATTTCTTCCGAGCGACTAGAGACAGGCAATGCAGATGTGTTGGTAAGGCATGTGGATGTGGTAGTGGACGCCACCGATAATTTTGCGACGCGAATGGCGCTGCACGCTGCATGTTTAAAAGCACGCATTCCGCTGGTATACGCTGCGATCAGTGGATTTGAGGCGCAGTTGACGGCCTTTAAGGGTTATGAAAAGAACGCGCCGTGTCTCCATTGCTATATGCCGGAGCTGCCGGAGCGTGAGATTGCCTGTGCGCAGGAAGGCATCATCGGTGCGCTGGCAGGCGTCATCGGCGCGATGCAGGCGCTTGAGGTAGTGAAAGAATTGCTGGGACTTGGAAGCTTAAGCGGACGTTTGTTGCAATATAACGTATTAAAAAGCACGTGGAGAGAGTCTCATTTGCAACGAGATCCAAAATGCAGTTGTCATCCCGCGCTTGTCACGGGATCCGGATCCCGCCATTCGGCGGGATGACATTACGATAAGGCAGCGATTGCCTCATCCGGCGTTTCCACCACTTTATAAAGCTGCGCATTCTCGCGTTTGGCGAAACCAGTGAGCATGATGTTTTCCATCAAAGTCACCAGCGGCGCCCAGTAGTTTTCATAGTTGACGATGATGATGGGTTTGTCGTGGAGTTTGAGTTGTTTCCAGGTAAGGATTTCAAACAGCTCGTCCATCGTGCCAAAACCACCGGGCAGCACTACGAAAGCGTCCGACATATCAAACATCAGTTTTTTGCGCTCGTGCATCGAACCGACGATGACAATTTCGGAGAGGGACTTGTGTTCATTCTCAAGGCTGCGTAGCGAAATGGGGAACACGCCGGTGACATGCCCGCCATTTGCCATGGTGGCGTTGGCCGTGGCGCCCATCAAGCCACAATCGCCGCCGCCGTAGACGAGTTTGAGGCTTTGTTTGGCGAGTTGCTCGCCAAAATAAGACCCCATATCTAGAAAATGTTTTGGAACAGCATTTTGCGCGCCACAGAACACGCAGACAGATTTGACAGACATCGTTGAAGTTCGCTTCCGAATTGGCTATAGGTTAGAGTTCATTCTGCCAGAAAAAGGGCCCAATGTCCAACTTTCTTACATTTTTAGAGGATCAAATCTTGCTGCTGGACGGGGCGATGGGCACCCAAATCCAGGGGGCGGACCTGACTTTGGCCGATTATTGGAACCAGGAAAATTGTTCGGAAGTGCTCAACCTCTCCAAGCCGGACTTCATCCGCAACGTGCATAAGAAATATCTCGCAGCGGGGTCGGATGCGGTAGAGACCAATACGTTTGGTGGGTCGTTCATTACGCTTGGCGAGTTTGATTTGCAGGAGCGCACCGTGGAGATCAACAAGCGCGCGTGTGAACTTGCACATGAGGCGATTGCAGAATTTGCAAGCGATGGCCGGAAGCGTTTTGTGATCGGCGCGATTGGCCCAGGCACGAAATTGCCGAGTCTCGGGCATATTGGATATGATGAACTGAAATCGTCCTTCGCGCTGCAAACGGTGGGGTTACTCGAAGGGAAAGCGGATGCAATTTTAGTGGAGACAGCGCAAGATCCGCTGCAGGTGAAGGCGGCGGTAAATGGCGCGAAGCAGGCGATGCTTGAAGCGGGAACCAAGCTTCCGATCATGGTGCAAGTCACGGTGGAGACGACGGGGACGATGTTGGTGGGGACTGACATCGCTGCGGCCACCACGATTATGGACGCGCTCGATGTCGAGGTGATGGGACTCAATTGTGCGACGGGGCCGCAGGAGATGGCGGAGCATGTGCGCTATTTGAGCCGCAATTGGAGAGGCAAAATCTCGGTGTTGCCGAATGCGGGTTTGCCGGAGATGCACCAAGGCCATGTGCATTTTCCGCTCGCACCGAACGAAATGGCAAAGTGGCTTTCGCGGTTTTTAAAAGAAGATGGCATCAATATTGTCGGCGGATGTTGCGGGACGAATGAAGAACACATCGCGGCAATTGATGCGATGTTGCGGGAACATGGCAATGGTTTCAGGCCGAAACCTGTAGCGCGCAGCGTGCATTTTGTGCCCTCTCTTGCATCGCTCTTTAGTGCGGTGGAGTTGCGGCAGGAGAATTCGATTTTAGCCATTGGCGAGCGCTGCAACGCAAACGGCTCAAAAAAATTCCGCGAGGCGCAGGCGGCAGAGGACTGGGATGCGTGTGTGGATATGGGCAAGGAGCAGCAGGGCGAAGGCTCGAATGCGCTGGATATTTGTACCGCCTATGTTGGGCGTGATGAAGTTGCGGATATGACCGAAATGATGACGCGACTGCGCGGCACGGTGCAATTGCCGCTCGTCATTGACTCGACCGAACTCAAAGTGCTAGCCGCAGCGCTGAAACTGTATGGCGGCAAGGCGGTGATTAACTCGATCAACTTTGAAGATGGCGAGGAGCCCGCGCACGCACGGATGAAGCTAGCAAAAGAGTTTGGCGCGGCGGTGGTGGCGCTTACCATTGATGAGGAAGGCATGGCCAAAGATGTGGACAGCAAGCTTCGCATTGCCCATCGGCTCTATGATTTTTGTGTGAAGGGATATGGTTTAGCGCCGCATGATTTGATGATCGATCCGCTGACGTTCACCATTTGCACCGGCAATGAAGATGATCGGAAACTCGGGCTTTGGACGCTGGAGGCCATTGAGCGGCTGCATAAAGAACTGCCCGACATTCAAATTGTTTTGGGGCTTTCTAATATTTCATTCGGGTTGAACCCTGCGGCGCGGCATGTGCTCAATTCGGTCTATCTCGATGAAGCGGTGAAGCGCGGGATGACGGGGGCAATTATTCATGTGAGTAAGATTACGCCGCTGCACCAAATCCCCAAACATGAGGCGGAAGCGGCGCTGGACCTCATTTATGACCGGAGGCTTCCAGCAGTAGCATGAAAAATCTTCTACGTGTCATCCCCGCGCAGGTGGGGATCCAGTTTATAAGATGGATTCCCGCTTTCGCGGGAATGACGGTGCTGTGTGTACTTCCGCTTGTTGCAAACGCAGGTAAAGCAAAGGGGGACTCTGGTCTGCCGATTCCACGGTTTGTATCACTCAAATCCTCCGAGGTGAATGTGCGCTCCGGCCCGGGCACGCGGTACCCTATTTCGTGGGTTTATCGGAAGGAAAACCTGCCCGTTGAGGTGGTTGAAGAATTTGATTATTGGCGCAAGATTAAGGACAGCGAGGGCTCGGCGGGCTGGGTGCATAAGCAGATGATAGATGGTGTGCGTAGCGTGCTGGTCAAAAAAGGCGAGCACACGCTTTATAAGGACCCGGATTCAGCGTCGCCCCCCGAACTAAAAGCGGATGAAGGGGTGATTGGCAAGTTATTGGAATGCAACAAGGAATGGTGCCGTGTTCAGATTTCGGGCCGCAAGGCGTGGATACAGAAAACCTATATTTATGGCGTCTATAAGGACGAAATCCATAAAAAGTAGATTTTCGCATTTGATTACGTTAGCTTGCCCCGCCTATGACCAACCCTAAAGACACCATCGCCTTCATGGGCATTGAAGGCGCGAATGCCGACCTGGCCTGCCGCCAGGTGGAGCCGTATATGCACACGCTGCCGTGCCCAAGTTTCGAGGATGTGTTTGCAGCGGTGGAAGATGGCCGCGCGCGGCTTGGGATTATTCCGATTGAAAATAACCAAGCGGGGCGTGTGGCCGAGATTCACAATATTTTACCGCGCAGCAATTTGCACATTGTTGGTGAATATATTCAGCGCATTGAACATTGTTTGATGGCGCCGAAAAATGCGACGCTTGAAGGCGTCAAGCATGTCTATTCGCACCCGCAGGGGCTACTGCAATGCCGCGAGAACATACGCGCTTTAAAAGTAGAAACACATCCCTATTCCAACACCGCACAGGCGGCGAAAGATGTAGCGGAGTGGAAAGATGTGAGCAAGGCGGCGATAGCATCTCCCTTAGCAGCCGAGCTTTACGGGCTCAGCATTTTGAAACCCAAAATGCAGGATGCGGATGAGAATTTCACGGTGTTTATTTTGCTGGCGCGTGAGCCGGTGGATCCGGAACCGAGTGAGCATATTATGACATCGCTACTGTTTAGCGCGCGTAATATTCCTGGTTCGTTATACAAAGCACTCGGAGGGTTTGCGACCAATGGGGTGAATATTTTAAAATTGGAAAGCTATATTCCTGGCGGCATGTCCGCCAAAACCAATAGCGGTTCGCAATTCTTTTTGACCTTCGAAGGTCATCCGCGCGAAAAACGCGTGCAGCAAGCGATGGAAGAACTCGGCTTCTTCTGTAAAAAAGTGCGTGTGCTCGGCGTTTACCCTGCGCATCAAGCACGTTTCGGCAAGTAACCCCATTACACAGTTATTCGAGCGCAGTAGCGCGAGTCAGCCTTGAGCCCGCGAAACGGCGTTTCATACAAAAGCCAGAAGGCTTTTGTGGAAACAATTAAAAATTCACCGGTAAGTGGTAGTTGATTAACAAAGTCTCAACACCTGGATTGCGGTCGTAAATCGAGGCGTTCGAGATGTGGTTGAAGGCAACCCCCACACGCGCATTACTGTTGGGCATGGTGTAAGAAAACTCGAGGCCGGAGCGAAATTCGATCGCGCCGCCGAGTTTTTTGCCGTCGCCGTGGCTATAGGCACCGGCAGAGAAATTTGGTGTTAGAAAATATTTGCCGCCGAGCAGTGGGAGATCCCAGAAGAGACCAGCATAGCCATAGATCGCGCCGTCGGACGTGATGAATGCGCCGCCGCCGGGACGGATGTTGTAGGCGAAGGCTTTGGCGCGGTATTCGAGGCCGAACTGCGCGGCTTGATTATCGCTTTGAGTGACATCGTACCAGCCGAGGTAAGGCACGAGGTAGGCTTGTTGTGAGGGTTCGCCAGCAGGTTTCGCATAGGCCAAGGGGGCTGCGGCAACGGTGGCAAGAAGTGCGAGGACAGAGGTCAGTTTCATAAAAGTCCTATCAAGCAAGGTGAATTAACGGTGGTGTAGCGCAAATTGGGACATATGGCAAATTTTACTTATTCCCCTTTTTCTCCCAATTGCTGCGCAATATGCTGGAAGTCCTTGGCTTCGCGGAAGTCGCGGTAGACTGAGGCGTAGCGGATATAGGCGACGCTATCGATGGCCTTCAGTTCGTCCATAATCAGCGTGCCGATCGTCGCGGTGGGGATTTCGCTCTCGCCCGACATTTCGATGGTGTGGACGATGCGCGAGACGATGAGCTCGATCTGATCGTCCATGACCGGGCGTTTTCGGCAGGCAATTTGGATGGAGCGGAGGATTTTATCGCGGTCGAAAATCTTGCGTTCGCCGTTTTTCTTGAGCGCGGTGATTTCGCGCAGTTGCACGCGTTCAAACGTGGTGAAGCGGGAATTGCAACTCGGGCAATAGCGACGGCGGCGGATCGCCAGTCCGTCATCGCTGGGACGAGAGTCCTTCACTTGGGTGTCGGGCTGGCTGCAATAGGGGCATTTCATGCCCGCGTTTTTAGCAAAATAAGGATAACAAGAGGTTAACGACTGCGAACTCCTGCACCTCCTGGTACGGCAGAAGTCACTACTTCATTGTTTTTGGAAGGTGTTACGCCGGTTCTTAACCCTGAAATGGCGGAGCTTACCTGGGCATAGAGTTGTTGGGTGGCGGCGTAGGCGTCGGAGGTGTTTACCTTGCCGTCTTGATTGACGTCGAGCATGGCTACCAATGGCTGCAGTTCACTGCTTGCGGCTTTTTGGGATTGATTGGGTTCTTCAGAAGGCGCAAGGCTTGCCGTAAGCAGTTGGTTGGCGGTTTGGAGCCGGTCGGCCGATAAGCCCTTGGCATTATAGCGGTCAAGTTTTTGGTCCATGTCCGTATCAAGCTGGGCGCGGTATTTTTGGATTACTTCACCGATATTGGCACCGTCTGCACGCAGTGCTTTGTTGGCTTCTTTTTCTTGGGTGATCCAAGTTTGTTCTGCGGCTTTGGCGCTGCCGGTGCCGTTGGCTTTTTCGTAAGCGACGCGAAACGCCATGGCTTTGTTGCTATCGATTACACCATCCTCGCTCGCGAAATGCTGGCGGGCGTTGTAATAGGCTTCGGTCAATTCGGCAGATGGCCCGGCTTTAAGTCTGGCGGCTAAATCTTTAAGCATCGCGGTTTCATCGATGGTGGTTTGTGGGGTTTGCGCAGGTGCGCGTGCAATGAGGTCGGTTGGTAATTGTTCGGGGCCGCTGATCAAATGGGCAATATGCGGTGGAGAGACTTTATCGGCAAGTAAGAAACGTTGGTGCATTATTTTCAGCGCTTCTTTTTGTGTTTCGCTGAAGCTTTGAGATTCGATGGTGATTTCATCCGTGATGGGGTTGCCATCTTTGGTCGCTTTTTTCAGCGTGTCCTTAAAATCTTGGGTGAGGGTTGTATCCAGTTGTTGATCTTCCCCTGCGCCGTGTGCGCCCATTTTGAGGTGGGAGGTTGCAAGAGCGTTAAATTTTGAAGCGATTTTTGCTAAGGGGATTACCTCGAGAAATCCTTGCGCTTTGTCACTTTTGTCTGCGAGGGCGGCGAGATCTTTTGCACCGATATCTTTTTCCAACGCATCAGCAAACGCTTTGGTGTTTACTCCTTCACGCGCGATGACACTTTCAAAATAAGCAGCAACGACATCGCTCGTGCCGGCTGCCTGCAGGTAGGGATTGCTCTCCGCTTTTTCGGTGAGCAGTTTGCCAATGTCGGGTTTGTTATCGGCAGGGGCCTGTGCATAATCGCGTGCGGCTTCGACCATGGCGATGCGCATGCCAAAGGCGGTTGAGGCATCGGTTTTTTCCGCCGCGGCATAGTCTGCTGCGGGTATGGAGCTTGGTTTAAATGGAGTGTCGCTTGTTTCTTCGGCCATGGGTAAAATTCCTTATAGACTTCATAGTATAGCAAAAACGTGTTACGGAATTATGTCGGTGAAAATGTTAACGATTTCAAATTGTTATTTTAAGGCTCCGGAGTTGACTCATGCGCAGAAATTCACTAAAGCTTGGGGCCATGAAACTGCCTAATCCCTTCATTTTGTTTTTTAACGGCACCGCGCTTACCACTTGGTTTGCAACGAAGCTTGGTGGCGGGTATGTGGGCAAAGATAATTTTGGGAATCGCTATTATAAAAAAGTGCGCAAGGGTGAGCGCGAGAAGCGCTGGGTGCTCTATAACGGCATGCCGGAGCCGACGAAGGTGACGCCGGAGTGGCACGGCTGGTTGCATTATACATTGGACGCGCCGCCGACGGAGCGGCCTGCGCGCGCGCATGTGTGGCAGAAATCGGCGCAGCCGAATTTGTCGGGCACGAAAGCTGCCTATCAACCTGCGGGCTTGCATGGTGTGCATGCACCGAACACCGCTGAATATGAACCCTGGACCCCCTAACTAAAACGAGGCTTTATGCAACGCAATGTGATTGAAACTGTAATGGGTGCCGTGGTGATTGGTGTGGCGGGTGTGGTGCTGTTTTTCGCCTATGACGGCAGCGGCATGCAAGACAAGGGCGGCTACGATATTAAAGCCAAGTTCGATAACATCACCGGTATTAACATCGGTAGCGATGTGCGAGTGGGCGGTATTAAAGTGGGTATTGTTTCCGATCTCGGGCTTGATAACGAAACCTATCAGGCGGTGGCAACGCTAAAGGTGCACGATGCGACGAAGCTGCCGAAAGATTCGACCGCAGCCATTGCATCAAGCGGCTTACTCGGTGAAAAATTTGTGCAGATTGTGCCAGGGGGGGACGAAAACATGCTCCCTAGCGGCGGTGAAATTACCTACACGCAATCGTCGGTCAGCTTGGAAGAATTGATTGGCAAATTCATGTTCTCCGGTAGCGATAAGGCCGGTGATTCCAAAGGCACATCGGAAAGCGCGCCTGCTTCCGCTAGTGAATAATTCTATGCGCCTGCTTGTGATAGCGTGTGTGGCGTTGTGGGCGGTTCCTGCCTATGCGATTGATGTTGCCGTGCCGGAATTGCCTGCGGGGGAAATGAGTGTGGAGGAATTGCAGGAACCGGTGGTGACTCCGCCTGCGACCTCAAAAAAAATTGATATTCCTGCGGAGAAGGAAAAAGAGCTCGCTCCCAATGCGCCGAAAGAACAAGAAGAAGCCGCACCGCCAGCTGAGCCTAAGGCTTTTAACGCGGTGGTGCTTAGGGGGTTAAACAAAGTAACGGCGCGTCCGATAACGCTGAATGCCACCTTTGGCACGGTGATGCGGTTTGGGAATTTAGAAATAATTCCTCACCGCTGCGTGGAGCGCACCATGCGCGGGGTGCCGGACTCGGCGGCGCTGCTTGAAATTTGGGAACTCAAGCCTGATACGAGCCCAACGAAGCTGTTTCAAGGTTGGATGTTTTCGAGCAACCAAGCCGCCTCGGCTTTGGAGCATCCGGTCTATGATGTTTGGGTCGAAAAATGCGAGATCAAAGAGATCAAAGAATAAATCGAATCGTATTTTTATGCCCGCCGTAGTAGGGAGGAATCATGAACAGGTTTATTTTGCTTTCAGTGTTGGGTTTGGTTGCTGCCTGCGCTACGCCGGAGCAACTGGCAGAGCAGCGGCGGCAACAGGCCGCGATCGATACGCAAACTTGCCGTAACTATGGTTTTAGGCCAGGTACGGAGGCGTTTGGCAATTGCCGCTTGCAAATTGACTTGGTGCGCCAGGAAGAGCAAAACAATTATAATCGTGCCTATTTCTACAGTGACTTTTCCTACGCCCGCGGTCGGCCTTACCATTATTTCCCGCATTGATTCACTACTAGACCTCGCTGCAAATGTGCCTTTACTGCGCTTCCGTTGCTCATGTAGCTTCCGCTACACTCCGCTACGGTTCTCGCAAAGACACATTTTCGCCGGCGGCCTAGCGTGAATGTTTGTTTGATGTAGTTGAACCGCTTGTGTTCTTTTTCGGCTTCTTGTATGGTTCGTCATCTTCGTTCTATCATTCAAGGAGTTGACTATGGCCGGCGAAATACTTGTTCCGAATCTCGGTGAATCGGTCTCGGAAGCAACCGTGGCCAAATGGTTCAAAAAAGTCGGCGATGCTGTGAAGCAAGATGAGCCGCTGGTCGAGCTCGAAACCGAAAAAGTGACGATGGAAGTCAACGCTCCGGCCTCCGGCAAACTCAAAGAAATCAAGGCGGATATTGGCGCTGCCGTTGCGGTAGGCGGCTTGCTTGGTGCGATTGAAGTGGGCGCGGTAGGGGCTGCACCTTCAGCACCCACCCCCAAAGCCGAAGCGCCCAAAGCAGCGGCGACGCCTGCGCCCGTTGCGGCATCCACTGCACAACCTGGCCCGGCAGCGCGAAAACTTATGGAAGAAACGGGCGCGCGTCCGGAAACTGGCTCCGGCAAAGATGGCCGTGTCACCAAAGGTGATGTGCTTGCTGTGGCGGGTAGCGGATCGCGGGTAGCGGATAGTGCGGGCTCAGCAGCCAATCGCGCCGAAGAGCGCGTGAAGATGAGCAAGCTGCGGCAGGTGATTGCCAAACGGCTGAAGGAGTCGCAAAATACCGCGGCGATTCTCACCACCTTCAACGAAATCGACATGACGAATGTGATGTCGCTCAGGAACGATTACAAAGATGCGTTTGAGAAAAAATACGGCCTGCGCTTAGGCTTTATGGGCTTTTTTGTGAAGGCGGCGTGCGCGGCGCTCAAAGAAATTCCAGCGGTGAATGCGACGATTGAAGGCGATGAAATCGTCTACAAACGCTATTGCGACATTGGCGTGGCCGTGGGGACAGACCAAGGCTTAGTTGTGCCTGTAGTACGCAATGCCGACCAAATGAGCATTATGGAGATTGAGGCGGAAATCGCACGGCTTGCCGGCAAAGCGCGTGACGGCCTGCTCGCGATGAGTGATTTGACCGGCGGTACGTTTACCGTGAGTAACGGCGGTGTGTATGGTTCGTTGATGTCGACGCCGATTATCAACCCACCGCAATCGGGCATTCTCGGTATGCACAAAACCGAAGACCGGCCGGTCGCGATCAAAGGCCAGGTGGTCATTCGCCCGATGATGTATGTGGCGCTTTCCTACGACCACCGCATCATCGACGGCAAAGAATCCGTCACCTTCCTGGTGAAGGTGAAAGAGGCGGTGGAAGATCCACGCCGCTTGTTGCTGGGCGTGTAAAAACTTACGAATATGAACGCCGAATACACATTTCCTAATGGAATCAAGTTTGATTTTCGTTCTCGAGGGTTTGGGAATTATCTGCTGATAAGCAACAATGGCAGTAGTAATACTTTTCTGAGAGATCCTTTGAGGTTTTTTGAGACAAAGGCGACGATGGTTGCGTTGAGTAAGGGATGGGCCGCCAGTTCCTATGATATACAGCCTAGAATTACGGATCTCAGAATTTCAGTGTTTAGCGAAGAAGCACTGAAGGACATGACCCACGAGTTGTTAATCGCTGGCATGCAACAAAAAGGTTTCTTCACCCAAGAAGATGTCGACAAAGCAGAGGTGGTACTTGGCATTACGCCAACAACAGCGGTTTCAGGTGCCGTTGTATCTTCTGCGCCGACGTTTAAACAACAGAATGAGAAATGGATTAAAGATCACGAACAAGCATTCAGAAATTTGGGTTTGGGGGATGCTGATTTAAGTGTTTTTAGAAACGCCAGTAGTAAATCGGCGATTGAAAATCTAAAATACGATATGGCACACGGAGAAGGTGCTTATAGGGGCAAAGCAAATTATGGATTGCAAGGTCGTATCCCACTATTCACCGACTATTATGCTGCGGCTGAAATCTGGGAAAAAGGTGCCGCTCAAGCTGCAGCAGCTTATCCATAAGCTTAAGCCGCGCGTTTATTAGGCGAGATAAGTATAGTTTTTAGCGCAATATCAATCCGCGTACCAACCACTTGGTGGGTATAATCATGTGCGGTTTTGTGGCCGCTGGCGGCGATGGATTGACGGAGGGTTTCGTTGCTTAAGAGCTTGGAGATTTGCGTGGCCAGCGTGACGGGGTCGCCTTTCTCGGCCATGAGTGCGTTGTTGCCATCCTGGAGAATTTCGAGCGGACCTTCGGTGTCGGTTGAGACGACGGGGACGCGGTGGGCGAAGGCTTCGAGCAGCACAATGCCAAACGGTTCGTGGAGTGAGGGCAGGCAGAAAATATCGAGGCGGTTGTAAAACGCGAGGCGGTCATCCACCCAGCCGGTGCATTCGACGTGGGAGGTAAGACCCAGTTCATTAATAAGTGATTTGAGCGCGGCTTCTTCTTCGCCGTTGCCGCCTAACAGAGCTTTGAAGGCAACGCCTTGGTCTTTTAAAATTTTGAGCGCGCGTAAATAGATGTCGAAGCCTTTTTTGGCGACGAAGCGGCCCATGGCGCCAACGACGGGTGGAGTGCTTTTAGGGCGGTCTGTCAACTCCGGCATGTCCGGCACCATGTTGGGGATGTGGAACACTTTGTTCGCGGGGATGCCGAGTGCGACGGCTTTTTTAGCGATGTCCTGGGTGATGGAAAACACCGCATCGGCCTGGACGTAGCGCCGGATGCTATAGTTCTGAGCGACGGCGATAATAGGCACGCGGCCTTTGACGGCTTTAACGGCAAGCGATAGCGCGCGATTGGCATGTGCGATGATGACATCAGGATTGCATTCTTGGATGATGCGCCGCAAGCGCCAGGCGGCGAAGCGGTCCCACTCGCCCCAGTTTTTTAGAACATAAGAGGTGACATTTTGCGGCAAACGGGCATTTACCCACGCGTTCGGCGGAGTGACGGTAATCGCTTCGTGCCCATGGGCGGCGAGCGCGCGGCAATAGTCGAGCATGGCTTGCTCGATGCCACCGCCGCTGCGACCAAACATGATGTTAACTACGCGCATTCACCCTCTTTTGCTCGACAAGAACAAAAATTCTTGCCGAGGTTTCGCTCGCTCCTTTCGGGAGACGATTTCCCTATACCACCCCACTATAAATAGTGAGGAAATAGAGGGGTAGTATAGCTTCGCAAAGCTGCGGTGTGTATAGCATAGGGGCCGAATTACACAACGGAAAAAGGTTTATCGCTGTGCTGTTTCAAGACGCCAGGCGGCGACCCACATGGCCAGTGTGTACCATACCAAGCTTGCCCGCCAAGTAGAAAAAGCACTTTGGGAACCGATGAAAGGGAAGAAATGGTAGATTCCTACCATCACCCCCACGATAGCGATGCGCCGCGCGCTAGCGCCATCGCGGTACGCATATTCACACAGTCTTGCAAAACCACCGATGACAAATGCCCAGGCAATGCAGGCGAATACACCGCCTTCGGTTAGGAATTCGAGCAGATAGTTGTGTGGGTGGAGGTTGCAATCGAGCACGTGTACAGCACCTATTGCTGGGCATGCGAAGCGGAAATTGCCGGCACCGATGCCGGTGATAGGGGAATCAATCCATAACAAAAAAGCCGCTTGGTAGAGTTGGCCGTAGAGCGAATTGGAAAAATCGGTCATTTGCCCTTCAAAGTGGCCGATGCGTGATTGCAAATACGACGAGTGGGTACTGGCAAGGAAGATGGTGACTGCAATGGTGATCACCATCAACAATGCTAGCAGGCGCATGCGCGGATAGCTGAAGGCCACAAGCGCTGTGCCGGCAAAGAGAGAGGTCAGTAGCAATAAGGTGGCGCTGCGGTCGCCGCTTAAAATACCGATACCGGTAGTGGCAAACACCAGTGCAAACATCCACCCATAAAAACGGCCACGCAAATAGGGCGCCCAAAAAGCAAGGACAACAAACAAGAGGCTGGCGTTGGTGGCGGTGTAGTTCGGGTGGGAGAGCATGCCGGTTAAGCGGCCGCTGGTATCCATCGCCCAGCTACCGGCTAAATCAACGCCGGCGATGCGTTGGATAATGCCATCAAAGACCATGGCAACGAGCAGCAAGAACGTGGCGGCCAGTGCGGGGTAAAATATGGCCTTGTGCCGCACGCATAGCATGGTGAGGGTGATGTAAAACAGCGGAAAGCATAGGAATAGTAGGCTTATTTTAAGCGATCGGACCATGCTCACAGAAGCAAAGGGGGTGGCGATGAAGAGCAAAGTAAGCCCGAGCAACAATGCTGATTTGGCAATGGGGTCGAGCATTCTCCAACTGATTTTTTTAGTGGCGAATTGGTGCAGGGCAATGGCTGCGAATGCGAACACGCACACCATGGAAAGCGTACGGCCGAAGATGATGCCGATGGGCATGAGCAGCAACAACAGCGACAGTGTTTTTTGCGGTTGTACGAGCGCCTGCCATTGCTGCTGGTAGGCCTTCATGGCTTAAGGCCTGCGGGGGTCGGTTTTGAGCCGCACGTAAGAGACGACTTTTTTCACGTGTTGGGTGATGGAGGCGAGATAGGTGGCACGATTGAGTTCGGCTTGGTCTTGCGCAATGCCCATGAGATAGACGGTTTGGTTCACCGTAATCACCGAGTAATTCACCGAACGAATATCTTTTGCGAGCAGCAGTCGTGTGCGTAGTTGGGTGCTGACCCAGACGTCCTGCGCGTAGTTCCAGAAATCGGATTTGTCGTTGATTTGGACTTCGTTCATCACCTCGCGCACGCCGCGGACCGTCCATGTTAAGCGCACGGCTTCGATTTGCGTGTCGGGCTTATCAACATTGCCGGTTAACAGCACGCGGCCTTCCACTACTTTGATTTCGACGTTGGCGAGCAGATCATTGGTGTCTTTTTGCAGGAATTGGTTTTTGATGTTCAGCAAGATGCCTGCATCATCCACTGCTTCACCAACGGAACGTTCTTGCGCAACGATGATGGTGCTTTCGGTAGCAGCCGAGGTGGCAACAGTGAAACAGGCGGTCAGCAGCGGTAGGAAAGCGAGAGCAGACAGGGGTATAAAACGGGGCATATTATAGTCTCCAGGCATCGGGGTGGTGATGGGGCAAGCGCCATGCACGAATTGATACCAGATCAAAGCGTAAATGTGTTTCTAAACCGTTAAGGTGCGGCGCAAGAGTGCCGGGAAAAGCGAGCAATGAATTGGCGGCTTGCATAATGCGTTGCTGCTGGTGGACGGTGATAGCTTCGGTGCATTCGCGTAAACTTGGGCGGGCTTTCACCTCAACGATTGCCACCTGTTTGCCTTTTTTAGCGACGATGTCGATTTCGCCGTACGGGGTTTTCAGGCGCTCGGCGAGGATGCGGTAGCCTTTCATGCGTAGCCATAGGCGTGCCAGTTTTTCGGCTTGCAGCCCAAAGAGATAGGCGCGTTCCTTGGCGGAGGTTTTCATGATTTCAGCTCCAGCGCGCGGGCGTAGACCTGGTTGCGTGGTAGGCCCATGAGGGTTGCCACTTCTTCCACCGCGGCTTTTAGGGAAAGATGCGCGAGGCGTTCGGTAAGCAGCGCATCGATATCTTTGATATCCGGTGCATCGTCTTTATTGCCGCTGATGACGAGGACGATCTCGCCTTTCGGGTTTCCATTTTCTTCAATGCGTGTGATGAGTTCAGGCAGTGGCAATTGCACGACTTCTTCGAAACGCTTGGTGAGTTCGCGCGTGAGGGCAACATCGCGGTCCCCTAGTTCGCCGAGCAGGGTTTCCAAATCGTTTAGCAATTTGGGGCCGGTGGAAAAGACGACGAGAGTTGATTGTAATGTGCGCAGTGGTTCCAATAACGCTTTTCGTGATTTCTTCGTTTGCGGAAGGAAGCCGAGAAAGGTGAAGCTATCGGTCGGCAGGCCTGAAAGCGTGAGCGCAGCCATGACGCTGGAGGCACCGGGTAGGGACGTGACGTTGATGTTTGCTTCGCGGCAGGCGCGCACGAGCTTATAGCCGGGGTCAGAAATGAGCGGTGTGCCGGCATCGCTGATTAAGGCAATTGATTTTCCGGCGGTGAGCATGGAGAGTAATTTGGGCCGCATGGCATCCGCGTTGTGGTCATGATAGCTTACGGTTTTGGTGTTGATGCCGTAGTGGCGAAGCAAGGTGGCGGAAACGCGTGTGTCTTCGCAGGCGATGATATCCACGGCTTTGAGTGTCTCGAGCGCGCGCAAGGTGATATCGCCCAAATTGCCGATTGGGGTGGCGACGACATAGAGTGTTGCTTCGTGGTTTACGGAAGGCGTTTTCATTGGTATATAACTACGCTTATGCGGATACGACTTCAACATCACTTTTCTGTGGTTTGCGTTCTGGTGCTGGCGCTCGTTGCGTGCGTGCCAAGCGACAAGGCACCGCTGCCCAAAGAAAAAGAGTGGGTCACCGGCCCACTGCCGCCTATTGGCGAGTCTTTTGATCGGCTTACCAGTAGTATTTCCTCCGCCATTGCGGATGCGCGTGCGGGGTTGCAAACCAGTTCTTCACCCTCGCGTGAAATGAAAGTTGCGGTGCTGTTGCCGCTGTCGGGCCGTTCGGCCGACGTGGGCAAGCAAATGCTGGATGCTGCGGCGCTGGCGGTGGTGGATGCTAATGTTAGTCAAAATCAGACCGTTTCGGTGGTGCTCGTGCCTAAGGATACCACGACCTCGGCGACGCTGGCACAATCCGCTGCGAACGAAGCACTTGCGCAGGGTGCGGGTGCGGTGGTTGGGCCGCTTTTTAGCCAATCGGTGACGGAGGTGGCGAAAGTTACCGCGCCGCGCCATGTGCCGGTGGTCGCACTCACCAACAACCGCCAGGTGGCGCAAGCGGGGGTGAGCATCTTTGGATTTGCGCCGGAAGATCAAGTGCGACGGATCAGTGATTATGCGTTGATGCAGGGGATCACCTCAATCGCCCTCATTGCGCCGAATGATGTTTATGGTCAGGTGGTGGCCGAAACATTGAAGGCGAACATTACGCCCAAGGGCGGCACCGTTGATGGCGTGGAAATGTATGGCAAACGGCCTGCGAATGTGGTGTCAGCAGCGGAGCGTTTAGCTGCGAGCTATAAGAACAAACCCTTTAAAGCGCTGTTGATTGCCGACAGCCAGGCTCATAGTGAAATCCTACTCAAAACACTGCGGGATCAGGGTGTGGATCTATCCGCCATCACCTTGTTGGGCACAGCCCTGTGGGAGGATGCGAGCCCGCCTTATTCACCTTTGCTCGCGGGTGGTGTGTATGCCACGACGGATCCGGGGGCGACCACGGCATTTGTGCACCGGTTTAAGGCGATTTATGGTTATGAACCCAAGAAAATTGCTGGTCTTGCGTATGATGCGGTGCGGTTGATTGCTGAGCGTGGCACCACCATCAGTGGCGACGGTTTAGGGTCGGCAACCGGCGCGTACCGTATTGATGCGGGTGGCGTGACCTCGCGCAGCCTCGCGGTGATGAAATTGACACCCACGGGTGCGACGGTGCTGAGCCCCGCCATGAAAAAGTTGGAGCCATGAAGAAAACCGGATTTACGCTGATGGAAATCAGTATCGTCTTGGCGATTATTGCGTTGTTGATGGGTGCGATTGTCATTGGCCGCGATATGATACAAAACGCCAAGCGTTCCTCGCTGATTCAAGATGCTGAGCGTATTCGTTCCGCGATTCTTTCCTTCAAACAGCAATACGGCTACTACCCGGGCGATTTGCCCAATGCGACGACGTTTTGGGGTGCGAACACGACGCCCGCGGCATGCGACACGGCGGGCAATACTTCGAATAATGCCACCAGCACCACGCGCACCGAGGCCACGTGCGATGGGCGGGGTAATGGTGTCATCGGCATGTATTGGTTGGATGCGACGCTGTTTCCCTCGGCGGTGAACATCGACCTGCGTGAGTTGCGTGAAAAATTCACGATGTGGCAGCATTTGGCAAACGCTGGCTATGTTGAAGGTATGTATTCGGGCTATTCGTCGAGTGCGGCCAGTAACGATGCGATTAGTCCGGGCGTGAATGTGCCCAAGACGCGGTATAACGAGCTGGCAGGGTTTACGCTCGAGTATTGGAACACCGTCAACACCTCGCTTGATACGACGCGTAACTGGCCGGTGGCAGGCAAAATTGGGCATTTGTTTTCGTGGAGCAACCCGGCGACCGGCATCGGCACTAGCCCCATGATTAGCACTGAGGATGCGTATGCGATTGATAATAAAATTGACGATGGATTGCCCTATACGGGTAAAATTTTTGCCTTTGGTAACAATGCGCAAGGGGTGACCTATGGCGTTGATTTGTGTGTCGTTAGCAGCGCGTATAATGTGGCCTCGCCCAAATTGCCGTGCGCGCAATATTTCCGTCTATTTCTCGATCAAGAAGGCGGTTAGGGAAGTCAGCACCAAGCGCCCGCGCGGGGTGATGGTGAACCCATTGGTAGCGAGTACGGCGAGGCCCTGCGCTTCTAGCAGCGCCAATTTTTTTCCGGCATGAGGAGATTGAAGCAAGCTGTAAGGTATGGAGGATGTAAGGCGTAGACGCATCATCAATTGCTCCTCATAGCGGGTGGTTTCATCAATGGTGTCCCACATCTCCATGCCGTGACCTTTGGCTTCGACCGACTCCAACCAACGCGTCGGGCTTTTGATGGCTTGGGTTGCGGATACGTGATCTTGATGAATGCGTCCGTGTGCGCCGGGGCCGATGCCGGCATATTCGCCGTAGTTCCAATAGGTAAGATTGTGGCGCGAGGCCTGGCCGGGGCTCGCGTGGTTCGAGACTTCATAAGCGGGCATGCTTGCTGCTTCGAGCAGGTTTTGCGTGAGCGTGTACATCACCTCCGCGCTTTCTTCGGGCGGTAGGAGGAAAGATTTTTTGACGTGGTAATCATGATGAAACGCGGTGTTTTCTTCAATCGTCAGTTGGTAGAGCGAAAGATGCCCACGCGAAAGCGGCAATGCTTCGCGCAATTCTTTTTCCCACATCTGCGGGGTTTGATGGGGGAGTGCATAGATGAGGTCAAACGAATAGCGCGGGAAAATATTAGCGGCGAGCGCGATGGCTTTGCGCGCTTCATCACCACTATGTTTGCGCCCTAAAAACTCTAGATGTTCCGGTACGAGCGATTGCACGCCGATCGATACGCGGTTCACTCCCGCCGCACGAAATGCACGGAATTTCTCGGCTTCGACGGAGGTGGGGTTGGCCTCTAACGTGATTTCAATTTCGCCTGCAGGGGGAAACAATGCTTGCGCGCGTTCGATGAGTGCGCTGACGGTTTCCGGTGGCATGAGCGAGGGTGTGCCGCCGCCAAAGAAGATAGAAGTGAGAGCGCGCGGGCCGATTTTTTCGCGCGTCCATTCCAGTTCTTGTAACAGTGCCGCTTTGTAGCGCGCTTGTGGAATAGCATCACTTACATGACTGTTAAAGTCGCAATAGGGGCATTTGCTGAGGCAAAACGGCCAGTGGATGTAAAGGGCGAGGGATTGCATTAGCGTTCTGGGCCGGAGTAAAAATCGCGCGCATAATACTTAAGTACACCTGCAGCGCGCGTGGCGTCTTCGCCTTTAAGATAAAAGCTGGTGACCGCATTGGCCGCGTTGTCAAACCCTTCTCTCCATGTCGGACCTATAGCGGGACTTAGTTCGTTGATAATTTTTACAGCATCTTCCAGACCGATCCCTGCCTTGGTTATAAGCGCACCGAGCAGGTTTTCTTTGACCACGCGCATGGATTGATTGCGTGCGTGCTCGTCGGTTTTTTCTACATGTACTTTGAGGAGATCCCGTTCATCTGCCAGTGCGGTTTCTAATGCTTCTATAATAGGCATTTCGTGGGCAGGGTCCGTAAGCAAGGAGATGGCTTTTAGGCTTTTGCTAATAAGCTCATAGAGCGTGTTTTCAGGATCATTTTGTAGTTTGAGGATTTGGGAATGATGGGAAGGAATATGGTTTATGGTAGCGTTGATATCATGCCGCTCGCATACGGTTTTAATGATAGTCTCAATAAGCTGAGAGGCGCGCGCGTGGTCGGCCTCTGGGAGCGTTGGTCTTAAATGCACCTTCACCGTTTCGCCTTCGGTTTCTAACCCCACGCTGACGAAAGGCTCATGGCGCAGTTCGATAACCGTGGATTGGTGATGTTGATGGTGGGGTTGTTCTGGAAGCTCCGCATCTATCCTTGCTTCTTCCATGCGATAACGTTCTTCAATGGCATCATCAAGAGGCGTGCCTTCTTTCACGGCTTTGATAATTTTGTTAATAACGTCTGAGGCGTGATCAAACATCATGCGCCCAACTTCAGCATCTGGGTTTTGGTACGTTGCGAAGCTGTTGGAGTTTTCAGGGTAGGCGCGAAGCGCACGCTTCGGCTTGTTGCGTAGCTTAGTAAAGAGCCCCTGCTTATCCAACCGCATGATGATAGCTGCGGCGATAGTATTGAGCCTGTTTAAATCTTTATCAGGTATGAAGGGGGAAAATCTAAATTCTAGATCGCGACTTTTCGGCGTTATGAAAATACCAAAATCGAGAGCTGGAGTAATTTTAAATCTGGCGAATAAATCATCATCATGCATAGCCAGCGCTTATAGCGCAAAAGGCGCGGGTCAACAAATAATATAAATCAATCTTAATAAAACTAACAGTTTGAAAGACTTAAACTATTGGTTTTCAGAGACCTAGATCATCGGTATAATGGGTTTATGTCACTGACCTCCGACCAAAAACGTCTGATTTCCCTGCTCACGCCGCTGTATGAAGATTTGCGGGAGATTGAGACCGTATTGCAGCTTACTGTTGGCAGAGGTGATATGCGCGTGCGGGTGGAATATTTTCACGATGCGGTGCGGGCGCTGACCTCGGGTTCTGAGCTTTATGCGAAGGAGGGGCGGTTGTCGGTGGAGCAATTGGCGTATGATGTGGCGGCGATTCGCTATGTGCAGGCGAAGCCGCTTTCGGCGATGGACGGCAAGCATGTGCATAGTTCGCCGTCAACTGCAGTTGCGCATAAAAAGGGTAAGGGATTGACACCCCAGCGTGCAGCAACGCGTGACGACAAGCAGCAGATTTCAGATTTGTATTTACGTTATGGACTTATTTTTTCGGCACTGTTTAAGCCGGTGGCTGACCGCAATACGAAAGATCGGATTGAAGAAATTGATGAATTGGTTACCCAGCTGGCCCATGCCAAAGACGGTAAGGACAAGATCAAAAAACTCGATAAGGCGATTGAGAAAATCGAAGCCGCACAGATGGATTTTGCCAGTGCCCAGCTCGGGCTTTACGAGCAAGGCAAGGATATTGTTAAACAATTGGCTGCCGATGGCCTCAATCTCGCGGGGCAACACGTGGCGAGTGCGAGCTCCAAAGACAACAGCCGCGGGCGCGGTAGATAGCTTGCAGCAAGTAGCAGAGGCACTATAATCACCCCATGAAATTGCTCATCATCGAAGACGATAAAGAGGCTGCGGAATATCTCGCCAAGGGACTCTCCGAACAGGGCTACACCGTGGATATGGCGCAGAAAGGCAAGGAGGGCTTGTTCCTGGCCATGTCAGAAAAATACGATGCGATGGTGATTGACCGCATGTTGCCGGAGGTCGACGGGCTTACGATTGTGCAGACCTTACGTGCCTCGGGTAATCACACGCCGGTGTTGATGCTAACCGCGCTTGGGAAAGTGGAAGAGCGCGTGAAGGGCTTGAAAGAAGGCGCGGATGATTATTTGGTGAAGCCCTATTCCTTCACCGAATTGCTCGCGCGGCTCGAGACCATTACGCGTAGGCACGCGGCGGAAAAAACGGTGACGAAACTCACGTGCGAAGATTTGGAGATGGATTTGCTTTCGCGTACCGTCACGCGCGCGGGCAAGAAAATTGATCTGCAGGCGCGCGAGTTTCAATTGCTTGAATATTTAATGCGTAATGCCGGTACGGTGGTGACGCGTACGATGCTGCTTGAGCAAGTGTGGGATTATAATTTTGATCCGCAAACCAACGTGATTGACGTACACATCAGCCGTTTGCGGCAGAAGGTGGATAAGGGTTTCGAGAAATCGCTCATCCATACGCTCCGCGGCGCAGGCTATAAACTCGGCGTATGAAACGCGAGCAACTCAAACGCCTGTTTGAAACGTTTACCTTCCGCTTGGCGCTGGTCTATGTGGGGCTGTTTAGCCTTTCGGTAGTGCTGCTGTTTGCTTTTATTTTCATTTCAGCCGAACGCTATTTGGAAGCGCAGACGGCGGATAATTTGCGCATGCGCTATACGCAATTACTCAATGAATATCACGATAATGGCTCTGCGGGTGTGGAAGAACGCATTGCTGAACTGACCCGCAGTGACGCCGAGGGCACAGAGATTTATTTGCTGATCAATAAAGAAGGCGAGAAGATTGCTGGCAATATGGAAGACTGGCCAAAGTTCGCGACCAAAGAAGGCAGGTTTGGCAGTGACGGCGAGTGGATCCACTTCTTTATTGAAGGCTCACGCACTACACCCAATACGCTTGAGGTAAAGGCCGTAAGCGCACCGCTTTCCAAATGGCGCACCGTGCTGGTGGGCCAGAGTATGCAAAACCAAAACCGTGTGAAGCAGACCATTATTCAAGCGTTTTGGACGAGTTTGATTGTTACCGTAGTCATGGCGTTTCTGGGTGCGTTTGTAATCACGGGTAGTGTGGTGCGGCGCATTAACGTCATCAATCGTTCGACGCAGAAAATCATGCACGGCCAAATGTCCGCACGGATTCCGACGACTAAGGGTGGGGATGAGTTTGATGCATTGTCGCGTAACCTCAATCAGATGTTGGATAAGATCGAGATGTTGCTGAAGTCGCTGAGCGACTTCGCTAATAACATCGCACATGATTTGCGCACGCCCATGAGCCGGGTGATTGCGCGTACGGAAACAGGGTTGCGTAAACTCCGAGGTGATTCGGAGGCGTCGCAATTGCTCGCGCAAAATGTGAGCGACATGCAGGAATTGATTGCGACGTTTAATGCCATCTTGCGCATTTCGGAACTCGAAGCGAATCAAGGTTCGCAGGCGCTTGCACCGCTGGAACTCGGGCGGTTGCTGGAGAAAATGGTGGAGTTTTATGAGCCCTATGGGTTTGACAAAGACATCGCGCTTACCTGTGTGCTGGACGGAAAATTATGGGTCGCAGGAGAAAAACATTTGCTCACGCAAGCCTTCGCCAATCTCATCGACAACGCGATTAAATTCTCCGGTGATGGCGGCCAGGTGCAGGTTTTTGGTACGAGCAATGATGGTGTGGTGACGATTACGATTGCCGATAACGGCCCCGGCATTCCCGAAGACATGCGCGAAAAAGTGTTTGAGAAGTTTTACCGCCTGGAGCAAAGCCGCAACTCCAAAGGTAATGGGTTAGGTTTAAGTTTGGTGGCTGCGATTTTACGGATTCATCAGGCGCAAATTACGCTTGCCGATAATGCGCCTGGTCTTAAAGTGACGCTTACCTTCCCAGCGCTCGATGTGCCGGATGAGGGTGAGGAATTTCAGCTTATTTAAAGGATGCTTCGAGCTTTTTGAAGCTCTCCCAATCCGTGAGATCCAGTTTCAGCGGGGTGATGGTGATGTAGCCTTTCTCGAGTAGATCAATATCGGTGTCCTTCGCTGCCGCATTGTCGCGCTCACCGCCGATCCAGAAATAGGGGCGGTGTTTGGGGTCCATGCGCTTAGTGAGCGCCACGGTGGTGAAGCGCTGGCCTTGCGGGGCAACGCGGATGCCTTTGACTTTGGCGGGCGCGCAGGCGGGGAAATTGACATTCCAAAATGAGCCTTTGGGGAGTTTGGTTTTGGCGAGTTTAACAATGAGGTCAGGAGCAAATTTAGCGGCAGTTTCCCAGCGAATTTTTTTGGTGTCGTAAAAAAGTTGGCTGAGGGCAATGGCGGGGATGCCTAGCAAACACGCTTCCATCGCTCCTGCCACTGTTCCTGAATAGGTAATGTCATCCCCAACATTCGAGCCGCGGTTGATGCCGGAGAGGACGAGGGCGGGTTGATTGTTTTTCGGCATGATGGTTTGGTTGGCGAGCAACACGCAATCGGTGGGTGTGCCGGTGACGGAAAAGCGCTTGGGGCCATATTCCTTGACGCGCACGGGGGCGTGGAGGGTGAGTGAATGGGAGGCGCCGCTTTGCTCGATTTCGGGGGCGACGATCCAGACATCCTTGCTGATCGATTTAGCAATTTGTTCAAGTAATTGAAGGCCTTCTGCCTGAATTCCGTCGTCGTTGGTGAGGAGGATTCTCATGGGATTAGGGACTGGGGATTAGGGGTTGGAGTGGCCACCCTAGGGTTTTTGCTTGTTTTTGTAAACTGCTGTATGTAACCCCCAATCCCTAATCCCCAAACCCCAGTCCCTATTTATGAATAGCCTCGGCATCAACAAGCTCCCGAAAGATACCCGCGTGGTCGTGGCTATGAGTGGCGGGGTGGATTCGTCCGTAGTCGCAGCACTTTTGCATGAGCAGGGGTATGATGTGGTGGGGATTACCTTGCAGCTGTATGATTACGGCGAGGCGCTGCGCAAGAAAGGCGCGTGCTGCGCGGGGCAGGATATTTACGATGCGAAGAATGTGGCGGATAAACTTGGCATTCCGCACTATGTGCTGAACTACGAAAGCAAATTTAAAGACGCGGTGATGGAGGATTTTGTTGATACTTACTTGGCCGGCGAAACGCCAATTCCGTGTGTGAAATGCAATCAATCGGTGAAGTTCAGAGATCTGCTCGCAACCGCGCGCGAGCTGAATGCCGATTGTATGGCAACGGGGCACTATGTGCAACGTGAGTTGGTAGATGGCGTGCCGGCGATGTTGAAGGGGCGCGATCCGGGGAAAGATCAGAGTTATTTCTTGTTTGCAACGACGAATGATCAATTGGATTTTTTGCGGTTTCCGCTGGGCGGGATGGAAAAAAGTGAAACGCGCAAACACGCAGAACAGTTTGGTTTACCCGTGTTTGATAAGCCGGATTCTCAGGATATTTGTTTCGTGCCCAATGGCGATTATGTGAAAGTGATCGAACGCATTCGCCCGGGTGCGCTGGAGCCTGGAGAAATTGTGGATGTGGATGGCAAGGTGCTAGGCCAGCACGAGGGGATTATTCACTACACCGTCGGGCAGCGCCGTGGGCTGGGAATTGGCGGGGGCGAACCGCTCTATGTAATTAAGCTCGATGCGAAAACCCAGCGTGTGATTGTGGGGCCGAAAGAGGCGCTTGCGCGCACGAGTTTCTCTATTCGTGACGCGAATTGGCTTTCGGGTGCGGAGGCCTATCAGGGTATCGAAGTCACGGTAAAATTGCGCTCGGCGCATAAGGGTGTACCGGCGATTATTTCGGGGACTCAGGTGACGTTGATTAACCCTGAAGATGCCGGCGCGGTGGCACCGGGGCAGGCTTGCGTGGTCTATGTGGGAGACCGCGTGTTGGGCGGTGGGTGGATTACAAATTAGCTTGATTTTTGGAATGGGTACCCTATAGGGGTATGTCACTCAAAAAGGAGCCCCTCATGGCCAAGAAAAAAGATAAAGATGAGAAAAAAAGCTTCATCGCGCATGATGAAGAAATCAAACGCTTGAACCGCGTGGTCGGCCAGATTGAAGGCATTGGCAAAATGCTCGGCAACAAGCGCAAGCTCGCCGATGTGCTGATTCAATTCAAGGCTGTGCACTCAGCGCTCAAAGGCGTGGAAGAACGCGTGATGCTGAACTTCGCCGAGATCGCAATCGACGATATCGTCTCCGCCGACAAGCGCAAAGAGCGCGAAGCAAAAATGAAAGAGCTGCTGGATATTTATAAGGCGAGCTAAGTGTAAATCATGAGCACGAAAATACTTTGCATTGGCGAGCCTCTTAAAGAGTCGGTCGGTGTTAAGCGCCCTGACGGAACCCTCACAGACGTGGAAACGACAGGTTTTGCTGGAGATATGGCCCCCAATATGGCAAGCTATGCGCGCATGGCGGCCGATGCGCTTGGTGTGAAATGCGACATTGATGTGTTGACGGCCGTAGGTCCGCTTGGCGATGGCCCAAGCGATGCTGCGATCCAAGATTTACAAAACCGGGGGCTCGGCATTCATCCTGCCACGCGCCGTATTCCCGGAAAAACGCTTGGTTCGGTGACCAATCTTAAAACCGCTGGGGGCGAGACGCACCCTGAGAAAGTGCAGATGGACCGTCAGCAGTCGGCATTCCGTGATGTGCTTAACGATGCCTCCGACGATGATTTGCGAGACATGGTGAAGGGATACAGCCACGTCGTCGTTTCGGGCATTCCGCTTGCTTGTGTGCGCGAGCGCGAAAAATTGGTGAAGCTTCTGCAATTCGCCAAAGCGCAGGAGCCACCATCTAAAATCGTCGTTAGCACTAACTTGCGTCCCGCCAATTGGAAAATGCCTGACAAGGATTATCCGGAAGGAACGCCGCAAGACGAAGCATGGAAATCAAAAGCGCGGCATTGGTTGGATCAGATTGTTCCCATGGCCGATATGGTATTTGCCAATACTACGGACGAAAATGCAATCCGCCAGAACGGTGCGTCCGAAGCTGTTGCCGCTACGCTGCGCACGATCAATCCATCTGCCGATATTGTGGTGACTGACGATGACAAGCCGATCTTCGTGCGCTCGTGTCATCCGGTGATGCATGAAGACGTATCGGCTGAGGTGCCGGTTGCTAAAGCGGGACCGGTTTTAGACACTACAGGTGCGGGCGATTCGTTGGCTGCAACCGTCTTAATCAGCACGCTCAAGCAACCCAATCTCCGCACTGCCGTGGAACGGGGAACGCATGTTGCCGCTCAGGTCATCGGCTTTAAAGGGGCGCTGCCGGAGGTTGGAAAAACGCTGTCTTTTGATACGGCGCTTGGGCAAAAAGTCGCCCAGCTGTAACGGTTATTTTTTCTTCCGCTGGTGGCGTTGGCCGCCGATTTCGTCGAGTTCGTTCATCTCGGCTTTGTCTTGATCTTCTTTGTCTTGTTTGATGCGAGCTTCTTTGGCGAGTTCGTATTTTTTCTGTTCGGCGAATTGTTCGCGGATGCGTTCGCGGAGGTCGTCGATGAGTTTATCCAGTTTTTTAATGCCCAGGCGTAGTTCGTCTTCCCGTTCGCGGATGCGCTTGGCGAAGCCGCCGAAAAACGCGCCCATTTCGGGCTGTTTGCTCGCGAGCTCAATTTCGCGCGCGAGTTCTTTCTTCAGGCGATCGATCGCCTCTAGCATTTTTTGTTTTTCGCGCTCGAGATTGGCAAGGTCGCGACGCAGGCCATCGAGTTGCTGCTTCGCGACCTTGATCAGGGTGTTTAAGCTTTTAAGCTTGGCCATTACCCTTTTTCTTTTCGTCGTCGACTTCTTCGAAGTCGGCATCAACCACGGTGCCGCCGTCGTTGTTGCCTTCTGGAGCCGCTTGCGCGCTGGCTTCACCGGCTTTAGCTTGCTCGGCTTTGTAGAGGGCTTCGCCGAGTTTCATGGACGATTGGGTGAGGGCTTCAAGCTTTGCATCGATGCCGGACTTATCGCCCGCTTCGAGGGCACCCTTTAGCGCGGTGACGTCGGTTTCGATCGCCTGTTTTTCATCGGCACCGATTTTGTCGCCGTGTTCTTTCAGGTTTTTTTCGACCGAGTGAATCAAGCTGTCGGCATGGTTTTTCACGTCGACCAATTCGCGGCGTTTTTTGTCTTCTTCCGCGTTGGCTTCGGCGTCTTTGACCATTTTTTTGATGTCTTCTTCCGAGAGCCCACCGGAGGCTTGGATGCGGATTTGTTGTTCTTTGCCGGTCGCTTTATCTTTGGCCGATACACTCACGATACCGTTGGCATCGATGTCGAATGTGACTTCGATTTGCGGCACGCCGCGCGGTGCTGGAGGTAGGCCGACGAGGTCGAATTGACCGAGTGCTTTGTTATCATTCGCCATTTCGCGTTCGCCTTGGAACACACGGATGGTAACAGCCGTTTGGTTGTCATCCGCCGTCGAGAAGGTTTGCGATTTTTTGGTTGGGATCGTGGTGTTGCGATCAATCAACCGCGTGAACACGCCGCCTAAGGTTTCGATGCCGAGGGAGAGTGGTGTGACGTCGAGGAGCAATACGTCTTTGACGTCGCCCTTTAATACGGCAGCTTGGATCGCTGCGCCCATCGCAACCACTTCATCGGGGTTGACGCCTTTGTGAGGTTCTTTGCCGAAGAAGGTTTTTACGGCGTCGACCACTTTGGGCATGCGGGTCATGCCGCCGACTAAGACCACTTCGTCGATTTTATCGGCGGTGAGCCCGGCGTCTTTTAAGGCTTTGCGGCAAGGCTCGATGGTGCGTTCGATCAGTTCATCGACGATGCTTTCCAATTTCGCGCGGGTGATTTTTACCAGCAAGTGTTTTGGCCCCGACGCATCCGCGGTGATGAATGGGAGGTTTACTTCCGTTTGCGTAGAGCTCGAAAGTTCGATTTTTGCTTTCTCGGCCGCTTCTTTTAAGCGTTGGAGTGCGAGCTTGTCTTTGCGTAAATCGATGCCACTTTCTTTTTTGAACTCTTCGGCGATGAAATCCAAAATGCGCATGTCGAAGTCTTCACCCCCCAAAAAGGTATCCCCGTTGGTGGCTTTCACTTCGAATACGCCGTCGCCGATTTCAAGAATCGAAACGTCGAACGTACCACCGCCTAAGTCATAGACCGCAATCGTCTGACCGGATTTTTTGTCGAGGCCATAGGCGAGCGCTGCGGCGGTGGGTTCGTTGATGATGCGTAGCACGTCGAGACCCGCGATGCGGCCGGCGTCTTTGGTCGCTTGACGTTGCGCGTCGTTGAAGTACGCAGGCACGGTGATGACAGCTTGGGAGACTTTTTCGCCGAGATAGTTTTCGGCGATCTCTTTCATTTTCATCAGGATGAAGGCGGAGATTTGGCTGGGGCTGTATTTTTCGCCGCGCACTTCGGTCCATGCGTCACCGTTGTCGCCTTTGACAATTTTATACGGTACGAGGTTCACGTCTTTTTGGGTGATGGGGTCAGCGAAGGTGCGACCGATCAGGCGCTTGATGGCGAACAGCGTGTTTTCCGGATTGGTAACCGCTTGGCGTTTGGCAGCATCGCCGACTAAGCGTTCGCCGGATTCAGTCATCGCGACAATCGAAGGAACCACGTTGCGGCCTTCAGCCGAGTGGATTACTTTTACGTTTTTGCCTTCCATGACGGAAACGCACGAGTTGGTGGTGCCGAGGTCAATACCGATAATTTTAGCCATAGTTTCTGTCCTTTTCTTTGGTCTGCAATTGTTTATGCGTGGTGCGCATTTCTTCTATGAGGTTGATATAGTCAAGGAAAAACTAGTTTCAAGGGGGTGGGGGATCAGTTATAAGGCTTATCATGAAGCCCTTTTTATTGGCCAATCCCACCAAGCTCCTCGCCTTTGCTAGCCGTTTCCGGCCGATTGCGGGCGTTCTGGCGCTAGTTTCGCTGGGTTTGGGCCTCTATCTCGCCCTCATTGCCTCCCCGCCGGATTATCAGCAGGGGGAGACGGTTCGGATCATGTATGTTCACGTAGCCTCGGCCTGGATGGCGATGGGGATTTATATGAGCATGGCGATTGCGAGTGCGACCTTTCTCATTTGGCGGCATCAGACGGCGTTTATTGCAGCTAGGGTCTCTGCACCCGTGGGCGCGGCGTTTACGCTTGTGTGCATGATTACCGGTGCCATCTGGGGCAAGCCGATGTGGGGCGCTTGGTGGGTGTGGGATGCGCGGTTGACGTCTGTGCTAGTACTCTTCTTTTTATACGTGGGGTATATGGCCCTCGGCGATAAGCTCGATTATTCGGAGCGCACGGCGAAGGCATGTTCGATTTTAGCGTTGATTGGCGTTGCCAATATTCCGGTGATTCGATTTTCGGTGGAGTGGTGGAATACGCTGCATCAACCGGCATCGGTGATTCGGATGCAGGGCCCTGCGATTCAGGACGGGGTAATGCTTGCAGCGCTATTTACGATGGGCATGGCATTCACGCTGATTGCAGCGTGGCTGATTTTAATGCGTTTGGAGACGGCGTTGTTGTTGCTTAAAAAACGCCGCGAGAAAAATTAGGCTTCCACGCTCACGTATTTGCGGTCGTTCGTTGAGCGATAAAATTTCACGCGGCCTTCGGCTTTGGCGAACAGGGTGTGGTCGACGCCGATGCCGACATTCGTGCCCGGGTACACTTCCGTGCCGCGCTGGCGGAGGATGATGTTGCCGGGGATGACCAATTGGCCGCCGGATTTTTTAACGCCCAGACGCTTGCTTTCGGAATCGCGGCCGTTACGGGTACTACCACCTGCTTTTTTATGTGCCATGAGAAGACCTCTTACGCTTTGATGTCGGTGACTTTGATGCTCGTCAGATATTGACGATGGCCGCGGATGCGGCGGGAATTGTGACGGCGGCGCTTTTTGAAGCTGATTTTTTTCTCGTCGCGGAATTGCTCGACGATCTCAGCAAGCACTTTTGCACCAGCGAGGAATGGAGCGCCGATTTTGATCGCCGCACCTTCGCCAGCGGCCAACACGTTTGCAAGCTCGACTTTATCGCCGGTTTTGCCTTCGAGCTTTTCAACATCAATGACATCGCCTGTTTTGACGTTGTATTGTTTTCCGCCGGTTTTTACGATCGCAAACATGACCCACTCCGCTAAACTTTTAAAGGGAGCGGTTTTCTAGGGGATTCTGGGGTCCCTGTCAACAGGTTTATCAGCTGCTGGGAGGGGTGTTGCACCCGGCGATTAAATCCCCCGCCCGAGGCTTAAAAACAGCAACGCTGTAAATGGTCCGGGCCCTGAACATGGGGGCGAAAACGGCGGTGGTTGGGAGCATAGGGCTGTAATTGTAAAACGTTTCAACAACGAGTACGTTCTGGCCCGTGCTGATGGTGGATCCTTGCGGTAAGGTAGCCGTATCTCCTGGGTTACCGGTTGGGCTTACCGCCCCCGCTCCTTGGGTTTCCTGCCAGGTTATGCAGGACTCACCCGTGCTGCCCGTACAAGGTGGGGGTAGCCCCATGAGCGTGGTGGAGGCAGCAGAGGTGAAAATGGCCGAAAAATTACTATTTCCGGCCTCGAATGGTTTCATGACCTGTTGGGCAGCTTGATAGAATACCGTCGACATCTGATTGCCGGAAACGCAGAGAGTATCCCCCTGCGTTACCAGATCCGCCATGGTAGAGGTGGCCTTTACAAGTTTTTGATTAATAATAACAAAGCGCGATGCCTCAACCACGCCCCACAGCACGATAATTAGCAGCGGCAGTATCAGCGCAAATTCGATGATGGCCACAGCCTGGGTTTGCTTCCGGAACGTGCGCAGGGATAGCTGAAAACGTGCCACGTCTATACCTTTGTCTTTATTCAGTTAATCTTAGTTTTTCTTGGTTGATGCTATCACCAATTTGCTTAAACGCCATGTCCAAATCATGATCTGATGGTGCATAGAAATAATAGCTCGGTTTGGAAGCACAATATTTAAGCAAGGTCTCATCAATTTCACCGGCTTGGCCAAAACCCACTGTGTAAATCGTAATGCCAGCGGATTTTATCGCATCGCAAAGCTGCTTCGATTCAATAGTATCTTTACAGCTAACGCCCGGGCAGTTGGTACCTACTGTATTTTTACCGTCCGTCATGAGTACCAGTGATTTAGTAACCTCCGCATCGGCTGAGCTTGTGGCCGGCAGGCCAGGTTTTCCTGCGTCCCACAAGCCCTTCCATTTTTCGGAAAGGGTGAACCACCCCCACATCAGCCCGATGTTAATGCGCGTGTCGCCGCTGGTTTGCATCGCGTTAACCGCAGTGTTAATTTCACTCTTGCTGCTGGAGGCGAAAAGCACAGGCGCTAGCTTGTTGATCCAGGCTCTGGTTTCGGGGCGCGTGTAGTTGGGAGAGAAGAACTTGGGTCCGCCAATCTTGCTATCCAAGAACTTGTCTTCCTCACCCGGCAGATAGGTTGAGGGTGAAGCATCGGTATATTCCGAATATCTCGGTACCGTAAAATCGTTTTTGGCGGCGGTAATCTTACTGACTTCAGCAGGGGTAAAAAATTTAGTGGTGTCGTCCCCGGTCGGCGGCACATCGCTCACATTCGTATATGCGCTGGAGTTGGCTGTTTTGCCAGAAGCCCAATCCCACTGTACGAAGCTTGCGGGCTTGGCAGATGGTTGCTGCGGTCCAGGAATTGTGCAGCGCTGACATGGACCCGGGCAGAACGGGCCTCCTTTAATTACTTTTCCAGTTTCAGGGTCGGTATAGTCGGTACCATACAATATTTTGCAGCCCGGAAGCTTGTCGCACAGGATGGGGCCCAAACACGCCCGGCCTGGTTGGACTTTTCTAGCATTGGTGTTGTCAGTTACTCTTAAGTAGGGTCCCGCTGCGCCGTTAACATTGGTACGCCCCACGACAAACCCCTTGTTCAGGGCATTTACGGTGTCGAGGTATTTATCCCTAGGCGTGCGTTTTGTGGGGATAAAGTAGGAATAGGAATTTCCGGCATACGTCGCCGGGCGCGGAGGAATGTTGCCGGAGGGGCCGTTGGCAGGGGTGGATTGCAACCAGTCGGCGTGGTTGGGGCCGATGTTGACCACATAGTCGTACGGTATGAGCGAGATGAACACCTTGCTGTTTGTATCTTGAGAACCAATAAGGATGTTCGCCAAATTTTTAGATGCATTCTGAAGCGCCACCATTTTGCTGTTACTGGAGCCGCTGGTAGCGGTTTGCGCCATTGATCCTGAATTGTCCACCACTAACGCTACCTCGACACTGGGAACGTCCACTTCTGACGTGGGGGTATTGGTGCCGGCAGTGATGTGAATGAGTGTATTACCTGCATTGCTCAAGTTCATGGTGCCGGGGATGCGATTCATGAGGATATTGGGGGCTTCCACTATGATTTCAACACGGTTTTCTGTTGGAGAGGGATTCACTTGCGTAACCGTGGAGCCGAGATAGCCCACCGGAAAGTTGGCGTAAAAAAGATTGGTGAATTCATCAGTGAAGTTCACCGTGTTCTGGGAGGCTCCGGCACCGAGGATTGCCGCATCGGCAGCGTTTTGGGCCTTGTTGCGGACGGCATACATGCGGCCGATGTCGATGACGGCTGCCATGGCAAGAAGTAGCAGCGGCAAGACGATGGCCGTGGTGATAGCGATACCACCTTCACGACGCGAAAAAAACCAACCTAATCTTGCCTTAAAAACCATGCCGTGCCCTGCTACTAAAGTGAAAGCTAAAAAATATGTTCAACAACAATACCAGATTTCCATAAAAGCCGCAAGCTGCTTCGATTTTAGGATAGTTTTGGTGGGCATAGATTAAGTATTTGTTAACGGGGATTGCTTATGATGCGGGCCCATGACGATAACACCTATGCCCCGGGCCATTTTCTCCACTCCCCGCCGCGGATTTACGCTGGTGGAAATTGCCATCGTTCTCATTGTCATTGGGTTGGTCGTAGGCGTGATTACGGTCGGCAAAGAGATGATGAACGTGGCGCGCATTCACCGTTTGGGGAGCCAAGTTACTCAAATTCAAACGGCGATTAATCAGTTCCAAAGTCAGTATGATTGCGCACCGGGGGACTGCACCAATATCAGCAGTTTTGGGCTCGGCACCAATGGCAATGGCAATCGCGTGTTGGATAATGGCGAGGCCATGGAAGTGATTCCGCAACTGATCGCGGCGAAGCTGCTGGTTGGCGATGCACCCGCTTCTTTGTGGTATCAATTGCAAACGCCGATTCCCGGCATTCAGGCCAGCGTCGGTAACGCCGGCCAGACAAGCTGGAACCCTGGCAATTTCCACTTACGTATGGGAAAAGCAAGCGGTAATGGCATGATTGGTGTGGGATTTATTCCTTACGTTCTTAGGGACATTGATGCGAAGTTTGATGATGGTGTGAATGGAGGAATCATCCATGCCGGATCTGCGGGCAATGTTTGGAACAGCTTGATAGCTACGGTCAACCATTGCAATCCCGATGCAACCACCGGCTGCTGCTTGGTTTCACAAGGGCACCCTTGGCGTTATAGCACACTTACCAAAACTCCCGCGTGCACGGCTGATTGGGATTTAAATATCGGTGCGCTTTAAAAACCCGTGATGAAGATGGGAATGCAGGTCCGTAAGACAGAGCTATTGGCATAGGTTGCGGTGGTTGCCGTATCGCTTGCCACGCAGGTGATACCGCCGATTTCACCGTTGAAGTAGCCGCTGCCGGAGTTGTATTTACCCTGGCGAATTTTGCCGTAGGCGGGTTTCCCGTCATCGTATTTCGTATCGAGGATGATCATTTCCTCTGCCGTAACCCTGCCTTTAGAGGTGCCACTTGTTTGAAGAACGCCATCGCCTAAGTATAAAACATGGCCGTAGTCGCCATCGAAAAGTGTGGCGTCGCCGGACATGGGGCCAATAAAATAAACATGCCAGCCTGTGTCTTTTTGCAGGGCGGTTTTGGGCACGCGCGCACCGGGGGTTACATCTACCGTACCAGAACTTTCAAACCCGCCATTGTAGCCGCCGGGGATCAACCCGGCAAAGGCGAGTTGTTGCCAAGTGCGGTGTGCTTCGTAGCGGGTGGTGGAATAATTCGTTTGATCGGCAATTTGCCCATTGCCATCGCCGTTGCAAGTGGCAACACCGGTGCTATTGCCCCAATTGCAAGAGACGGTGCCGCCGGCCCAAAAGCTGGTGGCATTGATCATATCGCCCGGCAGCGCGTTGTATTTTTCTTTGAATTGTTTGAACGCGCCCGTCAATTTTGAAAATTCCGCAGCTGTGGCTTGAATGCGGGTGTTTTGATACATGTCCTTTCCAACGATGATACCACCGGCGAGCAAGCCAATAATCATCAAGGCAATCGCCATTTCAAACAGGGTAAAGCCGTGGCGGTGCAGGGGCATGGACTTCCTTTGGTTAGAGACGCACTATACTGCGCCTAGGCACCAAAGCAAAATGGCTTTTTGTACGTGCAGCCGGTTTTCCGCTTCGTCCCATACCACCGAGTTGGGGCCGTCAATCACATCGGCGGTGACTTCTTCACCACGATGGGCCGGCAAACAGTGCATAAAAATCGCATCCGACTTGGCTTTGTTCATGAGCTCCGTCGTGACTTGGAAGGGTGATAGCAATGTAAGCCGCGCTTCGGCATCCGTCTGGCCCATGGAAATCCAGGTATCGGTGACCACCGCATCGGCATCTGCAACGGCCGCTTCTGGCGATGCATGCAATTCGATCGACGCGTTATTCTCCTTCGCCCAGACGAGGGTTTCTTTGGCAGGTTGAAGTTCTCCAGGGCAGGCAAGGCGAAGCATAAAGCCAAAACGTTCGCTCGCTGCAATCCAACTATTGGCCATGTTGTTGCCGTCGCCGACCCAGGCGATTGTTTTGCCTTTAATGTCGCCGCGGTGTTCTTCAAACGTCAGCACGTCGGCCATCACCTGGCAGGGGTGTGCGAGGTCTGTGAGGCCATTGATCACGGGGATCGTTGCATTAGCAGCGAGCTCTTCAAGCGTCGCATGTGCTTTGGCGCGCACCATGAGCACATCCACATAGCGCGAAAGCACGCGCGCCGTGTCGGCCAAGGTTTCACCGCGGCCGAGTTGCAATTCACCGCTGCGTAAGTTAACAACATAGCCGCCGAGTTCGGCCATCGCGATTTCGAAAGAGATGCGCGTGCGGGTGGAGTTATGTTCGAAAATCATCGCGAGCTTGCGGCCGGCGAGCTGATTCGAAAATTTGCGGTGCTGACGCTCCCATTTCAAATCTTTTGCGACTTTTAAGATATGGCTCAAATCGCGCGGAGGAATCGCCGCTAAATCTAAAAAATGCCGGGTCATTGCTGCTCCCATTTAAAAGAGGGGGGACAATGCCGCAAGTGGGCGGTGGTTGTCAATGGAAGGTTTAGGCTTGTTGCAATATCTGGTACAATTTCTCCATCGCCTCATCAATATGATTTTGCTCGATAATGAGTGGTGGGAGGATGCGGATGACGGAGTCGCCGGCGCAGGGGGCGGTGAGAAGGCCAGCGTCGCGGAGTTTTCCCGCGAAGACGTGGTGGTCACCTTTCATTTTGAGGCCGAGCATGAGGCCGCATCCGCGTACGTCTTCAATCTGTTGCGGGAATAGTTTTTTAAGGGCTTCAAGCTGGAATTGCAGCACGCGGCCGATGTCTTTCACGCGTGTGAGGAAACCCGGTTTCATCATGACATCAAGCACGGCGTTGCCCACCGCCATTGCGAGTGGATTAGCGCCATAGGTGCTGCCGTGCGAGCCGGGGATCATGCATTCACCCACGCGTTCGGTAGCAAGTGTGGCGGCGAGCGGGAAGCCGTTGCCGATGGCTTTGGCGATCGTTGCGAGATCAGGTTTGATACCGGCGGTTTCACTGGCCAAGAGCGTGCCCGTGCGGCCCATGCCGCATTGAATTTCATCGACGCACAGCAGCACGTTTTTGTCATAGGTGAGCGCGCGCAGCTCGCGTAAGAAATCGGGCGATGCTTCGCGGATGCCGCCTTCGCCTTGCACGGGTTCGATTAAAATGCCTGCAGTTTCATCGGTGATTTTGGATTTGACGGATTCGATATCGTTAAACGTGGCGCGGTCAAACCCTTCGAGCAGCGGCGCGAAGCCTTCGCGCGCCACTTCATTGCCGCCGGCGGAGATGCCGACATAGGTGCGGCCGTGGAAGCTGTTGTCGAAGGTGATGATGCGGTTGCGTTTTGCACTCCCTTTTTTGTAGTGGTACCGGCGTATCATTTTCACCGCCGCTTCCACCGCTTCCGTACCCGAGGAGCAGAAAAATACGGTGTCCGCGAAAGTGAGAGAGACGAGTCGCGAGGCCAGTTTGGTGAGGCCCGGATTGCTATACATATTCGAGCAATGCCACAATTCATCGGCCTGATTTTTCAGCGCATCTGTGACTTGCGGGTGGCAATGGCCAAGTGCATTAACCGCAATGCCGGTTGCAAAATCGAGATATTTTTTTCCTGCATCGTCGAACAAATAACATCCCTCACCACGCACCATGGTGATATTTGAACGGCGATAGACGGGGAGGATGGGGGGGATGGTCATCGAGTCGTTAGTCCTTAGTCGTTAGTTGAGGAACGTACACTAAGGACTAAGGACTAACAACTAACGACTGTAACATGCCCCATTTTGCGGCCGGGGCGGGTTTCTTTTTTGCCGTAGATGTGGACTGCAGCACCCTTCCACTTCTCTAAATCACTCACGTCATCACCAATTAAATTCGTCATTACTACTTTGGGCGCAGTACGCTTGGGGGCGATGAGCGGCATGCCGGTTACTGCGCGGATGGCTTGTTCAAACTGGCTGACGTTGCAGCCATCAAGCGTCCAGTGACCAGAATTATGCGGGCGCGGAGCCATTTCGTTCATGAGTACATCGCCCTCTTTTGTCACGAACATTTCAACAGCCAGCAGGCCGATGACGTTCAGCGCGGTTGCGAGCTTCGTTGCAATGGCAATTGCTTTTTGGGCGACATCTTCGCTGATGTTGGCGGGGGCGGTGGTGGTGTGCAGAATATGGTTTTTATGGACGTTTTCGACGGGTTCGAAACATTGTATTTCGCCGTTAATGCTACGTGCGACGATGACAGAAATCTCGCGTTCAAACGTGACAAACCCCTCATAAATATAGTCGATAGTCGATAGTCGTTTGTCGTTAGGAAAATCACTATCGACTAACGACTCAGGACTAACAACTTTCCACTGCCCCTTCCCATCATATCCCAGCGTGCAGGTTTTCAGGATGCCGGGCGTGCCGATTTCCATAATGGCGCGGTCTAAATCTTCGCGCGTACGCACTTCCATAAATGGCGCCGTACCAATGCCGAGCGATTGCGCGAGGGTTTTTTCCTTCGCGCGGTGTTGAGTGACTTCGAGGACGTGAGGAGCAGGGCAAATAAAACAATTGTCATCCTCGGGCTTGACCCGAGGATCCATTTTTAAGATGGATTCCTGCTTTCGCGGGAATGACATGATCTCTTTTAATGGTGCCACCGGCACGTTTTCAAATTCAAGCGTGATGACATCAACGCTATCTGCAAATTTTTTCAGCGCGGTAAGATCGCTATAATCCGCTGGTGTAAAATACGTGGCAACCTGTGCGGCAATCGGGTCGCTATCGGGCGCGAACACATGGGTTTCAAACCCCAATTTCGTCGCAGCCTCCGCCAACATTTTACCCAGCTGGCCTGCACCTAAGATACCGATGGTGGTCATGGAAGTGACGGCCTCACATTAGATGCGCCAGTGTCTCTTGCGCGTATTTTTTCACGTGCCTTTGCCAGCAGGCGGCTCACGACGCGATCCGCCGACATCTGATTAATCATCACTCCCGGAGTGTCGTGAGAGTCTGGTGAGTGGTCTAGCCCTATGGACGTTTTATCGCCCGTTTGCCAATTGTCTATAACACCTAGAGAAAGGTTAGTGTAGGCTGAACTTTTCAGGACGCTTTCTGCTGCCGCTCGATTTGTATCGGTCGCTTTTTGTTGCATCACCGCCAAGGTTTCCGAAGATTCCATATAGGCGTTGGTTCTAGGATCGGGAGGTAATCCAAGCTTTTGACGTGTATCAAACCGGTTGCGCGCTAGTGCCTCTTTTTGTCGGATGTCTAGTTTTATTTTAACTATATCGTCCATTGCATTCTGGAATTTTTCAATGGCTGCAAATAGCTCTGTCTCAAAAGCATGCGTGTTTTGAGAATCCCTCAATTCGCCGGCAATTCGCGCGCCCACCATTGCTTCTTCGGGGAGCATGTCGCCGCTCACAAAACGTGTCAGCATACCAAGAGGGATGCTGAGAGCTTCTATATCTTTCATGATTTCAGCGAAAGACCGCACATGCGGGCAATAATCCTGACGCGCTTTATCGATGATAGCGGCATTTTTCTTAAAGAGAGCGACGGCCTCTTGAACCGTATGCGCGTTAAAATCATTGAACTCTATGCTCTCAGAAGCAGTAGCATTGGGCATGGCACTACCTTGGAGTTGTTTTCACATCCGCCGTTTGTTTTTTGCGGAAGGCGTCGAGTTTTTTTGCAAGGGCTGTATCGTTCAGTGCAAGGATTGATGCTGCCAATAACGCTGCATTTTTCGCACCCGCTTCACCGATTGCCAGTGTGCCGACGGGGATGCCTGCAGGCATTTGGGCGATGGAAAGGAGGCTATCTAGGCCTTTTAGGGCCTTGCTTTCGACTGGCACGCCGAGGACGGGGAGCGTGGTCATGCTGGCAGCCATGCCGGGCAAGTGGGCGGCACCACCCGCGCCAGCGATGATGACTTGGTAGCCATTTTTAGCCGCATTTTTGGCGAATTCGTACAGCCGCTCAGGGGTACGGTGGGCGGAGATGACTTTGCAGTCGTGTTTAATGCCGAAGCTACCCAGACATTTGGCCGCGTGTTCCATGGTCGCCCAGTCGGATTGGCTTCCCATGATAATTGCAACAGCGGCGGCTGTCTTAGGCACTTAAGCTCCTATTCGTCTTCGATGTATTGTTTTTCCATTTTCTCGTGGCGTTCTTGCGCTTCGATGGAAAGGGTGGCAATGGGGCGCGCTTCCAGGCGTTTTAAGCCGATTGGCTCGCCGGTTTCTTCGCAGAAGCCGTATTCGCCTTCGGTGATGCGTTTTAGGGCGGAGTCGATCTTGCCGATGAGTTTCAAATAGCGGTTACGGGTGCGGAGTTCCACGCCGGCTTCGGTTTCGAGCGAGGCGCGGTCCGACAGGTCCGGTTCGCGCCAGTTTTCTTCCTTCAAATGGTCGATGGTTTCTTGCGATTCCTTGATCAGCTCTTCACGCCATGCCACGAGCTTATCGTGGAAATAGGTGAGCTGTTTATTGTTCATGTAGGGTTCTTTTTCGCTGGGTTTGTAGGCTTTTTCCAGCTTGGCGTGTTTGAACTTCATCGTGCTACTCCCTATGTTTCTTAAGGTTCTTGAAAGAAGGGGGAGGTGTATAGCCGAGCCGGGGTTTTCCCGCAACCGGATTTTGGGGGAGGGGTTAAAATAATGCTTAACATAACGAATTTTTGCTTTATAATACCCCTAACTTCAGCCCACGGGCTTGAGGGAGTTTTCGTTCACTACGTATGAGTTTTTATGAGTAAGGCGCAAAGCATTTTTCTTCACAGTCAGTGGTTTGTGCTGATGCACGAACCATAGATCGGTTCCACTCATTTATAAGGCTTAACATAGAATGACAGAAGACCCTGGAGGCTCCGGCCTCAAACTAGCGACGAACGTCGTCCCCCTACGCTCCCCTAAATCTCTTCCACGCAAAACGAAGCCGGTGGCGTTTGCCTCCTGTATGGATCTGGTGCGAAAACTTCGCCCCGAAGAGCCCGTGCATGCGCTCCGTCCGCATGTGATTGCGGCCAAGGCCAAGTGGTTCTTGCAGCATTTCCCGGGCGACGTGTTGTTTGCGGTGAAGACCAACCCCGACCCGCGCGTCCTCAAGACGATGTGGGATGCGGGCGTGCGCCATTTTGACGTGGCATCGCAAGTAGAAATTGAACTGGTGGCCGGTGTCGTGCCGGGCGCAAAAATGTATTACATGCACCCGGTCAAAAGCCGCGAGTCCATTGAGCGCGCCTATTTCGACCATGGCATCCGTCATTTCTCGCTCGATAGTCATCAGGAGCTTCAGAAAATTCTGGATGCGACTGGGCAAGCGGATGATCTGCATTTGCTCGTGCGCCTTGGCATTCCGAACGAAAAAGCGTTTTACTCGCTCTCCGGCAAATTCGGTGTGGCGCTGGAAGATGCGGTTTCGCTTATGCAAGCAACCAGCAAGGCCGCCTATAAATTCGGCGTGTGTTTCCATGTGGGATCGCAGTGCATGGACCCGAGCGCGTATGCCACCACGATTGGTTACGTGCGTGATTTGCTCACCGTGTGCGATGTGAAACTCGACATGCTTGATGTTGGCGGTGGGTTCCCATCCGCCTATCCGGGCATGATGCCGCCGAAAATGCTTGATTATATGGGTGCGATTCGTGAGGCCATCGAAACACTGCCCATTGGCGAAGATTGCCATATCCTATGCGAACCCGGCCGTGCGCTGGTTGCCGAAGGCGGCTCGCTCGTGGTGCGTGTGGAACTCAGGAAAGGCAACGCGCTTTACATTAACGATGGTGTGTACGGCAGCTTGTTTGATGCCGGCTCGCCCGCGTTTGTGTTCCCGATGAAGGGCATGCGCTTAGGCGGAAAATTTGCGCACAACACCGCAGAATTTTCGCTCTTCGGCCCAACGTGCGACAGCTGCGATGCGATGAAAGGCCCATTCATCCTGCCCGCGGACATCCGCGAGGGCGACTACATCGAAATCGGCCAAATGGGTGCGTATGGTGCCACGATGCGGACCAAATTCAACGGCTTTTATTCCGACACGACAGTTGAGGTGAAGGATGAGCCGTTGTTGCAACTACAAATGGACTAACAAGAAAAACAAAAGCCGCGTCGCTTAAAACGGCGCGGCTATTTTAATGGGACGTAGGTATGAACAGAGACGATGTTGCAAAAGTGGTGCTTGAAACAATAAGAGCCCAAACCGGTTATTCAGAAGATTTTGTGATAGATGAGAGTAAGCGACTTGAACGAGGTTTAGGAATTGATCCTGTAAAAGTAACAGAGATTACTAATGAAGTACTAGATAAGTGCGGCACAACATTGAGCGGGGTAGGAGATAAGTTACATGATGCAACATATACTCATCCTGACCCTAGCATGACATTAGCTCAATATATCGATTTGATAGTTGAACACATAGCGGAACAGCCCACACAAACTGTGGGACATGCTATAAAAATGACAAACGCGAAAGGTAACCAAATTCAATGAAAACGAACACCAAGAAAAAACCAAGTGCAAAAGCACAGATGCTTTCTAAAACCGTCGAGCATATCGACATCACCTCGTTTGATGCGCGGCCAATTATTGATCAGATGGCGGAGATGTCGTTCACTTCGCGCGATCTTGCGAAGGCAACCGGCATTTACAACATGATGCTGAAAGACAAAGAATGCGCCATTTTCCTGGTGCTTGCAGGGTCAACCTCTGCGGGCGGGTGCATGAAGCTGTATGCCGACCTTGTCAAATTCGGCATGGTGGATGCGATTGTTGCAACCGGCGCGTCGATCGTTGATATGGATTTCTTTGAAGCGCTTGGTTACAAGCACTACCAAGGCAGTCCATTTGTGGACGATAAAGACCTGCGCGCCAATTACATTGACCGTATTTACGACACCTATATCGACGAAGAAGAGCTGCAAGCCTGCGACCACACGATTCGCAACATTGCCGATGGGTTGAAACCGGGCGCGTATTCTTCGCGCGCGTTTATTCACGAGATGGGCAAATGGCTTACCAAAAACTCCAAGAAAAAAGAATCGCTCATTCAGCTTGCGTATGAAAACAACGTGCCGATTTTCTGCCCGGCATTCACCGATTCCTCCGCTGGTTTTGGCCTCGTTGTGCACCAGGTGGAACGCATGAAAGCGAAGAAGCCGTATATTACGATGGATTCGATCGCCGATTTCCGCGAGCTGACCGAAATTAAATTGAAATCCAAAGCCTCCGGCCTGCTTATGGTGGGTGGTGGCGTGCCGAAAAACTTTGTGCAAGACACCGTCGTCTGCGCAGAGATTCTTGGCTATGACGTAGAGATGCACAAATACGCCGTACAAATCACCGTCGCCGATTCGCGCGATGGTGCGTGTTCTTCCTCCACACTCAAAGAAGCGTGCAGCTGGGGCAAGGTAGACACGGCCTATGAGCAAATGGTCTATGCGGAAGCAACAAGCGTGATGCCGCTCTTGGCGTCCGATGCGTACCATCGTGGTCATTGGAAAAAACGCGCACGCCGCAACTTCGCGAAGTTGTTTGCATAGACCGTCATCCTGCGGGACGCGGTAGCGTCAGCGCAGGATTGCATATCCCATCGTCATTCCGTGCCCTTGAGCGGCCTTGCTTGTAAGGATGCTCAAGGAACAGACACGGAATCCAGGTGCTGCGGTAGCAGCGGTATGATCGTTTACGCGGCAGACGCCGCTTGCTGGATCCCGGCCTTCGCCGGGATGATGGTGTTAAATGTCACGAAACTTTGTTGCTTTGGTATCTGCGCATTTTACGAGATCCCGTGCAGCCGCGTTGCGGCTCACGGGATTAGTGGCCACCCCAGACATACACAAAGCAGAACAGGAAAATCCATACGACGTCCACAAAGTGCCAATACCATGCGGCGAATTCAAAACCGAGGTGTTTGTCTGGCGTGAATTGGTTGCGGCGTGCACGGACTAAGCATACGGCGAGGAAAATCGTTCCGATTAGCACGTGCAAGCCGTGGAAGCCGGTTGCCAGGTAAAATGTGCTGGCATACACACCGTCCTTAAATCCAAAGGCAGCGTGGCCATATTCATAGGCCTGGCAGGCCGTGAAGAGTGCGCCGAGAATGACAGTATAGGTCAGGCCGCGGATGGTGTCGCGGTTGTTGCCTTCGAGCATTGCATGGTGCGCCCAGGTGACGGTGGTGCCTGAAAGCAAGAGAATCAGGGTGTTTAAGAAGGGCAGGTGCCACGCATCAAACGGAACGATGCCAGCCGGTGGCCAGACGCCTTCGGCAATCGCCCAGGTTTCAGTGAGTGGTAATTTGGGAAACAGGCTGGCGTTGAAAAACGCCCAGAAAAACGCGGCGAAGAACATGACTTCGGAGATAATGAACAGCACCATGCCCACGCGCAGACCATGCGATACGGCAGTGGTGTGTGCCTTATCCACACGAGCCTCGTGCACCACATCCCGCCACCAGACGTACATCACATACAGCACCACCATGAACGACAGCAGCGCAAGCGGTACGCCGCCGGTGATTTTGTGCATCGCCATGGCACCACCGAGCGTGAGGCCAAGCAGCGCGAATGCACCTAAAATGGGCCAGGGGCTGGGGTTTACGAGGTGATAGGGGTGGGTTTGGTGGGACATAGTTGCAGCCGTATTGAAAGGGTTAACTAGCGATAGATATCGCAAGATGGTTACCAAAGTGTCAACATTTAATTGTCTCCAGCGAATTCTTCTGAATTCGCTATGAGACGCAGCTTCGCTGGCTCATGGCTGACAAATCCTGCTGGATTTGAATAACGAGTGGCTATTTTTGTTTTGAGAGGGGATGGTTCTCTTCGACCAACTTCTTGAGACGGCTGCCGGCGACGTGGGTGTAGATTTGGGTGGTGGAGATGTCGCTGTGGCCGAGGAGTTCCTGAATCACCCGCAAATCCGCGCCGCCTTCGAGCAAATGGCTGGCGAAGGAATGGCGCAGCGTGTGTGGGGAGAGTTCGGATGGGTCAAGCCCGGCTTTGATGGCGAGGTCTTTCAGCATTACGCCAAATTGCTGGCGGGTTAAGTGGCCGAGCTTGCTTTTGCTGGGGAAGAGCCAGGGCGAGATTTCTTTTGCTTTCAGGAAATGTGGGCGGACGGTGAGATAAGCTGTAAGTGCTGCGCGGGCGCTTTTTCCAATTGGTAATAGGCGCTCTTTATTGCCTTTGCCGCGGATGATGCAGGTTTCGGGGATGGGCGCATTGGCGCGTTGTAAGCCCATCTGGGCGAGGGTGAGCCCTACACATTCCGAGACGCGCAGGCCTGCGCCATAGACCAATTCAAGCAGAGCAAGTAACCGCTTGCCGCTCGGAGAGGTATCGCTAATTGCCGTGCTGCATAGCGCCTCAATGGAGTTTTCACCTAAAGTTTTTGGCAGGTTCTTGGCGAGTTTGGGGCTTTCTAAGCCGAGGCTGGGGTCATCGCTGCGAATCCTATCCTGAAACAGAAACCCAAAAAACTGGCGGATCGCGGAGCGTTTGCGGGCGAGCGACGAGCGCGCGAGGCCTTGGCCATGCAAGTGTTTGAGGTAGTGTTCCAACATTGCGGCATCCGCTGTTTCGACGGTCTGTTTGCGTGCATTCAAAAATGCGAGCACATCTTGTAAATCACGCCGATAAGCGGCAAGCGTATTAGCGCTCGCTGCCCGCTCCGAGGCCAGCATTTCTAAGAAGGATTCAAGGTGCGAATTCATCCCTTAAGGAAACAGGCGTTCTTTGGCGATGGAGATTTCGCCGGGCGCTTTGGGGGCGGGTGGGTTCCCACTGGCGAGGTAGACGAAGCCAAGCGCCAGCAGGCCACATAGGCCTAAGAGGATGGGTTTGCGCCGTCCGGGTTGCAATCTTTGTGGTTTGCGGTAGTCTAAAAGCATGTTTCACCATAGCAAAGATGTAAGCCCCGTCCACCTGAAATTGGAAAAACCGCTCGTCCTCGTGGGGTTGATGGGTGCCGGGAAAACCACCGTCGGCCGTCGGCTTGCCACCACGCTCGATATTCCATTTATTGATTCCGATCAGGAAATTATGGATGCTGCAGGTTGCAGCATTTCCGATATTTTTGAGCTCTATGGTGAAGAAGTGTTCCGCGATTTGGAGAAGCGGGTGATGTTGCGGCTGCTTTCGGGCACCCCATGTATATTAGCCACCGGCGGCGGTGCGTTTATGAACCCCAGCATTCGTGAAGCGATTCAGGAAAAAGCGCTTTCGGTGTGGCTCAAGGCGGAGGTGGAGGTGCTGCTGGAGCGCGTCTCGCGCCGAGATAGCAGGCCACTTTTAAAAAGCGGCGATAAAAAACAGATTTTGGAGCGATTAATGGAAGAGCGATACCCGATTTACGAACAAGCCCACATCACGATTGATTCCGGCCACAGCAGCCACGAAAAAGTGGTGGATGCGATTATTCAGGCGGTTGCGGCATGGCACTGACGATTCCTGTAGCGCTAGCGCATGCGCCGTATCAAATCACGATTGGTGAGCGCTTGCTTGCCAATGCCGGTGAGGTTTTAGCGCCGCATCTGACGTCTAAAAAAGTGATCATTGTGACAGATGAAGCGATTGGGAGATTGTATCTCCACCGCCTCACCAATGCGCTGGCGAGCATTGATGTGCGCTCGGCACCGGTGTTGGTGCCGGTTGGGGAAGGCACGAAATCGCTGCCCAATTTTGCCACACTGCTTGAGCAGATCTTAGCGTTCGCACCAGATAGGAACACAACGTTGATTGCGCTTGGCGGCGGTGTGGTGGGTGACATCACCGGTTTTGCGGCAAGTGTGGTGCTACGCGGCATTCCGTTTATTCAAATTCCAACCACCCTACTTGCGCAGGTGGATAGTTCGGTGGGTGGGAAAACGGGCGTGAATACGGCCTATGGCAAAAACGTAATTGGTAGTTTTTATCAACCCAAAGCTGTGTTGATTGATGTTGATACGATTGAAACACTGCCACAGCGCGAGCGTTTGGCGGGCTATGCGGAGATTGTGAAATACGGCCTGATTGGTGATGCTGAATTCTTTAGCTGGTTGGAAAAAAACGGCGCGGCACTGCTAAATGGCGACAAGGCATTACAGATGGAGGCTATTGCCAAAAGCTGTAGAGCGAAGGCAGCGATTGTGACGCAGGATGAAAAAGAAACCAAAGGTTTGCGTGCGCTGCTCAACCTTGGCCATACGTTCGGCCATGCGCTCGAAGCGGAGATGGGCTATTCGAATGCGCTGCTTCACGGCGAAGCGGTGGCGATTGGCATGGTGCTCGCTGCCAAGCTCTCGGAGCAATTGGGATTGGCCTCGAACACCACTACACAGCTGGAGCAGCATTTAAAAAGTGTGGGGCTTAAAACGTCGGTCAAAGAGTTGAACAAAACCTTCACGGTGGATGCGCTTATGGCGCATATAGCGCACGATAAGAAAGCGGAGAACGGCACGTTGACATTTGTGCTTTTAAAACGGATCGGTGAAGCGTTTGTGGCGAAGAATGTCTCTGCAGATGCGGTGCGTGCGCTGCTTGCGGAGGAGATATAGACGATGGAAGTACTTATTCCTTACAGTATTGCGATTGTTTTGTTTCTGATTCTTTCGGCCTTTTTTTCCGCGTCCGAAACGGCAATGACAGCAATTTCCCGTGCGCGTATTTACCAGCTGGTGATGGAAGGCAATAAGCGTGCGCAGATAGTGTCTAAGATGCGTAAAAACAAGGAAACGCTGATTTCTTCTATGCTGATTGGTAATAACATTGCCAACAGTGCTGCGTCCGCACTTATCACTTCGTTGTGTATGCAGATGTTTGATGAGGGGAGTTTATTAATTGCGGTGGCCGCTGCGGCAACGCTTGTCATGGTATTTGCCGAGATTCTACCGAAGACCTACGCCATCCATAACGCCGAGCGCGTGGCACTTTCGCTGGCTTTTCTGGTGTATGCGATGGTGATTGTCTTTACGCCGATCAACCGCTGCATTCACTGGACGATGAGCGTGGTGTTGAAGCTGCTTAAGCTTGATATCGGTAAGCAGCAATCGTTGGTGTCAGCGACCGATGTGATTCGCGGCACGATTGAACTGCACCACCGCGAAGGGCAGATGATTAAGCAGGATCGCGATATGCTGGGAAGCATTCTCGATTTGAACGATGTGGAGTTGCGCGCGATTTTGGTGCACCGCATGCACGTGGATACGATTAGCGCCGATCAGCCGGCAGAGGCAATTATTACCCAAGCCGTCTCAACACTTCATAGCCGCTTGCCGCTGTGGAGCAAGCAGCCGGATAACATCATCGGCATTTTGCACGTGAAGGATTTGATCAAATCGCTCAATGAAAAAAAGACGCTGTCGCACGAGGATATTTTGGCGATTGCGCATACGCCTTGGTTTGTGCCGGAAACGACGAATCTGCGCGCGCAGTTGCTCGCTTTTCGTGCTCGCAAGCAACATTTCGCCTGTGTGGTGGATGAGTATGGCGCGTGGGTAGGCGTTGTGACGCTCGAAGATATTATCGAAGAAATCGTCGGCAATATTGAAGACGAGCATGACGAAGCCGTGCAAGCGCATGTGAGTAAGCTGGCACCCAATATCTATCTGGTCGGCGGCGGCATGCCGATTCGCGATTTAAACCGGCAAATGGATTGGAAATTGCCGGAAGATGAAGCGACGACGCTGGCGGGCCTTGTGATTGCCGAAGCGGCTAGCATTCCACCACGCGGGTTTACCATTGAAGCATACGGCTTTCGTTTCACCGTGATGGAAAAACACGCGACGCATTTGAAACACATTCGGGTAGAAGTGCTCGCCGGCGCCGGTAATGTGCCTGAGGTATGAGTGAATTCATCGTTGAATTTCATCAGCTTGGCGGGCAGGTCAGGGTGGCGGCCATTGATCCGGAAACGGGGAAAGAGGCGGTGATTGTAGGCGCACTCGGCGCAAGCCAGGAGGAGTTGGCGCAGCTTGCCATCCGCAAGCTCAAGTATGTGCTGGAAAAAGATGAGAAAAAAAGCTAAATACCCTGCATGAAATTCCCCAAGCTCTTCAAGCGTAAACGCAAAGCCAAGCGGTATTCCAAATTCCGCAAATGGCTTAACCGTCAGTGGAAAAATTTCAGGCGTTGGTTTGGTAGGGCGATTTGGCCGCGTATTCGCAAGCTTGTATTTTTTTCAATTGCTGCGTTTACGGTGTGGTTTATTTGGTTGCTTTTAAGCCTGCCTGATATTGATAATCTTGCGAAGCAGAAGCGTAGCCCAAGCATTGTCGTCAAAGCGGAGAATGGCGATATTATTGGCTCGTATGGCGACGTGTACGGGGATTTTGTCTCCTACAAAGAAATTCCCCGGCCGTTGATTAAGGCGGTGATTGCCACCGAAGATCGGAATTTTTTCTACCACATCGGTATTGATCCGCTGGGTATTTTACGTGCGAGTATCGTTAATATGCGCCGCGGCAAGGTGGTGCAAGGCGGCAGTACGATTACGCAGCAATTGGCGAAGAATTTGTTTCTTTCGCCTAAGCGCACCTTAAGCCGTAAACTTCGGGAAATGCTGCTCGCGTTTAAATTGGAGGCGCATTACTCGAAGAAAGAAATTCTCTCGATTTATTTGAACCGTGTGTATCTCGGTGCCGGGAGTTTTGGCGTGGATGCGGCATCGAAACGCTATTTCGGTAAATCGGCGCGCGAGTTGAACTTGCCGGAATCCGCGATTTTGGTGGGGCTGCTGAAAGCTCCCTCGCGCTATGCGCCAACGTCCAACCCCGTCAACGCACGGGCGCGGGCGGATCAGGTGCTGGTGAACATGGGCGATGCAGGGTTTTTAACCGACAAAGAAATGGAAAAAGCGCGTGCGGAACTTTCGAATTCACTGAAGGGCAAAAAACCCTTCGCGCAAAGCAGCTATTACTTTACCGATTGGGTAGTGGATGAGTTGCCTTCGGTGGTGGGTGAGGAATTGAAGGAAGATGTGGAAGTGCAAACCACCTTCAACCCCACCCTGCAACGCTTCGCCGAAGAGGCGATTAAGAAGGTGATGGATGAAAAAGCCGAGAAGATGAAAGCGAGTCAAGCCTCGCTTGTTTCCATGTTGCCGGACGGCGCGGTGAAGGCGATGGTAGGTGGCAGGAACTACGGCGAAAGCCAGTTTAACCGCGTGGTGCAATCCAAGCGTCAGCCTGGTTCGTCGTTCAAATTGTTTGTGTATTTGACGGGGATTGAGGGTGGGCTCTCACCCGATACCATCGTCAATGATCAGCCGGTCGCGATCGGTAATTGGACACCGCAAAACTATTCCGGCGAATACGAAGGCGAAATGCCGCTGCGGCAAGCGGTTGCGAAATCGATCAACTCGGTTGCCGTGCAAGTGGCGGTGACATATGGTTTGCGCAATGTGGTAGCAATGGCACGCAGTCTTGGTATCACGTCTGACATTCATCCTGACCCGAGCATTGCGCTGGGGAGTAACGAGGTGACATTGCTCGAACTTACGACCGCTTATGCGCACATGGCTTCTAACGGGATGGCGGTGACGCCCTATGCCATCACGCGCGTGATCAGTAAAAAAGGCAAGTTGCTCTATGAGCGCAAACCTAGCGATCCACCGCGCGTGCTCAGCAAAGATGTCGTGGGGATGATGAACAGCCTGCTTTCAGGTGTGGTGCAATACGGCACTGGCACGGGTGCGAATATTGGACGTTCCATGGCAGGGAAGACAGGTACGACGTCGGATTATAAAGACGCATGGTTCCTGGGGTATACACCCAATATGGCAACCGGCGTGTGGGTGGGCAATGACACGCCAACACCGATGAAAAAAGTGACCGGCGGTACGCTGCCGGCAGCGATTTGGAAAGCTTATATGCAACCGGCCACCGCCGATCTGCCGCCGTTGCCGCTGCCGATTTCAAACGGCGGTGAGCGTGATAGCGAAATGCTTCCCTGGGGTGGCAGTTCTTCAGGCGCAACCAGCTATACGCCGGATAACGCCAGCGAACCGCCACCGGCGGAACCTGGAAATCAAAACCCGGACGACATAGAGTTGGGTGAGGATTTCTGGAATAAGTTGATGCAGTAATTACGCTTCAGGAAACACCTGAGTAAACTCGCGCCATTCGCCTTTACTCATGCCGGAGGTTTCTTGCGTCACTTTCTCGCCTTTTAGCATGCGTTGTACACAGGCGAGGGCTTTGGCGGAGAGGTTAGCGCCGCCGACGCGGTAGTTCATGAAGGCGTCGTAGGTGATGGGGACCCAACGTTTGACGAGGTCGAGCATCGCTTCCGCATAGACGCGGATTTCGTATTGCGCGTGAGCATCGGCGCGAAGTGCTAGGAAGTGGAGCAGGTTGTGTAAGTCTACTTTCCAGTACCACTGGGTGTAGAAATTAACCGGCAGATTCATCCGCGCGAGTTCGCGGGCGAGGCCTTTTTTATTCGCATCGCGAATCACGCCTTCTTCATTAGCATTCAAGAGCTCTTCGTAATGTTCGTACGCTTGTGCGGAATCCTCTTTCAAAATTTCCAGCGCGCGCTCGGCTTCCGGGCCCGTTAGCACATCGCCGCGTCCTTGGTGGTTTTGCGTGGATTGCGCAGCGAGGTGTTCGGCTTTCGGGATATAGAATTCCTTATCCATAATCGAATAGCGGCCGGAGTATTCGTTCACATTGGCAGTGCGGTGGCGGATCCACTGGCGGGCGACGAAGATGGGCAGCTTGATATGGAATTTGATCTCGCACATTTCGAAGGGGGTGGTGTGCTTGTGGCGCAGCAGATAATTAATCAGTCCCGCATCCTCGTTCACCTTCTTGGTGCCAGCGCCGTAGGAGACGCGCGCGGCCTGGACGATGGCGCTATCGGTCCCCATGTAATCGATCACGCGCACAAACCCGTGGTCTAGCACGGGGATGGCTTCGTAGAGCACTTCTTCGAGTGCGGGCGCGACATCGCGCAAGGTGGTGCGTTTTTCGGCGCGTTGCGCGCTGACTTGCGCGGCTTGAATATCGTTTAGTGGCATAGGCTCGTGATTCGTGATTCGTGATTCGTGATTCGTGATTGAAGATTTACACTTACAACTTACAACTCACAACTCATAACTTTATATCACGCTCAATATATCCACCACCGCGCGTCCATAGCGGCGTTGGTCGATGCGTTCGATATCTGGGGGCAGGGTGGTGGCTTCGTCTTTATCGTGCTCGGTGATAATAATGCTTCCTGTTTCCACCCAGCCTTTTTCTTTCAGTTGTGGCAAACACTTAGGAATGAGGTTGCTGTGGTAGGGTGGGTCCAGAAATACCAATTGGTGTGGGCGTGGTGAGGCAGGCATACGGGTAACATCGGCGCGCACTACCGTGGCGCGTTTTTCGTTCCACTTGGTGAGATGGGCTTGGATGAGCTTGATATGCTCGCCCGTGTTATCAATAAAGGTAACGTGGGTGGCACCGCGGGAGAGGGCTTCCAGACCGAACGCGCCCGAGCCGGCGCAAATATCGGCGACGGCAATTTCATCCAACGGCCATGGTAGCACGTCGCTATGGGTTAAAATATTGAACAGGGCTTGGCGGGCGAAATCAGAGGTGGGGCGTAGGTTTTGAATGGACGGTGGGATGTCGATTCGCCGGTTCTTATGAATTCCTGCAATAATACGCATGGGTGCTCCTGCTTCCACAGGAGCGTGTTTTGATTCTAAATGCAAATGATTTGATGAGGTTGTTGTCATCCTGAGAGAGCAAAGCGACCGAAGGATCTAGATTCTTCGCTATGCTCAGAATGACAGGAAGTTAGTGCTTCACGCCGCTCGGATTGTCGGCGATGTTGTTCATCACCAAGCTTAAGAGGTAATGCATGTTTTCGATCGAATAATCGAGGCCTTCCTCTTGAATGCGCGAGACCAGATGGCCGCGGAATTCATCGGTCGTCATGTGGCCCATGGCTTTGATTTCAAGGCCAATGCGCAGGATCGAACGAATGGCTTCGTAGAACGCCGGTGGCAATTTGGCTTTTTCGTAGAAGGCTTTGAAGCCGAGCGTACCGGAGTCGTAAATCAGGATATGAGCGTTTTTGCGCGGCACGCCAGCAAGGCGTGACATCGCTGCTTCGAAGAACGCAAAATCACCGTTGCACAGCGAGCGAATGACGATCGAATAGGTCAAACGGTTGCTGGTGTAGAGTTGGTGTACCAACGCTTCGACTTCTTTTTCGTTTTCGCTATATTGCGCGGTGGACGAGAGTTCCAACGTTTTGACTTCGCGATGCTCATCGACCGTATCCTCAATCAAGGCCGACGGCAGGCGATACGCTGAAGAGAGATAGCGTTTCATTTCTGCCGACACGGTGGCGTAGAGTTTTTCGGCGATGCCGATTGAAAGGCCGCTGCGTTGTACCAGAGTTTCAAGTAGACTTTGGCTGGTAGCAATAACCGGCCAGCCGCCTTCAAGCACATCATCCGTCAAATTGGCACCTGGGTTTTTGAATAGGGTGTAGACGACTTTTTCCTGTCCGGAATTGATCAGCGTGGAGGATAAATTAGAGGAGACTTCTTCACGCTTGGCGAGTGCCACCAATTTCATGACCTCTTCGGCGTTCTCGGCAATTTGCACGAGTTCTTCATCGGTCAAAACCTTGGAAAATTGAAGCACGGGCATGGCAACATCGGCCATGTCATTAGCGAGGCGCAGCACCACATCGTGCGGTGCGGCCATGCTGTGGCACAGTGATAGCGATACAGCGCGGCGTACTTGTACTTCCAAGTCACGTGCCAGAATACGCAAGATGTCGACTGCAACGTCCACCTCAAATAGCTTAAAGCTATTGTCCTGGAGACTTTGAGCAACTTTACCTGCAAGCTCAGCGCGAACCTGCGGTGATGGGTCCTGTGAGAGTGATTTAATATCCATATATGTCAAAGACATGACCCTGTTATTCCCTAAGCTGACAGTGTTTAATAGGCGTTATTATTATTGTAGCCCACAATCTAGCTCTTATCTTTTCATTCTTACACAGGGCCATTAAATAATAGTTAACAAAGCAAATAATAGTTATTTTTTGTATATATTTTAGAGATATGCTAGAATACTATCCCTCATGTATCGGATGATTTTACCACTGGCGTGTTTACTGCTTTCAGGATGCACTTCGTTTAATGCACTCCTGCTCGGCGCGCATCAGGGGTTCTACGAAGATCGGAAAGAGCCTGCCGATTCAGAGACTTGCGCCCTCTATGGAACATGCGGAGGGTTTCAGCGCTGCGAAGTACTCGGAAATTGCGCGGACTAAGTGGACTAAGTTTGTTGCTGGCTGGCTTGGTGCATCATGAGCGCGACGCGTGCTTCGCGTAAACGCAGCACTTCGAGCTCGGCTTTGCCCATGAGGTTCGCGAGCGACAGCTGCACGAAGTCAATCAAAATCGAAATCACCTTTTCCACATGGCGTTGGATTTTATTCACGACCGCATCGGCGACGTTCTTTAAATCTTTGGTTAGCAGCACTGAATTCGTGCCGATGGTGTTGCGATACGAACCAATCGCGCCGTAAATGCGGCGGATGGCGCCTTCCATGCGGGATTTGCTCACGCCGTGCGAGGCTTTTTGGCGCAGGCCCTTAGCAAGCATAATGTATTCTTCGGTTAAAATATCGGTGGCTTCCAGCACTTCGCTCGCGAGCGGTTCGACGACGGCCATTTGCGCATCCGCGCTTACAACACTCTTGTCGAGCACGGTTTCAATTAGTTCGTTGGCAAGGTCATACAAGCCGGTAATTTCTTTGTACCGAGCCTCGAGCTCTTCCATCGAATAATCTTTTTTCTGCACGTTTGCCATAGGTACCCCGAAATTTTGTAAGCAGTACAACTACTCCTATTCTAACGAAAATAGAACCCTTATTGTGTTACATTTTTATGACATTTAGCACCCCTTGCCGTCAACTAGGCGATTGAATTCCTTGAAAAAGGCTCTAAACTATCCTCATGAATAGAGCAATTACCGGGGCAGCAACGCTAGCAGGGGTGATGGGTTTTCCCGTTAGTCAGTCGCTTTCGCCGCGTCTGCACAATCACTGGCTGGCGCGTTATGGGATCGATGGGGCGTATGTGCCGATGTCTGTAGAGCCCGCGCAATTGGAGCGTGCGATTCGTGCATTGCCTGTGCTTGGGTTTAAGGGGTGCAACCTCACTCTGCCGCTGAAAGAAGACGCGCTAAAATATGTCGACATCATCGATCCGATTGCACAGACGATAGGTGCCATCAATACGCTCGTGGTGCAAGGCGATGGGCGCATTAAAGGCAGTAACACGGATGCCTTTGGCTTCATCACCAATCTCAAAACCTCCGCTGGTGGTTTGCAAAAATATTTAGGCCACGCTGTCGTGTTAGGTGCAGGTGGTGCCGCCAAAGCGGTGGTGAAAGCATTGCTGGACGAAGGTGTTGGGTGCATTGCTCTTGTTAACCGCACGCAAGAAAAAGCTGAGCAATTGGTGGTTCGTTTTGGCAGTAATGTGTTTGCTGCCGAGTGGCAAGAACTTCCTGCCTTGCTAAGAACCTGTAGCTTGTTAGTCAATACCACCTCGCTAGGGATGAAAGGGCAAGGGCCTCTAACCATAGATCTAGCGCCGTTGCCTGAAACCTCGCTGGTAACCGATATTGTCTATTCCCCACTCGAAACCGAACTGCTCAAAAATGCGCGCGCAAGAGGCAATGCGGTGGTGGATGGTTTGGGCATGTTGATCTATCAAGCGACCATCGGTTTTGAAGCCTGGTACGGCAAAATGCCGGAAGTGGACGCCGCCGTGCGCGACGTATTGCTCGCACCATGATCAAGCTGGCCCTAACCGGCGGGATTGGCACCGGCAAGTCGACCACGCTTGCGATGTTCGAATCTTTGGGCGTGCCGGTCTTAAGCGCGGATCAGGTGGTTCATGAGTTGCTCAGAAAAGAAGGCGAGGGGTTTGCACCCGTTGCGGCATTGTTTCCAACCGCTGTGATCGAAACCGGCATCTGCCGTAAAACGCTTGGCAGTATTGTATTTTCAGACGATGAGGCACTCAAAAAACTCGAGGCTATTTTACATCCGCTTGTGCAAAAAACAGAGGATGATTTTTTGCAGAAGATGCAGCAGGCAGGTCAACCGCTCGCGGTGGTTGAAATTCCACTCCTGTTTGAAACCGGCGGTGAAAGGCGGTTTGACAAGGTGGTGGTCACCGCTGCATCCGCTTTCACCAAATGGCGGCGTGTGAAAGACCGCCCGCATATGACGCGCGAACGTTTTCGCGCTATTGTCGCGCGCCAATGGCCGGATACGAAAAAGCTAGCGCGGGCTGATTTCATCGTGCATACAGGGCTTGGCAAGGCCGCAGCCATGCGGCAAGTGCGCACTATTGTAAGGAAGCTCCATGCGTGAGATTATTCTCGATACGGAAACGACAGGGTTAGACCCGGCCAGCGGCCACCGGGTGATTGAGATCGGCTGCGTCGAGATGGTGCATAAAATCCGTAGCGGTCGCACGTTTCACACCTATTTGAACCCTGAGCGCAATGTGCCGGAGGATGCCACGCGCGTCCACGGCATCAAAACCGAATTCCTGCTCGATAAGCCGCTGTTCGAAGAAATTGCGCAAGAGATGATGGATTTTATTGGCGATGCGCGGCTCGTGATTCACAACGCTGCCTTCGACATGAAATTCATGAATTACGAACTCACCAAAATCAACTTCCCGACGTTGCCCATGGAAAGCGTGACAGATACACTTGCCATTGCGCGCAAAAAATACCCCGGCGCGCAGAATAATCTGGATGCGCTGTGTCGCCGTTTCAATATTGATTTAAGTGCGCGCACGAAACACGGCGCATTGCTGGATGCTGAACTGCTTGCTGATATTTATATTGAACTCTGTGGCGGCAAGCAGGTAGCGCTGGATCTGGTGCGTCAGACGGAAACCGCCACTCGCGTGGTGGTGGCCGAAACTGTCAACGTCGATATTCTTGCGCAATTGCCAACGGCGGAAGAGTTGCAGGCGCATAGCACACTCGTCGAGAAAATCAAAAATAGCCTGTGGGAAGCGGCGTAAATGTCCGCTCAATATTTGAACCGCCGCACCTTTGCGATTATTTCTCACCCTGATGCGGGGAAGACGACGCTCACCGAAAAACTATTGTTGTTCGGCGGTGCGATCCACATGGCCGGCATGGTGAAAGCCAAGAAAGGCGGGCAATCTGCCAGGTCGGATTGGATGGCAATTGAGCAGCAACGTGGCATTTCGGTGACCGCCTCGGTGATGACGTTTCCGTACCGCGACTGTACGATCAACCTGCTCGACACCCCCGGCCACAAAGACTTTTCGGAGGACACCTATCGCACGCTGACGGCGGTCGATTCGGCGGTAATGGTCTTAGATGGCGCGAAAGGTATCGAGGCGCAAACGCTAAAACTCTTTGAAGTCTGCCGTTTGCGCGACACACCGATTCTTACCTTCATCAACAAGTTCGACCGCGAATGCCGCGACCCGTTTGAACTGCTCGATGAGATCGAAGCCAAGCTCGCACTCGATGTGCGCCCGATCACCTGGCCAATTGGCACTGGTGAGCGTTTCCGCGGCTGTTATCACATCCTTGCGGATAAACTCTTTTTATTCGACAGCAACGAGGGTGCTACCATTGCAGAAGGCATTGAGTTTAGCGGTGTGGAGGATGCACGACTTGCGGAATACATGCCCGCCGAACAACTGGCCACACTCAAAGAAGAAGTGGCGATGGTGCGTGAAATTTATCCGCCGCTCGAGCTTTCACACTATCTCGAAGGCCATGTGACGCCTGTGTTTTTCGGCAGTGCTATCAACAACTTTGGTGTACGAGAACTGCTGGAAGCCATTTGTGATTATGCGCCGAGCCCACGCGTGCAGGCCGCCTCCGCTGAAGCTACGGCGCGGCAAGGCCGCTTTGAGCCACGCAATGTTGCGCCGGAAGAAAAACCATTCACCGGCTTCGTGTTTAAAATTCAAGCCAACATGGACAAGAACCATCGCGACCGCATTGCGTTTGTGCGCATTTGTTCGGGCACCTACACGCGCGGGATGAAAGTGTTGCATGTGCGCAGCGGCAAAACACTTGCGCTTAACAATCCTGTGTTGTTCCTCGCGCGTGAGCGTGAACTGGCGGAAGAGGCTTTTCCCGGCGATATCATCGGCATTCCCGGTCACGGCCATTTGCACATTGGCGATGCGCTGACTGAGGGCGAGAAGCTCTATTTCACCGGCATTCCAAGCTTCGCGCCGGAGGTATTCCAGCGCGCGCGCTTGAATGATCCGCTGAAAAGCAAACAGCTTAAAACCGCGCTTGAGCAACTTTCGGAAGAAGGTGCATCGCAGATTTTTAAACCAATTGACGGCTCGAGCTGGATCATCGGCGTCGTCGGCCCGTTACAGTTCGACGTCATCGCTTCACGCCTCAAAAGCGAATATGGCGTTGAGGGAAGTTTTGAACCTGTGACCTACACCACCGCGCGTTGGGTGAGTGGTGATGCTGCAGAAATCAAGCGTTTCACCGAAATGCACAAATACCAATCCGCCGAGGATGCAAGCGGTGCGCTCGCCTATTTAGCGCCGAACGATTGGCATTTGACACGCATTCAGCAGGACTTTCCGAAGTTGACGTTTAGTCGCACAAAGGAAATTAAAGGCTAAGAACATCCTTCATCGTATATAAACCAGCAGGCCTGTCTTTCGCCCACAGTGCTGCCATTACTGCGCCTTGCGCGTAGATGTCCCTGTTGAAAGAGGTGTGGGTGATGTCGATTTTTTCGGATGCGCTGATGAAGCTGACTTCGTGTTCGCCGACCACGCCGCCGCCACGGCGCACGCTGATACCGATATTGCCTTTTTTGCGTTCGCCGAGGATGCCTTTGCTATAATAGGTTTCTTTGTCGGCAAGTGTTACGCCACGGCCTTTCGCGGCGCTACCAGCCAGCATGAGCGCGGTGCCCGAGGGGCTATCTTTTTTCAGGCGATGGTGCGTTTCTAAAATCTCAATATCAAAATCATCACTCAATTTCTGCGCGGCTTGTTCGACGAGTGCGGCGACGATATTGACACCAATACTCATGTTGTACGACCATACAATGCGTGCAGATTTCGCATATGCAGCCAGTTCTTTGTGCTGTGCGTCGGTAAAACCCGTGGTGCCGATAATGTGGACTTTTTTGCTATCAGCCGCGTGTTTTGCAAGCTCGAGGCTATATTCCGGCGAGGTGAAATCAATCACCGCGTCGGCATCAGCAAATAATGTGTCCGCATTGTTTTGCGCGCTGTTTGCGGTTAACGACACGCCTTCGCGCGCGCTGATATAGGTTTTCAGCGCTTGGCCCATTCGTCCATCAATGCCTGCAACAGCTAATCTCATTTCGAGCTCTCAAGTAATTCGGTTTTGGTTAGCGTATAATCACTCATTTCCCAGCGCTCTTCCAGCGTTTTCAGCAGCTGCCCGAGCGCCTTGCCTTCGGTATGGCCAAGTTCCAGCAAATCCGCAGCTTTGAGCGGGAAAATAGGTACTTGCCAGCGGGTTGGGAGATCAAGAAATTCGTCGTTGTTACTCTTCAATACGATGCCAAGATAGGCCTGTTCGCCCACCGCACGTAGTAATTTCTTTGCTTCTGGCAAGATGGTGGGTGGCGTGTTTTCCAAAACCGTTTCCAGCAAATTAAACTGCACATTAGAAAGCTTGAGCCGTTGTTTGATGTCTTTACGCGGCAGGTCGGGATCTACTTTGCCTACCATCAGCGCAGTCAAAATCACCGGGTCATGCGTATGCGCGAGTGCCGCATCCAACGCGGTGTTGAGTTGATAAGGAAGCACGTGCTGCAAGATGCCTTTGCTGCGCATGAGTTCAAGCACTTGCGCAGCTTTCATCCGTGCTAGCAGTTTGAAGAGTTCTAGCTGGATGCGTTCGCCGCTTAAATCTTGGATGCGTGCAGCGTGGTGCACACAGGCGTTTAAAGAGGCTGTATCCATCTCAAACTCAAGTTCGGCGGCGAAGCGGAAAAAGCGCAGAACACGCAAAGCGTCTTCGATAATGCGATCACCAGGTGTACCAATGAAACGTAGGGTTTTGGCATTTAAATCGGCAAGCCCGTCGACTTCATCTATCACTTCGCCATTTGTTTTTGCATAAAGCCCATTCACGGTGAAATCACGCCGCTGTGCATCGCGTTTCCAATCCTGCGAGTATTTTACTTCCGCGTGTCTGCCATCACAGGCGACGTCTTCACGCAGTGTGGTGATCTCAAAATGTTTCTCGCCGATGCGCGCGGTGATGGTGCCGTGGTCGATGCCGGTGGGGTAGGTTTTGATAGTGTCATTTTTGAGTTTTTCTAGCACGTCTTGCGGCATGGCGGGTGTTGCCAAGTCCACATCCGTCACTATGCGGCCGAGCAGCGCATCACGCACGCATCCGCCGACAAACCGCAGTTCAATATTTTGCGTTTTCGCGTGTGCAAGCAGCGCCTGCGTTTCTGGCCAGGCTAAAAATGGTGCTTGCGTGATGTTCATTGGATGTGTCCGTCTTGCACTTTGCCGTCATTGAACTGTGCAGGTACATAAGTGCCCTTTTCACCTTCGGAAAGCCCGAGCGCAAGCGCGCAGACAATGGTGATGATAACGCTGAGAATGAAAATCTTGAGCCACGGGCCTTCGCGTAAACGATGGTGCTCCTCGCCGCGCTTGTGTTTACGGATAGATTGAATGAAATACCACACCAGATAAATCGCGGTGGGCAGTGTCACAGGCCAGAGTTCGATGAGGACGCGTATCATAAATCTTCAATCCTGAATTCGTTATAGCCTTCGTAGTGATAGCTAATGTCGATACCTTTCATAAAAATTTCACGGTCATGTATTCTATCGGTTAAGGCCACTTTCAGAAGCTGTTTGATTTCAACATCTTTGACGACACTGCGTTCCATGGCGGATAGATAGGTTTCTTTATCTACCTGATTCCAGTCCACTACGCGCTCAATATTCGCTTTTAACATCACATCAAGCCATATGCGCGTTGCGCGCCCGTTGCCTTCTCTAAAGGGGTGCGCGATATTCATTTCAACATATTTTTCGATGATTTTATCAAAATCGCTCTGTGCCATGCTGTTGATGTGCTCGAGCGATTGCTTCAGATACATCAAGGGCGCAAATCGAAAATTACCTTTGGCAATATTTACATCACGCATTTTTCCGGCGAAGTTGTAAATGTCCTCAAACAAAAACCGGTGAATATGTGCGAGTCCCGCAAACGTCCCCACTTCTATCCGGCCAATTTCTCCCGATTCAAAAAGTAGCTTCGCTTTCTGCTTGCTTATTTTTTCTTCCGCTTTGGAAAGCTCCATTTGATTGGTAAGATTGAGTTTGTTTTCCAAAACCATGGGTACACCACTGCTATTTCTTCAGCATCTCAGCAATCAGGAAAGCGAGTTCCAGCGCCTGAGAGCCGTTGAGGCGCGGGTCGCAATGCGTGTGGTAGCGGTCGCTTAGATTGATTTCGGAAATGGCCTGTGCGCCGCCCAAACATTCGGTGACGTCTTGGCCCGTCATTTCAAAATGCACGCCGCCGGCGTATGTTCCTTCGGTTTCGTGCACGTTGAAGAAGTTACGCACCTCACTCAAAATATCTGTAAACTTGCGGGTTTTGAAACCGTTGGGGGATTTGATGGTGTTGCCGTGCATCGGGTCGCATGACCAGACAACCGTGTGGCCTGCTTCTTTCACCGCGCGCACGAGCGGCGGTAGATGTTCTTCCACCTTGCTTGCGCCCATGCGCGAAATCAGCGTGAGGCGGCCGGGTTCGTTGTCGGGGTTTAGAATTTCGATTAGCTTGAGGAGATTATCACGCTGCATGGAGGGGCCGACTTTAAACGCAATGGGGTTCGCAACACCGCGCAAAAATTCCACATGTGCTTCATCGGGTGAACGCGTGCGATCACCGATCCATAGCATGTGCGCGCCGCAGGCATAAGGCTTACCATCGAGTTCGTCGATGCGCGTGAGTGCGGCGTCGTAGCCAAGCAATAGCGATTCGTGCGAAGTGTAGAATTTCGCTTCGGAGAATTGTTCGGTTTCATCAAGCGGAATGCCGCAGGCTTCGATGAAGCGCACGCTTTCAGAAATCTGACCGACCAGATCTTCGAAGCGCTTGCCTTGCGGCGAGTGCTTGATGAACTGGTTGTTCCAGTAGTTGATTTGCTTCAAGCCCGCATAGCCGCCCTTGGCAAGCGAGCGCAGAAAATTGAGCGTGGCGGCGCCTTGGTAGTAGACTTTGAGCAGACGCTCCGGATCCGGCGCGCGGGCAGTTTCGTCGAACTCCATGCCGTTGACCATATCGCCGCGATAGGCGGGGAGCGACACGCCGTCTTTAATTTCTACGGGTTCGGAGCGAGGTTTTGCAAACTGGCCAGCAACGCGGCCGATTTTGACCACGGGGCAACCAGCGCCGTACATCAGCGCCATCGTCATCTGCAACATCACGCGCATGTAGTTGCGCAAATTCGCTTCCGAAAATTCGGCGAAACTCTCCGCGCAATCACCGCCTTGCAGCACGAAAGCTTTGCGCGTTGATGCCATCGCCAGTTCTTTTTTCAGCGCGCGCGTTTCCGAGGGGCTGACCAGCGCCGGTAATTTTCTCAGCTCGGCCTCTACCGCACCAACTTTTGCAATGTCGGGATAATCCGGTTGTTGCTTAATCGGCTTGTCGCGCCAGCTATCGAGGGTCCATGGGGTCGTCATAATTTATCCGTTGATTTTCAAAGATAAACCATAGCATGACTATTTCAAAAGCGCAAGGAACCGGCTTGTGTCGCGGGCTATGCTTGGGTTTAAGCGAGTCTAAGACTTGACTTTAAATCCTGACGGGCTGCGGCTGGAGCATTCAAGGTTTTACCTTTATCGATGAACTCACCTCGCTCCATTTCATCGAATTGGCGAAGGATGTGCGTCGGATCTACATAATGTGAAGCACCGTCAATTTGCTCTTTGCGGAAGTTAAGGCCTGCGGCGGCTTCTCTGTGCGATTTAAGCTGGCTTTCAGGTGTTGAAGGATCATTCGCACCGCGCACAAACGCAACATTAATGCGTCCACCCTGAAAACTATCGCGCAATCCTTTTAACTCAGAGTTCGTATCCATATTGTCGTGAACATAAAAAATGAAAGGATTGATCAGTGGTGCTGCCTCCTCAAGGCCCGTTCTGATACTGGTGAGGCCATTGACCATGGTGAGGTTAATATGTTGCGATGGATCACCCAAAAACTCCTGTTTTTGCGATAGGTGGTGGGCTGCGTGGGCTGCAAGCGTCGTACCCATCGAGAGCCCGGCGATATGCAGATTGTTCGGTTTGAAACCTAGTGCAACGAGTTGATCAATAGTTGCTTCCGCACCGGCAAACATTTTCTCTTCGGTCGGGTTTTCAACACTGCTGCCCGCATAGCCTACGTGATTTACGGCAACGACCTGATAGCCCTGCTTCTGTGCTTGTGCGATCAATTCGATATAGGCACGATCACTCTCACCAAGTACTTTGCCATCCGGCATGGTCTTAGGGCTTTGTCCCAAGTGACCACCATTACCAGGGAAAAACACAAGTGTTTTCTTAAGAGGATCTAGAGCGTGTCCTCAATTGAGCAGAATGATTGAAGCGGCAGCATAGATGGCGGCGAGGAAGTTTTTATCGGTTTTGTCATATCGTGTTGCAATGGCGCGGTATTGCTTGAGCTTAAGGAAGAAATTTTCGATAAGGTGGCGATCCTTATAGAGTTCCTTGTCATATTCACGCTGTATTTTGCGATTGGATTTTGGCGGGATAACGGCAATTTTGCCTGCGATCGCCAAGGGCAACAACACCCGTTCATCCGCATCGTAGGCTTTATCGGCGAGAATGGTATCCGCCTGCACCTGCGGCAGAAGTGCATCCGCACCTTGCAGATCGTGCGCCTGGCCAGGCGTAAGGATAAAACCCGTGGGATTGCCCAGCGCATCACAGGTGGCGTGGATTTTGGTAGTCAGTCCGCCTTTGCTGCGGCCGATGGCTTGCGCACCCCTTTTTTGCGTGCTCCCGCGCTATGCTGATGCGCCCGGACGATGGTAGAGTCTATCATTGCATATTCGTTATCAGCATCCTTGCTCAACACCTTGAACACGCGCTCCCACACACCGCTCACAGACCAACGCGACCATCGTGTGTGCACCGCCTTCCACGCTCCGAAGCGCTCCGGCAGGTCACGCCACGGAATACCCGCCCGGTAGCGGTACAGCACAGCTTCCACAAATAACCGGTTGTCTTTTGCCGTTGCACCAACGCTTGCCTCGCGTCCGGGCAACAGGTCTTTAATCCGATCCCATTGATCGTCTCGAAGTCCATATCGTCGCGTCATGCCAACCTCCGTTGACACAACTCAATAATATTAATTGCTTAATTTATCGCTAATTGAGGACACGCTCTAGTGTCTCAGAGTGCCACGCAAGGAATGTATCTCCCTCTTTGGTGCTCCACGTTTCTGCGGTGATATTTTGAAGACCATAATGTTTAGGGTCTTGAATGTCATCCAGAGTTTTGCCTGTGAAGTCTTTCTTGGATTGGAATACAAGAGCCCGTTGCACTGCTGGAGTATTGATGAGAAGATCGCCTGCTGCAAGTGCTCCCCCTACCGCACCTGCGGTATATTTTGCACCTGTCTTGAGGAACGTTCGGCGTGAGGTTGGTTTGGAAGCAGTATTTTGTGGCTGTTCGTCGCTCATAATCTTCTCCTAACTACTGCATTTTTGTGGTAGGGAAGTTTAACGCATAATTAACTTCTGTCAATAGCTGTCAATTGAGTTTAAGCAATTCCAGAAAATCCATCGCTGCCTCGATATCGAGTACGGTCATTTCGCGGCGTTTTATGGCTTCTTCGTCAGCACCATAGCGCTCCAGCTGCCAGTCTTCCTCCATGCGGGCGGCGTGGGCTACGGTTTCGGTGTCCACATGGCCTTCGGTGGCTGCAATTGCGAGCAAAAGCGAGCTTCCGGCTTGGGTGAGGGCGAGGGTGCAGCTTAGGCGGAAGGGGTCCAGGCTTTGCAAATAGGCGCGTAGGCGGGTCGCGACTTCTTCGGATTGTTCGATGGGGAGCAGGCCGTCGGTCACTTCGATATGAATGTCAAACCGCGCCTCCATCCACTCGACAATCGGGGTAAGAAGTTCAGCTTGTTGGGCGCTTAGTTCCGGGTTTTCAGCGCGGTAGCACAGCGCATCGGTATCGACATAGGCCATCATCGCTTCTTCGACGGTTTCGCGCTGCATACTCACCACGTCAATTGCAGTAAAAGCAATCGCGCGCATGGGCGGGGTCTTGCCGGGGATAAGCGAGATTTCGCTGGCCAGCGCATCCGCCAGTTTTTGTGTGGGGACACTGAGCGGATTTTTTTTGGGAGTAGTGAGCGGCTTGCCGCTGATTGTAACAGGAATCATGTCAGGTGCTTTTTCGTTTTCTGCATATGTGGCGGCAGGGGCGCTTTGATGGTGAGCATGGATTTGTCCGGCTTTGGTAGCGTGATCATTTCCGCATGTAAATGCAATTTCGCATCGATATCGAGGCCTTGGACGAAGGCTGCAGTGCCGCCGTATTTGCCGTCGCCGACAATCGGATGGCCAATATGCGCCATATGCACGCGCAACTGGTGCATGCGTCCGGTGATGGGTTTCAGTTCCACCCACGCGAGCTTGTTGGCATAGGCTTCGATGACGCGGTATTCGGTGATCGCTTCCTTGCCGCCTTCGTCTTCGTGCATTTTTTCCATGCCCGAATCGCGCCCGTTGATGGTTTTGGCAAGCGGCACGTCAATGGTTGCTGCTTTCTTTTTCGGCACGCCGACCACGAGTGCGAGATAGGTTTTATCTGCTTGTTGCGTCGCGAACAATTGCCCCAAACGCTTGGCGGCGGCGGCAGTGCGAGCCAGCACCAGCACGCCGCTGGTGTCGCGATCTAAACGGTGAACGAGGCGCGGCGCGTTGTCGTCCCCCGCCCATGTGCGCATCATCTCATCAATGCTTTTGCTCTGGCCGCTGCCCGATTGCACGGCAAGGCCGGAGGGTTTGTTGATGATGATCATTTCGTTATCATGATGCAAAATCGCCTTATCGATCCATGCGAGTTCGGCCGCAGAAAAACGTTTCGTGTGCGCCTTGCCATCGCCCGCGCCGACTTCGGTCAAGTGGTTGGAAAGCCCGACGACATCGTGGGCGTGGAGTTCGGTATTAATTACCGCGCGCTTGCCGTTCACTTTAATCCAACCTTTGCGGAGGCCCTTTTCAATCAGGCTGCGCGGCAGCGATGCGGCATTGACTTTCAACCAACGGTCCAGGCGCATGCCTTCGTCTTTTTCAGATACGGAAGTGAGGTTCACACCACCGCCGCTTTGAAAAGTGCCATGCCGAGGAAGAAAGCGACGATAGAAAACACTACAGAACCAAGGACATAGACCAGCGCGCTGGCGATATCTCCGCGTTCGAGCAACAGATAGCTTTCATAGGCAAAGGCGGAAAAGGTGGTGAAGCCGCCGAGCGTGCCGATGACAAAGAGTGCGTGGAGTTCCCGTCCGCGCGGCAGCATGGTGACCAGCATGGCAATGGCAAGGCCCATCACAAATGAGCCTACGATATTGACGGTGAAGGTGGCGTAGGGAAACTCTTTCCCCATCGTCTCGGTGATCAACGTGCCGAGGCTGTAACGCATAAGCGCGCCGAGCGCGCCGCCGATTGCAACATAGAGGTAAAGCATGAGTGCCTTATACACCTTTTTAGGTGTTAGACCAAGGGTTTATAACCGACGATGGTAAGACCGTAGCCTTCCAGGCCGACTACGGATTTGCGGGTGTTGGACAACAGCGTCATTTCAGTAACGCCAAGGTCGAGCAGGATTTGTGCGCCGATGCCGTAATCCCGCAAATCCATATTGGCGAGTGGTTTTTCACCGAGTTTAGTGCGGATGCGGTCAGAAAGTGCAGTTTTGACGGGTTCACGGAGGATGACGACGACACCGCTGCCATTTGTCGCAATTGCGTTCATTGCTGTTGCAACCGAAGTATTTTCAGCGCCGAGCACATCCGCGAGTGGGTTGAAGGCATGCATGCGCACCAGTGTGGGTGTCTTAGAAATATCCCCCTTCACAAGGGCAATATGTTCCGCGTATTCGAGCGTGTTTTTATAGACGATGAGTTTGAACGCGCCGCCGTGCGTGCTTTCGATTTCGGTTTCAAACAAACGCTCCACCAGCTTTTCGCGCTTGCGGCGATAGGCGATCAAATCCGCAATGGTTGCGATTTTGAGCCCGTGTTCTTTGGCAAAGGGGATGAGGTCGGGCAGGCGTGCCATCGACCCATCATCATTCATAATTTCGCAAATCACACCGGAGGGGTTGAGGCCCGCAAGACGTGAAATATCAACCGCTGCTTCCGTATGACCGGTGCGTACCAACACGCCGCCGTCGCGCGCAACGAGCGGAAAGACGTGGCCGGGCGAAACAATATCTTTGGCGTTCTTGGCCTCGTCAATTGCAATTGCAATTGTACGGGCGCGATCTGCGGCGGAGATGCCGGTGGAAATTCCTTCGCGTGCTTCGATCGAGACGGTGAATGCTGTTTCATGCCGTGATTCATTGTGCCGCGCCATGAGGTTGAGTTTGAGCGCGTCGACACGTTGTTTTGTGAGGCTTAAACAAATCAGTCCGCGGCCATGCTTGGCCATGAAATTGACTGCCTCAGAATCGGCAAATTGCGCAGGAATGACTAGGTCACCTTCGTTCTCCCGGTCTTCATCATCCACCAAAATAAACATCTTTCCGGCTCTCGCGTCGGCGATAATGTCTTCGATGGGGGAGAGAAATTCACGGTGGGTCATAAAGTTGCCGAAATATCGCGCGCGCTATGTAGGACGCGCACAACCCGGATACCGCCTGGAATAATACGATAGAAAATGAGATAGTTGTCGCGCGGGAAGCAGTATAAATCCGCGTTGAATTCAATACGAATACGCCCCATTCTTGGTTGATCCGCAATCCGCTCTATGGTGGTTCTTAGATTGGTGATGACATTGTCAGCTGCGTTTTCATTATCTGCGGACACATAGCCCCAGATATCCAGCATGTCAGACCGTGCACGTGCCGAAATAACATAATTCATGGGTTAAGACTTCAGGTGCCGCGTGCGGGCGGCTTTGAGAAATTCTTCTAAGGTTTCTTCCGGTGCATCAGGGCTTGCATCTCCTTCAGCAATTAGCATGCGTAATTCTTCTAGCATTATCTTGCGCCGCAATTGCCACTGTGCAATGGCAGCAGCAGCAGCTTCATTCGTACTATGATACTCTCCACTGCGAACTGCCTCATTGAGGCTTGCGATCACATGTGGCGGTAGTTGGAATTGCACAGATTCAAAATGTTCCATATGTTACCTTCTAATCCCCGATACTATCCTATTTGGTTTCTTGCATAAACGCAAGGTTTAAGCGCTTTTTAGTCGGTCTAAATAACGCGCCAGCAGATCAATTTCTAGATGTAAGAGATCACCGGGTTTGAGAGTGTGGAGCGTGGTGTTGGCCCAAGTATGCGGAATAATCATCACCTCGAAATCGTCATCATTTACGCGATTCACTGTGAGCGAAATGCCGTTAAGTGTAACAGAACCTTTTGCGGCGATGAATTTGGAAAGGGTGTGGGGTGCGCGAAGCGTGAGTGCGAAGCAATCGCCTTCGGGTGTAATGGAGAGAATTTCTGCGAGGCCATCGACATGGCCGGTAACGAAGTGGCCGCCGAGACGATCACCGACTTGCAGCGCGCGTTCAAGGTTGAGTGTGCCGTCTTTTTTCCAATAACTATTTTCCGTGCAGTCCAGCGTTTCTGGCGAGAGTGCGACATCAAACGTGCTACCATTGATGGCAACCACTGTGAGGCATGCGCCATTGCAGGCGATGGATTCACCGAGCGTGATATTCTCGTAATTGCTCGCAACGGTAAGCCACGTTCCATCGAAGGCGGCAACTGTTCCAATAGCAGTGATTAAGCCTGTAAACATAAGAGTGTGTTGTCGCCGAACTCGCGGGTGGATGTGGTTTTAAATTGTTTGAGCGTGCCTATATCTAGCTGAGGAAGCTCAGGAAATCCAGCACCTACGGTGATGGGAGCGCGAAACCAGTAGATTTCATCGACCAAGCCCTCGTGTAGAAAGGCGGAAGAGAGTTTGGGTCCGGCCTCGATTAGTAGACGGGTGATACCTTTTTGTCCAATTTCTTCAAGTGCTTGTGTGAGGTTTTCTGAGCGTTTTAAGAACCAGGTTTCGGGGGCTACAAGTGTGTGGGTCTGAGGCAGGAGGGTATCACCCAAAACGATGCGTTGGGGAGAAAACTGAGCCATCCCGGGCAGGCGGCAGGTCAAGTTTGGGTTATCTTTAATCGCCGTGCCGGTACCGGTCAAAATCGCATCAAATCGGCTGCGGAGGTATTGACCGAAGTGGCGCGCGGCTTCGTTGGTAACCCATTGATTTTCTGGCAGTGCCATTTTGCCATCTGCCGAAGTTGCGAGTTTGAGTGTGACGAGAGGCTTGCCGGTTTCGATGCGTTTGAAAAATCCGGCATTCATGTGTCGCGCTTCCGCTTCGCAAATATTTGTGATGACTTCGATGCCTACTTTTTTAAGTGCGTCGATTCCGGAAACGCGTGGGTCCGCATCGCTACAACCGATCACCACGCGTGCAATGCCTGCATTGATGATAGCCTCCGTACATGGCGGCGTTTGTCCCGTATGGGAGCAGGGTTCGAGCGATACATAAAGCGTGGCGCCGCGCGCTTTCTCTCCTGCCATTGCGAGTGCTTGTGGCTCCGCGTGCGGGCGGCCACCATTTGCGGTTGTGCCGATACCAACGACTGCGCTACCGTTCACCACAACTGCGCCAACCGCAGGGTTTGGCCACACGCGGCCCAATTGTACTTCTGCTAATCGCAGCGCATGACGCATGAAATGTTCATGTTCGGTAACCATGAGGCAAGCCTAGCAGCCGCAACGCACAGGCGAAAGAAAAAACACTTGATGGTGTATGGATAATACAGCATGGTGGATGCATGAAACGCCGTTCCAAATCGATCACTCTGCAAGCATTCACACCTCGTAGTTTCGGGCTCAAGGTGGTTGGATTTGCTGTGGTTATGGGCGTCGCCGTTCTGTTGGCAATCGGCCGCGCCAAACCAGAAATGGCGGTGGAATTGCGTGCACAATCGGCGGATCTCGTTTCGCCCATCATCAGCTTTGTGCAGAGCCCTACGAAAGCAATAGGAGATACCTATAAAACGCTGCGTGATGTGATACACAGCCGCAGCGATATGCAGGCGCTTCAGCTTGAAAACCAGCAGTTGCTGAAATGGCAAGCCGAGGCACTCAAGTTGAAAAGTGAGAACGATAATTTGCGCGAACTGCTGCACATGGTGCCGGCTAAAGCCGCGCATTATATTTCAGCATCGCTGGTCAGTGATCCGAATGGGCCCTATAGCCACACGGCGTTGATTAATGCCGGCAAACAGCAAGGTGTGAAGGCACAACAAGCAGCCATCGGCGCACGTGGAATGATTGGTTATGTCATTGAAGCGGGTGATGATACGGCGCGTGTGTTGCTGCTGACGGACATCAATGCGCGCGTAGCTGTGGTGGGTGAACGTTCAGGCAAGAAAGCAATTGCGGCGGGCGATGGTGGGGGTAGATTGAAATTGAACTATGTCAGCCCGTCTGACCACTTCACAAGCGGCGAGCGCTTGCTTACCTCTGGTGATGGCGGGTTTTTCCCTGCCGGCATTCCGGTTGCGCGGCTGAACGATGACCCAGACACGCTGTTTGCGTTGCCATTTGCGGACATTGCTGACGAACGTGTTGTTAGTGTGCTTGATTATTCATTGATGCAATAATAGACCTCCTGCATAACTCTAACTTTGGCTTCAAATCTGCTTGCGATGGAGCCTCCTCAAAAACATCATGTACCTCATGTACAATCGTTTTCTCGGTTTCCATCACTTCGCGCTTTTTTGCCAAAGCGAGTTATGCAGGAGGTCTAATGCAATCTAAAGGCTCTTTTCCTGAGTTGATCTGGCGCAATTTCGCAAATGTTGCGTGTGTTGTAGCATTTATGCTGATGCATGCAGTGTTGTCGCCAATACCATTGTTTGCTGGTGCCGTACCGATGTTACTTGCCTGCATCATTGGTTATAGTCTGATGCAGGAAACACGCATTTCTACAGTATTGCTCGTGATGCTTGGGTTGATACACGATACGGTAACCGGTCTACCGCTTGGGGTTACAGCGTTGCAATTACTGGCGCTCAAATGGGGCCTTATGCACTACGTTGATGTGATTGAAGATGAGGGATTCGCGACGCGTTATCTCTGGATAATCCTTGGTCTATGCGCGTGTTTTCTTCTTCAATATCTTGTTGTTTCGTTTGTGATGCGTACGCCGATGCCATTATCCGGCATCTTGCTGCCTTTGATAGTAACAGTGCTTTTGTATCCGCTGGTTCACCTCTTATTGCTCGTGGTTCAGCGTAGGCTCTACCGGCGCATTTGGGCATTCTTACCTTCTGAATATAAGCCTGTGAAATGAGCATTAGACAAAAACAATTGAGTCGCAGAGCCGTAGTGCTTGGGGGGCTGCAAATGTTGGCGGTCACCGCGCTCGCCGGGCGGCTTGGGTATTTACAATTTGTCAAGAGTAGCGAATACAAAACCCTTGCTGAGAATAATCGCATCAAACTGCAACTCATGCCGCCGGCTAGGGGTTATATTCTAGATTCCAAGGGTGCAGAGCTTGCTGTTAACGAACGGGTTTTTCAACTCTATGCGGATATTACGTCGCTAAAACGCAAAGAGGTAAAACCGTATTTGCAGCGCATTGATGCGTTAGTTCCACTGGGTGAAGAAAAAATAGAGGCGCTGCTTGCAAGTACGAAAGGTGTCGCATTCCCGCCACCGCTCCTTCTTAAAGAGCACCTGTTGTGGGAAGAGGTGGTGCATGTGGAAATGCACTTGCTGGAATTGCCGGGTGTCTATGTGCATACCGGTCAGAAACGCTCATATCCATTGGGTGAGGAAATTGCACATTTGGTTGGCTATGTGGGTGCGGTGGCGCCGGAAGAGGTAGGAGATCAGCCACTCCTGAGGTTACCGGATTTTCGTATCGGCAAGTCGGGTGTAGAGAAAATGTTTGACGAGCGCTTGCGTGGTACGGCGGGGCTGCGTCAGCTAGAAGTAAATGTACATGGCCTTGCGGTACGTGAGCTTTCGACACGCAAGAGCGTTCCTGGGGAAACGATTAAGCTTACGATCGACGAACGCCTCCAACATTTCACTGCTGACCGCATTAAGAATGATAGTGCTTCGGTGGTGGTGATGGATATTGAAAGTGGCAACGTGCTGACACTTGCTTCCATGCCTGCGTTTGATCCGAATATTTTCAGTGTGGGTATTCCAAAAGACTATTGGGCAGAGTTGCATGATAACGAACGCTTGCCGCTTATTAACAAGGCGATTGCTGGGCAATACCCGCCGGGGTCAACGTTTAAGATGATGACGGGGATGGCCGGGCTAGAAAAAGGTGTGATTAATGCGAACTCACGTATTCGCTGTCCTGGGCATTTTTATCTCGGTGATCACAAATTTAATTGCTGGAAAGAAGGCGGTCACGGCAGCGTATCGATTCACGAAGCGCTTATGGTCTCATGCGACACATTCTTTTACACGGTGGCGCAGCGTCTTGGAATTGACCCGATTGCATCAATGGCCCGCAGTTTTGGGTTTGGCAGCGATCATAATCTTGGCCTGCCGGGTGAAAAATCCGGCATCGTGCCGGATGAAGCGTGGAAGATGCAGCGGTTTAATCAACCTTGGCAGGCGGGTGATACGGTGAATGTCGGTATCGGCCAGGGGTATGTGATTGCTACACCCCTACAATTGTGTGTGATGACGGCGCGGTTACTCAGCGGGCTTGCGGTTTCACCGCGGTTGGTTGCAGATCGTGAAGTGCACTTCGAGCCCTTGGCAATCGATGCCAACCATTTAGCGACCATTAAAAAAGGCATGGATGCGGCGGTGAATAGCACTATGGGTACGGCCTATGGCAAGCGTATTACTGAGCCAGGAAAAGAGATGGGCGGCAAAACTGGCACGTCACAGGTGCGTAAAATAACTGAGCGTGGGCAAGATCAGAATCAATTGGCGTGGAATCTGCGTCACCATGCTTTTTTTATTGGTTATGCACCTGTGGGTGCTCCCAAATATGCCATTAGCGTTGCGGTTGAGCACGGCGGCGGCGGCGCGGCAGCAGCAGCGCCCATTGCGCACGACGTACTACTCAAAGCCCAGGAATTATAACCTGTAGCGTATTCACTACTATGCCGGGAAAACGCTTTGCTTTCTGCGCTCCCGCTCCGCATGTACCAAACGTACATTTGCGGTGCGGTTCTCGAAAGCGTCGCTTTTTTCCTCGGCCTAGCGTTAATTCACTACAGGTATATAAGGGATTTGAGTTGCAATGTGCATGTGTTATATCTCAGTCGCATTTCACTTTTAATCGGAGGTTTTTATGTTCCGTAAAATAGCGTTGGCTACGGCGTGTATTGTAGCATTCTCAAGCGTTGTATTTGCAGAATTCACACCACCCAGCAAAGATGTTGCAACGGCAGAAGCGGGGAGTTACCGGCTAGATACATCGCACGCTAATATTGTGTTTGGAGTGAGCCACCTGGGTTTTTCCATGTATATTGGCCGGTTTAATCGCTTTGATGCGACGCTTGATTTCAAGTCTGAAGATGTCACCAAAAGCACGCTTGAGGTGACGGTACACACCGCTAGCGTAGATGTAAATAATTCCGAGCTTGAAGCGAAGCTGATAGATAAGGATTTCTTTGATATCAAAGCGTTCCCGGAAGCGAAGTTTGTTGCTACAAGCATTGTTAAAACAGCTGCAGACAAAGGGAAGATTACGGGCAACCTAACCTTAAAGGGTGTGACCAAGCCGGTCGTGCTGGATGCGATTTTTAACGGCCATGGCGCGAACCCCTATTCAGGCGGAAAAGTGCTGGGCTTCAGCGCTAGCGGGAGCTTCAAGCGCTCTGATTTTGGTATGGAGAGTTACGTTCCTGCCGTTGGTGATGAAGTTGATTTGACGATTGAAGTCGAATTCTCCAAGGAAAACTCGTGAGCTACACACGCGTTGCGATCGTATTGCACTGGGTGATTGCCTCGCTGATTATTACGGTGCTGATGCTCGGACTTATCATGACGCAGGAAAGCTCAACCTTGCCTACGCCGTTTAAGTTCTCCCTGTATCAATGGCACAAATCGATTGGCATTACAATTTTGCTACTCTCCTGCTTTCGGCTCTATTGGCGCCTAACGCACAAGCCCTCGCCCTTGCCAGACACGATGAGCGCCTATGAGCGTTTTGCTGCCCGCGCCGCGCATGTGTTGTTTTATGTGTTGATGATTGGGTTGCCGATTGGTGGGTGGATCATTGTATCCTCCTCCACGCTGGGTATTCCCACGGTGCTTTACGGCATAGTGCCATGGCCGCATTTGCCGATGCCTGCGGATATAGAAACGCGTAAGACCATTGGTGGTATGGCAGGGCAAGCACACCAATACGGTGCGTATTTTTTAATCGCACTGCTCGTGTTGCATGCTACCGCCGCGCTTCGCCACCATTTTTATGATAAAGACGATATTCTCACACGCATGATTCCCCTGCTTAAGAAAAGGTCCGCTCTATGAAACGGTGGTTATGGTTGTTTGCATTATTGCCTGCCTCTGCTTTCGCTAGCAATTGGACGATCGATTACGATAATAGTTCGCTGACCTTTGAAGCCAAGCAAGGTGAACAGAAAATCCAGGGTCAATTTGGTAAGTTTTCGGTGGATGTTTCGCTCAATCCAGCGGCGCCAGAGCAAGGCAAAATTAGCGTCAACGTAGATCTTAGAACTGCGGGTGCGGGTTCGCAGGAACGCAATCAGGCATTGCCGCAACGCGAGTGGTTTGATGTTGCCAATTTCCCGGTGGCAACATTTGAAAGCACTCGCATTCGTAAAACCGAAACCGGATTTGAAGCGGTGGGTCATTTGACATTAAAAGGAGTGACGGAAGAGGTAAGCATTCCTTTCACACTCACACCGGACGACAAAGGAAAAACCCGTGCCCAAGGGTCGTTTACCCTTCAGCGAGACCATTTCAAAGTCGGCATTGGCGAGTGGGACTCCGAGCAATGGATCGCGTTTTCAGTGGTCATCACATTTAATCTGCTAGCAACACCTTAGTACAGCCCATTCGTTACGTCGTTCGATGGCGGCGTCTCTTGCTGTATTTGCCACGGCAGTGGCGCGGGCGGCAGAGGTTCCATCGGTACGGGCTGTTCGTTGATCGGCTCAGGCACCGTGCCGCCATCTAGGGGTTTGCGTACGGGCACGGTTTCATCCAGCATTTTTGCAGGGTCGGGTTTGAAGATCGGCTCATCCGAGCTGATCACCAATTCGTCAATCAACTGTACCGGCGAGTTTGGCAAGCTGCCATTGGTTTGCGGCATCGTTTCACCGCCCACGGATGCACTTTTATTCACCGCAACCGTGCGGGTTTCAATACCGCTCGGTGCAACAAAATCTTCAACCGGCGTATCCTTCAGCGCAGCCTGCATGAATTCAATGAACCCAGGCAGTGCAACACTGGCGCCGGTTTCTTTTTTGCCCATGGTTTGCGGTGTATCATAGCCTACGTACAGCCCAACCACGAGGTTCGGGCTAAAGCCTACAAACCATGTATCGCGGCTTTCGTTGGTGGTGCCGGTTTTGCCGCCAAGCGGCCGGCCCAACACTTTTGCGCGTGTTGCCGTGCCGTGCTCCACCACGCTTTCTAACATCGATACCATTTGATAGGCAATGCGTGGGTCGATCACACGTTCGCGTGTGTCTGCAAGTTCTGGCGGTGGGTTGGCGGCGGCAGTAACACTGGTGACATCCTCCACCACGCAAGCGTCACACACCGTATCGCCCAAACGGAAAATGGTTTTGCCGTGACGGTCGTCAATACGCTCGATCAGTGCGGGAGATACTTTCTGTCCGCCGTTGACAATCATCGCATAAGCATTGACGAGCTTCACTACCGGGGTTTCCGCCGTGCCGAGGACGATCGACATATTGCGGGGGAGATCATCATAAATACCCAGGCGCTTGCCCATCTCGAGCACGCGGTCAAGCCCTACCGCTTGCGCGATCCTGACCGTCATGGTGTTGCGCGATTTGGCGAGGCCTTCACGCAGCGTTGCCGGGCCTAAATATTCATCATGATAATTCGCGGGCCGCCAGGCGGGCAGGCCAGCACCTTGGCTGAGTTCAATTGGTGCATCGAGTACGACGGAAGAGGGGCTGAATCCATTTTCAAGCGCGGTGAGATAGACAAAGGGTTTGAAGGCGGAGCCCGGTTGGCGGAGCGCTTGGGTGGCGCGGTTGAAATCGGTAATGCCGCTGGAATAGCCGCCGGATAGGGCAAGCACACGACCGGAGTTAGGTTCGATCGCCACCATCGCGCCATTGACCGCCGGCACTTGCGTCAGTTCATAGACATTTTTATCGGAGGTGGGATTTACAATCACCACATCTCCTATCGAGAGAATATCCGCCGGTTTTCTTACCTCAGGGCCGAGCAAGCCGTCACCCACCACGCGGCGTGTCCATTTGAGCGAGGAGAAAGGAACGGTGCCGGTGCCGCCGACCAGGCCAAGCGTGATCTTTTGCGCGTCAAGCGCGGTTACCACCCCAAGTTTTTGGGCATCAATTAACTGCGGTGCGTTTTTCGACATTTCTTCGAGCTTTGGCTTCCACTCCGCCTCTTTAATATGTGCGAGCGGGCCGCGGTAGCCACGTTTGTGGTCATAGGTAATCAAGGCGTTGCGGAGGGCCTTATCCGCGTATTTTTGCAAGGTGGGGTTGAGTGTGGTTTTCACTACCAAACCTCCTTCATTCACCACATTGCCACCGTAGGTTTGCGCCAGATTGCGGCGAACTTCTTCGGCGAAAAACCCTGCATCCACCACATCATCATCCGCGTGGGATTTAAGGGTGATAGGGGTGGCGATGGCTTTTTGTGCTTCTTCGGTGGTGATGTGGCCATCCTCATGCATGCGCTTGATCACCCAATTGCGGCGATCGAGCGCCGCATTATAATTCTTGCGCGGATCATACGCCGAAGGCGCTTTGGGCATGGACGCGAGCAGGGCGGCTTCTTCAATCGTGAGTTCATCGAGCGATTTGTTGAAATAGTTGAGCGCGGCGGTTGCCACACCATAGGAACGAAACCCAAGAAAAATCTCGTTTAGGTAAAGCTCCAAGATTTTATCTTTGGTGTAAGCGCCGCTAATACGCAGCGCCAAAATAGCTTCTTTGATTTTACGCTCGAAGGATTTTTCGTTCGTCAACAAAAAGTTTTTGACGACTTGCTGAGTAATCGTCGAGCCGCCGACCATGCTTTTACCTTGGCCGTAGTGAATCACGTTGGTGTAAACCGCGCGCATGATGCTGGTGTAGTCAATGCCGGTGTGGCTGTAGAAATTCTTGTCCTCCGCGGAAATGAAGGCGTTGCTGACACGTTTGGGGATTGCTTTTAAAGGCACGAATACGCGGCGCTCGGTGGCGAATTCGGCGAGCAAATGGCCATCGTTGGTATAGAGCCGCGTAAGCGTGGGCGGATCGTATTTTGCGAGCGTGGAATAATCCGGCAGATCTTCGCTGTAGTGGCGAATGAGTAGCAACATCGCCACGCAGCCGACGATGATGCTGCAGCAGGCGATGGTAAACAGCCAGCCGAAGAAATGGATGAGCGCTTTCGGAAGATGGTGCATGCGAAGATTTAGGGATGGAGTTTTTTCTGCGTGTCGAAGTACCGATTAATACCAGCTTCTAAGCCGCTGACAATCTGATTACGATAGCTTTCGCTATTTAAACGTTTTTCTTCTTCCGGGTGCGATAAAAATCCGATTTCCACCAGAACGGAAGGCACATCCGGCGCTTTCAGGACCGCAAACCCTGCAAAGCGGTGGGTGTTTTCCAGCAGGCGCACATTGTGCTCTTCCATGCCCGCGACCAGCGAATCCGCAAGCGTTGCCGAATTGGTGTTGGTTTCGCGCTGGGCAAGGGAGATTAAAATATTAGCAACGTCTTCATCGTGGGTGGAAAGATCCATGCCCGCAATCACATCCGAACGGTTTTCGCGTGCGGCCAAGTCTTCTGCCTCTTTGTCAGACGCTGTTTCAGAGAGGGTGTAGACCGAAAGCCCGCGCGCCGAATCATGCGAGGAGTCGGCGTGCATGGAAATAAAAATGGTGGCTTTCGCATCGCGCGCTTGCTTGAAACGTTCGCGCAGGCGGATGAAATAATCGGCATCGCGCGTGAGCATCACGCGGTATTTGCCGGATTTATCGAGGGACGCCTTCAGCGCTTTGGCGTAGCGCAGCACCACGTCTTTTTCTTCCGTGCCGCGCTTGCCGGTGGTGCCTGGGTCTTGCCCGCCGTGGCCGGGATCAAGCACGACGAGTGGTTTCTCAGGCGGTTTTTCTTTGGATTTTTCTGCTGTTTTGGCCAGTGTTTTACCAGGTTGCAGCGTGACGGTGAGCACTTCACCTGCTTGCGAAGTGGTAATGCCCCCCAAGGTTTTGGCTTCGATAACGATGCGGCTGGTGGTGGGGTTAAACTGGCCGCTGCGAATGGTGGCGATCAACGCACCGGAATAATTTCTGGACAGGTGCGCCTCCAGCTTTTGGGTGGAGGGTATATCAAGCACTACGCGCGGCGGGTTGCCCAGGGTAAACACCTTGGCGGGTACGGAAACCGGGAGGGTTAAGGTGAGGGTTTCGACGTTATTTTCTGTGTCAATTCTGAGCGGGACGTCAATCGCCGCTGCCAGCGAGGGCAGGGCACAAAGGCACAAAATAATAAATAGACGCAATACCATAACGATGCGTGGAGCATAATAATTTTCCACGACAATACAAGCGATGGTTCACCCTCTAAAGGCTTCGCGCCATCCAAACAATACGGCCCACGATGGTGAGATCAGAGGCAGCGGTTTCATACGGCCGGTATTTGGGATTATCCGAAAGCACACGCAGCTTGGCAGTTTTTCCGGCCACGCGTTCCAAGCGTTTGGCGATGAATGTTTCACCTTCCTTGAGCGCAAATAGCCCTTCCGGAGAGGGGATCGTATCCGCGGTATTAACAAGGACTTGATCACCCGCTTCCAATGTCGGCACCATGCTGCCACCTTGGATAAACATCAACCGCAAATTCTCAGGCGTTGCATCCAGTTGTTCTTTGATCCAGCTGCGGCGGAAATAATAATATTCACGGTCTTCCCCTGTTTTAGAAAGGGACGCAATCGAGACAAACGGTGCCTTGCCTGCGCGCGAAGGGCTGGGGGCGACATTGGCACCGGTGAAATAAGCAAGCGGAAGCTTGAGTTCGGCAGCCACTTTCGCAAGGGTGATGGTGGAAGGATGCAGCGATTTGCCGCTTAGGACATCATACAAGAAGGTTTTCTTGACGCCTGCATCACGCGCTAACTCGGCGGTGTTGACACCGCGCTGTTCCATCGCTTCTTTCAGCCGTTTGGCGATAATGGTTTTCGGTTGCATGATGAAGCGGTTTATACCCTGCTCATCAATTTGATACAAGGACCTCGAGCTTAACTAAATATTTAGGTTTATGGGGATATAGTGATGTATCGGCAATCCCCACCGCCGCTTTGAAGAGTAATGCAAAAACAGTGTGTTAGACCATGAACCGTGAATTACTGATTGCCGAGCTTTTGTGCACCCGTCTTTGTCATGATTTGACCGGACCCATTGGTGCCGTAAACAATGGAGCAGAATTCTTAAGCGAAGAAGGCTTCAACATGCAAAATCAGGCCGTGGAGTTGATTGTCTCCAGCGCCTTTTCCGCCGTTTCGCGCTTGCAATTTTACCGTTTCGCTTATGGCCGCGTGAAAGATGGCGGTGAGGCCTCGCTCTCTGAGAAAAAAGCCATGGTCGTTGATTTTTTCGCCGGTTCCAAAATCGAGCTCGATTGGCCGGATGAGCACACGGACGCTTCCGGCGTTTCGGTCAGCAGCAAAATGGTACGGTTGATTTTCAACCTTCTCATCATTGCCTCTGGCGCACTTTTGCGCGGTGGCAAAATTGCGGTGCGCATTACCGAGCAATCCAACGGTGATAAACAAGTGATGGTGCGCGCCGAAGGCCCCGCCATTAAATGGGATAAGGAAACCTCCACCGTGCTCAGTTCCGCGGTGAAAGAAGGCGCGCTGAGTGCTAAAAACATCCAGATTTTCCTCGCCCATGAACTCCTCGAAGACTTGCATATGGCCCTGGAGCATGAAGCTACGGCGGATGCGCTTAAAATCACGGCGACGCAACCGGCGGCGATGGCGGCGGATGGTCTTGCAACCATGGGGCATAGCCATGGATGATTTAATCACCGAGTTTATTGCCGAAACCACCGAGAGCCTCTCGATGCTCGACCAAGAATTGGTGAAGCTGGAACAAAATCCGGGTGATGAATCGATTTTGGGTAATATTTTTCGTATCGTACACACCATTAAAGGTACGTGCGGTTTTTTAGGGTTGCCGCGGTTGGAATCGGTGGCGCATGCCTCTGAAAACGTGTTGGGGAAAATTCGCGACAAGCAGCAGGAAGCAACGCCTCAGGCGATTTCGCTGGTGCTCGAGTCGCTCGACCGCATTAAAGAACTGATCGATTTTTTAAGCACTAATGGCGCTGAGCCTGAAGGTAGCGACGAAGAACTCAAAAAACGCCTGAACCATTTGGCCGATACTGGCCAGATTATGGGCGCAGGGGATGCTCCCGCATCTGCCGCTGCTGCACCCGCTGCTCCGGCCGCTGCTGCACCACAAGATTTTTCTGCTTTTTTTAAAGGCGATGATGATTTAAATGCGCTGATTGCTGCTGAAAAAGGTGGCGACGCACATGCTGCTCCAGTGATCGCCTTGGTCACTCCGGTTGCGGTGGAAGAACCTAAGCCGGCGGCCACAGTCCCTGCTAAGGCTGCTGAAAAACCTGCCGCCGCCGCTGCAGCCGCACCGGCAGAAGCCAATCAATCGATTCGCGTCAACCTCGATGTGCTTGAAACGCTGATGCAAACGGTGAGCGAATTGGTGCTCACGCGTAATCAGTTGATGCAGATTGTGCGCACGAAGGAAGACCGCGATTTCCTAGCACCGCTACAGCACCTCAGCCATATCACCAGCGAGTTGCAAGAAGGCGTGATGAAAACGCGTATGCAGCCGATCGGCAACGCGTGGCAAAAATTTCCGCGCTTGATTCGCGATTTGTCGCTCGAGCTCGGCAAAAAAATTGATCTCAAAATGATCGGTGCGGAAACTGAACTCGATCGCCAATTGCTTGAGATGATTAAAGATCCACTCACCCACATGGTGCGCAATTCCTGTGACCATGGTTTGGAAGGCCCTGCCGACCGCAAGGCTGCAGGCAAGAATGAGCAAGGCTCGGTGACGCTTTCGGCCTATCACGAGGGCGGTCACATTATTATTGATATTATCGACGACGGACGCGGCATCAACCTTGAGCGCGTCAAACAGAAGATTATTCAAAACGGCATCGCTTCTGAATCCGCAGTAGCGGACATGAACGATCAGCAAATCATGCGGCATATTTTTCATGCCGGCTTCTCAACCGCCGAAAAAGTCACCAGCGTCTCCGGTCGCGGTGTGGGTATGGACGTGGTGCGCACCAATATCGAAAAGATCGGTGGCACGGTAGAGCTCGACTCGACCTATGGCAAAGGCTCGACCTTCCGGATTAAAATCCCGCTTACTCTTGCCATTGTTTCCGTGCTCATCGTTGAAGCGCGTGGCAATAAATTCGCGATTCCGCAAATCAACGTCACCGAATTGGTGCGTGTGGCGGCCAATTCGGAATATCAGATCGAAACCATCAATGGTGCGCCGGTGTTGCGCCTGCGTGAAAAACTCCTCCCGCTTATTGTGTTGGGCGACGTGCTGGAATTGAGCACGAAGGGTGAGGCCTGGTCTAATCGTGAAGCCTTTATTTCCGTGTGCAAAGTTGGTGGTACCGATTTCGGCGTGATTGTAGACCGTGTGTATGATACCGAGGAAATCGTCGTGAAACCGGTTGCCGAAGTCATCAAATCGCTCGCGATTTATTCCGGCAATACCATTTTGGGCGACGGCAGCGTCATCATGATTTTAGACCCCAACGGCCTGGCTAAAACCTTGGGCGAAAACGAAATGGGCGCTGCGCAGGAGGCCGAAGCTTCCGATGCGGTCGGTTCGAAAGAAAAACTGGTCAGCTTCCTGCTCTTTACGGCAGGCGGTGGCGCGCCGAAAGCCGTGCCGCTTGAGCTTGTGTCGCGGTTGGAAGAGATCGAAGTCTCGGTGATTGAATATTCAGGCGACGAGCCGGTGGTGCAATACCGCGGTGAGTTGATGCAGTTGATGCGACTTAGCCAAGATTACAACATTCCTACCGAAGGCTTGGTGCAAGTAATCGTGTTTACCTACGACAAACGCACCGTCGGTTTAGTGGTGGGTGAAATTCTCGACATCGTCCAATCGCAATTTGAAGTAAAACTGGCAGCCACCGAAAAAGGGTTCCTAGGCAGCATGGTGATTGCTGGCAAAACCACGGATGTCGTGGACGTCGCGCAGTTGCTTTCCATCGTCGTCGGCGAAGAGATTGCGCCGGAAGATAAAAACATGCCGCCGAAAGTCACCGACTATAATATTCTGCTTGTTGAAGACAGCCCCTTCTTTCGTAACTTGACCGTGCCGTTCCTGGCAGCGGCGGGGTATAAAATTACGGCGGTCGAAAGTGGCCAGGAAGCGTTAAAAGCGCTGGGGCCTGACCCGCACAAGTTTGATCTGATCGTCACCGATATTGAAATGCCGGGCATGAATGGGTTTGAGTTTACCCAAGCCTGTCGCGCGATTCCGGCCATGAAAGGCACACCGATTATCGCCTATACCGCTTCGCTTAGTAATGAAGTCATGCGTAAAGGCAAAGAAATCGGCATGCAGGATTGCATTTTGAAAACCGACCGGCCGAAATTGCTGCAGGCCGTCTCTCATTATCTGCAACAGCAGGAGATTGCTGCATGATGCCCGCTTCAGCCGAAATTGATAAGAACTACGATGCCGCAAGCGTGATGTTAGTCACCATGCGGATCGACAAGCAACTCTTCGGCGTGCCAGTGCATGACGTGCGCGATGTACTGCGCGAACAAAAAGTAGCACATATTCCGCTGGCGTCGCCTGAGATCGAGGGGTCGATTAACCTCCGCGGCCGTATTGTTACCGTAATTAACATGCGCAAGCGCCTAAAGCTTGCGTCTAAGGAAACCGAGTCTCATCACATGTTTGTGGTTGTTGAATACCGCAGCGAATTGTATAGCCTGATGGTGGATAGCGTCGGCGATGTGATGACGATTCGCGAAGACCAAATCGAGAAAAGCCCAGCCAATCTTTCGTCCAACTGGCGCGAAGTCGCTTCAGGCATCTCCCGCCTGCAAGACGATCTGCTGGTGGTGATGGATACCGCTTCCCTCCTTACAATCACTGCGTAAAAAATCTTATGACTACATGCCTAATTGTTGATGATTCCAAAGTGGTCAGGAAACTCGCACGCCGTATTGTCGAGCCTCTCGGATTTGGAATTTCCGAAGCCGAAGACGGCAAGCAGGCGCTCGACCATTGCCTGAAAACCATGCCGGATTTTATTTTGCTCGACTGGCACATGCCGGTGATGACGGGTATCGAGTTCATCCGCGCGCTGCGCGCCGCACCCGGTGGCGATGTGCCCAAGGTGGTGTTTTGTACCACCGAAAACGATTACAACCGCATTTTAGAAGCGATTCAGGCGGGAGCCAATGAATATATGATGAAGCCATTCGACGAAGAAATTCTAAAAGGTAAGCTGGCGCAAGTCGGCGTTGCACTTCCATAAGAAACGACAGGCCCTATGCCGATTCGCGTAATGATAGTTGATGATTCGGCGGTAATTCGGGGCTTGTTTAGAAAAGCCCTGTCGCAGAATCCTAGCATTGAAGTGGTGGCCGCCGCCGGTAACGGTCGCGCCGCGCTGATGCAATTGAAAGAAACGGACCCGGATGTGATTCTGCTCGATATCGAAATGCCGGAAATGGATGGAATGACAGCATTACCTGAGTTGCTGAAAGCGAAGCCTGGCGTGCAGGTGATTATGGTGTCTTCGCTGACGCTGCGCAATGCATCCATCAGCCTCAAATCCCTGGAGCTTGGAGCTGTCGATTATCTCCCTAAACCCACTTCCAACGACGTGGAAAGCCTGCAAAATTTTTACCGCGAGATGATCGAGAAAGTGCTTGCCTTCGGCGCTAAAGTGGCCAAAAATTTAGCTGCGAAACCGGCCGTTGCTGCCACATCAGCAGCGTCATCTCCCGCCGCTCCCAAACCAAAACCGGTAACGATTAGTGCGCCGATCGGTAAAGTCTATGCGCTGGCGATTGCATCTTCAACCGGCGGGCCGCAGGCGCTTAACACCATTTTTACAGGTATCAAGGGGCGGTTGTTGCATTTGCCGATTTTCATCACCCAGCACATGCCGCCGAGTTTTACGACCATTCTTGCCGACCACCTCTCCAAGGCCGGTGATCGCAAGGTGGTAGAGGGATCCGAAGGTGCGTTTGCAGCAACGGGCACCACTTATATCGCACCGGGTGATTACCATATGGTGATGTCTAAAGAGGGTATGCAGACGGTGGTACACATCAACAAAGATCCTCAGGAAAACTTCTGCCGCCCTGCTGCGGACCCTATGCTACGTTCGCTCTCCAAAATTTACGGTAGCGGCTTGCTGACGCTGGTGCTCACCGGCATCGGCCAGGATGGGCTGGAAGGGGCGAAAATAGTGGTAAGTGGCGGCGGCAGCGTGATCGCGCAGGATGAAGGGAGTTCGGTCGTTTACGGCATGCCCAAGGCGGTTGCTGAGAACCAATTGTGCAAAGCCATTCTGCCGTTGCAGGATATTTCGTCGTTTCTTGTGAGGGTGTGCGGATGAGTGCCAACATACGTCCTGAAGATGCACAGTTTCTGATCGACTTGTTGAAAAAGCGGTCTGGCTTGTTACTGACACTTGAGAAAGCCTATCTGCTTGAAAGCCGTCTGTTGCCGATCGCACGCACACATAGTTTAACTGATTTGGCGGGAATGGTTGCCCATTTGCGTGGCAAGCCGAGCGAAGCATTGCTGGTTGAAGTGACGGAGGCGATGACGACCAATGAATCTTCTTTCTTCCGCGATGCTAAACCGTTCGATCAATTGCGCGATATTGTGTTACCGATGGTGCGGACAAGCGTGGGTTCGCGCCGCAATTTACGTATCTGGTCCTCGGCTTGTTCTACTGGGCAGGAGCCGTATACCATTGCGATTACCTTGTTGGAAGATGCAGTTAAAAACCCCGGCTGGAAATATGAAATCATTGGCACCGACCTTGCGCAGAAAGTGGTGGATAAAGCCAAGCAAGGCATCTATTCGCAGTTCGAAGTGCAGCGCGGCATGCCGATTCAATTGTTGGTCAAATATTTCAAACCCCAGCCCGACACCAACTGGCAGATCGGCGATCAGGTCAAAACCATGGTGCAATATCGCGTGCAGAACCTGCTCGAAAGTTTTGCTTCGCTCGGCAAGATGGATATCATCTTTTGCCGCAACGTGTTGATTTATTTTGACGAGCCGACCAAGCAGCAAGTGATTGAAAAACTGTGTGACAGCCTGCAGCCTGGCGGCATGCTCTTCTTAGGCTCGACGGAATCCGCGCTTCCAGGCAATAAGCGCATCAAGCAAATTGAAGGCTTGCGCGGAATTTATCAGCTGACTTAAATCACTGAAAAATACGCCACATACATCGACACCACGACAATCGGGGTGATGATGCCGCGCAGGTTGAAAAACCACAGCGGGATGATTTTATTGTTGTATAAAATACTATCCACGCCCCAAATCAGCGCATAGAGAAATGCGAAACTGAGAAGTTGGAGATAAGTGCGGTCAATCGTCATTACGAGCAACGCGCATAGCGGTGCAATCATGCTTTCGGCAATCATCAGTGTTGCCGCCTTGGGGTTTTCATCCGTATGCAGCACAGCAATGCCCCAGTGGATGCCGCCAAGGAACGAAAACACAATCGCCGCATAGGTAATCAGCACATGCAGCGAGTGTTCGGGGTGTTGCACCCAGCCAAAGGCAATAGACATACTAAGCAGCACAAAGGGTGCGGCGCTAATTAGCGTTAACCAAAAGGGCAGGCGCATTTCCACGTTACTTTTTCAACAGATCGCGGATTTCAGCAAGCAAGGTTTCGGAAGGAGTCGGAGCAGCGGGAGCTGCGGCTTCCGCTTTTTTGAAACGGTTGACGTTTTTGACCAGAATAAACACAGCAGCAGCCACAATCAGGAAATTGATGACGGCATTGATAAATACCCCGTAGTTAACAGTGACAGCACCGGCAGCTTTAGCGGCTGCAAGCGTTGCAAAATCACCTTCGGAAAGATTGATGAAGAAGTTGGAGAAGTCTACACCACCCATAAGTTTGCCGATCGGTGGCATGATGATGTCATCTACCAGCGATTTGACGATCGTTGTGAAAGCGGCGCCGATGATGATACCGACTGCAAGGTCAACCACATTGCCGCGGCTGATAAATTCTTTGAATTCTTTGAGCATGTTACCCTCTTTTTGGTTGTTAGTAAAAATGAACAGAAAAGCGGGGCGATTCAAGCGCAGGAAAGCGAAATGTCAATCCAATCTTAGTAAAATTGACTTAAGATATTCGGTTTGTGGTAGCTGTGGATGCACTGGGTGATCGGCGCTGGCACCGGTTTTGTGAAGAACAATACCCGTCCGTCCCGCGCGCTCAATTCCTTGCTGCACCGCAGCATGAAACCTTTGTTTGCCGGTGTGATGTGAGCAGGAGGCGACCATCAAGACGCCGCCCGGTGCTACCAATTGCGCGCTCAAAAAACTCGCTTTGGTATAGCCTTTCATGCCACTTGCGATATCCTGTTTTGTTTTTACAAACGGCGGTGGATCCACGGTAACGCAATCAAATTGCTTGCCCTCCGAATGAAGTTTTTCCATCACCTCAAACGCCTCACCAATAATACACTCGATAGACGGAGAGGCTTTTCTAGCAAGCGCTAACGCCGCATCCGAACGGTCTGTTAGTGTCACATGTTTTGCACCGCGTGCGGCCGCCAGCAGGCCAAACCCGCCGCTATGGGCATAGACATCGAGCACGGTCTTATCCTTACAGAAAGAAGCAAAGAGTGCATGATTATCGCGCTGATCAAAATACCAACCGGTTTTTTGCCCATGTAAAAGGTCGGCATAATACACAATACCGTTTTGATGAACTTCAATCGGCATAGGCGGCACCTCACCTACCACGCGTACCCCACGCGGCACCCGTTCATGCACTGGCGCGTCGCTGCGAATAATAATGCAGCGAGGTTTCAATACAGCTTGCAGCGCTGCGATGATTACCTCATGCAAGCGCTCTATTCCCGCTGTGCCGATTTGCACAGAAAGTACATCACCAAATTGATCGACGATCAGCCCCGGAAGATAATCCGCTTCCGCGTGTACGATGCGTAAATAACGTGTCGCTGCAAGTTCCTTGCGGCGTGTGAGAGCCTGTGAAATGGCACGTTCGAAAAACGCGGCGTCGATGGCTTCAGCTTTAAACGTGAGAATGCGACAGGCGAGACCGGCAGCGTGATTATAATAGCCAATGCCGATAAACTGATCGCGCGCATCGCGCACGTCTACCAGTGTACCGGGGTCTAACAACGCGAGTTCGGACGAGGCAATAATATCGCCGGCAAATACCCACGGCATGCCCTTTCTAATCGCGGCTTCCTTGCCTTTTTGAATGCGTAACCGAGGTAAAATCATGCGCGGGGATGAGCGTTTTTATAGGCTGAAACCAGCCGCGTTTTATCCACCGCCGTATAGCGTTGCGTAGTTGAAAGGCTAGCATGGCCGAGGAGTTCTTGAAGACTGCGTAAGTCCGCACCGCCTTCAAGTAAATGCGTTGCAAAACTGTGGCGGAAGGCGTGCGGCGTTGCGGTTTCCGGCAGTCCCAAAAGTCCGCGCAATTTGCGCAATTGCAGTTGAAATACGGCCGGATCCAGTGGTCCGCCACGCATGCCGAAAAACAACGTGCCGTTGGGTGTAATAGTGTGCGGGCATGCACGCACATAGTTTTCAATTGCATCGACCACCACTGGAAGTAAGGGCACGATGCGCTGCTTGTTACCCTTGCCGGTAATGCGTAGGCCTTGCGAGTTACGTACACTCGCAAGCGTTACACTAAGCGCTTCAGAAATCCGCAGGCCCGTGCCGTAAATCAGCGTGAGCAAAGCAATGTCGCGAGCGCCTACCCAGCCTTCATTCTGCAATTCTCCGATCGTGGTGGTTGCGTGCAGTGAATGGTCTTTTGTTAGCGCTTTCGGAACCGGTTTTTTCAATTTCGGTGCACGTAAATGCATCAATTCGGTTCCCGAAATACCATGATGTTTTTGCAAATAACGAAACAGGTTTTTGATGGATGAAAGCGCGCGCGCGGAGCTGGACGCACTCAACTCACGAGCCATACGTGCAGCCAACCAGCCACGGAAATCGCGTACATGTAAGCCTTCTAATGTTTTTAGCGAAACGGCGGTGCCGGTATGCGTGTTGATGAAGGACAGAAAATCAGCAACATCGCCGGTGTAGGCGGCCAGTGTATGATCTGAAACGCCTTTGGTTGCATGCAGCCACGATTGCCAACCCTTAAGCGCGGATGCGAGATCAGGCTCAAGGGGAATCTGGCTCAGTGCAGTCATTTATATATCCAGGCTGTGCAAATATTTATCGAGTTGCGAGGCAATCACAGCGGCAAGAAAATCAAGCGGACTGGCAGTAGGCCCCGGTTTGAAACGGCCTTGAGTCCGTACCCCGAGCGCAAGCATGACCGCGTGATCGACAGAAGAAAGCGGCACGTTGATGAATGCCGCCGATGCTACGAGCGGCGCCGCGCCCCCAAATACGGCGGTGATGATATCTTCCATCAGCCCATCCCCCGGCTTGATTTCAGGCATCAGCTGGTGCGGCGAATGGCCGATTGAGAGCATCACCGTATCCTTCGGTACAAGTGTTAGGCCGGAGTGATACATGCCTTCGATGTCTTCACTGCGCATCTGTGAATCGTCCGATTCGATCACCAGCCGTGCCACGTCCACCATCAACACACTCGGCAAATCAATGGCGAGCACTTCGATCAATTGTTCCAAATTCTTTGCGCGGAGCAGACGTAGCACGATCTCATGCACCTGGCCTTGCACCGAAAGCGTGCCACGGCAATATTCGAGCAGGCTGTCCATCCGCCCTTTCATATCGCGCGAAGTTTCTTGCAGATTCTTCAGTTGGAATTGCTGGAAATCTACGACATTGTCACCCAGAGAGCGCGTAGGCGGCGTTAGCGCTGCTAGCAGTTCCGGCACTTCCGCGAGCAAATCAGGATGCGCTTCCAGATAGCTGATCACTTGCTCTTTCGAGAGTGAGGCAGGCGTGTCATCGTTCGAGATCGTGGCCATTACGCAATTTTCTGACCGGTCTTCTGCCAATCGCTTAAGAAGGTTGCAAGGCCCTTATCTGTCAGCGGATGGTTCGCCATTTGGCGGAGTACCGAGGGTGGTAGCGTGCACACATGTGCTCCCATTTTTCCGGCTTCCACCACATGCAACGGGCTACGCACCGAAGCAACCAATACCTCCGTATTAAAATACTCGTATTGCTTATAAATCTGGCAGATTTCACCAATCAGGCTCATGCCATTGTAGCCAATATCGTCAAATCGGCCAACGAAAGGCGAAATAAAAGCAGCTCCCGCTTTAGCCGCCAAAATCGCTTGCGCGGAGGAGAAGCACAGGGTGACGTTGACCATTACATTTTTGCTCGAGAAATAACGGCAAGCTTTAAGCCCGTCCCAGGTGAGGGGTACTTTGATCGCGATATTGTCGGCAATGCGGGCCAGGCGTTCGCCTTCTTTGATCATCCCGTCTACGTCAGTAGCAGTGACTTCGGCGCTTACCGGGCCCGGTACCATGGCGCAGATGTCTTTCAGCGATTCAATAAAATCGCGCCCCGCTTTGGCAACCAGCGTGGGGTTGGTGGTGACCCCATCGACCATGCCGGTGGCAACCAGATCGGCAATTTCTTTCGTATCGGCGGTATCAACAAAAAACTTCATAAGCTTGTACTCCCATTTGCCGCCTAGGATAGGACCTGGAGCCAAAATATGCAACGGGTCTTGTAAAGACTCTAAAATTGTGACAGAATCGGGGCATGATATCCATTCACATCAGTGATGAACTTGCTTCTAAATACTTGCCGCTTGCAGCAGCGGAGGGGTTGGCGCTTGGCGATTACATTGAGCATTTGCTTGAAGGCCATATTGGGATGACCATGTCGCCGGAGGTAGAGGCTGCGTGGGTGCTCGAAATTGCTCGCAGATCAGATGCGATAGATCAGGGCGCGGCTCGGTATGCGCCTTGGGCTGCGGTGGAAGCAGAAGCCCGTAAACATCTTAATTCATGACAGGCGGTTTAACAGTTACCTTACCGCATTGTGTATCGTGTGCTCGAGAATAAGATTATCATTGTTGCAGTTGCCCACATGAAACGTAAGCCTGGCTATTTTCATGCTCGTTAATGTGCTTCTGCCCAACCATTTGGAGCAGGCGTTTACCTACCGCGTGCCCGAAGGAACGGTGCTTGCCGTGGGGGATTACGTGCGCGTGTCCTTTGCCGGGCGTATGTTGCCGGGTGTGGTGTGGGAGGAGGCACCCGCTAATGCCCCGATAGATAAGCTGAAAACCATTGCCGAAACGCTCCCCCATGTCCCGCCGATGGCACCTGCCATGCGCGAATTTGTGGAGCGCGTTGCGCGCTATACCTTAAGCCCGCGCGGCGCGGTACTCAAAATGTGTTTGCCGAGTTTTACAGCGCTCAATGCGCCAACAACGCGTGAACGTGCAAAAGCGACTCCACCCCTACATTACACACCCGCAACACTCACCGAAGCGCAGCAGTGTGCGGCGGAAACATTGCGCGCGCAATCCGGTTTTAGTGTGAGCCTGATTGATGGGGTGACTGGCTCCGGCAAAACAGAGGTCTATCTTGATGCGATGGCAGAAGCGATTGCAAAGGGTAGGCAAGTGTTGGTGCTGCTGCCGGAGATTGCGCTTTCGGTGCAGTGGCTTTCGCGGTTTGAACAGCGGTTTGGCACGCGCCCGCACATCTGGCATTCGAGTATTACGCCCGCGCAGCGCAAACACACATGGCGCGCGGTTGTCAAAGGCGAGGCGCAAGTGGTAGTAGGCGCGCGGTCAGCACTGTTTTTACCGTATGCAAAACTCGGCCTCATTGTTGTTGATGAAGAACACGAGGCGACGTTTAAGCAAGACGACGGGGTGATGTATCATGCGCGCGACATGGCAGTGCTTAAAAGCCATATTGAAAAAATTCCGATCGTGCTGTCTTCGGCTACGCCTTCGCTGGAGACGTGGTACAACGTGCAACAAAACAAGTACCAACTCATTTCGCTACCGAAACGATTTACCGGCGTGGAACTGCCGCATGTGGCGCTTGTGGACATGCGTGCAGAAACGCTTACGAAAGGCGATTTTATGGCCGCAACACTGATGGAATCTGTGGCAAGTGCGATCGTTGCGGGTAAGCAAGCGCTGCTGTTTTTAAACCGCCGCGGCTATGCACCGCTCATGCTGTGCCAGAAATGTGGGCATCGCTTTGCGTGTCCGGCGTGCACGGCGTGGCTTGTGCACCACAAACATTCACCGCGTTTAAGTTGTCATCACTGCGGCCACACCGAGCCGGTACCACACGCCTGCCCCGCATGCGGAAGCGATGAAAAATTACAAGCGGTAGGCCCCGGCATTGAACGCATTGCCGAAGAAGTGCACCGTCGTCTACCAGAGGCGCGGATTGCTGTGTTAAGCAGTGACAATGAATCACACGAGGAAGTGCAACGTACTCTGTTGGCCATGCAAAACGGCGAGCTTGATGTATTGATTGGCACGCAGCTGGTCGCCAAAGGCCATCATTTTCCGAATTTACATATGGTGGGAGTGGTGGACGCCGATTTGGGGTTGGAAGGTGGTGACCCGCGCGCGGTGGAGCGTACCTTCCAAGTGCTGCATCAACTTGGTGGGCGGGCAGGTCGCGAGCAAGAGCAGGGCGAAGTGCTGATTCAGACCTATGCGCCGCAGCACCCGGTGATGAAAGCACTCGCTGCCGGCGAGCGCGATGCATTGATGGAGTTGGAGTTGAAACTTCGGAAGTCTGCGCATATGCCACCATTTGCACGGCTGGCCAATGTGTTGATTGATGGTACCGATGAACGCATGGTGCTAACTGAGGCGCGCCGGATTGCATCGCTTGCACCGAACCATCCGAAGCTGCGCGTTTTAGGCCCTGCGCCCGCGCCCCTGTACCGTTTGAAAAACCGTTTCCGTGTGCGTATTCTGCTGCAGGCCGATCGCGCATTGGATTTACAAAGCCTGGTAACGGAGTGGCTGAGAGAGGCCAAACCCGCGCGTGCCGTGCATATTAAAGTCGACGTCGATCCGTATTATTTCTCATGACCAACCCCTTAATTCACCTCGTTGTTGGCGCTACCGCGAGCGGAAAATCCGCTGCCGCATTGGCACTAGCGCGTGCACAAAACGGCGTCATCATCAATGCGGATAGCCAACAGCTCTATAAAGAACTGCGCATCTTGACCGCACGGCCCAGCGTGGAAGAAGAAGCACAAGTTCCGCACAAGCTTTATGGCATCATCACCGGTGAAGAAGCGGCATCGGTGGGGTATTGGCTCAAGCAAGTAAAAATGGAAATCGATTGGGCACATGGGGCGGGAAAAACACCTATCGTCACCGGCGGCACAGGCATGTATATCAAAGCGCTGATGGAAGGCATTGCCGAAATCCCGGATGTGCCGCTCGAAGTTCGCGCGCAATCACAAAATGATATTGAGGCGATGGGCGCGAAAGCCTTTCATGAGCGGTTGCAAGCGGTGGACGCTATATCCGCTGAAAAAATCGGGCCTTATAACACGCAGCGTTTAGTGCGTGCCTATAGCGTTTGGCTTGGCACCGGCAAGCCTTTAAGTTTTTGGCAAGCCCAGGGAAATGTAGCCCTTTACTCCAGAGACGCTTTTGAACTCCACCACATTGAACTTCCACGGGAAGAACTCTACCACCGCTGCGATACGCGGTTTGATGCAATGATAGAAGTCGGTGCGATGGAGGAAGTACAAGAACTACAAAGATGTTACGGCGCACACATTCCGCAAGCATTGCTGAAAGTCATCGGCGTGCGTGAGCTGCTGGAAGTGCTGGAAGGCAAAACATCTTTCGCGGATGCAAGCGCACGGGCCAAACAAGCGACGCGCAACTATGCCAAGCGCCAACTGACGTGGTTTAGAAACCAGTTGTAACCCCTGGTTTAAGCAGCGGTTCTTTAATACATTTTTTACCCTTTGGGTGCTACACTTGGGCACGGCTTCAAGCCCCGTAAGCCACTAGAAAAAGGACGTTTTTTTATGCAATTTTCTCTCAAAACTAAATTCAGTATTTTGGGTATTGTTTCAGTTTGCGGCGTTATCGCGCTCGGTGGGGTAGGGCTTTATGTATCGAAGCAATTGGTAGAGCTAAACCATACCATGCAGGGTATTGCAGTGATCACCCAGCGTCACATGGAGGGTGACATGATGCACGATGCGATTCGTGCAGACGTGTTTGCGGCGAAGCTTGCGTATTTGGAGAAAGATTCCAAAGGTATTGCGGATGCCGCGAAAGATTTGGACGAGCATGGCAATGTTTTCGCGGAAAATGCCGAAGCCAATTTGAAGGAAGAGCTGCCTGAGAATATCCGTAAAGACATTGAAGGCGTAACCGAAGGTGTTAAAAACTACACCGTCGCTGGTAGCGAGTTAATTGCAGCCTATGCCAAAGGCGAGGACAACAAGGAATTAATGGACAAGTTTCTCGCTGCCTTTAGCGTATTAGAAGAGGCACAGGGTACGGTGAGTAACCATATTCTTGAGTGGTCAGAAACCTACACGGCCGAAGGTGTGGCAATGGAAACTTTCAGCCAAAAAATTATTCTGGCCATAGCAGCCGTTTCCGTGCTGGTAGCCTTGCTCGTGCCTATAATGGCCGCGCGCAGCGTGTTTGCGCCGATCGGTAAGCTGATGGCAAAAATGCAGTGTGTGGTAAATGGCGACACGACATTTGAAGTCGATGGCGCAAAACGCAAGGACGAGATTGGAGAAATCGCCCGCAGCGTGCAGGTGTTCCGCGACAACACCAAGCAAATGAAAGAGCTCAGTGTAGCGCAAGAACAAAACCGCATTAAGGCTGAAGAAGAACGCAAGGCTATGCTTGGCGGGCTCGCCAACCAGCTTGAGGCGAGCGTCAAACAGGTTGTGGAAAAGCTGTCTCAGTCAGCCAATGAAGTGGCGTCAAGCGCGAAGGATGTGTCGTCTCAGGCGCACCTTAGCAGTGAAAAATCCGAAGCCCTAAGCGGCCAGGCGAATAACACCAATCAATCGGTGCAGGCGGCGGCTGAATCCGTTGCTCAGTTGTCGCAGGCCATTCAGGAAATCAGTGTGCAAGTCAGCAAAGCGAGCACGGTGACTGGCCAAGCAGTAGCGGACGCAGAACAGGCGGATGCCACCGTTAAAGGCCTGGTCGAATCCTCGCAGAAAATTGGTGATGTATTGGGAATGATCAACACGATTGCTGAGCAAATCAACTTGTTGGCGCTTAACGCTACGATTGAAGCTGCACGCGCGGGTGAGTATGGCAAAGGCTTTGCGGTGGTGGCGTCGGAAGTGAAAAATCTTGCCAACCAGACTAGTAAAGCAACCGGCGAAATTTCGGGTTATATTTCGGCGATGCATGCGACGACTGAAAGCACCGTGCATGTGATTAGCGCGATTACCACGAGCATCCGAGAAATCAACCACATCGCAACAGCCATTTCGGCTGCGGTCGAAGAGCAGGACGTAGCCACGCGTGAAATCGTGCAAAACGTGGATTCCGCTGCGAAAAACACCGGTCATGTGATGGACGATGTGAAAGCAGTCTCCCAAGGCGCTACCATTACCGGCGCTGCAGCCACACAGCTGACGGCTGCCAGCGGCGAGATGGAACAGCAAACCTCATTGTTAAAGGGTGCGGTAGAGAGCTTCCTGCAAGGCCTGCGTTCGTCGGATAAAAAAGCCGCTTAAGCAGTCGCGAGCGCTTCAAACACAGCTTTGCCATCCAGGCCGCCGGTCAGCGTTTCGGCGTGGCGTTCGGGGTGCGGCATCATCCCCAGCACGCGCTTGTTCTCGCTCAAAATACCCGCGATGTTCTCGCACGAGCCGTTGATGTTTTCGGTATAGCGGAAGGCGACGCGTTCTTCGGCATTGAGGCGCTTCAGCGTTTCCGTATCCGCGAAATAATTGCCATCATGGTGCGCTACCGGCACGCTGATTGTTTGGCTTTTGGTGTAGGCTTTAGTAAACGGTGAGCTCGTGGTTTCAACAGTGAGGTCCACCGGACGACAAATAAACTTCAATTTTGCATTGCGCATCAACATGCCCGGGAGCAGCTGCGCTTCCGTCAAAATTTGGAACCCATTGCAAATGCCCAGTGCATAGCCGCCCGCAGCCACATGTTTTTTGACTTCCTGCATCACCGGCGCGTGCGCGGCCATCGCGCCTGAGCGCAGATAATCGCCGTAGGAAAACCCACCCGGCAATACCACCAAATCCACTTTCGGCAAGCTCGTCTCCGCATGCCACACCTTCACCGGGTTCAAGCCATTGGCGGCGAGTACGGTCAGTGCATCGCGATCACAATTGGAACCTGGGAAAACGATAACAGCGCTTTTCATCAGTCAACAATCTCAATCCGGTAGTTTTCCACTACCGTGTTAGCGAGCAGCGATTCGCACATTTTCTTCGTCGCCGCTTCGGCATTGCTGCGATCGGTGTTTTTCAAATCCACCTCAATGTATTTGCCTTGGCGCACCTCTGCCACCTGGTCAAATCCCATGTGGCTCAGCGCTCCGGCAATGGCACGCCCTTGCGGGTCCAACACGCCATTTTTCAATGTAATATGCACTTTTGCTTTCATAGATACCCCTTCCTTGCAGGTGTTAGCAGAGCTAGCGCTAATCATCAAGTGTTGCGCTGACCCACCCCACCGCGCTTTCCATCCGTACTTCCTTTAAGGTTAAGCGCTCGTCATTACTGAAGAAAAGCAGAATAGCGCGTTCGCCGTTTTCGCTGAATTTCTTCAATTCCTTTTGGGTGTAGCCTTTCAAGGGTGTGCGTTTAACGCCCACCTTCAACGATCCCTCTTCAACGCCTAACATGGTGAGGTCAACCTTGGTAAGCCGCTTGCCATCGTAAAGTAGCAATGAAAACTTTTTCTCATCCTTCGTCCGCGCTTCGTCGACGCGTTTACGCACCACATGCACAAACGTCAGCGGATCAGGCACAGCGGTTAGCTCGGTAAACGGAACCGGCGGGCGGGTTGCGGGGTTATCTTTAGGGATAATTTCGCGTGCTTTGAGTATGCCGCCGCTGGCATAGTGTAGGCGAATGGACTTATCGGTTTTCTTTTGGGTGTAGTCGCTGCGGTAGGTGCGTTCTGCCAGTGCCATATTCTCCGCCATTTTGCCCTCTACCTTGGTGGTGCTTTTATGCTTGGCAATAAGCTTGGCGATGCCTGCAAGTTTCACACGCATTTCCATCAAATATTCACTGTTTGATTGATGCGCATCAAGAGTCGCCCGCCCCATGGGAATACCATTCCACGCGAGCGTATAGTGAAACGTGCCATCCAGCGGTGTAAGCGCCAGCGCGGGTTTGGCTAGCAGCAGAAATAATAAAGTGAGGACCTTGAGATTTTTCACAAACGCACCATATTAGGGGCAACGAGAGAGGTTACCATGCAAATGCACATGCAACAACCGCAAGAAAAAGCACTGGAAAAATACACTAAGGATTTCACCGCCCTGGCGCGTGCCGGCAAGCTTGATCCGGTGATTGGTCGCGACGAGGAAATCCGCCGCTGTATGCAGGTGCTTTCGCGTCGCACGAAGAATAATCCGGTGCTGATTGGCGAGCCCGGCGTTGGAAAAACCGCGATTGTAGAGGGGTTAGCGCTGCGTATTATAGCTGGCGATGTACCCGAAAATCTCAAAAACAAAAAGCTGTTGTCGCTTGATTTGGGGGCGTTGATTGCCGGCGCTAAATTTCGCGGCGAGTTTGAGGAACGTTTGAAAGCGGTGCTGGCCGACATTGAAAAATCTGAAGGTGAGTTGATACTGTTTATTGATGAACTCCATACGTTGGTGGGTGCAGGTGCGGCGGAAGGGTCGATGGATGCCTCCAACTTACTTAAACCGGCGCTGGCGCGCGGCGAGTTGCACTGCGTGGGAGCTACCACTTTGGACGAATACCGCAAACATATCGAGAAAGATGCGGCGCTGGCGCGACGTTTTCAAAGCGTGTTTATTTCGCAGCCGACGGTGGCGGACACCATTTCCATTTTGCGCGGGCTCAAGGAAAAATACGAATTGCACCACGGCGTGCGGATTACCGACCCGGCGATTATCGCCGCGGCCACGCTTTCCAACCGCTATATCAGCGACCGCTTTTTGCCCGATAAAGCCATTGATTTGATGGATGAAGCGGCCTCCAAGCTGCGCATGCAGGTGGACAGCAAACCGGAAGCGTTGGATGCGCTGGACCGCGACATCATCCAACTGAAAATTGAGCGAGAAGCGCTGAAAAAGGAAAGTGATGCGGCGTCTAAAGAACGGCTTAAGAAACTCGAAGAGGAATTGAAAAAGCTGGAGGTAGATTCCGAAAAACTTTCTACTCAGTGGAAACAAGAAAAGGAACGTCTGCAAGCGGCAAAGGCGCTCAAGAAAAAGCTCGAAACCGCGCGGCATGAGTTGGAGGTTGCACAGCGTAGCGGTGATTTAACGCGTGCGGGAGAACTCACCTACAGCACCATCCCCAACCTCGAAAAACAATTGAAAGAAAGCGAGAGCAGCGAAGGTGGCGGCTTGCTCAATGAAGCTGTGACCGAGCAAGATATTGCGGCGATTGTCGCGCGGTGGACGGGGGTTCCGGTTGAGAAAATGCTTGGGAGCGAGCGCGAAAAACTACTTAAAATGGAAAATGATTTGCACAAGCGCGTGGTGGGGCAGGACGAGGCACTCCTTGCCGTTGCCAACGCGGTGCGCCGCTCGCGTGCTGGCATTTCAGATCCGCAAAAACCGATCGGTTCGTTCTTGTTCTTAGGCCCCACAGGCGTCGGTAAAACCGAACTTAGCAAAGCACTCGCCGAGTTTTTATTTGATGATGAAAGCGCATTGCTGCGGTTTGACATGTCGGAATATATGGAGAAACATAGCGTGTCGCGCTTGCTCGGCGCGCCTCCAGGCTATGTGGGCTATGACGAAGGTGGCTCGCTTACCGAGGCGGTACGGCGCAGACCCTATCAAGTCATTCTCTTTGATGAGGTGGAAAAAGCGCATCCGGATGTGTTCAATGTACTCCTGCAAGTGCTGGATGATGGCCGGTTGACCGACGGTCAAGGCCGCACGGTCGATTTTAAAAATACGCTGATTGTACTCACCTCCAACCTCGGTTCAGAATTTTTGGCCATCGAACCGCAGCCGAAAAAAGAAAAACCGAAGACGAACGGCAAGGTGATTGATTTCGCGTCGCTCAAAGCCGAGGAAGTAGCCGGCGGTAGCATCGATGTTGAGACGCGCGAGAAAATTATGACCGTAGTGCGTGCGGCGTTTAGACCGGAATTTTTAAACCGCCTTGACGAAATCATCATCTTCAATCGCCTGCAGCGCGATCAGATGCGGAGCATTGTCGATATTCAGCTTGCGCAGCTTGAAAAACGCTTGGCTGAACGCAACATCACGCTCAAACTTACTGACAGGGCCAAAGACCACCTCGCCGACATCGGCTTTGACGCAGCCTATGGCGCCCGACCTTTAAAGCGCGTGATTCAGCGAGAGTTGCAAAATGCTATTGCCGAAAGGCTGCTCGCCGGCAGCGTGAAAGACGGCGATACCGTAGATGTGGATGCGGATTCAGGTGGACTTAAGTTTTAACCGCGCCAACCTTAGTGCCCTGAAAAATAACACTAAAAACGTTCTGAAAGTCACAATCTTGCGATCAGGCCACCAAAAGCCTTGAAAACTGGGGCTGTGAAGTATACACCAGACAGTTAATTAACACATTTTTAGGAAGTTGACGCTAGTCTCCCCGCCGACACCTTCAAGAGTTAGAAAAACAAATGAAAAAACTCATCCTTCTTCTGATTGCCGTTGCTTCTGTTTACGGTGTGTATCGTGTGTTCACCGGCTTGGGGGCAGGGGGCCCCGGTATGCATGGGATGATGATGGGGCCGATGCCGGTCGATGTCACCGAAGCGCCTTCGCGTGAAGTCGTGGAGTGGGACGAGTTTACGGGCCGGTTAGAAGCGGTTGATCGTGTCGTCATCACCCCGCGAGTTTCCGGCACGATTGATGCCATTCATTTCCGCGAAGGTCAAATGGTGGGAAGAGGCCAGGCGCTTTTTACGATTGATCCCAAACCATTTCAAGCGTCACTGAGTGCTGCTGAAGCGCAAGCCGATTATACCAGTGCAGAACTTGCGCGCGCGCAAACGCTGCTGCCTGAGAAAGCGATTTCACAACGTGAGTTTGACGCCAAGAAGAACGCTGCACAAACTGCCGCGGCGGCGCTCACTAAGGCGCAGCTTGATCTGGGATATACTCGTATTACTGCGCCGGTTTCCGGCCGTGCGAGCCGCGCAGAGATCACGGTTGGTAATTTGGTGAATGCGGCCACTGCACCAACGCTGACCACCATTGTTTCCATCAACCCAATTTATGCCTCGTTTGACGTTGATGAGCAAAGCTACGTGCGCTATTTGCGCGCGGCGGGTGGCAACCCTGATGCACTCAAAAAAGTGCCGGTGCGCTTGGCACTGACCGGCGACAAAGCATTCGTAAACGAGGGACGCATTGAATCTTTTGACAATGAATTGAATACGCGTGCGGGCACGGTGCGGGTGCGTGCAACGTTCCAAAACAAAAACGGCACGTTGATTCCGGGCCTCTTTGCCCGTGTGCAAGTAGGCGGTAGCGGCAAAGTACAGGCGGTGCTGGTTCCTGAACGTGCCATTGCAACAGACCAAAGCCGTAAGCTGGTGTTTGTGGTGAATGCTGAAAATAAAGTCGAACCGCGTATTGTAACGCTTGGGCCGATTGCCGAGGGATTGCGCATCATTCGCGATGGGTTGAAGCCGGGTGAGAAAATCATCATCAATGGTTTGCAACGTGCGCGGCCGGGTGCAGAAATCGTGCCGCAAAAGGTCGACATTGAAGGCAAGCCGCTGAATCCACCCGCTGCTCCTGAAAGCGCTGCCGAGCCGAAGCCATGAATATTTCACGCTTCTTTATTGATCGGCCGATCTTTGCAGCGGTGCTTTCGCTGCTGATTTTTCTCGGCGGTTTAATTTCAATCCCCAATCTGCCGATTTCTGAATATCCGGACGTCGTGCCGCCATCGGTCGTCGTGCGTGCTGTGTATCCGGGCGCGAACCCCAAGGTAATTGCTGAAACGGTCGCCGCGCCGCTGGAAGAACAAATCAACGGTGTGGAGAACATGCTCTATATGTTTTCGCAAGGTACCAGCGATGGGCAGATGAGCCTGACCATCACGTTTAAAATCGGCACCGATCCTGATCTTGCGCAACAACTCGTGCAAAACCGGGTATCGCAGGCGTTGCCGCGTTTACCTGAGGAAGTGCGCCAGTTCGGTGTGACGGTGGTGAAAAGTGCGCCGGATCTTACTATGGTGGTGCACTTGCTCTCGCCGGATTCGAGCTACGACGAACTTTATTTACGCAACTACGGCGTGATGAACGTTAAAGATCAGCTCTCGCGCATCAAAGGTGTGGGGCAGGTGGAATTGTTTGGTTCAGGCGATTATGCGATGCGGATTTGGCTCAACCCGCAAAAACTTGCTGCCAGGTACTTAACAGCGATGGACGCTGTTCACGCCATCCGCGAGCAAAACGTGCAAGTGGCTGCCGGTGTGGTTGGTGGCCCGCCGTATGGTCAAGGTGCGGAAGTGCAGCTTTCGATCAACGCACAAGGACGGCTACAAAACGAAGAGGAATTCGGCAATATTATCGTCAAATCTGAAAACGGCGCAGTGACGCGATTGAAAGATGTCGCACGTATTGAGCTGGCCGCTTCTGAATATAGCCTGCGCTCGCTGTTGGACAATAAACCTGCCGTGGCCATTCCAATTTTCCAAATGCCTGGTTCGAACGCCATTGAAATTTCCAACAACGTCCGCGCTGAGATGGAGCGCATGAAGCAGGATTTTCCTGCCGGCATTGACTATGACATCGTCTATGATCCTACGACTTTCGTGCGCGATTCGATTAAAGCCGTAATTCACACGCTTTTAGAAGCGATCGCCCTCGTCGTCATCGTCGTCATCATCTTCTTGCAAACCTGGCGTGCGTCAATCATTCCGCTGCTGGCCGTGCCGATTTCTGTGGTTGGCACCTTCGGGCTCATGCATCTCTTCGGCTTTTCTATCAATGCGCTCACGCTTTTTGGGTTGGTGCTCGCCATTGGAATTGTGGTGGATGATGCGATCGTGGTGGTTGAAAACGTTGAGCGCAATATCGCGTCCGGCCTAAGCCCGCGCGATGCGACCTATCAAGCGATGCGCGAGGTTTCCGGGCCGATTATTGCTATTGCGCTCACCCTGATCGCCGTGTTCGTGCCGATTGCATTTATCAGCGGTTTAACCGGCCAATTCTATCGCCAATTTGCACTGACCATTGCTATTTCTACCATCATTTCTGCGTTCAACTCATTGACGCTTTCACCCGCGCTTGCCTCCATTTTACTGAAAAGTCACGATGCGCCGAAAGACGCTTTGACACGCGCAATGGACCGGATCTTCGGCGGATTTTTTGCCCGGTTCAATCGCTTTTTCGGCCGCTCGTCCGAGCGCTATTCACGTTCGGTCGAGCACAATGTCACTAGGCGTTGCGGACGCATGATGGTGTTGTACCTATTCCTGATCGGCCTCACCTTGGTAATGTTTACGCAGGTGCCACCGGGATTTGTTCCCAATCAGGACAAGCAATATCTGGTGAGTTTCGCGCAATTGCCGGATGGTAGCACACTCGATAAAACCGAGGACGTTATCCACCGTATGTCGGACATCATCCTGAAACAGCCCGGCGTTGAACACGCGGTCGCCTTTCCAGGTCTGTCCATTAATGGTTTTACCAACAGCCCGAACGCCGGCATTATATTTGTTACCTTAAAACCATTTTCTGAACGCACCTCACCGGCGCTTTCGGCCGGCGCAATTGCCGGTGCCTTAAGTGGCCAATTCGCACAAATCAAAGATGCTTTTATCCTTGCCGTACCGCCGCCGCCGGTGATGGGGATTGGTATGATCGGCGGATTCAAATTGCAAATCGAAGACCGTACCGACATGGGCTACGAAGCCCTCGATAGCGTTGTCAACCAGGTGCTGGGTAAGGCGCGACAAACACCGGAACTAAACCCGTTTGCGATGTTCTCCGGCTACGGCATCAACGTGCCGCAACTGAGTGTCGATATCGATCGCACGCGTGCTAAACAGATGGGCGTGCCGGTTACCGATATCTTCTCGACCATGCAAATCTATCTCGGTTCGCTCTATATCAACGATTTCAACAAATTTGGTCGCACCTATCGTGTAGTTGCGCAGGCGGATGCGGATTTCCGCGCCCATGCGCAAGATATCACGCAGCTGAAAACGCGGAACCAGGCCGGCGAAATGGTACCGCTTGGTGCACTGGTACGGGTGGAAGAAAGCTATGGGCCAGACCGCGCCATGCGCTACAACAACTACCGCACTGCTGAGATTAACGGCGGCCCGGCGATGGGTTTTTCCAGCGGCCAGGCGCAGGCGGCGATCGAAAAAATCTTAGATGAAACCTTGCCCAAAGGCATGGCCTATGAATGGACGGATTTGACGTACCAACAAATCCTGGCCGGCAACACTGCCATTCTCATTTTCCCGCTATGCGTGCTGCTTGTATTCCTCGTGCTTGCAGCGCAATACGAAAGTCTGACACTGCCGCTTGCGGTGATCCTCATTGTGCCGATGTGTTTGTTGTGCGCGATCACCGGTGTGTGGATGACGGATAAATTTAATCTCCTTCAGGCCATCATCTTCCAGTTCCCGCCGACGGGGAAAGACAACAATATCTTTACGCAAATCGGCCTCATGGTACTCGTGGGCCTTGCGTGTAAAAACGCAATTCTGATTGTCGAGTTCGCGCGCGAACTCGAGATGCAGGGGCAACACTATTTGAACGCCGCGATCAACGCCGCGCGCCTGCGTTTGCGCCCGATTTTGATGACGTCGTTTGCCTTCATCATGGGGGTCATTCCACTCGTGTTCTCCTCCGGCGCGGGCGCAGAAATGCGTAATGCCATGGGCTTAGCGGTATTCTGGGGTATGCTCGGCGTTACGTTCTTCGGCTTGGTGTTGACGCCGGTTTTCTACGTCATCCTGCGTAAGCTTTCAGCGCGTCTCACCGGCGGCAAAGAACCACCACCGTTTGTGGATCACCACCATTTGCAAGAGCCTCCACATGCGCAATAGATTTGCGTTTCTTGTGCTGACTGGCCTCACCGCGTGTGATCTCGCACCGGAATTGCCGAACGTTTTTCCGGAAGTGCCTGAGGCTTTCAAAGAAGCGCCAACACCCTCCTTCCTCTTGCAGGGAGAAGAGATAGGCGAGTGGAAAGTTGCGCAACCTGCTGCTGACCAAGACAAAGGCAAGTGGTGGATGATCTTTGACAACGAAGAATTGAATGCTCTTGAGGAGCAGGCTATGGCGGCCAACCCTTCGCTCAAAGCCGCGAGCGCGCGCCTAGAGCAAGCCCGTGCGCAAGCCCGCGTTGAAGGCGCGGGCCTCTTTCCAACTATCGGCGCGGATGCCAGCCTCTCTCGCAGCGAAAGCACCACGACGGGTTTTTCTGCCGGCCCCACCGCGCGTATTCCCGCACAGAATGTCTACCGCGCAAAAGGCACGATTGCTTATGAACTCGATCTCTTCGGCGAAGTCAGAAACCGTACACTCGCCGCTGAACTGTTGGCCGATGCACAGGATGCAACCACTAAAAACGTGATGTTATTGTTGCAAGCAGATGTGGCGCAAAGCTACTATAATTTACGCGCGCTCGATGAAGAAATTCGGACGCTTCGCGCGGGGCTTGCTATTCGCGAAGAATCCGAACAACTGATGAAAAAGCGCGTCGATGCAGGGATGAACAGCGATCTCGATTATGCGCGCACGCAAACGGATCTGGCGTCTATCCGCGCGCAACTGCTCGCTGCGCAAAAACAACGCGCGAACACAGAGCATATGCTGGCAACCCTACTTGGCAAAACCCCGGCTGATTTCTCCTTCGCCGAAAAACCGCTCGTGGCCGAAGAACAACCACCGATGATTCCGGCAGGCCTGCCTTCGTTCTTGCTGGAGCGACGCCCGGACGTCGCAGCCGCGCAGCGCAATTTTGCGGCGGCCAATGCGGGTATTGGTGTTGCTAACGCCGCTTTTTTCCCGGCGATTTCGTTGACTGGCACCGGTGGTGTGGAATCCACTGAATTTAGTAATTTGTTCCAGTGGAGCAGCCGTACATGGTCAATCGGCCCGTCGATTTCGATTCCGATTTTCCAAGGCAATCGCAATTTTGCCAATCTCGATCGTGTCTATGCAAAATACGAAGAGGCCGTTGCCAACTACCGCGCCCAAGTGCTTGTCGCCTTCCGCGAAGTGGAGGATGGGCTATCGGATACGCGTTACTTAAGTGAGCAACACGCGGCACAAACGGTGGCGACCGTAAGTGCCACCCGCGCCGCACATCTTTCCGATATTCGCTATGAACAAGGCGACCTTGACTATTTTGAAGTGATCGACGCCCGCCGTGCACAACTCGACGCCGAACGCGCCTCCGCACAAGTGCGTGGTGCGCGCTATGCTGCAACGATTCAGTTGATTCGTGCTTTGGGCGGCGGGTGGGATGCCGTAGCAAATGTGACTCCACCCGAAGCAAAGCCCGTTGAAGCCGTTATTCAAAATCAGTAGATTTTGTCAGCCTTGAGCGGCGCTCCATGGAGTTTTTAGTAAAAAACTCTGGGAGCAATTGAAAAATTCCTACTTCCGGGCAGGCACATTCAGGCCTAAGGCTTGAATCATGGCGAAGCAATCAGCACCTAAACTTGCAAAAAACCAGGCACCCACAGCGGCGACTGAAGAAACTGGTGAGGTCGAGCCGCTGGTTGCTAAAACGGCCAAGTTTTTGGGCGAATGCCTGGATACGCTGGAGGAAGAAAATAGCCTTTCTGAAGAACAGCAAAAGTGCAAAGAGATCATCTTTGGCCCCAAACACTCGCTGCTTGATGCAATTGTGGACCTCGGCAATCTCGCGATTAAATTCGATGAATGCCGCAGCCGCAAGCAGATTGCTGAAGTGCTGGAAGAAAACGATGCGGAGATGAGCGGCGAAGACCGCGAGATCATCAAGCGATATCTAGATAGCCTGCAAGGGTCGGGTACGTAATTTTCATGGACGAGCAACGCATGCTGCGGGCGGTACTGCGCAGCGATTTTTCCAGTTTCATCGCCAAAAATTTCGCTACCGTCAACCCCGGCCAGCCGTTTCATCCCAATTGGCACATTGACTTGATCGCTGAATATTTAGAAGCGGTGCGAAGAGGCGACTTGAAACGCCTCATCATCAACATGCCACCGCGCGCGCTTAAATCCGTCTGCGTCAGCGTTGCATTCCCCGCCTGGCTTTTGGGCCATAAGCCTGAAAACCGCGTGATTGTTGCAAGCTACGCATTGCCACTTGCGCTTAAGCATTCTCTAGATACGCGCGAAGTGATGCGTGCGGCGTGGTTTCGCGAACTTTTTCCTGCCTGCCGCATCGCGCGTGGGCAGGACGAAAAACACAAATTCATCACGACCGCACGCGGCTTTCGTCTCAGCACCTCAACGGGTGCTGGCTTAACCGGCGAGGGTGGTAATGTGCTGATCATCGATGACCCGCTTACGCCCGAGCAAGCGCTGCAACCGCATTTGCGCGCCGCCACAAACGCCTGGTTTGAACATACATTCGCAAGCCGCTTGGATAGCAAGCAAGACGGCGCCATCGTACTGGTGATGCAGCGCCTCCATCCGCAAGACCTCGCCGGGAATTTGCTCGAAAAAGGCGGGTGGGAACAGCTTTCCTTGCCTGCGATTGCCGACGTACCCACGACCTATAGCTTCGGGAAAATAAAATACGCGCGCGAAAGTGGCGAGGTGCTGTGCGGCACACGCGAATCGCCAGCACTCTACGAACATCTCAAAATCGAAATGGGCAGCCATGTCTTCGCCGCGCAATATCAGCAGCAACCCGTGCCGCAGGAGGGCTGCATTATCAAACCGCATTGGGTGCGTTATGCGGAAACCGTTCCCGCAGGCACGATTGTGCAAAGCTGGGACACGGCAATTAAAACCGGTGCGGCAAATGATTCCAGCGTCTGCCTCACCGCCGTGCTGCATGAGCAGTGCCTTTACGTGATCGACGTGCAGCTGATGAAACTTGAATACCCTGATTTAAAACGCGCCGTTGTCGCCCAGGCCGAGAAACACACGCCGGATATTATTTTGTTGGAAGATAAAGCAAGCGGCCAGCAATTGATTCAGGATTTGCGGAAACATTCGAGCTTGCCGATTGTGCCGTGTTCCCCCAAATCCGACAAGCGGACGCGCGTGCACGCCGTTTCGGCACTGATTGAGGCGGGGAGGCTGTTTCTTATTACACGCGCCCCGTGGCTTGCCGCCTTTGAAGCCGAATTATTTCAATTCCCGGCCTGTGTGCACGATGATCAGGTGGACGCTCTTACCCAGGCCCTTCAATGGCTACGCTCACGCCCAGCCGGTCCGGCGAGCGTCCGAACAATCTGACAATCATTAACCCACGTTTAACATTTGTGTGGTTTAATAGCGGGTAAGGATAAGATTTAATAACCAGTCAAGAAGGCTGGAAAAAGCTAGTAACATGAGGAGGATAACATGGGTAACAACGAACAACGCTTCTCGGATCGCCTGAAAAACAACAATTTTCAGGCCAAAGGCGCGCAGATTATGCAACTCGCGGATCTGATCTTTAAGGCACTGCGTGGCAAGCTCGATGGCTGCCGTGATCATAACGATATGCCTATGGAGCCGGCCAAGGTGCGAGCCATCGCCCTGAACGCCGCCCAGCGGTACATTAAAACAACGGCGTAGGGGGATTTATGCCAAACGTTGATGCGCTCGCTCAGGCACTAGTAGAAGCTGCACAAGATCATATTAGCACGGTTGCTAGTGGTGTGGATTTACCCTCACTGATGAAAGAAACCGCGGCAACAGTAGTGGATGCTTTGCAAGAAGCCGCTACAAAGACGCTGGCGGTTTAGGTTACCGTTTCCTCTCCGTCATTGCGAGGGCTTTTTAGCCCGAAGCAATCCAGAAATGGCGGCGGGGTGAAATGGATTGCTTCGAAGCCAAGGCTTCTCGCAATGACAGGATGTTAAACCCGCTCCTCCCTCTCCAATATCTTTTTAAGCCGTGCGGCTTCCTCAAATTCTAAATTCGCGGCGGCTTGCAGCATCAAGTCCCGTAACTCCGTGAGATAGGCCTCACGGTTTTTCTTTTTGTCGGTTTTGGCCTCATATTTTTGTAAGCGCGTGCTGACGGTGACATGGTCGTGTTCGTAGACGCTTTCTAGAATGTCTCCCACGGCTTTTTTGATCGATTGCGGGGTGATGCCGTGCTCGGTGTTATACGCCGTTTGTTTTTCGCGCCGGCGGGATGTTTCGCCGAGTGCCACGTTCATGGATTTGGTGATTTTGTCGGCGTATAAAATCACCTTGCTATCAATATTGCGGGCGGCGCGGCCGATCGTTTGGATGAGTGCGGTGGCACTGCGCAGGAAACCTTCCTTGTCGGCATCCAAAATAGCTACCAGCCCGCATTCTGGGATGTCCAACCCCTCGCGCAGCAGGTTCACACCCACCAGTACATCAAACACGCCAAGGCGCAAATCGCGGATGATTTCGATGCGTTCGAGCGTATCTACATCCGAATGCAAATAGCGCACGGCGAAGCCTGCGTCGGTCATGTAATCGGTCAGTTCTTCGGCCATACGTTTGGTGAGTGTGGTCACCAGCGTGCGCATGCCCGCTTTTTTTACACGCGTGCACTCACTGAGCAAATCATCCACTTGGGTGGCAACCGGCCGCACTTCACATTCAGGGTCAATGAGACCCGTCGGGCGAATCACCTGTTCTACGAAAACGCCTTGCGTCAGATTCAATTCGTATTGCGCGGGGGTGGCGGAAACATAGATGGTTTGCGGGCGAATCGTGTCCCACTCCTCAAATTTTAAGGGGCGATTATCGAGTGCGGATGGCAGCCGGAAGCCATATTCCACCAGCGTGGTTTTGCGTGCGCGGTCGCCGTTATACATACCGCCCACCTGCGGCACCGTCACATGCGACTCGTCGATAAACAGCAGTGCATCCTTCGGCAAATATTGAAACAGGGTAGGAGGTGGCTCGCCCGGCTTGCCGCCGTTTAAAAACCGCGAATAGTTCTCAATGCCTTTACAAGCGCCGGTTTCCACGAGCATTTCCAAATCAAAGGTGCAACGCTGTTCTAGCCGCTGCGCTTCTACCAATTTATTTTCGGCGCGCAAATAATCCACGCGTTCTTTTAGTTCTGCTTTGATGAGTTTGATGGACTTTTCAACGGTAGGCCGTGGCGTAACATAGTGGCTGCTTGGGAAAATGGTGACCTCGTTTAGCGATGCGCCACGCTCGCCGGTTAGGGGGTCGAATTCGCTGATCGATTCAATATCATCGCCAAAGAAGCTGATGCGGATCGCACAATCTTCCATATGTGAGGGGAAGATATCTACGCGGTCGCCGCGCACCCGGAAACAGCCGCGGTGAAAATCAATGTCATTGCGCTCGTATTGAATTTCAACCAGCCGTTTTACCACGTCTTTTTGAGGTATGGTTTCACTTGTTTTTAGCGTGAGCGTCATCTGCGAATAGGATTCGACCGCGCCAATACCGTAAATGCAGGAGACGGAGGCGACCACAATCACATCTCTGCGGGTCAGTAGCGACTGTGTGGCTGAGTGGCGCAGACGATCAATCTGTTCGTTGATCGAGGAATCTTTTTCAATAAACGTATCCGTTTTCGGCACGTAGGCCTCAGGCTGATAATAATCATAATACGAGACGAAATATTCCACCGCGTTGTTCGGGAAGAAGCTTTTCATCTCCGAATAAAGCTGTGCGGCGAGGGTTTTGTTATGTGCCATAATCATGGCCGGGCGCTGCATGTTGGCAATCACATGTGCCATGGTGAAGGTTTTTCCCGAACCGGTAACACCGAGCAATACCTGATTGCGTTCGCCTTTTTGAATGCCTTCGGTCAGCGCAGCAATGGCTGCTGGTTGATCGCCGGCGGGGGAGAAGGGGGAGGTGAGGGTAAATAGTGGCATAGCCGGCCACTATAGCAAACGCGTATAAAATTGCGCTTATTTTTTAGGGAAACTAACGTCCGAACACGTTTTGCTGGAACAGGGTGATCATCGGCGGGGCCATGATCATGCCGATGAAGGGGAAGAAGATAAACAAAATGAGCGGCAAGGTCATGAGCGCAGGCACGCGCGCGGCTTTGTTTTCGGCGTTGAGCAAGCGTGAGGTGCGGAACTCGTCCGAAAGCACGCGCAGCGTATTGGCGAGGTTGGTACCATAGCGTTCAGATTGTACGAGTGCGGCGACCAGCGAGCGGAAGCCCAAGGTATTGGTGCGTTCGGCGAGGTTGTTGAGCGCTTTAATCCGGTCGGTGGTAAGGCCTAGTTCTAGACGGGTACGGTCCAATTCCTCGGTGATGACGGGGTGATAGCTGCGCAGCTCCTGACAGATCCGCGCCAATGCGCTATCGAGCGATTGGCCGGCTTCAATACATACCATCAGCAAATCCACCGCATCCGGGAAGGAGAGATAGAGCGAACGGTCACGTTTCTTCGTACGGTTACGCATCACCATTGTCGCACCGTTTAAGCCCACATAGGCCAGCCCTGCGACAATCACGATATACCCAAGCAGCCCCATGCCTTGGGGCGTTTGATCGTTAATCAGCATCGGCAGAACGATCATAAGCGCCGCGATGAGAAACACGGGCTGAATAAACGAGCGGAAAAACAAGAAATAGGAAAGGGACGCTTCGCTCAGCAAACCCGCGCGCCCCAGTTCGATGTATTGCTCTTGTTTGACCGATTCAGCATTCACGCCCACGCTGCGCACAGCTGCGCGGCAGAACTGCGCAAACGGCGACAGGCGCGTCACGGTAATTTGCTGCTCGTCCAAGAATTGCTGCGCCGCTTTTAGCGTTTTGGTTTTATAGCTTTTGCGATGAGCGCTGACGGCCACCAACGCATAGCCAGCCACGACGATGATGACCGAAAGTATGAAGATGCCAAGATGTTGGGAGGTCAACATGGTCTACACCTCCACATCAATAATTTTACGGATGAGAAACACACCGAGCACCATCAAGCTGCCAATGGTAATCAGCGTTTTATGACCCGCGCTGGTCACCCACAGCGGGTCCAAATGGTGCGGCGCGATCACATGGATGGTCACCGTCAGTAATACCACCAAGCCGCCGATAATCCACGCGGTGGCGCGGCCTTCGGAGCTCAAGGCCCGGATCTTCATTTTCAATTGGCGGCGTTGGCGAATCACATTGCTAATATTGCCCAAGATCTCAGAAAGGTTGCCCCCCGATTCCTGCTGAATCCCCACTACTACGGCGAAGAAGCGCACGTCAGGGTCATCCATACGATTGGCAAAACGGGAGCAGGCCTCGGTCAAGGTGGTGCCCATGCTCATTTCGTAGAGCAGGCGTTTGAATTCACCGTTGAGCGGTGCCGGCACGTTTTCAGCAACAATGCCAAGCGCGGTGTTAATGGGATAGCCCGCCTTCACGCTGCGCACAATCATATCCAACGCTTCGGGAAACACATCGAGCGAGTGCTTGCGTTGTTTGGCAATTCGGCCTTTGAGGTAAAGATAAAGCAGCACCGGGGTAGCAGCAACCGCAACCAATAGACTGGAGTGCACGCCAATCTCGCCGCAGAGAACCACAATGATCATGAAGACCGCAATGGCCCCTAGGAAGAATTTATCGACGCTTTCGGCAAGACCTGCGGAATGCAAAAGGGGGAGCATGCGGTTTGCCCCCGGAATGAGCGCGAAGGCGCGCACCAGCGGGTTTTTGAGCATCGTCTCAATCGGGTCTTCCACTTCGACGGTCTCTGCAAACCGGTTGCCGCGTTGTTCGGTTTCAATGCGTTTTAAGGCTTCGCGCACGCGCTTCGATTGTTCGGAGAACATGCGTTTAGGCATCAACATAATCGCAATGCAATAGACCAAGATGCTAGTTAGCACCGCAATCGGTAGGGCAAGATTGGCAAGGTTGATACTAAACATGGGTGTCCTCAGCGTCGATGGAGCGCTTCATCGTATCGGCAAAACCAAAATAAGCAAGCTGTCCCGCAAAGGTTGGTTCCACATGGTGGCATTTAAAGGTTCCGGCGAGCACACCGGTTTCGCGCATTGCACCTGGCACAAAGCTAAACAAGGGGCGAATGACCAACTGGTCGTTCTCAATGCCTACCACTTCAGAAATGGCAGTAATGCGCCGTGCGCCGTCACGCATACGTTCCAGCTGCACGATCAGCTGAATTGCTGCGGCGATTTGGTATCGAAGCGATTGTGGCAAAATGGCGATGCCGGACATGCCGACTAGGTTTTCAATACGGTTCACGCAATCACGCGGGGAGTTGGCGTGGATGGTAGCCATTGAGCCATCGTGGCCGGTGTTCATGGCCGAAAGCACGTCAATCACCTCATCACCGCGCATCTCACCCAAGATGATGCGGTCTGGGCGCATCCTGAGGGCGTTTTTTACCAGTTGCCGCTGGCTCACCTCACCGGCACCTTCAATGTTCGCAGGCCGTGTTTCTAAGCGCAGCACGTGCGGTTGTTGCAATTGTAACTCCGCGGCGTCCTCAATTGTCACCACACGCTCGCCGTTGTCGATATGGCCCGAAAGCGCATTAAGCAGCGTGGTTTTACCGGAACCGGTACCGCCGGAGATGATGATGTTAAGGCGCGACGCGGCGCAGATGGAAAGAAAATCCGACATCGCCAGGTTTAAAGAACCATAGCCGATATAATCTTTAAGCCCCATATGCGCGCGTTTAAATTTACGGATAGAGACCAAGCAACCATTGAGTGCTAACGGCGGAATAATCGCGTTAAAGCGCGAGCCATCGGGCATGCGCGCATCCACCATGGGGCTTGATTCGTCGACGCGGCGGCCGACCAGCGAGACGATTTTCTGAATGGTATTAAGCAAGTGGCGCTCGCTATTAAAGCGCACGTCGCTCAAATACACTTTCCCTTTTTTCTCCACGTAGACTTGCTTGTGGCCGTTGATCATGATGTCGTTGACGTCGTTGTCTTTTAGCAGCACCTCAATCGGTCCAAACCCCAGCAAGTCATTGAGCACTTGCTCACGCAGCAAATCCTGCTGGCCGGAGGTGAGGGGCACATTGAGCTCGGTGCGGACAAAGCTATCGATCGTTGAAGTAATGCGCGAGCGCTTCAGCGAATCGGATAGGCCTTCGAGCGAACGAAAATCAATGCGGTCAACAAGCGCAGTGACCACTTGTTCCCGTGCGGCGGAAAACTCGCGGGTTTCAAGCCCGGCATCCTGCGAATAGGCAACGGTGCGTGCGGTTGCTTGCGGGTCGGTGACCGCTAGCGATGCTGCAGGGGCTTGGGCGGCGGAATCTTGTTTTTTACCAAACACGTAGTTTACCTAAGTTATCACGAGATTTGAGCCTTCGATTCTACTCTCAAAAACTTGCCAATGGGTTAAACTTTAGCGTTTGGCAAACAACCCGGAAAGACTTTTTTTGTTAGTATTATCAATAGGTTCTACGGGAACACCCGTTGCAAGCGAATGCATGCGGGCAGCAATTTGCTGATACGCGGTGCGCAACTCCGAGGCCCCGCTTTCAATGACCGTTTTGCCCTGGTTTTCTGCCGCGACCACGGCTTTGGTATCGTTAGGGAGCATGAATTCCGCTTTGAGCGTGGAGACACGTTCAAACTCCGTCAGGGTGACGGCTTCCTTAAATTTAGAGCCCATCCGGTTAATGACCAAGGAGAGATGGTCACGGGTTAGGCCGCTTTCATGCCAGGCACCCAGCAGACGGGTGACATGGGTTAGCGAGCGCAACCACAGCTCAGACACCAAGAAATTATGATTCAAACGCAATTGCAACGTTTGCACCCACTCGTCCCAGCAGTGCGGTATATCGAATATCACATAGGCGTATTGCGTGCGCAGCGCCTTGACAAGGTCTTGGATGGTCTTGGGGTTGACACTCGGGAAAAAACGCAACTCACTGGGTGCCGCAATCACTTTCAAATGCTTGCTGTAAGGCGAGGCCATTTTGTTGACGAGCGACACGTCAATCCCGCGATCTGGGTATTCGAGTAGCTCTTTAATACCGTAGCGCGATTGAATGTTCAGATAGCGCGCGATCATCCCAAACTGATAGTCGAGGTCCACAAGCACGGTCGGTTTTTGATAGGTCTCCGCCAGTGCATAGGCCACGTTAAGCGCTACCGTACTGCTGCCATTGCCAGAAGCGGCACCGTAAAAACTAATCGCAAACCCTTCGGGTCCGCGCACTTCGTGCGTAAAGGCTGCGGGCTTGATGCGTGCGGTGCTCGAGGCTTGCTGCAATGATTGCTGCATGGCAGAGAGATCAACCGGATAAGCAAAATATTCGACAATGCCGCGTTTAATCAGTTCGCGGTAAAACCCAACGTCGTTAATTTCACCGGCAACCACCACGCACACCGACGGATCACATACTTCGGCGAGTGCATCTAAATCGGGCAGTACATCCTGTCCGCGCTTGCCGATGTCGACCACCAAATACTGCGGCGTTCTTCCTTGCGCGCTGATGGCCACTGCTGCGGCAGCGGTGCTTTCGTGAATGTGGATATCGGAAATGAGGAGGGCCTTAGAGAGGGTATCGGCAGAAACGCCCTTGTGCGTATCGGCATGGATGAGCATCAAATCATGCGACATCGGGCTCTCCTAACGGGATGCGGATGAAGACGATGCGCTCACACTGCCCTCGCTTAATTTTTGTGCGCCTGATTGGTAGGATTCCACAACGCCAACAGCTTTTTTGCCGTCGCTTAAACCCGTGGGGCCGGGGTTGGTGAGTTGCTTGCTGTCATTAATCATCCGTACGGTGTTGTAGGACACCGCGCAACCGACGTTTTGGCTCGGAAGATTGTTGACATTGTGAGAGGTATCCACCACGCGCTGATCGCAATCGGCGGCGGTGGTTCTGACATAAGAAAGAATCGCCATATCGCCACCCGCATCAGCGGCGGCGGCCGTAAAAGGAATGCGCGCGCTACGCAGCGATTTTTCGGCAGCGGTGCAGGCGGCAGAAGGCTTCGCGCATTGCAACACGACATTAGCAGGAGCGTCACGCTTGACCCAATTCATCAATTCTTTGGAGGAGGCGGCACTAACAAGCGGTACGCTCACCACTTCACGCGATTGTTGCATCAGCGATTCAGGCCCGTCATAGGTTTTGGCCTGGTGGGGCGAAGGTAGGCACCCAACGAGGAGCAATACGAGCGGGGATATGCGTACAACGTTCATTTCATTACTCCGTCATGAAGCCCGCCGGGCCTTCCAGGCGCGGCGTGTTTTCAGGGTTAGGTGTTCCGCTAATGTTGCCATAGAACAGCATATCCATTTGCGTTGGCGCGACAAAATTATCGGTCGGCAATTTGACATCCGCGCTTTTAACGGGGTCAACAATGTAAGGGGTTACGGCAATCACCAGTTCGGATTCATTGCGTTGGAACTCGGTGCTTCTAAACAAGGCACCGATAACAGGGAGTTCTTTAACGCCTGGGAGTTGATCCACACTCGCGCGCGTTTCATCTTTGAGCAAGCCGGCGATCATGAAACTTTCGCCTGGTGCCAATTCCACGGTGGTTTTCGCGCGGCGGGTGGTGAGTGCCGGAACGACGAACCCGGAAATTGTCACCGAGTTGGCGCTGTCGAGCGCCGATACTTCAGGCTGTACTTCAATGCGCAGACGGTCCGGCGTTAGCACGTAGGGCTTGAATTTCACGGAAACACCGAAGGGTTTGTATTCAACCGTAATCGTACTACCGCCGCCAGAGCCCGGCTGCGGTGTGGGTACAGGAATCTCTCCGCCTGCCAGGAACTCTGCCTCTTCACCCGAGATGGCAACGAGGTTGGGTTCAGCGAGCAATTTAAACAAACCATCGCTTTCGAGCGATTTAATCAAGGTGTCAACCGTGGTACCACCATGCGTCCAGCCAAACCGTGTAAATCCGCGAGTGCCGCCGTCAGGAGCAATTTTGTAGGCACCGTCAGAATCCGTAAGGAAGCGTTCTATCCCAGAGCCTATACCCAATTGATAGAAGAAACCACCCGGGCTGCCGAAGGTGCTCCAATCGAAGCCGAGCTGCTTAAGTGCGCTACGCTGGACTTCACCAACGCGCACGCGCAACATCACTTGTTGGCTGGAAGCCACTTGCAGGAAGTTCAAAATTTGCGGATGACTATCGCTAGAGCCACTGCCGGTGGAAAGGGCGGAGGCTTGCGCGGCGGTGGTTGCCGAACTGCCACTGCTTTTGATAAAGGCTTCGGTCACTTGCACCGCGCGATCAGCGACCATGGCGCTGCTGACTTTGCCGGTAAGCGCAACCTTCGTGTTGACCATTTCGATTCCGATGTTTTCGCCGGAGATGAATTCTTTAAGCGCTTTGCGAATGGCAGGAAGGTCGTAGCCGACCGTGACAGTATACGTATCGAGCACTTTGCCATCTTTGGTCAGCGCCCGCACCGTGGTTTGCCCCATCGATTTACCGATGATAGTCAGTTGGCGTGTACCATGCGCATAAACATCGGCAATTTCTGGATTGGCCACCACCACTTCGCCCATGTCGGTATTGAACTCGAACAATTGGGAACGGTTGGCAGCAATGGTAATATCCTTAGCCGCGGCGGCAGAAACGATGCAGCTGGTGCAAAGGAACCAAGTGAGTGCAGCGGTTCGAAGCGAAAATATCTTCATGGTTGTGGCTCACTGGTGGTCGTTAATGCGGGGGGTTGTTGAACGGAGGTGCTAAGTGACGTACCGCGCACGATCAACACGCCACCGGTTCGCATGGGACCTTGATCGGGTTGCAGCTTGCTTAAATCAGGAAGCGTTGTCGGCGCGGCGTTGGTGGCCTCATCGCTATCTTTCAACGAGCGCAGCGCAATTGCCATCGTGCCACGTTTTTCAGCGAGCTTGATTTTTTGCGCCTCGTCCGCACTCACTTCGAGTGTCAAATTAGACGGCGATTCGTTGCCATTTTTATTGGGTCCCGCCTGGCGCAAATTCGTTGCAAGCACCTTAATGTTAGAGAGCAACACTTCGGTGGCATTGGGCGAGCCTTCGCCGTTTGCTGTGTGAGTGACGAGCACGTCCACGCGATCACCAGGGAAGATGTAGCCCGCAACACCCGAGATCGCATCCACTGACAAAGTTACTGCGCGCATGCCTTTGCCTAAGGCTGCAGCGAGGAAGTTACCATCATTCGGATTGCCGAGCTTGCTGGTAATTAGTGGTTCGCGTTCTTGAAAATCGGAGCGCGCCACCATACCAACGATATTGGTCGCATCCGCGCCGGCAACTACAAAGCCATCCAGTAGCAAATGTTGTGGCCAAGGTTGTTTATCAACCATCTCTTCCGTAATCACGGTACCAATTTGAATCGGCTGTTTGGCAACCAGGACATCTACAACGCTAATGGCTTGTTGTGTGGGGGCAACTTGTTGCGGCGTGCTCTTTCCGGCTAGTTGTAAGGAAGCGTACCCCGCCACCAACGCAAAGAGAACAATAGCACCTAAAACAACAAAACGCATAAGACTATGAAATTCCAAGAGGATTAATTTAATATCGCGACTTTACACTACAATGTATGAAAAATCAATTAATAGATTGAGGGGTGTTTTTAATCTTAAAATCCCCACCCCCCCCCTCTAAATTGCACCGCAAACGCAATTTGCAAAATAAATTGCCCCATGGCTAATGCTCCCAAGAGTACGCCGATAGATGAAACGCCTCCTTTTCGCTTTGCCGCGATAAAAAAAAGTGGCGCGAACAAGCACGGCAGCAACACCATATCGTAACGCACTACGCTACGCCAAAATGGTGCATAGTGCGAAATGGCAAGCAGCGAAAGCATGGACACGGCAAGCAGCGTTTGCTTCTTATACAAAAACCAAGCCGCCGCGGCGATGAGAAAAACCAAATAAACCACTGGCAGAAACGCCATCTGTAAATAATCAATCCATTCGCTACGTGCGCTGTGCTGCGGCAGATGAATGAATGCATTCAACGTATACCTCAAGCCGTCGATCATGGTGCCGCCTGAAAAAAACATTTTCTGCGCTTCTATGAAAAACAGCATATTGCCGGTGATATAGTAATTAAGGTAGAGCCACCCTGCAGCCGCTACCAATGCCACAGAAGCGATTAACCGCCCCAGGGGTAGCCACGCAAGCAGTGCATAGCCGGTGATGCGAATCCACGGCAAACAAAAGAGCAACACAATTTGTGTGAGCTGCGATTTTTTGTTTTCCGGGTGAAGAATGGCGAGCCACAAAATGCCCCAAAGCACGCACATGAAGAGTGCATCCGTATAGACAGAAAAAATCACATAGCTTGTGGGTGCTGTCAGTGTAACGATAAAAAACAATACCTGCGACGTAAGCCCCAAAAGCGTGGATAAAAGTTCGACCGCAAGCACCAACGCTACAAAATACGTAACGATGTTGATGACGATAGCGGTGGTGTTAAAATCAAGGGGCGATAGCCACGCTACCGCTTCTATAAGCAGTGAGTATCCAGGTGGAAATGCAAACACCTTAAAGCCCTGTTGAATATAAGGGCTATACCAATGCTCGGCAATTTGGATGTACCAATAAGCGTCCCACTGAATCCATGAACGCAGCCAATTAGGATCAAAAAACCCGCCGGTGAGTGTAAAAAATACCAGCATCCATACCACGTATAACGCGGCATATTTTGCAAGCCTGGGTCTGAAACTTCCAGCTATCTCCATGACAATTTATCCGCTGATAAATTGTTCTTTGATGGTGCGTTCTTCCAGATTGCGCTCCAAGTCGAACAGAAGTTTCACCCCAAAGCGCCGTTGCTCACTCACGGCGATCGCTACCACATCGCGAATCTCAGTAAAGTCTGCCACCGCACTTACCGGGCGTTTTTTGGGTTCCAGTATGTCGAAATTGATCGTCGCACTGTGTGGCAGCAGCGCGCCCTTCCAGCGGCGCGGGCGGAAAGGAACGAGCGGCGTCAGTGCAATCACATTTGCGCCGAAGGGAATAATCGGGCCGCCGGCAGAGAAATTATACGCCGTGCTGCCGGCCGCGGTTGCGACCAGAACACCGTCGCAAATCAATTCTTTGAGGCGTACCACATGGTCGACGGTTACGCGGATTTTGGCCGCTTGCCGGCTTTCACGGAACAGTGACACTTCATTAAACGCAATCGCCTGCGAAATTTTGCCATTTTCTTTTTTGGCGAACATGTGGAGTGGGTAGAGCGTTGCAGGTCTCGCGTTTTCAATGCGCTCAATCACGCTGTCTAAATCATAATCATTCAGCAAAAAACCGACGGTGCCGCAGTTCATGCCGTAAAACGCGACTTTCTTTTTCATGTATTTATGGAGCGTTTGTAGCATGAAGCCGTCCCCACCCAGCACCAGCACCACATGCGGCGGGTTCTTGCGCGTATTGATAGGCACAAAAGGATGGGAGTGCATTAATTTTTTATAGGCCTCTTGCGCTTTTGGTGTTGAATCAGCAACACAGGCTATTCGTAAGTTTTTCATATAAAGCAATGTATTATTATTGGTCCTTTTTGCGTCTCATGAGCAAGGCGCTAGAAGCAATAGTAAACGAAGCTGCGTTTCAAGCAAGCTCTAAAATAGTTAATTTATTAATTCCTACCCGTCATCCTCGAACGAGCTTAGCGAGTTCGGGGATCTCTTCCATTTTACCAGATCCCCGCCCGGCATTCGCCGCGCGAGGATGACGCAAGCCTAATACTCATCCCATGCTTTTTGATTTTGGGGTGCGGCCACAGGTTCGGCCACGGCTCCCGTACCACCGTTCATCACGCGGTAGAGCGATTCGATTTCCGCCCGCACTTCCGTTGGCGGCTCGCCCTTGCCGGCTGCCACCACGGAGCCGAAATCGCTCGGGTTGAACGGATTGCCGGAGCGAATCGCTTCTTGCATGTTGAGGAATTCTTTGACGGTCAGCTTGAGGTACGAATAGATGCGATCACCAAAGGTATTCTTACCTTGCATGAGAATGACGAAGGCTTCATTCAGCAGCTTAGGATCAAAGCCGCTACCGCCCGCGCCGATTGCTTTTGCATTCCATTGTGTCGTCATCACGCCATGTACACTTTAAATACTGCCGCCATTTGAGCATATTATTCTGGCACAGATTTCGATATAAAACAAGATATTGTTTAGCAAAAGGTTAATTTTAAACGCTTAAGCTAGCGCTCGGACCCGCAGCAATGCTGGGGCTGGTGGTCGCTACCATGTCTCCAGGCGGCGGCAAAACGTTGGTTAGGCCCTCTTGGGCCGCTGAAACCAGGGCATTAAACTTCTCGGTTACCGCGACTATAGAAAATCCGCTATTCACGAAGTTTAGCATGCTTTGCCCCATTTGTGGTAAGTTGCCTTGTGACATGGTCGTCCCTGAAAGATCGGCTGGTGTGTTGTTTCCCGTGCTCATAGTTTCATTAAACCAAAAACAGCCCCGACTCTCAAGAGACAATACTGTGACAATCGCAAACTTCACGGAACTGCAATCAAACGGTAACAAATCTGTCACAATACCGCGCCAAACCGTCTTCCCACGCGGATTTCGACGTATTGCTTGACTGAAAAAACAAAAATGATAGGCAGATGCATCACTTAAAACAATAGAGAAACCGGGTACTACAAGGCGCTATGCACACGCTCAATTCTCTCTGGAAACGCGGCACGGATTTTCTGGGTACGCCGCACGCCATTTTGGGCGGTGCCATGAGCTGGGTGTCCGAGCGCAATTTGGTCGCTTCCCTCTCCAATGCAGGCGCTTTCGGTGTCATTGCTGCCTCGAGCATGTCGCCCGCGCTGCTTGATGCTGAAATCAAAGCCACGCAAAAGCTGACTCAAAAACCCTTCGGCGTAAACCTGATTATTATGCACCCGCAACTCGCCGAATTGGTGCAGACCTGCATCAACAACAAGGTATCGCACGTGGTTTTGGCTGGTGGCATCCCCCGCGCGGAAACCATCGGGCCGATGAAAGACGCCAGCATCAAAGTCATTTGCTTTGCTCCTTCAGCGATGATCGGCAAAAAACTGGTGAAACTCGGTGCCGGTGCACTCGTTATTGAAGGCATGGAAGCCGGCGGTCACATCGGCCCCGTTTCCACCTCCGTGCTCGCGCAAGAAATCCTGCCTGAAATCCGCGATGTGCCGGTGTTCGTCGCCGGCGGCATTGGCCGTGGCGAGGCGATTGCGGCCTATCTCGAAATGGGCGCTTCCGGTGTGCAACTCGGCACGCGTTTTGTGTGCGCAGCTGAGTCTATCGCGCACCCCAATTTCAAGAACCTTTTCGTCAAAAGCAACGCGCGGGATGCGCAGCCGAGTGTGCAGGTAGACCCCGATTTTCCGGTGATTCCCGTGCGCGCAATTGAAAACGCGGCGACCGATGAATTTACGCGCTTCCAAATTGAAATGATCGCCAAAGTTAAAAGCGGTGCGCTGGATAAAAAAGAAGCACAGCTTGCGATCGAACATTTCTGGGCGGGAGCGCTTAGGAAAGCGGTGATTGATGGCGACATTGAGCGCGGTTCGGTGATGGCCGGGCAAAGCGTTGGCATGGTCAAATCCGTGCAGCCGGTCGCTGAGATTCTGCACGAACTGGTGGCGCAAGCGAATGCGCATCTGGCGCTGAAACGCGCAGCGTGAACGGCGAAGCCCGCCCCTCCTATCTCGAAATTGGCACCCACATTCAACACGTGCGCATCGCGCGCAACGTTTCCACCAAACAATTGGCCGATGCATTGCACATTCGCGAGCGCTACATCCTCGCCCTCGAAGCCGGCGACATGGAATTGCTGCCGGGCATGGTCTATGCGCGCGGCTATATCGAACGCATTCTCCAATTTTTGGATGCGGAGGCCGGTGACGTTCTCAAAGAATTCGACGCGGTAACGGATGAGCCCTCCCGAAAACTCTTCCACCTCAACATGCATTGGGGCGATTCGCCGCACCCTACGCCGCAATTTGCACTGCTGTGCGCAACCTTAGCGTTGATAATTTTGCTCGCATGGCAGGCGCTTCACCCCAACCGCACCGCATCACTTGTCGATGTTTACACACCCGAACCCGAGCGCAGCAACTTCACGCCCACACGCTGCACGCAGGATTCCAAATGGCCGTGTTTCTGGGAGAATTTAGAGCTGTGGTACATCAGAAACACACAGAAGCATTGGAAATAAGCGTCATCCCCGCCTCTCGCCTTGGCGCCATGCCGTGCCGTGTGCAATATCACGGACGCCGTCGGCGTAGCCAGGTCGCGGGGATGACGGCATCGGGCGGGCGAATATAAAACGGCTCCGGCGGTGCTATCAAATGCAGGTGTGTAAGCAACGCTTCCCCTGCCATCTGCGCATTAGGCAGAATATTGGGTTCCTCACCTATGAGCGAAAGCTGACCGATGGCGTGTTGCGTAGGATAGTGCGTTCTTAACTCAGAAGCAGGCAGCATATGCGCCTCATCTAGTGCATGGCACGCGGCATCAAATGCCTGCACAAACACATCGCCTTTACCTGCATTAAGCACAGCAAGTGCTGCCCCTTGCTGATGGTGCGCCAAGCACGCCACGGTCGATACTCCTACCACCGGAATTTTGAGCGCCAGGCCAAAGGCGCGCGCACTCGAGAGCGCAATGCGAATGCCGGTAAAACTTCCTGGGCCAATAGTGGAGACAATGGTATTGAGTTGTGTATATCCCACACCAGACTCTTTAAGTGCCTGTTCCACCATAGGAATCAGGTTCTTAGCCTGTGTGCCTGAAACCGCATCCGCCACGAATGCTTTGCATTCGCCGTGCACGAAAACGGCCACGCTGCCCGCGCCGCAGGCGGAATCTAGGCACAAAATCACTTGGTCTTTGAGGTTCATGTGCTAAAGAATGCGCGAGAAACCAGCGAATGTCTATGAAGAAACTCCACATCAAAACCTACGGCTGCCAGATGAACGTCTACGATTCCAAACGTATGGAAGACGTATTGCGTCCGCTCGGCTATCAGCCAACGGAGACGATGGAAGGTGCGGATATGGTGATCCTCAACACCTGTCACATCCGCGAAAAAGCCGATGAAAAAGTCTATTCCGATTTGGGCCGCGTCAACAAACTCAAAGAAAAAAGCGGGAAAGATATGCTCATTGCCGTCGGCGGCTGTGTGGCACAGGCTGAAGGCGCAGAGGTTATCAGGCGCGCGCCGTATGTAGACATGGTGTTTGGTCCGCAGAGCTACCACCTGCTCCCCGAACTTGTCACCCGCGCCATCCGCGATGGCGGCGGTGTGGTCGAGCTTGAATTTCCCAAAGAACCCAAATTCGATAGCCTGCCAGAGGCAGGGTCACAGGGCGTTTCGGCGTATCTGGCCGTACAAGAAGGCTGCGATAAATTCTGCACGTTTTGCGTGGTCCCCTACACGCGCGGTGCCGAATATTCACGCAGCGTCGAAGAAATTTTAGTTGAGGCCAATCAGCTGATCGACAAAGGTGCCAAAGAAATCAACCTGCTCGGCCAAAACGTCAATGCCTTCCACGGCAGCTACAAAGGCAGTAGCGCAACACTCCCCGACCTCATTGCCGAACTCGCCAAAATCTCCGGCTTGAAGCGCATTCGCTACATCACCTCCCACCCGCGCGATATGACGGACGCGTTGATCGCCATTCACGGCAGCGAGCCGAAATTAATGCCCTATTTGCATCTGCCGATTCAATCCGGCTCCAGCCGCATTTTGAAAATGATGAACCGCAAACACACTGCGGAATTTTATCTGGACATCATCACGCGCTTGAAAAAGGTCCGCCCGGATCTTGCGCTGTCGTCCGATTTCATCGTCGGCTTCCCCGGCGAAACCGAGGAAGATTTCGCGGCAACGCTGGGCCTTGCCGCCCAGGTAGGCTACGCCTCTGCCTATTCGTTTAAATACTCCCCGCGCCCTGGCACGCCGGCTGCGATCGAAGAGACCCAAGTGCCCGAGGATGTCAAAACCGAACGTCTTGCCCGCCTGCAAGCCTTGCTGGCTGATAGCCAACAAGCCTTCAACACCTCCTGCGTTGGCCAAACCATGCCCGTACTCTTTGACCGTGAGGGCAAGCTGGAAGGCCAACTCATTGGCCGCACGCCGTTTATGCAATCGGTGCACTGCCATGGTGCCGAACGCTTACGTGGGGAAATCGTCGATATCAAAATTGTGCGGGCGACCCAAAGCAGCTTAACCGGCGAGATTTGCACCGTTGACGCTTTCGCAGCGTAGCTATTTCATTTCAATAAACGCGTCGCGGCGGAGATTGCGCAAGTATTTCTTGACTTCCAGATCCATTTTTTCAGTCATCAAGCGCTGGTAGGTTTTGTCCTTATCGGCCAAGGCCGGCGGCACATCCACGCGTTCGCAGAGCAACACCATCTGCAAACCATACGGCGTTGCAACAGGTGCACTCACATTACCCACTGTCAGCGTTTGCAGCAGCGGGCGGAACGCCTCTGAAAAATCCTCAAGCGGTTGTTCTAAAATAGCCGCCGCCAAGGTGACCGTTGCAGGAAGTTTGGCATCGCTACTGGTGTCTTCACAGGTGCCGGGGGTTGCACGCACAGCTTCGGCCGCGGCGGTAAAATCATTCGTACCAGGAGTGGCTTCGCCCGCGGGGCTTAAGGTGAACAATTTGGCCGTGAGTTCGGTGATGGAAGAAGCAGTATCTTTCGCGCGCTTATCTAGGAGTTGAACAATAGCATAACCCTCAGCGGTACGTACGGGTGGAAGGGTAGTGTTGGGTGTTGCGCCCTTCAAGGCTGCAGCAAGTGCAGGGTCGAGCGTCGCGGCTTCCACCCAAAAAGGCGTTGGCGGCGGTGCGTTAGGCGTCACTTGGCGGGTGATGGCATCAAACGATGCACCTTTGCTTAAACTATCCGCTAAATGCTGCGCCAATGCTTTGACATCCGGTTCCTGTTCCGGTTTTTCGACCGCCAGCGGCAAGAGCAACAGAGAATATTCCACGTTTTGTGAAGGGTTGAGCGCCGCCTGCGCGCGTGCGCGTTCAATTTCATCTTCAGTGACCTTGATGGCGGGGCGAAGCCGCTTGCCGATAATTTTTGACCACGCCACTTGTGCCGCCAGTTGATGCTTGAAATAGCTTTCGCTGACATTGTGGTCTTTCAAATCTTCCAAGACGCCGCCGGGTACCATGCTGCGTTGTTTCTCGATCATGGCAATGGCTTGAGTAATATCCCTCTCATCCGGAGCCAGGCCTAAGCGCCGTGCTTCTTGCATCTGCAATGTTTCATCCACCAATTGCCGCAGCACTTGCGGGCGAATGCGCGCGCGCGCTTCTTCATCGTCGGGCACGTCAGTGGTTTTGCCGATGAAGTCCAAACGGTCTTCAATATCTTTGGTGGTGATCACCTCATCATTCACTACCGCGGCAATCCCAACTTCCGGGGCAGCGGCAGCGGCAGGCAATGCAATCGTGCACAACGCAGCAAAGAGCAGGGTGATTTTAAACATGAAGCGGTTATAGGCGATTTGAAGGGAAGGAGCAATCCGCTTTCGTCGCTTCGCCTCCTCGCAATGATGTTATTCGGGCAAGGTTTGGCCTTCTTGCGTCACACGGTTGCGGCCGCGGCGTTTGGAGATATACAGTGCATCATCCGCGCGTTTGATAAGGCTGACCGGTGAATCGTTACCGCGTAGTAAGCTCACCCCAACGGAAACGGTAATGGCTCCATACGATTCGCCGCTATCGCGCCGTTTCAATTCGCGCTTGGCAATGGTGCTACGAATGGTTTCGGCCACTTTCATGGCACCGACGAGTGGTGTATCGGGCAAGATGACGGAGAATTCCTCGCCGCCATAGCGCGCAACCATGTCTTTGCCACGCACGCAATCGGTCAAAGATTTGGCAACAATTTTGAGCACCTCATCGCCAATCAAATGCCCAAATTTATCGTTGAAATTTTTGAAATGATCGATGTCGAGCATCAGCAGACACAACTCCGCGCCATGTTTTCTCGTATCTTCAATCAACTCATCCAGCCCGCGGTCAAATGTTTTGCGGTTATTGACGCCGGTCAAGAAATCGCGCTGCGATTCCTCGGTGACGTGTTCCAGATCTTTTTTGAGTTTCTCGATGACTTGTTCGGATTCAGCGAGTTTTTTATGGAGTTCTTCCCCCTGGTTTTGGATGTCGGTGGTGGCATCCATCAATCCTTTGACCAATTCTTTGATGGTGGGATCTTCCGAAACATCATCCAGCTTATCCATGTACTGATCGACGTCTTCGTTAAATTCTTTCGTCTCGCTGCCGTAGTTTTGCACGGCTTTCAATACGTCAGAGAGTACCTTGTTGGCGTTCAACGTTGCCGTGTTGGCTGCTTCGGTTGGCCGGTCAGAGATAATAAATTTTTTATACAGCATCCCCATCGTCTGCTCGTTAAACGGCACATGATTGCGCTCCATGGCATCGATTTCTTTGGTAAGCTGCTTGTTGTCCTTGGCCACCACGTGGTACCAGATCGAATAGTTTTCCGGCGTCGGTGGCAGGTTGCGTTCAGTCAGCACCCTCAGCACTTGCGGAGCAAGCGCATGGGCATTTGCGTGAGGTAGCGGCGGTGTCGATGCGGAAAGGGCCATAATACCCTTCAAGCTTAAGCGAAACCGCTTAATAGGAAGTTAACAAACTATTGAAAAAGAGGAAGTTTTTCGCTATTTTTAGGCCGTTTATACGCTCAGCGTGCGATTTGATGGCTGCTCCTTCGCAACCACATCCGCCCAGGGCTTGCCGTCAGCGCGGCCTGAATTTTCAAATTGGCCTTGTGCCTGAACGACCACCAGCTGCGGCGGCGTTTTTTGCAGCTCCTGCGCCAGATATTTCGCCGTGTGTTGCGCATTCACCTCCAGCTGATCAAACTGACTGTTGTGGTACATACGGCTCGACATGTAATGCGCCGCAATCCCTGCACCCATGATAACGGTTGCAGCAGCTAGAAACGTGAGACCTACAGCCTCAGTTTGTATGGCGGAAAGTACGGCAGAGATGGTTTTATCTTCTGCTCCGCTAATAGCCGTGCCGATAATGCCCATCGCGGCGGCGAGCAAAATACCGCCTACGAATTTAAACGTGTCGCCGGTGCTGTGAAACAGCGAATCGTAAAACGTGCCACCCAAGACTTTTTGCTTGTCGGCAAGCGCCGATTTATCGCGGCAGACTTCCTCGATTTTGACAATCGAAGAGGGCAGCAGTCCAGCGGGTGACATAAGATCATTCACGCCACTATTTTACCCCAGCACTCCAGGGTAGTGTGTGACAGTTTTGTTAAGATTGTCATCCTGCTGAACCCAAAGGGTTCGAGCAGGATCTTGTAAATTTAAGGAGATTCTGCTCCGTTGCGTTGCACTGAGCAGAATGACGGTGGTTATTTCGTACCCAAAATCTCGGCCAGGCGCTTGTATCCGCTCTCTAAATCAGCAGCTTCACGTTTGCCCTGGCGGAGGAATTCTTCCAGCGGTTGGAAGTATTTAATCGCGAGATCGACCTCAGCGTCCGCACCTTTGCGGTAGGCACCGAGCCGAATCATTTCCGCCATATCATCGTAAAGTGATAAATAGCGCCGGGCTTTGGTGACCAGCATATTTTCCTCATCCGAACTACAATCCGGCATCGTCCGCGACACGCTGCGTAAAATATTCACCGCCGGAAAACGCCCACGGCTGGCGATTGAACGATCAAGCACAATGTGCCCATCCAAAATTCCACGTACGGTATCCGAAACCGGTTCGTTCGTGTCATCGCCTTCCACAAGTACCGTGAAGAGTCCCGTAATCGCACCACTACCCTCTTTCCCCGGTCCCGCGCGCTCCAAAAGTTTTGGAAGTTCCGCAAATACCGTTGGCGTGTAACCCTTGCTGGCTGGCGGTTCCCCAGCCGAAAGGCCGATCTCCCGCTGTGCCATCGCAAAACGCGTAATTGAATCCATCAAACACAATACATGTTTGCCCTGATCGCGGAAATACTCGGCAAGTGCGAGTGTGAGGTACGCCGCTTGCCGACGCATCAGCGCATATTCATCCGACGTTGCAACCACCACAATCGAACGCTTCAACCCTTCTTCACCTAGATCATCCTGAATGAACTCCTGCACCTCGCGGCCGCGCTCGCCGACTAAACCGATGATGTTAATATCCGCATCCGAACTGCGTGCGATCATCGACATGAGAATGGATTTCCCCACGCCCGAACCGGCGAAAATCCCCATGCGCTGCCCGCGGCAGCAGGTGAGGAAGGTGTTGAGTGAACGCACACCCAGATCTAATTTACCTCTTACACGCGCACGCTCATGCGCATTGGGCGGCGTATTTTTAATCGGCACCGCAACTTCGCCGCGAGGGAGCGGCCCCAACCCGTCAATGGGCTCGCCAAACGCATTAACAATGCGTCCCAACCACGCATTGCTCGGCGAAACGGTTGCGACCGAAGCGATCATTTCCACTTTCGTGCCCGGGCCGACGCCATCAAGCCCCGAAAATGACATCAGCAGGGCGATTTTATCATTAAAACCGACCACTTCGGCCAGTAACTCTTTAACACTTGCCTGGGGGGTATTTGGGTAAATGCGGCAGCGCGAACCGACCGCCAAAAACTTTTCCATACCCACACATTCTATGAGCAGGCCATTTACGGAGCGAACGGCACCTTCAATTTTAACATCTTGAATTTTATCAATTTCATTCAATAAATGCTGCATAAGTGCCACATAAGGGTGGGTGTTAGCGCTTGGAATGAAACTATATATTGATTCTTCCAAAAAGAACAGTTAAAGATTGCGTTAACCGTTTTTTTATGGTTAACTGAGCATTAAGTTCGGTTACGATGTTAACCAAGATATTAATAAGGGAGTTCGCCCATGCGCGTATTACTAGTAGAAGATGATGCATCCACCGCCAAGGCCATTGAGCTTTCACTAGCGTCGGAAGGCATTATCTGTGACACCACCCAGCTCGGTGAAGAAGGTCTCGAAATCGGCAAAATTTACGATTACGACATCATCATCCTGGACCTGATGCTCCCGGACATCGATGGCTACGAAGTTCTGCGCCGCTTCCGCGCGGCTCGCGTCACCACGCCAATCCTCATTCTCTCCGGCCTCTCCGGCCCAGACCAAAAAATCAAAGGTCTTGGCTACGGCGCGGACGACTACCTCACCAAACCGTTTAACAAAGGTGAGTTGATCGCGCGCATTCAAGCGATCGTTCGTCGTTCGAAAGGCCACTCTGAGTCGATCATCCGCACCGGCAAACTGGCGATCAATCTGGATACGCGTTCGGTGGAAGTTGCAGGCAAGCCGCTGCACCTCACATCCAAAGAATATGCAATCCTCGAATTGCTCTCTTTGCGTAAAGGCACGACGCTGACGAAAGAAATGTTCTTGAACCACCTCTACGGCGGCATCGACGAACCGGAACTTAAAATCATCGACGTGTTCATCTGCAAACTGCGCAAAAAACTCGCAACTGCGGCAAACGGCGAAAACTACATCGAAACCGTGTGGGGCCGTGGCTACGTGCTAAAAGACCCACAACCCGGCGATGCGCCATACGTTGAGGAAGAAGAAGTCGCGTAAGACTTTAATCTTCTATAAAATAAAAAAGGGCCGGGAAATTCCCCGGCCCTTTTTGTTTGTGATGATGCAGCGATTATTCACGCACATACGGCAGCAGTGCTTCCGCCATGAGCTTAGCACCCCGCGGCGAGAGATGCACTTGATCCACATACAGTGACATGCCAGCAAATAACGAATCGGAGCCTTTATTATATTGGTGAATAATAGCGTCCCAGTTGATGCCGACAAATCCGATTTCTTGGGCCATGGCAGGGAAATCATCAAACGTTTTACGCATATGGGTGATGTAGGCTTCAGGCCATTTGTTCAAGAAATGGTGGAAGCTAAATTGTTGGTAGCTTTCTAGCACGATGATGACTTTCGCATAATGCCCGCTGGTTTTAAGCGCCGCCAGCTTTCCAAACGCTTCGCGCATTTGCGTCTCATCAATCCCCTTGTGCTCATCCCAAAAATCATTCTGGCATGCAATATAAATAAGCGTGTTACCCTTGTGCGCATAAGAGCTATTTACGGCCAAGGTATAGATTTCCTGATACCCATGCCCGCCGGTGGTATGGTTGATCACTTGCTGTGAGTTGCCCAGCATGCTTTGCAAGAATGACGCAATGGTGTGGTTATCATCCACTCCCACACCAAACGCCACACTATCCCCCAGCATGAGCACTTTTTTATCCGCATGCACCACAGGCAACGTCACCCGATCACCTTCCGCATTGGAGGTATAGCTATAATAACGCGCGGTGTTTGCATCTAACCACGCTTTCAATTTAGGCGGCACGGTCTTGCTTAAATCATACGCCACAATCGGCGGATCAATATTGCCGGGACGATTAGAAATCACCATGTGCTGCGCAACATGCACGTTTTTGCGAAGCCGTGTGCCGACAAGCGGATCAGGCTCCGTCATCAATTTCGTTTCATTGGTTAGATGCGTAGGGTTGTTAGCATTCTCAATCCCCCCGCCGATCGCCTGCAATTCCAGCAAGACGTCTTGGGGCATATCGAGCGGCAATTGAGCGCTGGTGACCGCGCCAAACTTTGACGGCAGCGCCCGCACCGCTTTCACGATAGCAAATTCCGAATTATTAAGTTGATAGTGAACCGCCCGCAAACCCAGTTCCAGAACCACCAAGCTTATCAACACCATGATGGCGCTAAAAATAACAGTCTTCTTCATAGTAAAAAATCCAACTATATCAACTGGCTATTTTTGATTTAGATAGATGATTTATAGGCGGTTTTACAAACAGATACAAGTGATTATATCGTAAAAGATCAGCCCTTTTATTTTAGAATCCACACACTATATAAGCTAGATGATCACACTCTACCCCTACGAATCCCTCGGCACCGCGGACTATGGTTGGCTTAAACCCCATTACCATTTCAGCTTCGCGAGCTATCGCAACCCCGCGCGTACCGGGTTTGGCGATTTGCTGGTGGTGAATGATGACATCGTCGCCGCTAAAAAAGGCTTCGAGCCACACCCGCACCGTGACATGGAAATCATCACCTATGTCCGCGCCGGAAGCGTGACCCACCGCGACAGCATGGGCAATGAAGGTACGACACGCGCCGGCGATGTCCAAGTCATGTCCGCTGGCACCGGCGTTACCCACTCAGAATATAATTTGAGTGATGAGCCGCTCACGCTCTACCAAATCTGGATCATCCCCGATAAAAAAGGTGTAGCCCCAAGCTGGGACGCGCGCGAATTTCCAAAAACGGAAGTGACGGGCGAATTCCCCGCACTCGTCTCCGGCATGCCTGAACACCACACTTCCAACGCACTCCACATCAATCAAGACGCCGCGATTTATGGCGGTCGCCTCAAAGCAGGCACCACACTCACGCAACGCCTGAAACACAATGCCTATGTATTAATTTCCGCAGGCGAAGTAACTATTGACGGGCAAACAATGAAAAAAGGTGACGGTGCGGAAATCACCGGCCAGAAACACGTTGAGCTAAAAGCGTTAACAGACGCGGAAGTGCTGGTGATTGATGTGAAGTGATCAAAGGCTGCGTTTGCCTGCTTCATCACCACGGCGTTCCAAATATTTCTGATGCTTGAGGCCCATTTCTTCTGCATTGGTTTCGCCAAGTTTGTGCTTTTCGACTTCTAGATTCAAACCTTCTGCGCCAATACGCTTGAGGAAACTATTGGCATCAACAAGTACGCGTATATCACTTCTGTAGTTATCGAAAAGGTAGTATTTCCCATCATCTAAAAGTGAGTCGGTTGCTTCTTTATAATTACGTTTTGTTCCGCCAAATTCCATCCTGAGTTTTGTGAAAGGGTCGTGCCAGTCGCTTGAATTGCGATACCAGCTGTTGGGGGGCATATATATACCTAGCTCCAGATTGCCTGCATGGTATCCCAAGGGAGTAACTTGGAGGTCTACGTCACAAGCTGTTCTTAATTTGCCTGCGTTTACGGTGATTCCTGTTCTGGTAATCGTATTCGGTCGCGCATCCGTTTGTTGTAAGGCCGCTTGGATCTTTTCAGCAATTTGCTCACTCACTTCGGCGGTTAAGGGGCTGGTACAACGTAAATACCCCATATCGCCTTCGCTAGGGCGACCGCGTTTGACATATTTGTTGATGAGCTTTGAAATACGGTTCGTTTCTACCATATAAAATCTCGCAAAATTGATGTACCATTCTGGCATTCTATTGTTAATTTTTAATGAAGTACATAAGAGGTGGCGTCTACACCCAATCTTAAGCTTTTCTTGAAAGAATCAGTGGCTTGCGCTATAGGTTAGGTAACCCAACAATAGAGTCAACTATGAACCCGTTTTTGTCGCCTGAGACATCTTCCCTCGCTGTTCAAAATGCTGCGTTTATTGAGGAGCTTTACGAACGCTATTTGCAAAACCCTGCAAGTGTAGACGCCAGCTGGCAGGAAATGTTTCGCGATTCCGGAAAAGCGAGCAACGCCAAAATCGGCGCGAGCTGGGGCAGTATTAAGCCCAAAGTAATTGGTGCAGTGGATGCTGAAGCTACGACACCCAAAAAGAACCAGACCCCGCAACAAGTGCGGGGTGACAATGCCCAGATAGAACAGTTCGCCCACGAAGCGATCCGCGCGATGATGATGGTGCGTGCTTACCGCGTGCGCGGGCATTTGATTGCGAATCTTGATCCGCTGGGGCTGGAGGTGAACGACTACCATCCTGAACTTGACCCCGCGCATTACGGTTTTACCGATGCTGACATGGACAAGGAAATTTTCCTTGATGGGTTGCTTGGCCTCAAAAAAGCTACGCTTCGCGAAATCCTCCGCATCTGCCGCGAAACTTATTGTGGCAACATCGGCGTGGAGTTCATGCATATTCAGCACCCCGAGCAGAAATCCTGGGTGCAAAAGCAATTTGAATCCACCCACGGCCGCGCTACATTTTCCGCCGAAGACAAAAAAGCGATTTTAAAAACGCTGGTGGAAGTGGAAGCGTTCGAACAATTCCTGACCGTCAAATATCCGGGCACGAAACGCTTTTCGGTGCAGGGTGGTGATGCGATGGTGCCTGGCTTAGAGGCGGTGATGCGCACGGCGGCATCGCGCGGTGTGAAGGAAATTATTTTCGGCATGCCGCACCGTGGACGCATGAACGTGCTGACCACTATTCTTGGCAAGCCTTATTCTGAACTCCTCTCCATCTTCCACGGCAATATTGATTTCCCGGAATGGATGAATGCATCGGGGGATGTGAAATATCACCTTGGAACTTCATCAGATCGTGATTTTAATGGCAACAAAGTGCATCTGTCATTGCTTGCCAACCCTTCGCATTTGGAAGCCGTCAACCCAGTAGTAGCGGGCAAAGTGCGTGCGAAGCTTGATATCTTGGGCGACACAGAAGAGAAATCTTCCGTACTCGGCGTCATGCTCCACGGTGATGCGGCATTCTGTGGGCAAGGCTCTGTGGCTGAAGTGCTTTCGCTTTCGGAGCTGCGCGGCTATCGCACCGGCGGCACCGTGCACGTGATTGTGAACAACCAAATCGGGTTTACCACCAGCCCCAAATATTCGCGGTTTACGCCCTATCCTTCTGACATCGCAAAATCCGTACAGGCACCGATTTTTCACGTGAATGGGGATGATCCTGAAGCGGTTTATTTTGTGTGCAAACTCGCTGCTGAATTCCGCCAGATGTTTAAACGCGATGTCGTGGTCGACATTATTTGTTACCGCAAATTCGGCCATAATGAATCCGACGAGCCGATGTTTACCCAACCGATTATGTATCGTGCCATTGGCAAGAAAACGCCGCCCGCGCGCATTTACGCCAGCCAGTTGGTGAGTGAAGGCGTGGTGTCAGATGCAGAGGTAGAAAACCAATTTGCGGAGTTCAAAGCCTTTTTCGAAAAAGAATATGAAGCGGCGAAAAACTTCAAACCCAACAAGGCTGATTGGCTGGAAGGCCAGTGGAGCGGGTTTGAAAAACCCGAAGGTGAACATCCATCCGGTGATACGGGTGTCGATGAAAAATTGCTCAAAGAAGTAGGCAACGCCATCTCCAAAAATCCGGAAGGTGTGAAAGTCAATTCGAAGATTGTGCGGCAGCTTGAGGCCAAACATAAGATGATGGAAACCGGGCAAGGCATTGACTGGGCAACGGCGGAAGCGTTGGCCTATGGCACGCTTTTGAAACAAGGCTACGGTGTGCGTCTGTCGGGTCAGGACTGCGGCCGTGGAACATTCTCGCAGCGCCATAGCGTGCTGGTGGACCAAGACAGTGAACAGCGTTATGTGCCGCTGAACAATTTAGGTGGTGAGCAAAAACACTACGAAGTGATTGATTCGTCACTCTCCGAATATGCGATTCTCGGGTTTGAATATGGCTATTCGCTCGGCCATCCGAATCATTTAACACTGTGGGAAGGTCAATTCGGTGACTTCGCCAACGGCGCGCAGGTGATTATTGATCAATTTATTGCCAGCGGCGAAATTAAATGGTTCCGCATGTCGGGCCTGGTGATGTTGCTACCGCATGGTTACGAAGGTCAGGGGCCAGAGCATTCGAGTGCGCGGCTGGAGCGTTATCTGCAGCTCTGCGCAGAAGATAATATGCAAGTGGCCAATTGCACCACGCCGGCAAATTACTTTCATATTCTCCGCCGTCAATGCGTACGCAAATTCCGGAAACCCCTTGTGATGATGACGCCAAAATCACTCTTACGTCACAAGATGTGCGTGTCGTCACTCGCGGACTTTGCAAAAGGTACAAGCTTCAAACGCATCATCGGCGAACATGAGAAAATGGCGAATGACAAAGTCAAACGTGTGGTGATCACCAGTGGCAAAGTGTACTATGATTTGCTTGAAGCCCGCACAACCAAAGGCATTAGCGATGTTGCGATTGTTCGCATGGAGCAATACTATCCATTCCCCGCACGCGAGCTGAAGGCCGAGCTCAGCAAATATAAAAACGCTGAAATCATCTGGTGTCAGGAAGAGCCCAAAAACATGGGCGCGTGGAGTTTCGTTGCACCATTTATCGACGAAGTGCTCGAAGATACCGGCCATGCACGTGTTGCGTATGTAGGTCGTCCTGCCGCGGCATCACCTGCCGCCGGCTACCTTAAAATCCACGAAAAAGAACAAAAACAATTGGTGGAAGAGGCGCTGACCGTAGTGCAGAAAGCCGCGAAAAAAGCCGCGCGTGGTTAACAGCCGCATATTGGGCCGCACGTTTGAATGTGTGTTCTTCTTCGGGTTTGCGCCGCTTGCGTTATGGCAACTCGGTTTTGCGCATCAACTCCTCATTATGCTGTGGGGCGCCTCTGCCTTTAGCCTCGTTTTTCTCAAAACCCACTACCACTATTCGTTTAAAACAGATTGGAATTGGAGTGCGGTGAATGCCGCAACTTTCAAACCCATCTTCTACCGTTTCCTCCTCGCGTGTGTGGGGTTGTTTGTATTCACCCTCGTGCTAGAACCTGCGCGCCTATTTTCCTTCGTGCGTGAAAAACCTCTGTGGTGGATGGTAGTGATGGTGCTCTACCCCATCCTCTCCGTCATCCCGCAGGAGCTCATCTACCGCACATTGTTTTTCAAACGCTATGCCATCATCTGCGGCGAGCGCATTGTGCTCGCAAGCGCGATCGCTTTTGGTTTAGCCCATAGTTTGCTTGGCAATGTCATCGCCGTTAGTTTTTGCGTCATCGGCGGATTTCTATTCGCTGGCACCTACCGCAAACATAAATCCCTGGCACTTGCATGCATCGAACACGCCCTCTACGGCTGTGCGATTTTTACGATTGGATTAGGCTATTATTTTTACCACGGTCGCGCTTAGGCGGCCATTACCGAATCGTCTTCAGTAATTTGAATCTTGGTATACGCACGGAAGAGCGATTTCAGATCCGACGCTTTGCCTTTTGGGTCAAGCCACAGGTCAATCGCATCGCCATCCAACACCACCGGCATACGTTGGTGTATTTCAGCGAGCGAACCGGCGGAATCGGTCGTTAGAACAGAGCACGAAACAACGACCTTACCGGTTGCCTCATCTCTCCAGCGATCCCAAATCCCCGCGAATGCGAAGAGATCGACTTTCGATGGTGTGACGGCAAACGGAACTTTATTATGCAAATGCCATTCGTAAAATGCGGTGGCAGGAATCACGCAGCGGCGCGCTTCGAAGCTGGCTTTGAAACTGGGTTTAATGTCCACTGTTTCTGAACGGCAGTTATAGAGTTTCGCACCGACGCTTGGGTCAATTGCAAAACTTGGGATCAAACCGAATTTTGCGGTGCGCAGTTCGCGCTCGCCCGATTTGCGAGAGTGCACAATGGTTGGAACCATATCATTAGGTCGGAAAACCTGGCCGGGGGTGAAGGATTCTTCAAGGGTGGCACCGAAGGCTTTGGCAACGGCTTGCGGTTTGGCATTCACTACAAAACGACGGCACATACGCTTTGAATTCCTTACGTTTTCGGTTATTTTTATTTCCCTGCCTCATGGTTAAGAACCATAAGCAATCGTCATCATAAGAAGCTTTGACTCAATTGCAAGCACTAAAAAATCTTGTCCAATCGGAGCAAAAAAAGAGTACGAAAAAAAGAAACAACACGTATGGTGCAAAAACCAAAACCGTGACACCATTGCAACGGTGGAAAAATTAATATAAGCACCCCATAAAAATCCTGTGCAAAAATTTTGGCTTTATCCGTGCTCAAAAAGAGTAAATAAATAGCTTACGCGCCGTTTGGGCTTTAATCATTTATCGTTGACACTAGGTATGCTTCCGGCTACCACATTTGGATAGTGAAAACCCTCTTACCACACTAACTCTTGTGGGTACGCGCCAAAAATGACGACCAGAGCTTATTTGTTAATAGTGGCGCTCGTTTTCCCGTTGGTGAGCGGCTGCAAGGGGCTTGCCCCGAGGCCTTACGACATTAAGGATTATGCGCTTGCGGACAAGATGTTAGGCCTCACGCGCGAGGACTATCGCACCCTTCCCCTGGTGGGTGAAAAAGGGGGGGGCACCGACGCTTCCGCAGTGGATACGAAAATTGCCAAAGGTCCCGTTGAGCCACCGATTCCGGATCTTGCTCCGATTCTTGCCGCACCTCCGGTGCCCAAAATAGGACAAACCAAACTAGTCACCATTGCGGTAACGGACGATGTTCCGCTTAAGGACGTATTGCTTGAGCTTTCGCGCGAAGCGGATGTGGATATGGAGGTGGATGCGAATATCGAAGGCGGCATCACCTTCCGCGCTACCCAGCGGCCGTTCAATGAAATCATCGAGCGCATCTCCGAGTTTGCGGGCTTGCGCTACTCCATGAAAAACGGCGTGCTGCGTGTGGAGAAGGATACGCCGTATGTAGAAATTTATACGCTCGATTTCTTGAACGTTGACCGTCAATCGACCAACTCGGTGAGCTTGAGCACGAGCGTGCTTTCCTCATCCACGGGGGGTGGCAGCAGTGGGGGCGGAAGTAGTAGCAGTAGCAGCAGTGGCGGCGGCAGTAGCGGCGGTGGAGGGTTAACCACCGGTTCTAGTACTAGCATTACGTCTTCGACCAACAGCGACTTCTGGCTTAAATTTGAGGATGGTGTGAAGCAAATCATCGCTTACAGCCCGGCCATGCGTTCGTCCGAATACAGTGAACCGCAATCGCAATTGTCTCCCGATGCTGCCGCTGCTGCGGCTGGCGTTGCTGCAGCGGCTCCTGCTGCAACGGCTGCGAAAACAGGAGGCGCCGCAGGTGGTGCAGGGGCTCCAGCACCCACGACGGGCACGGATGCTAAAGGAGGTGCGACAACCGGCAGTTCACAATACACCATCAACCGCCAGGCAGGTTCACTCACTGTGCTTGCCACCGAACGCCAACACCGTCTGATCAAAGAATTCATCAAACGCTTGGAATATAGCGCATCGGCCCAGGTGCTAATTGAAGCAAAAATTCTCGAAGTCACCCTAAATGATCAGTACCAAAGTGGTATCGATTGGAACAAATTCGGCGGCACGGCGCTTTCTGGTGCGGCCAACTTCGGAGGCATTTCTCCCGGCTCAGGTTCCGCTTCGTTCGACTTCAAGAAAAATACCATCACCGGTTTGAACATCGACCTCGACCTTGCAGTCAGTCTGATGCAGGAATTTGGTATCACGCGCACGCTTTCAAGCCCGCGCCTGCATGCGATGAACAACCAACAAGCCGTGCTCACCTTCGCAAGAAACGAAGTCTATTTTACCGTGTCCGTTGAAAAGCAAAACGTCACGACGACCGGCACAGCCGATACCACCTATTCCATCAGCAGCACCATCAACACCGTGCCAATCGGGATCATTATGTCGCTCTTGCCATCCATCAACCGGGAAACGGGCGAAATTACCTTGAGCGTTCGCCCCACACTTTCACGCGTGGTGGACCGCGTGGTGGATCCGGGGCTTACCTTGGCGAAAGCGCTTAACGACTTAGACGTCGATGTTGAAAACCGCATTCCTGTGGTCGAAGTGCGCGAGCTCGATTCCATTTTGAAATTGAAAAGCGGCCAGGTGATGGTGATTGGCGGATTGATGGAAGATAAAAATATCAATAATGAAAGCGGCATCCCCGGTGCGCAAGAAGTGCCGGTGCTCGGCCACTTGTTTAAAGGTGAAGATCGCGAGCGCAGCACCTCTGAACTCGTCATCTTCATCCGCGCCACCATGATCGGTCAGGACGGCGGCGTTGAAAAACCCGATAAAGACCTCTACGATCGCTACACGCGCGATCCGCGCCCCTTATCCTTCGAGTAACCTATGCACCTTAGCACCAATATCCGTTATATTCTGCTCTGCGCCCTGCGTGATCGCCTCTTTGTAGGGTTGATTGCCGGCATCATGCTTGCATGCTTAGTAGCGACCTTTTTTGGCAATGCCGCCTTTCTCGAAAACAAAGAGATGATGTTAACCATTGCCGCTTCCGTATCGCGATTCATCATCGTGGTTGGCACTATTGTGTTCATCTGTTTCCAAGTACGCTCGCATTTTGATAATAAAGAGCTCGATGTCATGCTCACGCGCCCCGTCACGCGTGATGCGGTCGTGCTTTCGTATATGCTCGGGTTCGGTTTTGTCGCGACACTGCTATGCATCCCGATCATCATTATCATCGCGCTCATTGAGCCCATGAACTGGCACGGGTTTGCGCTCTGGGCCATCAGCCTCATTTTTGAAAGTTGGATTGTCGTCGCCATCTCGCTCTTTTGCGCCATGGTTTTAAAGAGTGCGGTGCTCTCGGTGATGTCGGCGCTCGGGTTTTACGTGCTCGCGCGGATGATGATTTTGTTCATCATGTCGTCGCAATATTTAGGTGGCGGCATCGGGATTATGCTGGGTAAGAAAATATTGAACGTCATCGCCGTCATCATGCCGCGGCTCGATTTCTTTGCGAAATCTGAGTGGCTAATTTACGGTATCAAAACGACGGATGCTTGGCAGTGGGTCTTCCTGCAATTGTTCATTTGCGTGCCCTTGCTACTGCTTGCCACTACGGTGGATTTTAGAAAGAAACAGTTTTAATGGAAACGGCCGTGCCATCGTCTCGCCCGTGGTACCTGCTGCTGATTATTTTTGCTGTGTTGCAAGTCATTTTCTGGCAACGCACTCATACGTTGCGGCCGGACCTCACCATTGTCCCCGAACCCCCAAGCGCTTCGATGGCGAGCACCATGGCGATGGGCGATGATCAGTTCATGTTCCGTTATTTCTCGGTCGTCCTGCAAAACTCGGGCGACACGTGGGGGCGCTTTACGCCGCTTAAACTCTACAACATGAAAAAACTCTCCGAGTGGTTTTACGTGATGGATACGCTGGATGCCGAGTCGAATATGATTCCCTCACTCGCCGCCTATTATTTCAGCATGACGCAAAAGTCTTCGGATGTGGTTTACCTTGCCAACTATCTCTACGACCATGCGGTGCGCGACGTGCCGCACAAGTGGTGGTGGTTGCTGCAGGCGATGTATTTGGCGAATTATAAATTGCACGACAAAGAACTCGAACTTAAAATCGCCACCCCGCTGCTTAATAAAGAAGTTCCCGTCTGGGCGCAGCAGATGGTGGCGGTGGTGCACGAAAAACGTGGCGAATTTGACGATGCGCTCAACATCATGGAAACCATCCGCGACAACGCCGACAACCTCAACGATAAAGACCTCAAATACATGATGTATTTCGTCAAAGAACGCATCCACCGTTTGGACGAATTCCAAAAGACCGCCAAACCCAAACCGGTGACCCCAGAAGTGGAACAAAAAAAGTAGTTTTTATTGTTCTAAATCATTGGCTAAATCGATTTATCCACGGACCGCCTACTTCCACCCCCCAGAAATAGTTGCCCGTTTTTCAAAATAACTATTGAAAGAGGCCATTTTTTACTTATTTATTCATCGCTTACAAAAATAAAAATCAAACTGGGAACACACATGGCTAAAAAACAGGCTTCCGCGCCGTCTAAAAAGCGTCCATCACCCTCTGCCAAGAGCGCCGTTAAAACCAAAGTAAAAAAGCCTGTGAAGGCTGCTACTCCGGTAAAAAAACCGGTAGCGAAACCCGTGCCCGCAAAAGCACCAGCAAAAAAACCTATGCCCGCTGCCAAACCCGCTGCTGTAAAATCATCGCCCAAAACATCCGTGAAAGCGCCGGCAGTTGAGAAAGATAAAAAGAACAAAGACGATGTAAACCCTGCGATCATCAAGAAATTGCTGACGCTCGGTAAATCGCGCGGTTTCATTACCTATGATGAACTCAACATGGTGCTGCCGACCGATGATACTTCGCCTGAGTTAATTGACTCCACCATCTCTACCCTCTCGCAAAATGGTATCGACGTCGTCGAAGCTACCGAAGCCCCTGCTGAGCCTGGAGAAGCGGTTGAAGCGTTTGACGCCGAAGAAGCGCAAGCCGCCGATACCGGCGGTCGTTCGGATGACCCGGTGCGTATGTATTTGCGCGAAATGGGCAATGTCGAGTTGCTCTCCCGCGAGGGCGAAATCGAAATTGCTAAACGCATCGAATCCGGCCGCGAAACAATGATCTCAAGCTTGTGCGAAAGCCCAATCGTTATGCGCGAAATCACCAGCTGGCGCGATGATTTGGTTGCCGGCACCTTGCTGCTTCGCGACATCATCGATCTGGATGCGACCTATGGCGCAGGGTCAGACGCTAACAATATGTTCTCCGCCGAAACCGCGATCGACGAACAGCGCCGCGCGAAAGAAGCGACCTACGCTGAACCCGATGCGGAAGACGAAGAAGAGGAAGAATCCGAAGAAGGCGAAGAAAAAGCTGCTGCCGAACCGCAAGCCGCCGAAGAAGAAGAGGAAGCCGAATCCGTTTCCCTCCTCGCGATGGAAAACGCGCTGAAACCACAAATCATCGAAGTGCTCGACCAATTCGCCCGCGCCAGCAAAAAATTGCTGAGCCTGCAAGACAAGCGCCTGCAAGCGGCGCTGGGCAAAGACACGTTCGCACAGACGGATGTTACGAAATACGGAAAACTCCACCGCGAACTCGCACAACTCTTGCTTGGCATTCGCCTAAACGGTCAGCGCGTCGAAGCAATGATCGACCGTATTTACGGCACGAATCGCCGGATGATGACGCTGGAAGGCAAGCTGATGAAGCTTGCTGAAACCCGCAAAGTTAGCCGTAAAAGTTTCCTCGAGAATTATTTTAGCAACGAAATCAATCCGCGCTGGCTCACCAAAGTTGGCAAGCTTGCTGATAAAGGCTGGAAAGATTTTCTCTCTAAAGATAAAGACGCCATCACCGCCATCCGCAAAGACATCACTGCGCTGGCGCATGAGGTTGGGCTAGATATTTCCGAGTTCCGCCGCATCACCATGGCTGTACAAAAAGGCGAGCGCGAAACCAACAAGGCGAAAAATGAAATGATCGAAGCGAATTTGCGCCTCGTGATTTCGATCGCTAAAAAATACACCAATCGCGGCCTGCAATTTCTTGATCTCATCCAAGAAGGCAACATCGGTCTCATGAAAGCGGTGGATAAATTCGAATACCGCCGTGGCTATAAATTCTCAACCTACGCCACCTGGTGGATCCGCCAGGCGATCACTCGCTCGATCGCCGATCAGGCACGCACCATCCGCATTCCTGTGCACATGATTGAGACGATCAACAAAATCGTCCGCACCGGCCGCCAAATGCTCCACGAAATTGGCCGCGAGCCGACGCCGGAAGAATTGGCAGAACGCTTGGTGATGCCGCTCGATAAAGTGCGTAAAGTCATGAAAATCGCCAAAGAGCCTGTGTCGCTCGAAACACCAGTGGGCGATGAAGAAGACTCGCATCTTGGCGATTTCATCGAAGACAAAAACGCGGTGCTGCCAATCGAAGCTGCGATCCAAAGCAATCTCCGCGAAACCACCACGCGCATTTTGGCCACGCTCACCCCGCGCGAAGAGCGGGTCTTACGCATGCGCTTCGGCATCGGCATGAACACCGACCACACGCTCGAAGAAGTGGGCCAGCAATTCTCCGTCACCCGCGAACGCATCCGCCAGATCGAAGCCAAGGCTTTGCGCAAGTTAAAACACCCAAGCCGCAGCCGTAAGCTGCGGAGCTTTTTGGATTACTAGGCTGTCATCCTGCGGGACGCGAAGCGTCAGCGCAGGATCTCGTAAATCCAGATTCTGAGCTCCTGCCTTCGGCAGGCCGCAGAATGACGAAATGTTTGAGTCTGCACTCATTCTGAGCTAGAACAGAACCATGATCACGCGCTTTTCCCCATGGCTAGTCTTGGTTGCTTCCACGCTCACACTTTCCGCGTGCAGTTGGTTTGGCTCGTCGGACGAAGAAAAAGCCGAAGCGGAAAAGAAAGCGGTGGCGGAAGCGGTGGCATCTGCGAAGGGCCCGGCGGCGCTTTATAACGACGCGAAAGACATGTTGGATGCGGGCAAGTTTAAAGATTCCATCCCCAAATTTGAAGAAGTCGAGCGTCAGCACCCCTATTCTGAACTTGCGGTCAAAGGCCAGGTGATGGCCGGTTACGCGGCCTACCGCGCGGCGGATTATACGCAGGCAACGAGCATTCTCGAGCGCTTCACCAAAGTCCACCCGGGCGATGAGAATTTGCCGTATGCGTACTACATGATCGCGCTGTGCTACTACGAACAAATCACCGATGTCGGCCGCGATCAGAAAATGACGGAGCAGGCGCTGCAGGCGCTGACCGAAGTGGTACGCCGTTTCCCGGAGACGGATTATGCGCGCGATGCGAAGCTGAAACTTGATCTGACCTATGACCATCTGGCCGGCAAGGAAATGAGCGTCGGGCGGTATTATTTAAAACGCGATGAGAACTTGGCGGCCATCAACCGCTTCCGCTTTGTGGTCGAAAACTATCAAACCACTACCCACGTGCCCGAAGCGCTGCACCGCCTGGTGGAGGCGTATTTGCGCCTGGGCATCAAAGAAGAAGCCACCAAATATGCCGCTGTGCTGGGTGCCAATTACTCCAGCAGCGTGTGGTATAAAATGAGTTATCAACTCTTGAATCCGACTACCAAAGAAACCAAGGCCAGCGAGGGCTGGTTGGGGTTGTAGCATGCTGCGCGAACTCACCATCCAAAACATCGTGCTGATTGAACGCCTAAGCCTTTCCTTTGCGGACGGCCTATGTGTGTTAACCGGCGAAACCGGCGCGGGTAAATCCATTTTGCTGGATGCACTCGGACTTGCACTTGGTGAACGTGCAAGCGGCGGCCTGGTGCGTTCCGGCGAAGCCCAGGGAAGCGCCAGCGCCTGTTTTGATATCAGCAACAATGCAAATGCCAAAGCGGCGCTGGAAGCATTGGGTCTGGCCGTTTCAGACGAACTCATCCTCCGCCGCACACTTGCTTCTGACGGCAAATCCAAAGCCTTCATTAATGATGCGCCGGTGAGTCAGCAAGCCCTTAAAACCCTTGCGGCAACGTTACTTGAAATCCACGGTCAGCACGATCAACAAGGCCTCATGGATCCGCGCACCCACCGCGAAGTGCTGGATGCCTATGGCAAGCTTGAGCGTGAATCCAAAGCGGTAGCAGAAGCCTATAGCGCACTCGCAGACGCCCGCAAAAAACGCACGCAGCTCGAAGAAGAAATCGCAACCGCCGCGCACGAAGAAGAATATTTGCGTCACATGTCTGGCGAATTGAAACAACTCGCACCCCAGGCGGGCGAAGAAACCGAACTTGCTGACAAGCGGCTGCGCTTTATGCAATCCGAAAAACTCCGCGCCGTGCTCGACGAAGCAGTGGGCTCGCTCTCCGGCAAAGAAGTGGTCGCCGCCATCCGCTCCGCCCACCGCACCATTACGCGTAGCTCACTCACCCAAGGTGAAACCTTCGCTCCCGTTGTTGCTGCACTCGAGCAAGCCCTGGATGGTGCCGACACCGCACTCGATCAACTCCTCGCGATCGGCCGCGAAAGCTTCGGCGGTGAAGCCGAACTCGAACGCGTTGAAGAACGCCTGTTTGCCTTGAAAGCCGCCGCTCGGAAATACCATGTGCCGTGTGATGAACTTTCCAATCTGCTGGACGAAACCAACCAGAAACTCGCTCTCTTGAAAAGCAATGAAGCAGCGCTCCATGCCGCGACCAAAGAAGTCGACGCTTGCAAAAAACGCTTCGCCGAAACCGCGAGCACACTTTCCGCCAAGCGCAAAACCGTCGCTGGTAAACTCGAAAAAGCTGTGCTCAAGGAACTAAGCTCTCTCAAGATGGAAAACACCCATTTCGTTGTAGAGTTTACTCCCCTCACCGAATCCGAATGGGCCGCTCATGGTTCAGACGGCATTCAATTCATGGTCGCAACCAATGTTGCAAAAGGCAAAGTGCCAACACTTTCTCCCATCCACAAAATCGCTTCCGGTGGGGAGCTTTCACGCTTCATGCTGGCGCTCAAAGTCGCCTTCGCCCACGTGCGCGTGACCCCAAGCCTCATCTTCGACGAAATTGATACTGGCACCGGCGGCGCGGTTGCCGATGCCATTGGCAAACGCTTGGCGTTGCTCGCGCAGCACCATCAAGTCTTCGTCGTCACCCATTTACCGCAAGTCGCCGCACGGGCGGAGCAACATTTCCGTGTGGAAAAAAGCGCGGGCAAAAAAGGTGTGGTCACCAGCGTTGTGGAATTGAAAAAAACAGAACGCACGGAGGAACTCGCGCGTATGCTTTCGGGCGCTAAGATTACGGATGAAGCGCGCAAAGCGGCGAAGAAATTGGTTGAGGAAGCAGCATGAATACGCTTCGTCATCCCGGCGAAGGCCGGGATCTGGTTCAGAGAAAATGGCAGCAGCTGGTGGATCAGATACGCCACCATGACGCGCTCTATTACCAGCGGGATAAACCTGAAATATCGGATGCCGAGTACGACAAACTCCGCCGAGAACTAGAAAATCTTGAGGCGGAATACCCAGAACTCATAACACCCGATTCACCGACGCAAAAAGTCGGCGCAGCGCCGCTACCGAAATTCGCCAAGGTGAAACACAAAGTGCCGATGCTGTCGCTCGCCAACGCGTTTTCAGAGGAAGATTTACGCGAATGGGAAACGCGCAACCGCAAATATGCAAACCTGTCAGAGGACGCACCTATTTATTACACTTGCGAGCATAAGATTGATGGTACATCGTTCTCTGCTCTTTATGAGAACCACACGCTCGTTTATGTCGCCACCCGCGGCGATGGCGAGGTAGGAGAAAACATCACCGAAAATATGCGGACGCTCAAAGGGTTTCCACATACACTACCCGCCGATGCGCCGCGCGCAATTGAAATTCGTGGCGAAGTGTTCATGACGCACGCGGCATTTGCTAAACTGAATGCGCAGGTCGAGGGGGGCGACCAATTCGCCAACCCGCGCAATGCGGCAGCAGGCAGCCTGCGCCAGCTCGACGCAAGCATCACCGCTTCGCGCGAACTTTCGTATTTTGTGTATGGGTGGGGTGCACTAGGTCGTCATCCCGACGAAAGTCGGGATCCAGTTCGAACACACCGCGAGATGATAGGATTATTCGCCGACTGGGGTTTTCAGATCCTGCCTGAGTATGGGCGGATTTATAAAACTCGTACAACGCTGGAGGGCTTGCTGGCTTACTACCAAACGACTCTCATGAAACGTGCCAATCTACCGTATGATATTGATGGCCTGGTCTATAAAATCGATGATTTGAAACTGCAGGAAAGCTTAGGCTTCGTTTCGCGGGCGCCACGCTGGGCGATTGCTCATAAATTCCCTGCCGAGCAGGCAATCACCACGCTTGAAGCGATCGACATTCAAGTCGGCCGTACCGGTACGCTGACGCCGGTGGCGCGGCTTAAACCTGTCAATGTCGGTGGCGTAATGGTCGCGAATGCGACGCTTCACAATGAAGATGAAATCGCGCGGAAAGACGTACGCGTGGGCGACACCGTGGTGGTGCAGCGGGCAGGGGATGTGATTCCGCAGATTGTCGAAGTCAAACTCGACAAGCGCGCTGCAAATGCTGCGGTTTATGTGTTTCCAAACACGTGCCCGGTCTGCGGCTCTCCTGCGGTGCGCGAAGAAGGCGAGGTAGCCATTCGTTGCACGGGGGGCTTAAGATGCGATGCACAGCTGGTGGAGCGTCTGCGCCACTTTGTTTCGCGGGATGCGCTGGATATTGAGGGCCTCGGCGAAAAACAAATCACGGCGTTCTGGCAAGATGGGTTGATCCACGCCCCGCAGGATATTTTCCATTTGAAAGATCATGCGGTAACGTTGGAACAACGCGAAGGCATGGGCAAAAAATCGGTGGAGAATTTGCTCGCTGCTATTGAAACTGCACGTAATGTTCCACTTGCGAAACTCATCTTCGCCCTCGGCATCCGCCATATTGGCGAAGTCACCGCCAAGCTGCTTGCAAAGAATTACGGTAGTTTTGCTGCGTGGTTTGCCGCTATGCAGAAGCCAGAAATGGTGCAAGAACTCGACACGATTGACAGCGTTGGCGGAACCGTTGTCGAATCCCTCGCTACGTTTTTTGCCAATACCGAAAATGTGGCGATGCTTGAAGCGCTTTCCAAGGAACTGCATATTGCCGATGCCGAAGTCGCGCAAACTCACGCTGCCGTGGGCGGTAAAACCGTGGTGTTTACTGGCACGCTGGAAAAACTTTCCCGCCAGGCGGCGAAAGAAATGGCGGAGGCGTTGGGCGCGAAAGTGGCAAGTAGCGTTTCCGCGAAAACCGATTATGTGATCGCGGGCGCAGATGCGGGCTCCAAACTCAAGAAAGCACAGGAGCTTGGTGTGAAAATTCTCACTGAAGATGAATGGATAGAGCTAACGAAATGACAAACCCCTTCGCGCAAAGCTCCCAATATTATGAGATGACGTGCGAACTGCCCAAATCCGCGGCGGAAAATGCGGACATTTATTTTGAGGATGTGGCGGTTTCGGTTTCCGCATTTGAAATCGATGAAGCCAAGGCTTCTTGGAAACTCACCGTGCTTTACGCGGAGAAGCCGGACGATGCAGACATCAAACGCCGCCTGGAGTTAATGCACGTGAAGGCGAAATACACCGTTGAACCCCGCGCGCAAAAGGATTGGGTGGCAACGATCGCGCAGGATTTTCCGCCGCTACATGTGGGGCGTTTTTACGTGCATGGCTCGCACATTAAAGAACCGCCGCCTGTGGGCACCACTCCCTTGCAGATTGATGCCGGTGCGGCGTTTGGCAGCGGCGAGCATGCAACGACGAGCGGTTGCCTGCGCGCGATGGAAGCAGCCTATCGCCAAGGTAAGCGGCCTGCGCGCGTGCTTGATATGGGTACCGGCTCGGGCATTCTTGCGATTGCAGCCGCAAAACTCTTTCCCACCGCGTGCGTTGAGGCGTATGATTTAGATAAAGTGTCCGTGCGGGTGGCGGCAGAAAATACTCATATAAATCAGGTGAATAAACATATCCGTGTAGCGCATTCGAATGGGTATTTGCACAAAGACATCATGCGCGGGCTTGACAGCTATGATATGATACTAGCCAACATCCTCGCTCGCCCGCTGTGCCAAATGGCAAAGCATGCAAGTGCGGCGCTCGCCCCCGGCGGCGTGCTGATTTTGTCAGGCTTGCTGAGTGAACAGGAAAACATGGTGATGCACGCGCACAGACTTCAGGGCCTTTATCTATCGCAGCGGTTCCGCGCGAATGGCTGGTCTGCGCTGATGTTGGAGGCCGCATGAGCACGCTTGAAACGTTTCGCAAAACATTTGTTCAGTTTGGTATTGACGGCTTGCTCATCCCCATGAGTGACCGTTTCTTGAGCGAATACGTTCCCGCGCATGAAAACCGCATTGCGTTTTTGACAGGGTTTACCGGCTCGGCGGCGACCGTGGTGGTGCTGAAAGACAAAGCGGCATTTTTCACTGACGGGCGCTATATTCTGCAGGCAAAGCAGGAAGTGGATGCGTCTTGCTTTGAAATCATCAACAGTGGCGACACAAGCGTAAAAGAGTGGCTCAAGAAGCAAGGCGATGTAAGGATCGGTGTAGATGCGGCACGCATCAGCATTGCCGATTGCGAACGCTATGGTGCACTGGTGTTGCTGAGTGAAAACCCTATAGACGCGCTCTGGAAAAACCGCCCTGCATTTACACCGTCAAAACCATGGAATTACGGTGAGGCATTCGCCGGCGAATCCGCCGCGAGCAAGCAGAAACGCATAGCAGAAACCATCAAGCAACAGGGTGCGGACGCTGCATTTATCGGCAGCTCTGAAAGCGTCAACTGGCTGCTCAATATCCGCGGTAGCGATGTTGAGTGTACACCGGTGCTCCACAGCATGGCGTTGGTGTTTACTACAGGCGAAGTGCAGATGTTTGCTTATGAAGGCGAACGCACGTTTGATGTCTTGCCTTCTGCACTCGCGAAGCTTGCAGGCAAGCGCGTGTTGGTGGATCGTGCAACCGTTACCGCGCAAATCAAAGAGTGGCTGAAGAGTGCAGAAATTGTCTGTGCGCCTGACCCTTGCGCGTTGCCGCGGGCCATTAAAAATACAACCGAACTTGATTCGATTCGTGAAATCCACAAGCGCGACGGTGCGGCGCTTTCTTCTGGTCTTGCACAGATTACCAAGGTGAGGGATGAACTGGAAGTTGCAGAACTCTTGCTGAATGAGCGCAAAAAACAGGAGGGTTTTCTATATCCGAGTTTTCCAACCATTGCAGGCATGGGAGCGCATGGTGCAATTGTGCATTATCGTGCCACCGCAAAAACCAACGCAAAGCTTGAGACCGGATTGTTGCTGATTGACTCCGGCGGGCAATATCTGGGGGGGACGACGGATGTGACGCGTACCATTGCGATTGGCACCGCAACCCACGAACAAAAAGCGTGGTTCACGCGTGTGCTGAAAGGCCATATTGCACTTGCGACCGCACAATTTCCTAAAGGAACGACGGGCAGCCAGTTGGATGCACTGGTGCGGCAGTTTTTGTGGCAATCGGGCGGGGATTTTGACCACGGCACCGGCCATGGTGTGGGCAATTGCTTAGGTGTACACGAAGGCCCGCAGCGCATTAGCAAACGGCCTTCGGACGTCGCGTTGCAACCAGGCATGATTCTTTCGAACGAGCCCGGTTATTACCGCGAAAGCGCATTTGGCATTCGCATTGAAAACCTAGTAGTGGTAATCGAGAAAAATGGATTTTTGGGATTTGAAACCATCACCCTAGCCCCCATTGACCGCAAGTTGATTGATAGTACATTGCTTACATCGGACGAACGTGAATGGCTTGATGCGTATCATGCCCGCGTGCTCGAAACCTTAGAACTGCGCGTAACGCCTGATGTTGCGAATTGGCTCAAAAAGGTGTGCGCACCGCTAAATGCGAGGAGTGCGAATGATTAAATCATTTTTCTTCTCCTCTCCCGCGTGCGGGAGAGGAGGGTTTTCTTCCGAGCGCAGCGAGCTTAGAAAACCAGGTGAGGGCATGCCCTCTCCCACTGCGCTAACGCCTGAAGACGTAAGCTCCGTTGTCCTCTCCCGCACGCGGGAGAGGCAAAAATTTTGTGCTATAGTAATGCTGCTATTTGTATTTCATCCCCACCTCGCCTTCGCCAAACTCAACATTGTCACCACCATCAAACCGGTGCACTCGCTTGTCGCTGCTGTTGCGGAAGGAACGGATGCAAAACTTACGCTGCTGGTAGACGGCAACGCCTCCGAACACACCTATGCGTTAAAACCTTCGCAGGCGAAAGCGCTTTCGCAGGCGGATGTGGTGGTCTATGTGGGCGAGAGGCTGGAGCGTTTTATGGAACAGCCGCTTGCAACCGTACCCAAAAACGCCCGTATCCTTGAACTCTCTGCGCTGCCGCGCCTGAACCTACTCCCCGTCCGCACGGGGGATGCATGGGTAAAACATGAGCACGAAGATGAGCACGAGGCGCACGAAGAACACCATCACGATGAAGACGGTACGGACATGCACATCTGGCTCGACCCGAACAATGCAAAGCTGATGGTGCAAGCCATTGCCAATGCGCTCGCAGCCGAAGATGCGGAGAACTCGCAGCGCTATCAGGCCAATGCGGCGGCGCTGATTCAGCAAATCAAGGAAACGGACCGCGCGATTGCGTCGGAACTTAAACCGTTTGCGAACCACAAATTCATCGTCATGCACGACGCCTATCATTACTTCGAAAAACGCTATGGATTGTACGCAGCCGGGTCGGTGATGCTGCGGCCGGATGAGCCCTTGGCGGTCAAACACTTGGCGGAAATTCGCAGATCCATGAAGCAGGGCGAGATCGCCTGCCTATTCAGCGAGCCGCAGTTTGACGATAAAGCCTTAGCAAATCTCACCAAAAACACTCCTACCAAACAGGGTGTTTTGGACCCCTTGGGAGCCGCCATACCCGCCGGCCCCGGCCACTATCTTTTACTACTTAAGTCCATAACAGGCGCTTTTACGGGCTGTTTGGGCGATTCCGTTAAGTAAAAATTAAGCTCCCCTTACCGTTTTATTAGCCATTTTGCGCGATAATGAAACCACGGCGCATGACGCGCCCTGTTCGTTTCATCACGTAGATGGAACGCAAGTTTAGCCCCGCTTAAGAACTCATGTAGTTGTTCTTCTCGGATGGTACGAACAGGTAGTCTATGTCTATTTCCGCAGCGCCGCTGTCAAGCGCGGCCTTTTTCTCTCCCTCTATTTTTGCCTATAAACGTAGTATCAATCAGCTGGCTGACTCGGCGGCGAAATTATCGTCTGGCAATCGTCTGATCCGTGCGAGCGAGGATGTCGCATCGCTCTCAATCAGCACGCGTATGCAAAGCCAGATTGTGAGCTTGCGTCAGGCGCAAAGCAATGCAGTCCAAGGCTCCAGCATGTTGCAGGTAGCTTATGATGCGCTTTCAACCATCGGCGACGTGATTGATTCCATGTCTGCTCTTGCAACCCAGGCAAATTCGAGTTCGCTCACTTCTGCGGATCGTGCGTTGCTACAGGTAGAGTTTGAATCATACCAGGATGAAATTGACCGCATCGCCGGCAACACCAAATTTAACACTATCAATTTACTGGATGGTACATTGGGTGGTTCCAACAGCGTGTCGACTACCACGACCGATGCCACGCAGGCCTCAGCAACCCTTACCTTTACCTCACTCGCCACTACCAATACGGTGAAATTAAACGGTGTAACCTTTACCGGCGATACGGATTTTGTGATCGGTGGTTCCATCGCTGACTCGCTCGATAATCTGGTTACCGTACTCAACAACTCCACCAACACTGCGATTTCGCAGGCAACCTATTCGCGTGTGGGGAATGGTTTGCGCATTGTTCATGATGCTGGCGGCAAACTCGGCAATCAGTATTATATCAACCAAGGTGGATCATCGTCGACATTTACCACCTCCGGCGGCGCTACTGCTTCGGCCAACTATTATACGCTCTCGGGCGGGCTGGATAACGGTCTTGGTTTCCGCACTGTGCGTTCCACCGGTACGATTGGTGATGCATTGGTGAATACCCAAGCACAAACACCGGCCTCCGTTACGCTTTCATTTTCCTCCAATGCAAGCAATACAGAAACCTTGGTGATTGACGATGGTAACGGCTCTTCGGTCACGTTTACCTATGTAGCCTCTTCCGCATCCTCCACGCAAATTACCATTGGCTCGTCGATCGAAGAAACCATCACCAACACCATCAAAATGCTTTCGCAATATAGCGGTTCGAGTGATTACGGCGTGCGCCAACTCGAATTCGAACGTAGTGGCTCTACGCTCACCATTCGCAATAAAAACGTCGGTGACCCGGCGGATTTTGCAGCCGGTGCAGATTTGGATATTTCGGAAACCATTTCTGGTGCGACCATTTCTTCTACCACGCTCGGCAACGGCGTCAATACCGGTGTCAATACCGCAGGCGTTGCGAACGAAGATTTCATCGGCGAGATCAGCGGGTTTACGGCCACCTATAACAGCGCCGATAATATTACCGCGAGCATTACGGTCGGCGACCACACCTATACCTCAACCATCACCGATACCACGCCTGCCTCGGCTGCATTCTCTCGTTTTACTTCTGCGAGTGGCGGTTATTTTGATGTGCAGATTGCTGCCGGTGGTTTAGCTGTTTCCAATCAATCAACCGCCAATACCTTTGCGTCTCGCTTAAATGCAGCCTTCGCCGGGCTCACCTTTACGCAAGAACGTATTGTGAGCTCCTTTACCGGCACGGGTGATCTGGCCGGTGGTTCGGCACGTATCCAGCTGGATGATTTCGCTACCAGCACGCCGCGCGTGCGTTCCATCGCAGTCACCACCAACGGTACTACGGCCGATATTGCCATCAATGTCGGCGGTGAGACTTTCACGACCGGCAATATCGGCACCTCAATTGGTGCCTATGAAACGATCACGCTGACCAGTGCGGATGATGTTGCTCATACGATTAAAATCACCATGGGCGCTGCGGGCGTGAGTCTTGCTAATGATACGCTTGCCAGCACATTTGAAGAAGATTTGCGCGATTCGTTTGGTTTGAATGCCGAGGGTTCGGGCACCAGCTTCCAGGTGGGCGAAGACTCAACTGATACCATTAACGTCAGTGTAGGTGCTGCGACCGCTGAACAACTGTTTGGCAGCGCAACGCCGGATATCAGCACACAGGCTGGCGCTGCGAGTGCGGTGACTGTTCTCGAAACGGCCAAAAACACCTTGATGGAAATTGTCAGTGAAGTGGGTGCTTACCAACGCCGTTTTGATACAGCAGAAAGCGTGCTCGACAGCAGCATCAGCGGTATTGATGCGGCGCGTTCGGCGCTTGCGGACACGGATATCACGGCCGAATCCACGCGCTATGCCATGGCAACATTGCAGGCTAATGCAGCCATTGCTGTAATCGCTCAAACTGGCCAGCTCCAAGCAAGCATGCTCAAGGTGCTGGAGATTGGTTAGACCGTAGGCGGTTGCTTAGTGATGCGCTTACCGCTATAAAACCGCCATGACCGCTGAATTCCCCCCAAAGCCCGCAGGCACAGTGGATGATCCGTACGATCCGCTGCAGTATTTTATCGCGCTGTTTGAAGGCCGGAAGGCCGCGGAAAGCAAAGCCAAAAAGCGCGCGGATACCATTGAGCAAGTGCTGAAAGACCGCATTGTCGACGGCGACAAAAAAGGCCTGGAGGATGATCTGGCTGAGGCCATGAAAACCTACGCGCCGCTTATCATCATCAACGATATTCTACTTGCCGGTATGAAGGTGGTGGGAGAACTTTTTGGTGCGGGTAAAATGCAACTGCCGTTCGTGTTGCAGTCCGCGGAAACCATGAAGAAAGCCGTCGCTTATCTTGAACAATTCATGGAAAAAATCGAGGGTCAGGAAAAAGGCAAAATCATCCTCGCAACCGTGAAGGGTGACGTGCACGACATCGGCAAAAACCTCGTCGACATCATCCTCACCAATAATGGTTTCAAAGTCATCAACCTCGGCATCAAGGTGCCGATTGCCAATATCATGACAGCGATTGCCGAACACAAACCCGATGCCGTCGGCTTGTCGGGATTGCTGGTGAAATCTACCGTCATCATGCGTGAAAACCTCGCCGAGTTAACGCAAGCGGGTGTCAAAATTCCCGTGCTCTTAGGTGGCGCGGCGCTCACGCGCGCCTATGTGGAAGAAGATTGCGTAGCGGCGTATGAAAGCGGCCGCGTGGCCTACGCGCAGGATGCGTTTGAAGGTCTGGATCTCATGAACAAAGTGGTCGCTAATGATTTCGATGTGCATTTGCAAGCTGCGCAGGAAAAACGCAAAAACCGCCCTAGCTCCGCCAAGGCCAAGCAGCGCTGGAGTCAGAACGAAGAAGCGGGCGAAGCGCTGATTCAAAAAGCAGCCCTGCGCCCAATTGATGCAGAAGAAATCCGCATGAAACGCGCGGAACTTTCCAAACAAACCGAAGTGCCTGTGCCACCCTTCTGGGGTGCGCGCATCATCGAGCGCATTGATCCCAAGGCCGTGATTCCCTACCTCAACGACCAGATGCTTTTTACCTTCCATTGGGGTTTCAAGAAAGCCGGAAAGACGCTCGAGGACTATTGGAAATGGGTGGATATGGAAGTGCGCCCGATTCTGCGCCGCTTGCTCGATGAATGCGTGCGCGACGATATTTTGCAGCCCAAAGCCGCCTATGGATTTTTCAAATGCGCGGCCGAAGGCAATGATTTGATTTTGTTTGATGAGGTCGGCGCAAAAGAAATTGGACGTCTCACCTTGCCACGCCAAGACAAAGAAGGCGGCATCTGCATCGCTGATTTTTTCCGCGATGTTTCAACCAACGAGCGCGACGTGCTCGCCATGCAAGTCGTCACTGCCGGCCAGAAGGTCGCAGATGTTGGGCGCGAGTGGTTCGCCGCCAACCGCTATCAGGATTATTTATATCTGCACGGCCTCGGCGTAGAAGTCGCCGAAGCTATGGCTGAATTCATCCACAAGCGCATCCGCACCGAACTAGGATTTGCCGATCAGGACGACCGCGATATCACTAAGCTGTTAAAACAAGGCTATCGCGGTTCGCGCTACAGCTTCGGCTACCCTGCCTGCCCACGCTTGGAAGATCAGGAACTCTTACTCAAACTCCTCGGTGCTAAAAAAATCGGCATTGAACTCTCCGACGAATTCCAACTCCACCCCGAACAATCCACGAGCGCTATAGTCGTCCACCACCCGCAGGCGAAGTATTTTAATCTTTAATTGCTTCCGCGATTTCCTTCTGGAAATCGCATGAAGCGCCGCTCAGGGCTGACGAAGCCTGCTGGCTTCGAATAACGAAACCCGTCATCCCCGCGAAGGCGGGGATCCATTCGCTTAGCTATATCTCCATTCAGTGATGCCGCCCGGCTTATCTTCGAGGATGACACCTTGCTCCATTAATTCTTTGCGTATACGGTCGGCCTCGGCGAAGTTTTTTGCCTTCTTGGCCTCCTGGCGGGCGGCAATCTGCGCCTCAATCGTTGCCGCATCGAGCGCCCCGGCTTTTTCTACTTTAAACCAATGCGGCGTTTGTAAGAACCCTAAAAATTCGAACATGGCGCGCGCATCCGCAGGGGTTGCCGCGTGCAGCAGGCTCATGGCTTTGGGCAGATTCAAATCATCATCCAGCGCAGCCACAAATTCAGCGGGCAAGGCAGTGCTCGCGCTAACACCTTCCGTTGCGCGATAAAACTTATCGAGCGTTTTTTGTGCGTCAGAAACGAGCTTATCGCTCCAATCCAACGGTTCATTATACTTAGTCATCAGCAGCGCCAGGCGGATCACTTCGCCTTTCACGCCGCGCTCCAGCAAATCATGCACCGTAATAAAATTGCCGACCGATTTGCTCATCTTCTCGCCGTTTACGGTCAGGAATCCATTGTGCACCCAGCATTTGGCGAACTCGCTTGAAGCATCCGCGCAGCGTGATTGCGCAATTTCGTTTTCGTGGTGGGGAAACATGAGGTCCGCGCCGCCGCCGTGAATGTCAAACGTCGCGCCTAAATATTTGCTGCTCATCGCCGAGCATTCAATATGCCAGCCGGGGCGGCCCTTGCCCCAGGGTGAATCAAAAATACTGGAGGCATCGTCGTCCTTGTCGGAGGGCTTCCACAGCACAAAATCGCCCGGGCTTTTTTTATATTTTTCTACGGCGACGCGCGCACCGGAAATGAGATCATCCAATTTCCGCCCCGAAAGCTGGCCATAGTCTTTGTAACTCGCAACATCAAACAACACATGGCCATCGGCGACATACGCATGGTTGTTCGCAAGCAATTGTTCGATGATTGCAATCATCTCCGCGATATGGTCCGTCGCGCGTGGTTCCAGGGTAGGGGGGAGCACATTCAGCGCGCCCATATCCACATGAAATTGCGCCGTCACCTCGCGCGTCAACTCCGCAATTGTAATCCCGCGCTCTTTCGCCCGTGCATTTATTTTGTCATCCACATCGGTGATGTTGCGCACAAACACCACATGGTCTTCGCCGTAGTGGTGGGCGAGCAGGCGATACAGCACATCATAGACCACCACACTGCGCGCATTGCCCAGATGCGGCCGGTCATACACCGTCGGCCCGCACACATACATGCGCACGTGCAAAGGGTCGAGCGGTTTGAATGCTTCCTTGCGATTGGTGAGAGTGTTGTGGAGCGATAGCATGTGAGGGTTTTACCGTCATCCCTCGGATTTGCGAAGCGAATTCGTATCGTCATTGCGAGGAGGCCATAGGCCGACGCGGCAATCCATATCGCGATTAGGAGAGATGGATTGCTTCGGGCTAAAGCCCTCGCAATGACAACATTAAGCCGCCTTCTTCCCCAGCACTTGCATCATGGTTTTGCCGAGGGCTGCGGGGGAGTCTGCGACCATGATACCGGCGGATTTCATCGCCTCAATCTTGTCTTCCGCGCCGCCTTTGCCGCCGGAGACGATGGCGCCGGCGTGGCCCATGCGGCGGCCCGGAGGGGCGGTGCGGCCGGCGATAAAGCCGACCATGGGTTTTTTGATTTTGTTGGATTTGAGAAACGCCGCGGCCTGCTCTTCCGCATCACCGCCGATTTCGCCGATCATCACGATCGCGTCGGTTTCAGGGTCCGCAAGGAACAATTCAAGCACGTCGATGAATTCGGTGCCTTTCACCGGATCACCACCAATGCCCACGCAGGAGGATTGGCCGAGGCCTTCGGCGGTCGTTTGTGCGACGGCTTCATAGGTCAGCGTGCCGGAGCGGGAGACAATACCGATGCGGCCTTTCTTGTGGATGTGCCCGGGCATGATGCCGATTTTGCATTCGCCGGGGGTAATCACGCCGGGGCAATTCGGGCCGACCAGGCGGGTTTTGGTGCCGGAAAGTGCGCGTTTGACTTTCGTCATATCGAGCACCGGAATCCCTTCCGTGATGCAGACGACGAGTTCGATTTCCGCGTCAATCGCTTCCAAAATTGCATCCGCAGCGAACGGCGGCGGTACATAAATCACACTCGCGTTGCAGCCGGTTTTTTCTTTGGCTTCAAGCACGGTGTTAAACACCGGCAGGTCGAGGTGTTTTTCGCCGCCTTTGCCGGGCGTCACCCCGCCGACCATTTTGGTGCCATAGGCAATCGCTTGCTCGGAGTGATAGGTGCCCTCGCGGCCCGTGAACCCCTGGCAGATGACTTTGGTGTTTTTATTGACGAGTACTGACATTTTGGTAGCCCTTTCATTGTCATCCTGTGGCTTGCCGAAGGCAAGAGCACAGGATCTATTGCGTTATTTCTTCGTATAAATCGTTCCACTCCGGATTGATGTGTTCGATAATTTCGATCTTTTTAGCACGACTGATATTCTTAAGCTTCTTCTCATATAAAATGGCGGTTCCTATATCGTCATATACTTCAAAATACACCAAGTTCTTCAATTTGTATTTTTTAGTGAATCCCTCGACTGCTTCTGTTCTATGTTCGTATCCTCGTTTTATTAAATTACTTGTGACTCCAATATAAATGATCCCGCGCTTTTTATTCGACATGAAATAAACATAACCACGTTTACCATGCATACATTGTTGCCGACTAGATCCTGTGCTGCGGCTTCGCCGCCCACAGGATGACGAATTGGTGCATCACGCCGCCTTCCTATTCTTAACAGCCTTGGTAATCTTCTCAGCTGCATCCGCCAAATTATCTGCTGAGGTAATCGCAAGACCGCTTGATGCAATCATTTTCTTGCCGAGTTCTACGTTCGTGCCTTCCAAACGCACGACCAGAGGTACGTTGAGATGCACCTCTTTCGCGGCAGCGATGATGCCTTCGGCAATTACATCGCAGCGCATAATGCCGCCGAAAATATTCACCAGAATGCCTTGCACGTTGGGGTCAGACAGAATCAGCTTGAATGCTTCGGTCACTTTTTCTTTGTTCGCGCCGCCGCCGACGTCGAGGAAGTTGGCGGGTGCGGAGCCGTAGAGTTTAATGATGTCCATCGTTGCCATCGCAAGACCGGCACCATTCACCATACATCCAATCGAGCCATCCATTTTTACATAAGAAAGGCCGAATTTCGCGGCTTTTTGCTCGAGCGGGTCTTCCTCATCCGGGTCACGCAATGCCATGATATCCTGGTGGCGGTAGAGCGCGTTGTCATCGAAATTAAATTTCGCATCGAGCGCAAGCAGCTTGCCATCGCCGGTAATCACCAGCGGGTTGATTTCGACTTGCGACGCATCGGTCGTCACAAACGCGCTGTAGAGCGCTTCGACAAACGTGGCGAATTGTTTTTGCAAATCTTTGGGAATGTTCAAGCCAAAGGCAAGTTTGCGAATGTGGAACGCTTGCAAGCCCGCCGCAGGGTCCACCGCCGCTTTGATGATTTTCTCAGGCGTTTTGTGTGCGACTTCTTCAATGTCCATACCGCCTTCGGTCGAGGCGATAAACACAATGCCGGCAGTTGCGCGGTCGACCACCGCACTCAAATAAAGCTCCTTCTTAATCTCGGTGCCTTCTTCCACATATACGCGGCGCACCAGGCGCCCTTCCGGGCCGGTTTGGTGGGTCACAAGCGTTGCGCCCAACATGTTCTTTGCATGGGTTTCCACTTCTTCCAGCGATTTCGCAAGCTTCACGCCACCCGCTTTACCGCGGCCACCGGCGTGGATCTGCGCTTTCACCACCCACAGCTTACCACCGAGGTTTTGCGCACCCTTTACTGCTTCGACTGGCGAAAATGCGATTTGCCCGCGCGGGGTCGGCACGCCGAATTTGCGAAGCACTTCTTTGGCTTGGTATTCATGGATGTTCATGTGGAACCCTTTGTTAGTTGAATCATTCGCCTAGATACTACCAAGGCCAGAGATTGCAAGTGTTTCCTCGTCTTCCTAGCCTACCATCCTGGCTCTCTTGGTTTACGCTTGTCAGATGGATCTAAATAAGGAACTGCTACTTCTCCGATAGAGATATTATGCGTGCGTAAGACTTGTGAGAGTTTTGCGCTGAGCACGTCTGGCATTTCCGGGGGATTGAAAGGATCTACTATTGTGCCCCCCACAAAATTAGCTCCAATACCACTACACTGTCCTGCCCTTTCTTTTGGGTAGAACTGCCAGCCAGCAAGTGCAGGAGTGTTGTGTACAAACTCACTTAGCTCTTTTAGTGCTGAGTCAATCGTTTTGGGATCAATTGGCATAAATGCTCTTCGTAGTTGTTGTTAAGCAGCCTTCTGCTCCAGCTTCACCACCGCATCGCAGAGGTCTTTGACCGCATTGATCGATTTATCCAGCATGGCTTTTTGGTCTGCGGAAAGTGGGATTTCGATGATTTTTTCAACACCTTTCGCGCCAATCAGTGCAGGCACACCGACGTACATATCTTTCGCGCCATACTGGCCGGTGCAATGCGCAGCGACTGGTAGAATACGTTTTTTATCGTAGAGATAGGCTTCGGCCATACGGATGGCTGATGCGGCAGGCGCGTAATACGCCGAGCCGGTTTTGAGCAAGCCTACGATTTCGGCACCGCCATCGCGCGTGCGTTGGACGATTTTGTCGAGCGCTTCTTGCGAGATCATGCCCATTTTCACGAAATGCGGCAGCGGAATGCCGGAGATGGTGGTGTAATCAACCACCGGCACCATGGTGTCGCCGTGGCCGCCGAGTACGAACGCATTAATGTCCGAAATCGAAACTTTAAGCGCTTCGGAAAGGAAAAACGCAAAGCGCGAGCTATCGAGCACGCCTGCCATGCCTACCACTTTTTCTTTCGGCAGGCCGGATTCTTTTTGCATCACCCACACCATCGCATCCAGTGGGTTGGTAATCACAATCACAAACGCATTCGGGCAGTGTTGCTTGATATTCCCAGCAACGGTTTTGATGATGCCCGTGTTGATCGAGAGCAAATCATCACGGCTCATGCCAGGTTTGCGCGGCACACCGGCGGTGACGATGACTACATCAGCACCCGCCAGGTCCTTGTAATCATTTGTGCCCTTCAGGCACACATCGTGGCCATCCACCGCAGAGCTTTGCGAAATGTCCAAAGCTTTCCCTTGCGGCAGACCTTCGGCGATGTCGAACAACACCACGTCACCAAGGTTTTTGAGTTCGATCAGGTGAGCCAGCGTACCACCAATCATACCAGCGCCGACGAGGGCAATCTTTTTACGAGCCATGGGAAACATCCTTTAGTTATAGGGAGAGAAGGAATCTATATCCTAATTCCAAAGGTTTAAAGCTTGGTTAAGTGCATCAAAATATTTCCGTTTGTTTTTCAATACCTTGTTATATAAACTGGCCGCCACAAAGGAGTGGGTGTTTTGAAAAAAGTCGTAATTTCTGGCATGCTGGGCAATGGGCTTGAATGGTACGATTTCGCCATTTACGGCTTACTCGCTCCCATGCTTGGGCCCTTGTTTTTCCCTTCAGAAAGCGCATTCGCAAGCCAGCTTGGGGTGTTTGGGGTGTTTGCCGTCGGGTTTTTGTTCCGGCCGTTAGGCGCGATCCTGTTTGGCTGGATGGGCGACCGCTATGGCCGCAAAGTTTCGCTAGTCGTTGCGATTTTGATGATGGCAATTCCTACCGGTTTGATGGGTATGCTGCCCACCTATGCACAAGTCGGGGTGCTTGCGCCGATTTTACTAACGCTATTGCGAGTGTTTCAAGGTCTTTCACTCGGTGGTGAGTTTTCCGGTTCGATCATTTACATTGTCGAACATGCGCCGCCCCATCGCCGCGCGCTTGCGGGTTCTGCTTCGCTGGTGAGCCTGGGGCTTGGTTTCATCATAGGCACGTTTACGGTCATTGCGGTGAAATCATCCATGAACACCGCTGCTTTTGAGGCCTGGGGCTGGCGCGTGCCGTTCTTATGCGGCATTGTGGTGGGGTTGGTAGGATTCTATATTCGTTCCAAATGTCACGAAAGCCCTCTCTATGCGCGCGCAAAGAGCAGCGGGGATATTTCACCAACGCCACTTGTGGAAGCGTTTAAAATGTTCCCCAAACCAATGCTGCAAGGTTTTGGCATGTATATCGCCGTCACCATGCCTTTTTATTTGATGAGTGTGTATATGATCAGTTTTATGACGCTCTCGCTTATGCAGTCATTCACGAATGCGCTTATTGTTAATATGGCCGTCATGAGCACGATGTTGGTGGGGATGTTAATAGGTGCTGTGACGGCAGATAGGGTGGGTCGAAAAGCTGTTATGTTGCCGGCGGTTATCCTGATGACAATCATGGCAATGCCGATGTTTATATGGATGGATTCTAAAATATTTATCCATATTTTATTTGCGCAAATAATGTTTTCAATGGTGCTGGGGATCTATATCGGGCCGATTGCCGCGGTGTTGGTGGAGCTATTTCCTACCCGCGTGCGCTACAGTGGAATGGCGCTCACCTACAATGCCGCTGCCGCGCTCTTTGGTGGTAGCGCGCCTCTCGTATGCAGGTGGTTGATTGAGTCTACGGGCACGCACCTGTCGATTGCGTGGTATGTGATGTTCTGCTGCGCGTGCGCATTCGTGGCGTTGCTCAGTTATCATGATCGATGGAAGGAACCACTGCGATGAATACGAACACTGTAAAGATTTTCTTGTGGTCGGGCATCGTTGCGTTGGTGTGCTTGTCGCTTGCGGGGGTGTGGGGCGGCGTGAATGGGTTGCTGATTGCCTTGCTGCTCATCGTCATGGAAATCGGTTTTTCGTTCGACAATGCGGTGGTCAATGCCGCAGTGTTGAAAAACATGAACCACCTCTGGCAAGAGCGTTTTCTCACCTGGGGCATGGTGGTGGCGGTGTTCGGCATGTATGCGCTGTTTCCGATTTTAATTGTCTCGGTCGCAACGGGGTTGGGGTTTGGCGACGTTATCCACATGGCGCTATATGATCAGGCGACGTACGGCGAACATTTGGAAGGCGCGCATACGCAAATTGCATCGTTTGGCGGCATGTTTTTGCTCATGGTATTTTTGAAATTCATTTTCGACGAAGGCAAAGAGCTGCACTGGCTCGGAGCGTTTGAAGAAAAACTTTCCAAAGTCGGCAAGCTGGAGTCCTTCGAAATCGTGCTTGCGCTCGGCATTTTGCTGATGCTGCACTATTTTTTACCGACCGAAAAACAAATCCCTGAAATGGTGGCGGGTGTATTTGGGGTGATGACCTATGTCTTAATCAGCAGCATCACCGGCGTGTTGCAAGGCGATGGCGCGGCCACGGCCGTGCGCTCCGGTGTTGCAGGATTCATCTATTTGCAAGTGCTCGATGCAACGTTTTCGATGGACGCGGTGGTCGGTGCGTTTGCCATCAGCCAGGATATTATCATCATCATGCTGGGGCTAACGACCGGCGCTATGTTTGTGCGGTCGATCACAGTTTATCTCGTGCGCAAGGGCACGCTTGCGCAATACGTCTACCTCGAGCATGGCGCACATTACGGCATTGGCGCGCTGGCGCTTATCTTGCTGTATAGCACCGTCCACCATGTCCCCGAGGCCGTCACCGGCTTAATTGGTATTGCATTTATCGCGCTGTCGCTGGTTTCCTCGGTGAAATATAACCGGAAGCATCGCCATGATTGAAACCTTTCTTATCGCGCTTGCGGGCTTATGTTTTGGCAGCTTTGTAACGCTGGTGAGCTACCGCTTGCCGCGCGGCGAAGACATTGTAGTGAAACCCTCGCGCTGCACGCAGTGCCAGAAGAAACTGGGCGTGCGTGATTTATTTCCTGTGCTTTCGTGGGTGGTTTCACGCGGCAAATGTCGTGGCTGTAATGCAAAAATCAGCGTGCGCTATCCACTCACCGAACTGGCACAGGCGGCACTGTTTGTATGGGTCTACCGCCAGTTTGGGTTGACGCCGGAAGCGGCGATTCTTATGGCAGCAAGCGTTGCCATCGTGATTATGGTCGTTGTTGATTTCGAGCATTATATTTTGCCGGATTCCATGCAGGTGGCACTCGCCGTGCTCGCGCTTGCGTTTACCTATCAAACCGGAAAGCCCTGGGTAGACGTTGCAAGCGGCTTTGGAGTCGGGCTGGGTACGGGCCTTGCACTTTGCTATGGCTACAAATGGATCATGAAAAAAGATGGGCTGGGCTTTGGAGATGTCAAACTGCTCGCAGTGGTAGGTTTATGGCTTACCCCTTATGAAATGGTGCCTTTCTTGTTCTATTCCGGCGTGTTCGGCGTGGCCACCGCGCTCATTTGGCGCACGCTTGGGCATGGCAAAATTTTCCCGTTCGGCCCCGCACTTTTGCTTGCAATGTTCCTGTTGGTAGTGGAACCTCAGGCCTATGAACTCTTCTGGTTCCAATTCACCCGTTTCAGTCAGTGAACTTTATTCCACCCCCGGAATGAAAAATCTGGATGCGCGTTTTCTGGAAACGCTGGATGCATCCCTAAAAAACCAACTACTCGCCGCTCGCTCAAACCCACCCACCGGCAAGGCAGAAAGCGAGCTCATCCTTGCGCTTGCGCCTTATGTGGAGCAATTCATTGCCAGGCTTTTTAGTATCGAAACAGAACTTGCCCAAAGCGCCAAAGCACAAGAAAAACTTAGCCCCGTATTCAAATGCAAACGCTTATTCGTCCAGCGCCGCGCGGCGAAGGCGTTTAAGCCGGAAGACGTGCAAGGAGATTGGGGTGTGGGCTTCGGGAATTTGGAGGGAGAGGAATTCGAAATCGCATTTGCGGAAAATGCACTTTCACTGCTCGAAGAAGGCGGGGATGCAGCAAAGTTGGAGGCAGCGCTGCGTTATGCGGCATGGGCGCTTTATCACCCCGAGGGCATGAAAAAACACCGCAAGGGCCTGCTTTTTAAAGTGCCGAAGAAAATGGATCCGGCGCATCTCATTGAACTTAAGACCATCGATTGTCATGGATTTACTGCACTTGAAGCGCCCAAAGACCATTTGCGCACGCGTGAAGGTTTTGCATTGACTGATGACGGCGGCACGCTGGCCGAGGCGCTTGACCACGCGAACTATTGCATTTTCTGCGCACATCAGGGGAAAGATTCGTGTTCGAAAGGACTCAAGAATACCGATAAGGCAGGTTGTCCGCTCGAAGAGCACATCTCCGAAATGAACGAGCTTAAAAGCGAAGGCGGCATTATCAGCGCGCTGGCAGCGGTTGTGATAGCTAACCCCATGTGTGCTGGCACAGGGCACCGCATTTGTAATGATTGTATGAAGGCCTGCATTTATCAAAAACAAGAGCCGGTGAATATTCCCAAAGTGGAAACACGTGTGCTGAACGACGTGCTGGCGCTGCCCTATGGATTCGAAATTTATTCGCTGCTGACGCGCTGGAACCCACTCAATTTTGCACGGCCGTATCCCAAAGACGACACTGGAAAATCCGTGCTGGTAGTCGGTCTTGGCCCCGCGGGCTACACGCTTTCGCACCATTTGATGAACGATGGGCATCGCGTCTATGCGGTGGATGGACTCAAGATTGAACCACTGGCAACGCCGCCTGAACTCATCAAAGATATTTCGATGCTCTACGAACCCCTGGAATCGCGCGTGCAGGCAGGGTTTGGCGGTGTGGCGGAATATGGCATCACGGTGCGTTGGAATAAAAACTATCTGAAAATTATTCGCTTACTGCTGGAGCGCCGCGAGCAATTCCGCATGCAAGGTGGTGTGCGTTTTGGTTCGCAGATCACTGCTGAACAAGCCTTTGAATTGGGGTTTGACCACATTGCCCTGTGCTTGGGTGCAGGTAAACCCACGCTACTCAATATTCCAAACGGCATGGCGCGCGGTGTGCGTGCGGCGTCAGATTTTTTGATGAGTCTGCAACTCACGGGGGCAGCGAAAAAAGATTCGATTGCCAATATGCATTTGCGCTTGCCGGTCGTAGTCATTGGTGGCGGGCTGACTGCCATTGATACCGCAACGGAGGCGCTTGCGTATTATGCAGTGCAGGTAGAAAAATTCCTCACGCGATGTGAAACGCTTGGTGCGAAATTTAATGCAAGTCTAACTGAGGAAGAACGCGAAACAGCAGAGGAATGGTTGGCGCACGCACGGGCACTTAGGAATGTGTCATCCTCGGCCTTGAGCCGAGGATCCATCAAGAACATTACGATGGATGCTCGGGTCGAGCCCAAGCATGACAGTGTTATTTCACTACTCCAACAATGGGGCGGGGCAACCATTGCCTACCGCAAGAAAATCACTGATGCGCCAAGCTATCGCTTGAATCACGAAGAGATCGAAAAAGCCTTCGAAGAGGGTATTCGTTTTATTGAAAACGTAGAGCCAGAAGCATTTGAGGTGGATGCGTTCAACCACGTGAAAGCGATCCAGTTTAAAGATGGTCGCACACTTCCAGCACGCAGTGTACTTGTGGCTGCGGGCACTTCACCCAACACCGTTATTGCGCGCGAAGAGGAAGGGCTGTTTGCATTTGAAGGTGCCTATTTCAAACCTGCTGCGGATGGATTTTCGATTCACACGCGAGAAGATGGCCGCAGCATCTCCATGTTCGGTGATTTGCACCCGGAATACGCCGGCAACGTGGTCAAAGCCATGGCGAGTGCGAAGGATGGGTATCCGGTGGTATCGCGGTTGCTTCAGGAATCGGGTATCGGGAATCAGGTATCAGAATTATTTGATGCGCTTGATGACTTGCTGACAGCAGCGGTCGTGCGCGTAGAACGCCTCACACCTACGATTGTGGAGGTGGTGTTGCGCGCGCCCGCCGCCGCTCGCAATTTCCAACCTGGGCAATTCTTCCGATTACAAAACTACGAAACCAATCCCCAATCCTTAAGTCCCAATCCCCCGATGGAAGCCCTCGCTATGACCGGCGCATGGGTGGATCGCGAGCGCGGACGTGTCTCCACCATCGTGCTTGAAATGGGCGGTTCATCCAACCTCTGCGCATCTTTAAAAGAAGGTGAGCGCGTGGTGCTGATGGGGCCAACGGGCACGCCGACTGAAATTCCTGAAAACGAAACTGTGGTGCTCGCGGGTGGTGGGCTTGGTAACGCCGTGTTGTTTTCGATCGGCAAAGCCATGCGCGAAAAAGGTAACCGCGTCATTTATTTTGCTGGTTATCGCACAGTGCAGGATCGCTTTAGAGTTGCGGACATTGAAGCGGCGGCAGATGTGGTAGTCTGGTGCTCGGATGAAGCGCCCGGTTTTGCGCCCACGCGTGCGAGTGATAAAGCTTTCGTTGGCAATATTGTCGAAGCGATGAAAGCGTATGCAGCGTTGGTGAAGGATGCCGACCGTGTGGTTGCCATTGGTTCGGATAAAATGATGGCGGCCGTGGCACATGCGCGGAAAACCCTAGCACCTAAGGCGATTGCGATTGGCAGTATCAACTCGCCGATGCAGTGCATGATGAAAGAAATCTGCGCGCAGTGCATTCAGGAACATCGCGATAAAGACGGCAAAATTTCCTATGTCTTTTCCTGCACGAATCAGGACCAGTGTTTGGACGAGGTCTCCTTCCCGCATCTGGCTGAGCGCTTAAAACAAAACAGCCTGCAGGAGAAGCTGACTGCAGCCTACATCAAAGAACTTGCAACTGCGAATCATTCGCAGTAGGTGTCATTGCGAGGAGCGAAGCGACGCGGCAATCCACCTGTCTAAGTCCAAGATGGATTGCTTCGGGCTGAAGCCCTCGCAATGACAAAGGAACTCCATGAAAACACTTCTACTCGCTACCTGCTTTAGCCTGTGCACACACGCTGCATTCGCCGCAGACAATGCCTACGAGCAAACAAACCTGATTGCGAACAAACGCAGCTACAACCCTACGATTGCGATGGACAAAAAACTTATCAATGCATGGGGCATCGCCATTCGCCCCGCAGGTGCCGGCGGGCATTTTTGGGTGACCGGTGCGGACACCAGCTTCGAATATGTGGGCGATGTTTCCGCCTCAAAAGATGAAAAACTCCGCACGCTGCACACGGATGATTTGAAAACTGTGAAACTTCCGGTAGGCGGCAAAAGTAATTTTGCAACTGGCGTGGTGTTTAGCGACAGCAAAGAACATTTCACCATTACGCAGAAAGTAGGGGAGTTAGAACCCATCACAGCGCCGGCAAAATTTTTGTTCGCAAGCGACGGCGGCATCATTTCCGCGTGGACGGAGCGCAAAAAAGAAGACGGCACATTCGACCGCGCGAGCCATGCATTGAAAGTAATCGACGAATCCACATCCGGCGCGCAGTTCTTTGGTTTGGCAATTAGCTCGGATTTTGACCGGCTCTATACCGCCGATTTCGGCGCACAGCCGGGCATTAAAGTCTACGATGGCAATTTCAAACCGGAAAATATCTCGTTTGATATGCCGTTTGATGAGAACAAAAATAACAAAGTAGATCCGGGTGAATATGCGCCCTTTAACATTCAGGCGCTGACGACACCTAAAGGCGAGCATCGTATTTTCGTCGCGTATGCAAAAACGCAAAGCTGTCCGGAAGCAGAAGTTAAAAAGAAAACCTGTGCCGAAGGTGAAATCTTTGCCGGGGAGGAAGATACGGATAAACCCGGGCAGGGGCGCATCGCCGAATTTAAGGAAAACGGTGAATTGGTGGCGGTGTGGAAAGATGAAGACCAGCTCAGCGCGCCCTGGGGCATGGCGTTCGCTCCCGATGATTTTGGCGCGCTTTCAGGCAAGCTATTGGTCGCCAATTTTGGCAGCGGCACAATTGCGGCGTTCGACCCAAGCACGCGCCAATTTAAAGATGTGATGCGTAATGCTAATGGCAAACCGATAGAGATTGATAAAATCTGGGGCGTGTTGTTTGGCAATGGTGAAAGCTTGGGCGATAAAGATGCGCTTTATTTCGCCGCCGGCCCGCGCGATGAGAAGGACGGAGTCTTTGGAAACCTCAGAATGGTAGAAAAACACTAGTTGTCATTCTGCTCGCCGTAAGGCGGAGCAGAATCTCCCGCATGATTAGATCCTGCTCGAACCCTACGGGTTCAGCGGGATGACACGCTTGGCACGGTGCTTGCTACATCTAAACGCATGGATATTAACTACACCTACCCGACTGATGTTCCGAAGCTCGCCATGGTGCGCAATGCGCTGGATGAGAATGTGCCGTGTGGTTCCGGCGCTTGCTTCAAAGATGTGCTGGATACGGTGAATCCGCTACAGCAATTGCCGGTGATCGGCTCGCTCTACCGCAACGCTACCGGTGGTAGCATTTCGACCTTTGCGCGACTTGCTGGCGGGGCGCTGATGGGTGGTTCGTTTGGGTTTGCCGCTGCGGCAGTGAACGCCGGGATAGAAGCGGTCACCGGGAATGACCTTACAGGGCACCTGTTTGCCATGGCGGAGGATGTGGTTTCGCCCACCCAAGCCGCAAAAGCGTATCAAATTGGGACAAATTTGCGCGTTGTGTCCTGACTTTCTAAGTTTGTGACATATTCTTAACTTGAAATGGGGCATAGAAAGGGTTAGTGGTCGGGTGTCTGTGCGTTATTGGTACAGAGATTCACCCACTTCTACTGTTAGTTGCACACGCTATGCCGCACCCGGTCGATACATACGTTGGAAAAAAACTTTGGCTTCGCCGTAAAATTCTGGGCTTGAGTCAGGAATCCGTTGCGAAAGAGGTAGGCATTACCTTTCAGCAAGTCCAAAAATACGAACGAGGTGTTAATCGCATGAGCGCGAGCCGCTTGTTCGATTTCGCGCAGGTGATGACCGTGCCGATCACCTATTTCTTCGAGGGCTTTGAAACCAGCGTCGATGGGTATGGGAGCTCCCCTAAGGGCGCTACGGCGCTGGCGGAACCTAAAAAGCAGCTGTCGCTGGAAGAGGTATCGAATCCAGAAACCATCGAATTGCTGAAGCACTATAATCAGCTCTCACCCGCCGTGCGCCGCAAAGTGAACGAGATGGTGAAAGCTCTTGCCTCCGACAAGCCGACGCTGTAGTTTATAAACAATAATTAAGGTTGGTGGGCGCGGCGCGTTGTTGTCTGAACCTGTGGCTTTGAGCAGGAAATAAGCATGAATGAAACCTTTAGAGAAATAATAGACGGCACCTTAGTCTCGATAGATTTTGGTAGAGAGGATATTTCTGTCGTGCTGAAAGGCCTTCACTCTTCTACCAGGGGGAGGGAGCTATACGAGGCCATTCACAGCATGGCCTCGGCATTGGGAATTTTCTGGAGCGCTTATTATACCGAAGTTGTAGACATAGGTGATCATACGTCCTTAAAGATTTACTGCCCTAAAAACATGGATGCTACGGTCGATAAGGTTGAATCTATCTTGTCACGCTTGCAGAGCAAGGTAAACGATGACGGAAAATATTGGGGAGATGCTTTACAAGAGATAGAGGTGTCTGTTCAACGTTCGGTGTGTGCTCTACAATCTGCCACTAAAACATCGCCGAAGCGCCTATCAGGAAAGGCTGCACTGGCTGCGCTTACTGAATGGGTAAGCGAAACGCCACTACCCGTCGAGACCGCCAGTGGCATCAAAGGTTTTATAGCAAGTAGGCTGATAACCGATGTAAGTTTACCTACCAATATTCTAGCGCCTTTCGTGGCGGCGGCGGTAGCAGATGCCAACATTTCAGAACAACAAAGAGCAATCGCAGAGCGATCTATTATGGATATGCTTAAAAAGAAAGCCGAAGCTAGCACGGAAAAAGCAAGAAGCAGCTGGTTTCGTGGGTGATTTTAACTCCGTACCTTCACATAGCTTCCGGGTGCATCCTCAATCGGCTTGAAGCCTGGAACGCTGTGGGTGCGGGCGGGGAGTTTTTTCTTGGAGAAACCGCGGAGCCATTGTTCCCATTCCGGCCACCAGGAGCCTTGGTTTTCTTTGGCCTTTTCAAACCATTTATCAGAGTCTTCAACGATGGTGTCGTTCGTCCAATAGGAATATTTTTGTTTGGTCGGTGGGTTGATAACGCCGGCGATGTGGCCGCTGGCGGCCAGCACAAATTTGGTTTTGCCTTTCATGCGCTTGGCACCTTGGTAGGTGGATTTCCAAGGAGCGATGTGGTCGTCCTTGGTGGAGAGGAAGAAGGTGGGTGTGTGAATCGTGTTGATATCAATTGGCGTTTTGTTGAGCGTCAACCCAAGTTTGCGGATGAGCCGGTTTTCTTGGTACATGTTGCGCAAATAAAAACTATGCATGGCTGCGGGCATGCGTGTGGAGTCGCCGTTCCAATAAAGCAGATCGAAGGGGAATGGGTCTTTGCCGAGGAGGTAGTTGTTCACGACAAACGACCAGATGAGGTCATTGGCGCGCAGCATGTTAAACGTCATTGCCATTTCGCTGCCTTCTAAATAGCCTTTTTTGGCCATGCGGTCTTCCATGTTTTTGAGCTGATCTTCGTCGATAAACACGGCCATGTCACCGGGTTCGGAGAAGTCGAGCATGGTCGTAAAAAACGTAGCGCTCGCAATGCGCGCGTCGCGTTTGCGGTAGCGTAAATACGCAATGGCCAGGGCGAGCAATGTGCCGCCTAGACAATAGCCCACGGCATTCACTTGTTTCTCGCCGGTGATTTTCTCGATCGCGTCCATCGCCTCGAGCGGGCCTTCGTTCAAATAATCCTCGAAGGTTTTGTGCGCGAGTTCTTCGGTGGGGTTGACCCAGGAAATCATGAACACGGTGTGGCCGGAGTCGACGAGGAATTTAACCAGTGAGTTCTGCGGTTGCAGATCGAGAATATAGAATTTGTTGATCCACGCGGGCACCATCAGCACCGGGGTTTGGTGCACGGTTTCGGTGGTTGGCCGGTATTGAATCAGCTGCATCAGATCGTTCTGATAGACGACTTTGCCGGGAGTGATAGCGAGGTCGGTGCCGATTTTGAACGCGTCGCGCTCGGTCATCCGGATGTTGAGCTTGCCGGCGCCGTGTTCCAGATCTTCCTTCAAATGGGTCAGGCCATGCACCAGGTTTTCGCCGTTGCTTTCGAGTGTCGCTTTCCAGACTTCCGGGTTCGTCATCAAGAAATTGCTGGGCGAAAGCGCGTCGATGAACTGGCGGGCGTAGAAATCCACCTTGCGCGCGGTCTGCTCGTCCATGCCCTTGACGTTTTTAACCGTGCCTTGCAGCCATTGCGCGGTGACTTGATAGGTCTGGCGGATCAAATCGAACATGGCGTTTTGCTGCCAGGCAGGGTCTTTGAAGCGCTTGTCTTTCAAATCCGGCGGTATGGCACAGCTTTCCCCGGCGAAGAAACACTCGGCCGAACGCTGCCATACGCCCATGTATTCTTTCCATAAATCGACCTGGCGCTCCATGAGCGTTTGAGGGTCGGCGAGCAGTTTTGTGGTGAGCTCCAGAAGGGCTCGGCCCACATGCGCATGCGGCGTGGGGCCGCTGTCTGCCTGCTGGTGAAATACGAAGCGCTGGATGATTTCCTGTGCGATAAACGAGGCCCGGGCCATGTTGGTAGCAAAGAGTACGGGGTCGTATTTTGTTTTAACTTCCGGGGCGGCTGGGGGCATGAAATTACAAATATCGCGTTGAAGTTTATGGAGAACACTATATAGTGTCTCGGTCCTAACAACAAGCGCAGGTTTTTGTTTCATGGTGCGATGCCCGGTTCCTTTTCAACAGCTCTTGCTTGCTGCTGCGCTGGTGACGGCGCTGCCTGCTTGCTCCACCGTCAATGGTTGGCTTGGCGATAAAGATCGCAATGAAATGCAGGTGGTGGACGGCCCGCGCCGTAAGCCTGTTTTGAATCCCGCCTCCGCATCGCAAATCAATGCACCCGGTGCCAATGCCGCTCCCATGATGCAGTATGACGGTTATGTGCCGCCGTCTTACGCCGCTGAGCCGGTGCAAGCACCTGCGCAAAGCTACGTGTTACCGGGTGGTGGTTACTATGACGTGCCGTTGCCGAATATTGAGCCTGTAACGCCGGAGTTTCCAAAAGCAAAAAGCGCACAACCGCCTGCGTCTCCCAGCACGATGGATACGGTGAGAGGTTGGTTCGGCAATGGCGAAGAGCAACAGCCTCCCAAAGCGAATGTTGAGCCGATGGCATATGAACAGACGATCACCAGTGATGAAGACCATGGGCTACGTAAACCTCTGCCGCGCTTGCTTCCTGCTGAACCTGTGGCAACCATTGCTGCAGCAGCGCCGCTGACGGAACCTAAACTCGCGCCGCTGTTGCCGGTTGCTGAGGCATCAAAACACATCAACATCAATACGCATTCGGTGGTTGCGAGCGAAACGCCACCGGTGCCGGAGTTTCACCTGTGGGACCGCTTGTTCGGTAGCCGCCCCGCGCCAACACCGTTGATTGCTCGGACTGATTATCCTTCGCTCTATGAAGTGCCACCGCCATCTCCCGCGCTTCGAGATGCCAAAACACAAGCGCCTGCGATCAAAGAGGAATTGAAATACGATGGTTGGGTGTCTAGGCAAAAAAAACGCGAATTGCATGACGAAGTTGAGGCCGACAAGCCGAATTCTTTGCGTGAAGAGATGAAAAACGGTGGCGCTGCGCCGCAACCTCAGCCGGTGCCGGTTGCGCCGCCCGCGCGTCCGTATGGCACGTTGCCGCCGCCCGCACCGCCGCGTGATTTGCAGGCGCACCAAGTGCCGAATGTATTACCGCCAAGCCGCAGCACACCGGAGTCGGAACCAAACCTGCCGCCGCTGGTGTTCACTCCCGTTAAGTCCCGCAATGAAAGCCCAACCATTGCCGCGCGTGGTGAGTTCATCGCGCCGTGGTATATGCCGGCATCTACCATCAGCGTTGGGATCATTGGCCGCGCGAGCAGCCTTTAACCGCGCCCGTTTTCATGGCTTTTGTCGCGGCTCTTATATCCTGCCAGTCTCAGCAAGAATGCCCCCGCCTCTTTCAGACTATCGTCTGTTATTGCTGCGGCTTCATTCGTTGTAAACGCATTCTCTTCCGCTTTCTTTTCTCGGATCTGTATGATCCATCCTGGTAACTCCTCCAGCACATTTCCATGCTCATCCAACCCAAGCAAAGGGTGAAGCTTTACCCAATTTTCTTTCGAACAACGTTTCTCAATCTGATAGACGTGTTCCCCGCTAAGTCCGGCCTGCTGTCCTAGTTCTTTTAATGACAAACCCAGTGATTTCCTGCGTTGACGAATTTCCTGCCCTCGCTGAATGGCAAGATGCTGTTCCAGACGCAGCGTTAGCGATGGAGCAATGATCTCTCTACCGCGTGTTATCAGGCCATTTACGTGAGTGTTTGTATCTTCGTTGACCAGGTGAGTGTTGATATATCGTTCAAAACTATCCAGCATCTCTTTTGCTGTCGTGGTTTTTACAGGGCGGGATAAGGTTATGTTATAAAATGTTGCATAGGACAGGTCAAAATACTGCGTATTTTCAAAATCAGACTGCTTTAGCAACAGTGCGCGGCGCAACTCCTGCGCAACCGGCGCGAAGGCATTGGCCTGGTCTTGGGTAAGGCGGGGGACGTGTTTTTCTTTCATACGCCTTTATCCTATCATGGGGTGGCGGGTGGTCATGTTAAGATTCTGTTACAATTGAGAAATGAAGCACTATCAGTCGATTGCTCCTAGGAAGCTGTTTACAGGAGCGCGGCGACACAATAAAAACCTCTCATGCAAACTGATTTTTACCGCATTGGCAGATTGCCGCCGTATGTGTTCGCTGAGGTGAACAAAATCAAGGCCGCCGCGCGCGCGGAAGGAAAAGACATTATTGACCTTGGCATGGGCAACCCGGATTCGAAACCGCCGGCGCATGTGATGAGTAAATTGCGTGAGGCCTTAGGCGATGAAAAAGCCAGTCGCTATTCGGTCTCTAAAGGCATTCATGGGTTGCGGAAAGCTCAGGCTGGTTATTATAAAAATCGTTTCGGGGTCGAACTCAATCCGGATACGGAAATGTGCGTAACCATTGGTTCGAAAGAGGGCTTGGCGAATTTAGCAAATGCTATTTCCAAACCGGGCGATGTGTTCGTGGTGCCTGATCCTTCATATCCGATTCACACCTGGGGTTTTATTATTCCCGGTGCGGAAGTGCGCCATATTCCCAACACGCCGCACGCGCCGGATTTTATGAAAAACCTGGAAGCGGCGCTCGCTGCGAAACCCAAGCCGGTTGCGGTGGTGGTGAATTATCCGTGCAATCCGACGGCGGAAACGGTCGATATCGGTTTTTACGAAGAGGTGGTGGCGCTTTGCCGCAAATATGAAGTCTATGCGATTTCGGATCTGGCGTATTGCGAGCTCTATTTCGACAAGCCGACACCGTCGATATTGCAGGTGAAGGGTGCGAAAGAGGTGGCGGTGGAGTTTACGACGCTGTCCAAAACCTATTCCATGGCCGGTTGGCGCATTGGCTTTGCGGCGGGCAACAAAGACCTCGTGGGCGCGCTCACCAGAATCAAATCCTATCTCGATTATGGCACGTTTTTGCCGATGCAAATTGCCGCAACGCACGCCATCAACGGCCCGCAGGACTATGTCGATAAAATGCGCACGCTTTATAAGGAGCGGCGCGATATTGTGGTAGACGGCCTCGCCAAAGTCTGGCCGATGGCAAAACCTGATGCCTCGATGTTCGTGTGGGCCAAGCTGCCGGAGAAATATTTGCACCTCGGCTCCCTCGAATTTTCCAAATTATTGCTCACCGAAGCCGACGTCGCGGTCGCCCCCGGTATTGGCTTTGGCGAAGGCGGCAACGACTATGTGCGCATCGCACTCGTCGAAAACAAACACCGCCTGCGGCAGGCCGTGCGGAATATTAAAGGGTTCCTGAAGCAGTAGCCTGTCACAAAACTTTCATAATTCTCAAATTTACAATCCCTGGCCGATCATTAAATTTCCTTGATGCTTATTAAAAGGGAATTGGTTGCATATGGTAACGCAAGATGCGCTCAAGAGTCATACGAATCAGGCGATCAACTCTGAAGTTGTAGAACTGAAAGATGTGCTAGCGGGATTGGTACGTTATGGACTGCAGCATAAAAGTCTGGCGGCCGATGTGCGGTTAATTGCCGAAGGTGCGGAGAAGATAGCCCCTAAAGATGTGGGTGAAGTACAAGATATTCTTGGAAAGATAGACCAGTTTTATACGCAGCGATCTCATGAGCGGGAGAATCGTTTTTCGTGGGTTGCCATGTATGATGCAGAAAACGGTAAGAAGCCTTATGGTTTCCCAACGTCTGATTTAAGAAAGCTCGCCGTGTTTGGCAATATAGATACCAAGAACACTCAGGCGCTTGGGTCTTACCAGGAAAATGTCATGAAGCCTGCGCTCCAATTATGGACAGCGATGAGAATACCTGCACCTATACGCAAATTGCGAGAATTTTATGCTAAATATGGACTTGATATCAATCGAATCAATCACTACCAAATTGGCTCCCCTCTACAAGACAAGTTCGGGAATGCTAGAGCCATCATCCAAACGTTATGTACCAAGGATCTGGACAATCGCTCAGAAGATTTCTTCGAAACCCAGATTAAAACCGCAAGCAATCTAGAAAAAGTTAAAGCGCTATTAGATTTTGGGGACACTCTTGACCGCATCAAATCTTCTTACCCGTTGTTGAATGCGAGTACTGAATATCAACACATTGTGGAACCGGACCTCAAAAAATATATTTATGAATTAATACCAGACCTTGCACCGAAGGTGGTGGTAGGTCTATGAGCTACGTTGATCAGGTTTCAAACCCGCGCATTCGCGCGCTACAAGACAAGCTCGCAGAATCTGTGAGCTTCTCTACGCAGATGTTACTAAGCGATATTCGCATTATCGCAGAGGAAAACCCCGAAGCTGCCCAACAAGTACGTGAAGTGCGTGATATTATTAGCCAAATGCTAGCATACGACGAGCAAAGGAAAGCAGCTGAGAGAACCTCTTTTTCTTATGTCCAGCTTCATGATGAAAAGGTTGGGAAGAAACCTTACGACTTTCCGATGGAAGATATAAGAACACTGATTGAATTTTGCGCATTACCATCTAACAACACGCAAGCGGTGGATAACTATCGTAAAAGTATAGTGCTTCCAGCTCAGGCACTTCAGAGGGAGAACATCCCCACCCCCATGCGCCAGTTGCAGGATTTCTTTAGAGGTCATCAAATGGAATTGCGCAGGATTTCTGCTTCTGATTTGGGTACGAAATATGGATACACCTACGAGCATGATTTTGGGAAAGCGATGGAGCTTATTAAGCTTTTGTATGCGAAGCCTGTGGAGAGCGTTTCGGCGGGATATTTCGAAAGGATTTTTCAAGAACCTAAACACAAAAAACACGTGGAAGCTTTGTTGCGGTTTGGTGAGGTGTTGAGCAAAATAAGTGATGATCATGTCGATCTTGAGCCTGCCACGAAGAGTTACCGTTTTGGTGTGGAGCATGACTTAAACGCCTATATCCATCAACTCGTGCCCGCGCTTGCGCCTAAAACCCGGTAGTTGGCATTGCGCTTTGGATGTATCCGCGATAAAAGCTAGCTATGCATTTCACCCTCCTCACCCTCTTCCCTGAAATGTTTCCGGGGCCGTTAGCGCACTCGATTGCGGGGAAGGCGCATGCCAAGAATTTGTGGTCGTATGAGACGATTCAGATTCGGGATTTTGCAACGGATAAGCATTCCACCGTGGATGCCAAAACCTATGGTGGAGGTACGGGATTGGTGATGCGCGCGGATGTGGTGGGCGCGGCAATTGATGCGGCGAAACTCAGAAAACCAGGCTCAAAACTCATTTATTTTACGCCGCGGGGGGTGCCACTTTCGCAGGAGCTTTTGCGTGAGCTTATTCTCCCCCATTCCCCCCCGCAAGCGGGAGGGGATTTGACCTTGCTCTGCGGGCGGTATGAGGGGGTGGATGAGAGAATTTTAGAGGAATATCAGCCGCTTGAGATAAGCCTTGGCGATTATGTGCTTTCGGGGGGGGAGATTGCGGCGCTCGTCTTTATGGATGCGGCCATCCGGCTGATTCCGGGGGTGATTAGCAAGGACGAAGCCGTGGAGACCGAAAGCTTTAGTGGCAGCGGACATTTTGCTGGACTCCTTGAATATCCTCACTATACTCTGCCGCCTTTCTGGAAGGGTCGAGCCGTCCCTGACGTGCTCACCTCCGGCAACCACCAAGCAATTGAGCGGTGGCGGCAACAGAAAGCAGAAGAAATTACCCAAGAACGCCGCCCCGATGTGTGGGAGCGCAGAAACGATAAAGGATAGACGCAAATGAACATGCTCGAAAAATATGAAGCCGCCAATAAGGCAAAGCTCGCCGAAGGCAAAAAGATCGACGAATTCCGCACCGGTGACACGGTGAAGGTCAACGTGCGCATCATCGAGGGAAACACCGAGCGTACCCAGGCGTTTGAAGGTGTGGTGATTGCGAAGAAAAACGCAGGTCTGCGTTCGTGCTTCACGGTGCGCAAAATCAGCCACGGCGAAGGTGTAGAGCGCGTATTTCCGACTTTCAGCCCGCGTGTTGAAAGTGTAGAGCTTCTCCGCCGCGGAACGGTGCGTCGTTCGAAACTATACTACCTCCGTGGTCGTACGGGTAAAGCTGCACGTATTACGGAAAAGCGTGACGCGCAGGACAGCGCTGAAGCTTAAGTTCCAATGAAGGGCATAATCTTAGCGGGCGGGTCTGGGTCGCGGCTAGCGCCGATGACCAGAGTTGTTACCAAACAGCTGCTGCCTATTTACGACAAGCCAATGATTTTTTATCCCTTGAGCGTGCTGATGCTCGCGGGGATTCGTGATATTCTCATTATCTCCACGCCGCATGATCTGCCGGTGATCAAGGAATTGCTGGGCGACGGCAAGGAACTGGGCTTGCAATTTTCTTATGTGGTGCAGCCGAAGCCGGAAGGCATAGCGCAAGCATTGATTCTCGCGGAGCCGTTTTTAAACGGTGAGCCTTCATGCCTGATTCTGGGTGATAATATTTTCTATGGTGCGAGCCTGTCAGAGCGGCTGAAAGATGCGGCGTCTTTGACCCAAGGCGCAACCGTGTTTGCCTATAGCGTGAATGACCCGGAGCGTTACGGCGTGGTGGAGTTTGATGCGAAGGACAAAGCGATTTCACTGGAAGAAAAACCGAAACATCCAAAATCAAAATTCGCGGTGACGGGGCTTTATTTTTATGATGGTAAGGCACCCGCTTATGCGAAGGCGTTGAAACCTTCCGCGCGTGGGGAATTGGAGATTACAGATTTAAACAAGGTCTATTTAGAGCGCGGGGAGTTGACCGTATCGCGGTTTGCCCGCGGGGATGCATGGCTCGATACCGGCACGCCGGATTCGCTGCTCGATGCCTCGCAATTCGTGCAGGTGCTGGAAAAACGGCAGGGTTTCAAAATCGCTTGCGTTGAGGAGATCGCGTATGCGCAAGGGTGGATCGGGATTGCGCAATTAAAGCAGATCATTCAAACGCAATACCCGAAAAACGACTACGGTGCGTATTTGCGGGGGCTTGTTTAGTCTTTAGTCGATAGTCTTTAGTGTAGTTGGTTTCAAACTATCGACTAACGACTAGCAACTAACGACTTTAGTAGGGCGCGCCCTGTAGCTTGTACCATAGGAAATGCACGTGAGCCCGGTTCGTACGCTGCCTTTCGACAGACCGTCCGCCGCGTAGCCCAGCGTATGCGCTTGTGGCAACATACGCCGCCATACGCCTTCGCCGAACACTTCCTGCCCCGGTTGGGATCTACAATTCAACCGCTGGACTTATGTTCTGCAGAACAATTATGGATGTAGGAGGGAATAGGGATGCCCGGAAGTGCCTTTTTAATGCTCCCGTGAAATTCTACTGAATTTCACACGGCGCGGCTTCCGCCTTCGCCAAGGCTACGGCGAGACAGGCATGGCTGACAAAACTGCTGATTTTGAATCACGTCATTGCGAGGAGGCATAGCCGACGAAGCAATCCAGTCCTGCGACTGGGAGAGATTCTAGATTGCTTCGCTTACGCTCGCAATGACGATCACTCAATATTCGCGATACGTTCGAAGAGCTTCATGGTGTAGCCGTCGAGGCGGTCGATCATGAAGGGGAGGGCGATGACTAGTGTCAACATCATCGCAATCACTTTAGGGACGAAGGTGAGAGTGGCTTCTTGGATTTGGGTGAGGGCTTGGATGAGCGAGACGATAATACCTACCAACAGCGCGACCAGCATGACCGGCGCGCCGACCAGCAGCATCACATAAATACCTTCGCGCAGGAGTTGCAGGACGTCGTTCGTGTTCATTTCACCACCACCAGCGCGTGCCGTTTTTTGCCGGCGGTGAGTTTGACGGGGTTTGCAAACAGCGAAGCGGGGATGAGTTCGTTTTCGTCGGTGATTTTGCGGTCGTTGATTTTTGCGCCATTGCCGCGGATCAGGCGTTTGGCCTCAGAGCCCGAAGGTACGAGTTCGGAAAGGCGGAAGAGTTCATAGGCTGGGATGCCTTTGCCGATGGCAGCAGCGTCAATCTCGATGGTGGGTAAATCTTCTGCCGCGCCGCCTTCTTCGAAGGTTTTGCGAGCAGTTTCCTCCGCCGCTTTAGCAGCGCGTGTGCCGTGGGCAAGGGTGGTGGCCTCTGTTGCCAGCACTTTTTTGGCTTCGTTGATGTCCGCACCTTTCATGGCCTCTAACTTTTCGATTTCTTTCATGGGAAGTTCAGTGAAGAGGCGCAAGAACCGGCCGACGTCGGCGTCTTCCACGTTGCGCCAGAATTGCCAGTAGTGATAGGGGCTAAGCAGATCATCCGACAGCCACACGGCGCCGTCGGCGGTTTTGCCCATTTTGGCGCCGGAGGCGGTTGCGAGCAGTGGCGTCGTCATTCCGAACACATCTTTGTTTTCTTTCCCGCCCATGGCGTTGCTGAATGTGCTTTGTGCGTAGGCCTTTGGATTTTCGTGTTTGGAATGGATCATCGGCTGGACTTCGAGCGTTTCCGCACCGCCGAGCGCTGAGAGATCGAGGGGCTTGAAGGCATCGCTGCTGCTGAGTTTGCGGTTCAGATCAATGCCCATGACGATGTTACCCCATTGGTCGGAGCCGCCGATTTGCAGCGTGCAGCCGTAGCGTTTGTTGAGCTCTACGAAATCGTACGCTTGCAAAACCATGTAGTTGAATTCGAGGAAACTCAAATTTTGTTCGCGCTCGAGGCGGAGTTTGACGCTGTCCTGGCTTAACATGCGGTTGACGGAGAAATGCTTGCCGTAGTCACGCAGGAAATCCACATAGTTCAGCTTGGCGAGCCACTCGTCGTTATTGACAAACAGCGCTTCGCGTGAGCCGCGACCGAAGCTGATGAAGTTTTCCAAGGTTTTTTTGATGCCTTTTAAATTGCGTTCAATGTCAGCGGGGGTAAGTAGTTTTCGGCTTTCGTCTTTACCTGATGGGTCGCCGACTTTGGTGGTGCCGCCGCCCAGCAGCACGATCGGTTTGTGGCCGGTTTTTTGCAGCCAGCGCAGCACCATGATTTGAATGAGACTGCCGACGTGTAGGCTGGGTGCGGTGCAATCAAAGCCGATATAGGCGGTGACTGAACCTTTCGCCATCGCTTCATCCAGCTCTTTGGTGTGGGTAAGTTGATGGAGGAACCCGCGTTCTTCCATGACTTGTAGAAATTCTGATTTGTATTGTGGCATGGGTACCTTACGCGTTATGTTGAAGCCACACTAACGAAAGTGGTCACAAGATGCAATTTCTGCCTGCGGAAAAAACGGTTTGGGCGATTGGCCTTATGAGTGGCACCTCGCTCGATGGGGTGGATGCGGCGCTGCTCAAGACCGATGGGCAGAAAATCGAGGCCTTCGGCCATGCGCTTACGGTGGCGTATCCGCAAGCGTTTCAGCAGGAGCTTCGGGTGTTGATTGCGGGGCAAGGGGATCGAGCGGAGATTGCGAATAGGCTTACGCAATATCACATCGAGGCGGTGGATAGGCTTTTGATTGAGGGGGGTATTCCTAGAGATGAAATCGCGCTGATCGGGTTTCATGGGCAGACGATTTTGCATGCGCCGGAACAGGGCATCACGGAGCAGATCGGCAACCCTAGGTTGCTTAGCTCGCGGACGGGGATTCCGGTGGTTTTTGATTTCCGATCGAACGATGTGGCGCATGGAGGGCAAGGTGCACCGCTCGTTCCTATATTTCATGTATCGCTTTCACAATTACTATATAAGCCACTTGTATTTCTGAATATTGGTGGTGTAGCGAACATCACTTATGTTGGGGAAAATGATGAGTTGATAGCTTGCGACTGTGGGCCTGGAAATGCTATAATCAACGATTTGGTCTTTAACCATTTAGGAAAGACCCATGACGAAAATGGGACACTGGCACACGCGGGAGTTGCGCGCACGGATATCGTCTCTGCCTATTTGGAAAACGAATTTTTTAAACGGCCAACTCCCAAGTCGCTCGATCGCAATGCGTTTGATTTGAAACTGCTTGAGGGGCTGGATGTGATGACCGGGGCGGCGACGCTGACGCAACTTGTTGCAGCGTGTGTGAAGGAGAGTTTTGCACACTTGCCGAAGGTGCCGGTAGAAGTGTTAGTGTGTGGTGGTGGGCGGCACAACCCGGCGATTATGGCCGCGCTTAAAGCCATGTTGCCGTGCCCTGTGGTGCCGGTGGAAGCGCATGGGTTGAATGGCGATGCACTGGAGGCGCAGGCGTTTGCGTATTTGGCGGTGCGTTCGGCGAAAGATTTGCCGATTAGTTTTCCGGGGACGACCGGCGTTAAGCAGCCGTTAAGTGGTGGTGCGCTATATAAGCCTTGAAGAGGTGTTATGGTTGACGAGATTCCGAATTTGCCGAAGATGCTTGCAACCGAGCAAGGGGCTGCGCCTAAGGTGCCGGCTCATGTGGCGGCAACCGGCGTAGATCCGCTTACGCTTTCGGGGTTGGCGCTGAAGATTGCACACACGGCGCCCAATTTTACATTGGAGTGGATGGCGAAGCAGTTGTTGTTGCCGCAGGCGATTGTTGCGTCGTTGCTTGAGGATTTGCGTGAGGATATGTTTTTGGAAGTGCTCGGGCGCGATGAGCAGGTGGGGTTTCGCTATGCGATTTCGCAGCGCGGGCGCGAGTATGCGACGCATTTGCGGGATATTTGTGGCTATACGGGCCCGGCGCCGGTATCGCTCGAGGCCTATTGGGCGATGCTGACCTATCAGATGGGGCAGCGTGCGCGGGTAACGCCTCAGATGGTGGAAGAAGCGGTGGCGGGGTTGGTGCTGCCGGAAGAGACGGTGGAAGTGGCTGGGCTTGCGATTTCATCGGGGCGGAGTCTGTTTCTTTCAGGGCCGCCGGGTAATGGGAAGACGTCGCTCGGGCGGGCACTCCATAAAGTGGCGCGCAATCATTTGTGGATTCCGCATTGCATTGCGGTGGAAAATACTATCATCCGTTTATTTGATCCGCATTGCCATACGCCGGTGGAGGATGCTTCGAATGAGAGTTCGGCGATTGACCGGCGGTGGATTAAAATTGAAAGCCCGCTGATTGTAGCCGGTGGGGAGATGACGCTCGAGTCGCTCGATCTCGCCTATCACAGCCGGTTGCGATATTACGAGGCGCCGCTGCATATGAAGGCCAATGGCGGCACGTTTTTGATCGATGATTTCGGGCGGCAGCGGCTCACGCCCGAGGAATTGCTCAATCGTTGGATTATTCCGCTCGAGCACCGCATTGACTTTTTGACGCTGCATTCGGGGCAGAAGATTGAGGTGCCGTTTCAGCTGATGCTGATTATTGCAACGAATTTGGATCCTAAGGATGTTACCGATCCGGCATTCCTGCGCCGCATCGGCTACCGCCTCGCGGTGACGGCGCCGACGGCGGAACACTACGCGCAGATCTTCAAGGAATATGCGGCGCGTTATGGGATGGCGGTGGATGATGTGATGTTGAAGAAAGTTTTGGCGCGTTACAAAACCAGCGGGCGCGAACTCAGAAGCTGCGAACCGCGCGATTTAATCAGCCGCATGCGCGACATTTGTGGGCATAGGGGCGAGGAGGTCAGGATGGATGAGACACTGTTTAATTTGGCGTGGAAGGGGTATTTTGGGGAGTAGGGTTTTGGAATTGATGTGAGGATATGACGATGTGAAGAATAGAAACCAATTTCTACAATGCTTCATCTCTTCTTTATTTCATCACATCCTCCTATCTTCAATTTCTTAATTCTCTATCATTCCCTCGGCAATTGCCTACGTTTGCGGTCGGGGCGGATGCGGCGTTTTTCGGAGGTGATGGCCAGCTGGGCTTTCACATATTCTCTGACGAGTTTAGCGAGGCCGTCCAGGTCGTTACGATAGTAATGGTCCGCGCCGGGGACGACGTTATAGGTGGTTTTGGCACCCGGTTGGGTGGTGAGTTTGGCCATGAGCTTGGCAACCGCTTCTTCCTGCACCACATCGTCTTTATCACCCATGGTGACGAGGCCGGAGGATGGGCAGGGGGAGAGGAAGGTGAAATCATAGAGGTTCGCAGGCGGGGAGACAGCAACAAAGCCTTCGATTTCGGGGCGGCGCATCAGCAGTTGCAGGGAAATCCACGCGCCGAAGGAGAAGCCTGCGATCCAGCAGGTTTTTGCGTCCGGATTGGCGCGTTGAATCCAGTCCAAGGCAGTTGCAGCGTCACACAGTTCGCCGATGCCGTCGCCATATTTCCCTTGGGATTTGCCGACGCCGCGGAAGTTGAAGCGAAGCGCGGTAAAGCCAAGGTCAATAAAGCTTTGGTAGAGTTTATACACCACCTTGTTGTTCATGGTGCCGCCAAATAGCGGATGGGGGTGCAACACCACAACCAGCGGCGCTTGCGCGTTTTCGTTCTGGTGGTAGCGGCCCTCTAGGCGGCCCTCAGGCCCGGCAATAATCACTTCTGACATCTAGTTCCCCCCGCAAATAGTTGATTCGTGCGGTTTCTTATTCTATGAAAGATGCCTTATATTGGTTTTGGGGTCCTATGTTCAAGCATATTCTTTCCTATCTCGATTCTATTCTCGCGCGTGACCCGGCTGCAAAATCGCGGCTGGAGGTGGTGCTTTGCTACCCGAGCGTGCACGCGCTGGTGTTTTACCGCCTTTCTCATTGGCTGTGGCGCTTGAAACTTCGGCTGCTAGCGCGGATTATCTCTATGTTTGGACGGATGTTGACGGGGATTGAGATTCACCCGGCAGCAACGATCGGCAAGCGCTTGTTTATTGACCATGGGTTTGGCGTGGTGATCGGCGAAACGTCGAATATTGGCGACGATGTGACGATTTACCACGATGTGACCCTGGGCGGCACCTCGCTCGGCAAAGAAATTCGCCATCCGCAGATTGGCAATGGCGTGATTATTGGTGCAGGCGCGCAGCTTTTGGGCCCTATTTCGGTCGGTGATTATGCACGGATTGGTTCGAATGCGGTGGTGGTTGCGAATGTGCCAGCGGGTTCAACGGTGGCAGGCATTCCCGCGCGCGTGGTGGAATCCAAACCTTCGGCAACGCTCAGCGAATTGCAGGTGTTTGCGGCTTACGGTACGGGAAGCAACACCGACAGTGATCCGATGATGGATGCCTTAAACCGCATGGCGCAGGAAATTGCGCTGCTGCAGGAGCGGTTGGAAGCGATGGAGGAAGGTGGCGTTCAGACTGCGAAGCAGTGGGAGGCGAAGTGATACTTGGAACCAAAGCACGCTATGGGGTGATGGCGATGGTGGCGCTGGCGAATAAGAACAGCACAACGACGCTGGCCGAGCTTGCAGAGACGCAGGGGATTCCGCTGCCTTATTTAGAGCAGATTTTTGCGAAATTGCGCAAGGCCGGGTTGGTGGATGCCGCGCGTGGGCCGGGCGGGGGGTATATGCTTGCTAGAGCGGCGGCGAGTATGCGGATTTCTGACATTGTAGACGCGGCGGAGGAGAGCATTAAAATGACGCGTTGTGAGGGCGAAAGCGGTTGCACGGCGACGAAGGCGAAATGCATCACCCATGATTTGTGGGAAGGGTTGGAGCAGCATATTCATAGCTATTTGAGCGGGTTGACGCTTCAGGATGTGTGCGTGCCGAAAGCGCAGAGTGGTGTAGCGTTGCAGAGCGCATGTCAGTAAACCATTACTTTGATTATAATGCTACCGCGCCGATGCGGCCGGAAGTGGCGGCGGTGGTTGCGGAGGCGATGGCGCTACCGCTGAATCCTTCCTCCATCCATAGTTTTGGGCAAAAGGCACGCGGGATATTGGAGCGCGTACGCACAACGATTGCGGAAACCATCAGCGCGTTTCCCAAAGAAATTATGTTTACGGCCTCGGCCACCGAGGCGAATAACTGGGCGCTTGGTGCATTCCCCGGCAAGCGTGTGCTCGTGGGGGCGGATTCGCATCCTTCGGTGCTCAAACAAGCGCATCATTGGACGATTCCGGTGCATGCCTCGGGGTTGATTGATATTCCGGCGCTGATGAGCATGTTGGAAGAGGGGGATTTGGTTTCTATTCTTCATGCCAATAATGAAACCGGAGTGATCCAGCCGGTGGCTGAAGTGGCGAAGCTGACGCGTGAGTGTGGGGCGCTGCTGCATGTAGATGCGGTGCAGGCGCTTGGGAAAATCCCGCTCGATTTTACCAAGCTTGGCGTGGATATGATGACAATTGCTGGCCATAAATGCGGCGGGCCCGTGGGCGCTGCAGCGCTGGTGGTGCGGCAGGGGTTGGATATTCCTGCGATGCTAAGAGGCGGCGCTCAGGAGCAAGGCAGGCGCGCGGGTACGGAAAATGTAGCGGCGATTGCCGGGTTTGCGAAGGCCGTGGAAATGATCGATTTAGCGCAGATGGAGAATTTGCGCGGGTGGATGAATGTGCTGGAGCAATTGCCGGGGTTGACGGTGTTTGGAGCAGATGCACTCCGGCTTCCTAACACCAGCTGTATTGCGATTGAGGGCGTAAAACAGGAGGTGGCGCTTATGAAGCTTGACCTTGCGGGGTTTGCGGTGAGCGCCGGTTCGGCGTGTTCTTCCGGCAAGGTAACAGTCAGCCATGTGCTGACGGCCATGGGGGTAGACCCGAAGCTTTCCGCTTGTGCGATAAGGGTTTCCAGCGGTTGGGGGACGACTGCGGCTGAGGTGAAGGCCTTGGCGGAGGCATTGCTGAAACTGCCCTCACCCTAACCCTCTCCCAGAGGGAGAGGGGACTTTTCCACTTGCCATACCTAAAAAAATCATTATCTTCCCGCCATGTTAGAGCATGCGCTGACGTTTGATGATGTGCTTTTAAAACCTCGCCATTCCGAGGTTCTTCCTGCGAGCGCTGATACCACCACAAAACTCACAAAAAATATCACCTTACGTATCCCGCTGATGTCTGCGGCGATGGATACCGTCACCGAATCGCGCTTAGCAATTGCTATGGCGCAGGCAGGCGGCATTGGGTGTATTCATAAGAATATGGATATTGAGGCGCAGGCCGCAGAAGTGCGGCAGGTGAAGAAGTTTGAATCCGGCATGGTGGTGAACCCCGTGACGATCCACCCTGATGCAACGCTTGCGGAAGCATTGGCGCTGATGCAGCACCACCGCATTACTGGGATTCCTGTGGTGGCCGCAGGTGGTGGCAAACTGGTAGGCGTGCTCACCAACCGCGATGTGCGGTTTGCGAATAACCCGAAACAGCCTGTGCACGAACTCATGACGAAAGACAAGCTCGTCACCGTGCGTGAAGGTGTGGAGCGTGCTGAAGCCAAGAAGCTGTTGCACCAATACCGGATTGAAAAACTTTTGGTGGTCGATGATGCGTATAAATGCATTGGCCTCATTACCGTGAAAGATATTGAAAAATCCGAAGCGCATCCGAGCGCGTGCAAAGACGAGCGTGGCCGGTTGCGTGTGGCTGCCGCCGTGGGTGTGGGCGAGGATGGATTGAAGCGTGCCGAAGCGCTGATTGCAGCGGAGGTGGATGTGCTGGTGGTCGACACCGCGCATGGGCATTCTAAGGGCGTGATTGAAGCCGTGAAGAAAATCAAATCCATGCATAAAAACATTCAGATTATCGCGGGGAATATTGCAACCGCTGAGGCGGCAGAAGCGCTGATTGCAGCGGGTGCAGACGCGGTGAAAGTGGGCATTGGCCCAGGGTCGATTTGCACGACGCGGATTGTAGCCGGTGTTGGTGTGCCGCAGTTGTCAGCAATATTTGATGTGGCGAAAGTGACGAAGAAAAAAGGTGTGCCGCTGATTGCCGATGGTGGAATTAAATATTCCGGGGATTTGGCAAAAGCGATTGCTGCCGGTGCGGATGCGGCGATGATTGGATCGCTGTTTGCAGGCACGGAAGAAAGTCCGGGTGAGGTGGTGCTCTACCAAGGTCGGAGTTATAAAATCTACCGTGGTATGGGCTCGGTCGGCGCGATGGCGCGCGGCTCGGCAGACCGTTATTTCCAACAAGAAGTGGCGGATAAATTGAAATTGGTGCCTGAGGGCGTGGAAGGCCGCGTGCCGTTTAAAGGCACGGTGGGTGCGGTGGTGCATCAGTTGGTGGGCGGGTTGAAAGCCGCGATGGGCTATACCGGAAGCGCGACGATTCCTGACCTGCAAAAGAACGCCGAATTCGTGCGTATTACCAGCGCGGGCCTGCGCGAGAGCCATGCGCATGATATTACGATTACGCAGGAAGCTCCTAACTACAGAGCGGAGTAATTCATTTCGTCATTGCGAGCGTTAGCGAAGCAATCCAGAATCTCTCCTAGCCGCAAATCTGGATTGCTTCGTCGGCGATGCCTCCTCGCAATGACGAGATATTAGGCTTTCGCGCCACGTTTTTTATACGTGCGAATTGCAAGTGCGAGTGCAGCTAGAACCAATAAATAGACCGCGAAGCGCGAAGTGGCGCTGTCGAAGCTTTGCATGTTATCGGTCAAGGCTTCGTAGTAGGTCATGAACAACAGGCTGATGAGCGCGTTGATCATGGTGGAATAGTCTTTGAGGATGACGCGTTTGACGTTGTAGTTCATGCCGTCAGTGGCAGCGTGGAAGCGGGCGCGGATGCCTTTTAATTTCGGGAGCCAGCGGGGGACGTCGTGGGTGTAGGCATCATACGCATCGCCGAACTTTTGACGGAGGAAGAATTCTTCGGCGGCGACGATGGCGAGGTAGAAAATAACGAAGGTGAGAACGCCGATGGCGACCACTAGTGGGTCGCCGTGCATCAGGAAAACGCCGATGTAGACGAGGAGGTTGCCGACGTAGAGCGGGTTGCGGGAGAGGCCGAAGAGACCTTCGGTTACCAGCGTGTCCGCATAGACTTTTTTGTTTAGGCCGCCGCGTTTGATGTAGGCGAAGCCGATGACGAAGGCGCGAATGGCGAGGCCGGTGGCGACGGTGGCGATTGCGATCGTTTGTTTCAGTGCGCCTGAGTGTGCGGGTGGGCGGATCAAGGCGATTGCGACCAGTACGCACGGGAAAAGCACGTTGCGGTATTTGAAGAGGAAATCGCCAAAGCGGATGAACGTAGATTTTTTGTGGGTTTTGGTCATACCATGATCATCCCGCCGTTGATGTGCAGGGTTTGGCCTGTCACGTAGTCGGCGGCAGAGGAGGCGAGGAAGACTGCGCCACCGGCGATTTCGCTCGCCTGGCCCATGCGCTGCATGGGGATTTGCGAGCTGATCGCTTGTTTTTGCGCGTCGGTGAGGACGTCCGTCATATGCGTGGCGATAAAGCCGGGGGCGATGCAGTTGACGGTAACGCCGCGTGTTGCGCATTCGTGCGCAAGCGCCTTGGCCATGCCTTGCAGGCCGGCTTTGGAGGCGCAATAGTTCGCCTGTCCCGCGTTGCCGCGTTGACCTACGACGGAGGTGATGAAGATGATGCGGCCGCTGCGGTTTTTCGTCATGGTTTTAAGGGCCGCGCGCGCGAGTTTGAAATTGACGGTGAGGTTTAAGTCAATCACCTCCTGCCATTGTTCGTCTTTCATGCGGATCGCCAGTGTGTCGCGCGTGATGCCGGCGTTGCAGACTAAAATGTCGAGACCGCCGAGCGTGGTTTCGGCTTCGGTGATGAGTTTTTCAGGCGCGGCAGGGTCTTTTAAATCCGCGCTAATGGCTTTGAAATTGGCCCCGAGCGAGGCCGCTTCCGCTTGCAGCTTTTCTGCATTGCTGCCGCTGCCTGCGACGATTGCACCTGCGTCAATATACGCCTTGGTGATTTCACTTCCAATACCGCCGCTCGCGCCAGTGATAAGGGCTTTTTTTCCTGAGAGAGAGAACATGGGGACTCCGTAATTATTGCCAGCAGATATAGGGAATTTGAGGCAAAAAGCAACGATTTGTTGCGCTTATCTTCGTGTAACGGCGGATCGGCGACTACTGATGCTATTTATCAGTTGTTCGGCGATATTTGCTTCAATATCTAACCCTGCATTTTGCATCATTGATGTTGTCTGCGTTGGGTCAATCCCTTGGGCGCGCAATGCGGAGTGCAGGTGAGTATAAGCTCTTTCCATGTTGTCAGGAATCTCAGAGGCTTGGCCGATAGATCCGAGAAGCGTATCAACTCTACGCTCTTCCTGAGAGTCTCCAACAATATAATTCGAAGCTTCTCCCAATAAAAAAAGAGCTTGTGCAAGGGTTAGTTCGGACCCGGGTCCGCTAAGTAGAACGGTTGTAATTTTTTTATTGGCAATCGTGATTTCTTGAGCAGGCGTATTTTCATTCTGCACGTTCCGAAAATGAAGAGTAACTTCTGGAGAAAGACCATATTCTTCAAATTTTCGCAGAAATTCTTCCTCCTCTATAGGGGATGAAGAGCGAGGATTTTCTAGCAATAGTTCACCATAATAGTGGCCGCACCTCCTTAACATGGCATGTGCCTGGCTTAGATTATTGTATAACGTAGGCACGCCGCCGGTATTAGAGGCAGAAATAGGAGTATAAGAAAAAGAAGGGAGTTGTTTCCACGCTGGACCTATGTGGTGGTTAGAAAATGCACTTGCAACTTCCGAAAAATGAGGTCTTGTGATCTCTTCTGTCATGGAAAAGGACTACGCCGCTGCTGCTTGCAGCACGGTGCTTAAATCCGCCGGTTCGCCGATGGCCGTCATTTTCATGTTTGGGCAGGGGCGTTTGGCGAGGCCGGTTAGGACTTTGCCGGCGCCGAGTTCGTAAGCAGCGTTCATGCCTTCAGCATTTAAGAAATCCATGGTTTCTCTCCAGCGGACGACACCGGTGACTTGGTCTACCAGTAGGCGACGGATGTCATCAGGGCTTGTGACTGGTTGTGCAGTCATGTTCGCAATTACCGGGACGATGGGGCTTGCGATTTTGGCGGCGTTCAAGGCCTCATACATCACGCCGGCGGCAGGGGCCATGAGCGGGCAGTGGAAGGGCGCGCTCACTTGCAGTAACACGAAACGCTTCGCGCCTTTTTCCTTGGCGATCGCCTCTGCACGTTCAACGGCTTCTTTCACGCCGGAGATGACGATTTGGCCATCGGCATTGTCGTTAGCGATCGAAAGTACATCATTACCTTTGGCGGCTTCAACAATCGCTTCAGCGGTTTTGATATCCACACCAAGAATCGCGGCCATAGCGCCTTTACCATTGGGTACGGATTGTTGCATGGACTGCCCGCGCAGTTTTAGCAAGCGCGCGGTTTCGGCGAGCGAAATGGCGCGGGTGGCGCAAAGGGCGGAATATTCGCCGAGTGAGTGACCAGCGGCATAGGTAGCAGTGCGGATATCAAAACCGGCCTCGCGTTCGAGCACGCGCATCGCTGCGATTGAGGTTGCCATGATGGCGGGTTGGGCGTTTTCGGTGAGCATTAACTCTTCGCTCGGGCCTTCGAACATGAGTTTGGAGAGGGGTTGGTTCAGTGCCTCGTCCACTTCTTCGAAGACGGCTTTGGCGGTGGAGTAGGTTTCAAAGAGGGCTTTGCCCATGCCGACGACTTGTGAGCCTTGGCCGGGGAAGAGGAGAGCGAGTTTCATGAATCGACCCTAAACAATTAACAAGGTGTTAACTTATAAATGATTAGGCGCAGACTTGCAAGTGTTTTCCGTCATTGCGAGGAGGCATAGCCGACGAGGAAATCCATATGTTTCAATTGGTTGGATAGATGGATTGCTTCGCATGCGCTCGCAATGACAGTTGTCTAGCCTATTTTCTTGGAGAATTTGAAGTTATCCGCATAGGCTTGGCGTTTGACGCGGCGGGGTTTGGGCTCCTGGATTTCGACGTCCAGACCATTGGTTTTGGCGTAGGTGAGGGCCGCTTCTTTGGTTGTGAATTTGAGGCGGACTTCGCGCAGCGTATCGTTCATGCTGCTCCAGCCCATCACCGGGTCAATCGCGTAAGGCGTTTGGGGAGTGAATTGCAACAGCCACGCGCCGGTTTTCGCACGGCCGGATTGCATGGCGGTTTTAGCGGGTTGGATGAGGGTGGCTTTCATGAAGCGTTATGTTGCATATCCTGCAACAAAATGCAATCGACTAGCGTTTTTGATCCGTCATTCCGGCGAAAGCCGGAATCGAGTCAAGGCATGTCCATGCCGTATAAGATCTTCTTGTTCGCTAGACAGCGAACGCTGGATCCCGCTTTTCAGCGGGATGACGAAAGAAAATCAGCGTGTGACGATTGCTGGATTAGTGCGGCGTTGTTCTTCGGCGGCGACGAAGCTTTTGCCGTTGCTAAGTTCTTGCGATACGCCGACCAATTGCTCTTGCGCTTTTTGGATGGCGACGGATTGGGATTGGTTTTGTGCTTGTAAATCGCCGAGCGCTTGATCGTAATCTTGTTGCATGCGGGCTTTGCCGGCAATGGCTCCATACGCTGCGCCGATAACTACGCTGCTCATTTGTGCTAAGGCTATAGGAACAGCAATGATAGTAGGAATTGGAACTGGAAGAACGGTACCGACTGCTGTTGTAGCCAGGCCTATTGCGAGAGGGATACCTAAGCCGTAAGCCAAAACATCTTTGTTAAATAAAGTGGGGGTGCTTACTTTTTTGCCTTTGCGCACTTCTTCTTCCATGCGCATTTTGCCCATGCTGCCACCGATCAATCCGCCCGTTGCCATGGCAATGGATGCGATAATGCGGCCAGTTGTCAGGACTTTTGATCCGGCGTTTGTAAGAAGGGTTGCCATTCCTTCGCTGACGCTTCCTGTTGGCATGACTTCGGAGGCCGCAGTTCTTAGTGCGTCGGCACTCACCATGCTCATACCAAAATATACAATTGGAGCCGAGACGATAGCGGCAACGGCCATGCCAATGAGTGCATCTTTGTTGAAGATGGTCGGTGTGTCCGTCTGCGGAATTCTGAGTTCAGGTTTAGCCATAAATACCCCCATTAATCATAGGTATAGTATAGCTCAATTATGCCCGCTAAGTATGAAGCTTTCGTGACAATTACGCCCGTTTTTTGAACTTTTTGGTGGGCGGGGAGCTGGCTTTTTTGGCAATGAGTTCAATAGCTTCAGCCAGCGTCACATCCATAGGCTCGCTGCCTTTAGGGAGGGTGGCGTTGATTTTGCCGTGCTTGATGTAGGGGCCGTAGCGGCCTTTTAGCACTTGCACTTTGCCGCCTTCGGGGTGATCGCCCAGTTCTTTTAGTACTTCCACCGCACTTGCGGATTTGCCTTTGGGTTGGGCGAGGATGTCGACGGCGCGGTTGATGCCGACGGTGAGCGGGCTTTCATCCGCAGGGAGTGAGGTGTATTTTTTCTGATGCAGGAGATACGGACCATAGCGGCCAACGCCGGCCAAGATATCTTCGCCGGAGTCAGGGTGTTTGCCGACCGTGCGAGGCAGTGAGAGAAGTTGTTTGGCGACTTCAAGCGTGACGTCATCGGCGACCATGCCTTTAAAGAGGCTGGCGCGTTTGGGTGTTTTGCCTTCGCCTAGTTGGACGTAAATGCCATACGGGCCTTTTTTGAGTGTGATGGGTTCGCCGTTTTCGTCTGCGCCGAGGGCGCGCGGGAGGTCGCTCACCTCGCCGTTTTCGCCCACCGCCGCTTCGCCAATTTGTGCTTTGTGGTTACAATCCGGATAGGCGCCGCAGCCGATATAGGCGCCGAAGCGGCCGAGTTTGACGCCCAAGCGGCCGGTTTTGCAGGCGGGGCAGGCGCGGGCATCGCTACCGTCTGCACGTTCGGGGAAAAGGTAGCTGCCGAGTGCGCCGTCGACTGCTTGCAGCACTTCGGTGATGTTCAGTTCTTTGCTTTCGTTGATTTTGGCGATGAAGTCTTTCCAGAAGGTGCGCAAAACTTCTTTCCAATTGCGCTCCCCGGCGGAGACTTCGTCCAATTGATTTTCGAGGTCGGCGGTGAAGCCGTATTCAACGTAGCGTTCGAAGAAATTCGTCAGAAACGCGGTGACGATGCGGCCCAAAGGTTCAGCGATAAAGCGTTTTTTATCAAGCGTCACGTATTTGCGGTCTTGCAACACGGAGATGATGGAGGCGTAGGTGGACGGGCGGCCGATGCCGAGTTCTTCTAGTTTTTTGACCAGTGACGCTTCCGAATAGCGCGGTGGTGGTTCGGTGAAATGCTGCTCGGGTTTCACTTCTTTTTTGGTGAGTTGCTCGCCCTGCGTGAGCGCGGGGAGGCGGCGGTTTTCTTCTTCCTCTTCGTCGTCTTTGCCTTCTTGATATAAGGTGAGGAAGCCTTCGAAGTTGACGACGCTGCCGGTTGCGCGAAGTGTGGCTTTGTTGTCATTGGCCACAATGTCGGCGGTGGTTTGATCGAAGACGGCGCTTTCCATTTGGGAGGCAATGGTGCGTTTCCAGACGAGTTCGTAGAGGCGGAACATGTCGGATTCGAGCGCGTCTTTGACTTTTTCAGGCGGCAGGTCAAACTGCGTGGGGCGGATGGCCTCATGCGCTTCCTGCGCATTTTTGGCTTTGGTTTTGTACATGCGCGGGGAATCCGGCAGGAAGTTTTTGCCGTATTTTTTCTCGATGAATTGGCGTGCGCCGCTGATCGCTTCGCCCGAAAGCGTTACCGAGTCGGTACGCATATAGGTGATGAGGCCGAGCGTCTCGCCGCCGATTGACAAACCTTCATACAATTTTTGTGCGAGCTGCATGGTTTTTTTGGCGCCAAAGCCGAGTTTGCGCGAGGCTTCCTGCTGCAGTGTCGATGTTGTGAATGGTGGATAAGGATTCCGCTTCACTTGTTTTGCTTCGATGGTTTTTACCGCGTATTGTTTGGTCTCAAGGCTAGCTACGATTGCGGTTGCTTGTTTTTCATTGGTGATAGAGAACTTGTCCAATTTCTCACCATTGTATTCGGTAAGGCGGGCAGAGAATTCGGCGTTTTTGGTGTTCGCAAATCCAATCCGCACGTCCCAATATTCGCGAGATTTGAACTGTTCGATTTCCAAGTCACGTTCGCAGATGAGGCGCAGCGCCACCGATTGCACGCGGCCGGCGGATTTGCTGCCGGGAAGTTTGCGCCATAAAACGGGAGACAAGGTGAAGCCGACGAGATAGTCCAGCGCGCGGCGGGCTTGTTGGGCGTTGACCAGATCCATATCAATCTCACGCGGAGATTGCATGGCTTTCAGCACGGCGTTCTTCGTGATTTCTTCGAAGGTGACACGTTTGACTTCCACACCTTTTTTGATGGATTTGGAGGCTTTAAGCGCTTCGAGCACGTGCCAGGCGATGGCTTCACCTTCGCGGTCCGGATCGGTTGCGAGGATCAAGGTATCGGAATCTTTGAGGGCTTTGGCAATTGCGGAGACGTGTTTTTTAGAATCGTCCTCGACCGTATAGGTCATTGCAAAATCATCATCGGGGCGGACGGACCCGTCCTTGGAAGGCAGGTCGCGCACGTGGCCGAAACTGGCCAAAACGGTATAGTCCTTGCCTAGATATTTGTTAATCGTCTTGGCTTTGGACGGTGATTCTACGACTACAGTTTGCATCAAATCCTCGGTTTTCCTTGGCTTTCAGGCTGCTCGCTCTATAGGCGAATGATTTAAAAGTCAAGCCGGGTGGTTTATAGCGCCAAACCGTTAACGCTTCCTTTAGGGCTAAATTCTCCTTTAAATTGATGCTTGTACTTATGTTTGCACGACAAGATGTCGTGCGTCCGCTTGCTTCGCAGCGCAAAATCGTCGCTCTCGGCGACGATTTTCGATCTACTCATCGCAACTCTTTGAGTTTAATGAGTAGATCGTCACAAATCGGTAACATTTTTCTGATAGTTTGGTATGGTGCTGGCGTTAGCCAGTGGAGGAACTATGAAGCGCTTTACGATCCCTTGTGATTTTAACGGAACGAAATATCCGTTCCATGTGTATATCGGTGAACCGCACCCGGCGCGGCACCCGCTGCAGCATCAATCGTGGTGGCTTTCGACGATTCGCGGTGGGACGATTCCGCAGGACGTGATGGATAGTTTTGATCGGCTGCATAAGATTGCGCTTGAGAACAAGGTTTCGTTTGAGGACTTGTGTGTGTATGCGCTCGGTACTGCGGCGGCGGAATCCGGCCAGCAAATTAAAGTAGAAAATCTGAACTAATATGGCAGACGACGATAACATCTATGGCACAGGCGGGCACAAGGGAGGGAAAAACTCCTTTGGAGGGTCTCGCCGCGACAGGGTATCGGATACGGATTTGGAGGCGGGCGGTTCCGCCAATAGCAGAGAGTACGACCGGATTTATAACCCGCAAAGTGAGAACGAATATTCGAATTTGCCGGAGAATCAGACGCAATTGTATTTGCGGCGCATGGAGGAAGATCGCCAGCGGCAGTTAGGCGGCATGAGTCCGACGCTGCAAAGCGCGATTCGCCGCGTGCAGTATTGGCCGAATGTTGGGCGGTTTATTTTACCGCGCGACCTATCTAAATCGTTCCAGGCACATGCGCGCCTGGTGAAATTCGGCGATCAGGCGGATATTCATTTCGATCCGGATACCTATCAATATTTTGACCGTATTATTGCTGAAAGTGCTAAGCGGCCGGATTTGTTTGACCCGACGCATCCCGAGTATGCGAAGCATGCGGAGTTGCGCGATAACCTGGCGGTCATTCGCAACGACGTGATGGGGATTTATATGAACGACGGATCGTTTGATCCGGGTGATGAAAAATTTCTGCCGCTGCTCTGCGGTGTGGCGCAGGCGATTGGCGAGGGGATTGCTGCGAATAAGGGTGCGATGAACGGATGGCGTGCGACACTGAATTTGAAGCTCATGGAAGTGGAAGGCGAAGGCGCGGCGCATGTGTATAAGTTTTTGCTGAAGCATCAGACGAGTGGTTCGATACTGGGTCGCATGCAGGCATTTTTCCTGCGGCTCTTGGGGCAAGACGATCGGCAGTGGAATTTGCCGCCGCTCGAGCAAACGCCATTTAGTGCCGAGAATCTTTACGCGCCCGCACCGAAAGACGAGTTGTGCCATTGCCCGCCGGAAGTGCTGCAAGCGCAATGCGCGGGGATTGTTGCGGATCAATACGCGAAAGCGAAGCGGTTTAATGATGTGGCGAGCTTAAGCTTGGATGAGCGCAATGAGGCGCTGCTCCACGGCCACACGATTTTGGAGTGGCTTAAAAATATCAAATTCTCTGATAAGAGCATGACCGAATGGATCGAGACGAGCACTGAAGGCGAAGTACGTGAGAAGACGGAGATTATTAGCAAAGCGATTTTGATGTTTGATATGTTGGTGGATGCGATTCGCCAGCATGATCCGGCGCAGGTGACGCCGGCGATGGAAGAAGCGGAGCATGCGCGCAAGTGCTTACAGCATTCGCTGCAGTTGATGGCGAAGCTGGAAAAGCCGGTGAGCCTGGCTGATACGATGCAAATCAGTTCAGGCGCAAGTGAGCAGCCGGAGCGTTGGGGGGAATTGAAAGACCAAACCGTGGACCGTTTGATGCAGACGCTAACCGGCGGAATGGAAGATGCGGTGTCGGCGCTAGATCAGCAGCAGGAGAGTTTGGATCGCCAGCAGGAAGAGCAGGCGCAGGCGACGAATGATATTCAAATGCAAGGTCAGGCGCAGCGCCGTAAGCGTAAACGTAGGCAGATGCGCTCCGGTGCGGGCGGTGGCGCGCAGCGGAAGACAGATGAGAAATTGCGCGCGGATGATCGTGTGGCGGGGCAAGGGATTCATGCACCAAAAGGTGGTGCTGCACCTGCGCGCGGTACGCGTACGGTGGTGCGGGAGGCGGCTCCGGTGGTGCAACCCGTTGCGCAAGCGGCAGCGCCGGTGGTGAATGCGGCGCTGGATCCGGTGTTGCGTGATTTGGGTAAGACGTTGATGCAATATAATCAAGAGGGTAAAGAAGCGGCGGATAAACTCGCGCAGCAAGCTGCCGACATGCCGCCGAAGCCACCGCTTGATCAGAATTTTGCCGATCGCCAGAATGAGCAGCGTGGTAAGGATGATGGTAAAAAGCGGCCTCGTATTTAATTCCATGAGACGTGCTTCGCAGCTCATGGCTGACAAAGCCTGCTGGCTTTGAATAACACATGTAGTTGCGAAGACTGGATTGCTTCGCTACGCTCGCAATGACGATGGCTAAATACACACATCATATTTTCTGTTGCACGAATAAACGCCCCGATGGCGCGGCGCGGGAATGTTGCGCCAATAAGAACGCGGAAGAATTGCGTGCGTATATGAAGCAGCGCGTGAGCGAGTTGGGCATTGAAAATGTGCGCGTGAATGCGAGTGGATGTTTGGATCAATGCGAAAAAGGGCCGACGATGGTGATCTACCCGGAAGGGGTATGGTATCGCTGCTCCACCAAAGAGGCGATTGATCGGGTGATTGAGGAGCATCTGCAGGGTGGCAAGGTGGTGGGGGAGTTGAAATTGTAGTCATTGCGAGCGTAGCGAAGCAATCCAGCACTGCGACTGGGGGAGGTACTGGATTGCTTCGGCCCTCAAAGGCCTCGCAATGACGTTTCAAATAACTCCTGCATTGTTGCAATCACCGCTTCTTTCTCCACCTGTTTCCCAAGTGCTTCAAACGATGTGACGCCGGCATCGGCAATTCCACAGGGGACGATGCCGGCATAATGCATGAGATCAGGATTGATGTTGATAGAAATGCCGTGGTAGCTGATACCGTGGCGGATGCGGACGCCTATTGCTGCAATTTTCTTTGGCAATTCCTCTATGGCGGCGGTCTGTTCGGTTGCTCCGGTGCTCGAATCCTCATGTACTTTTGAGTACATTCCGGCTCTGCGCTCCTGTGCGCCCTCCATACCGCTCGCCATAGAGGATTGCGAGAGAATTCGTTTGTCACTGACCCATACGCCCGTGCGTCCTTCGATCGTAAAACTTTGGATGTCAAATGCGGCGAGCGTTTCAATGATCCAACGTTCCAAGCGGCGGACGAAATCTTTAAGGTCAGGCATTCTGGGGGCGTAGAGCTTGCGTAAATCGAGCATGAGGTAGACGACGAGTTGGCCGGGGCCGTGGTACGTCCATTGCCCGCCGCGCCCGGGGGCGAAGGTGGGAAAATTTTCTGGATTGGTGAGATGTTCGGGTTTGGCGCTTGAGCCTGCGGTGTACAGCGGTGGGTGCTCCAAAAACCAGATCTCGCTCGAATCCCCTTGTTTATAAACAGCCTCTACCTTGGCTTCCATATAGGCAAGCGCTTCGGGGTAGGGGATGAGTTCAAGAGACGTTTTAAAGTGAATAGTGCTTGCCACGCTGATTCCCATTTGCTACTTACACCCACCTTGTACTTGAGATGGTAGGAAAAATCCACATTCAGGATTCCTGCTTTCGCAGGAATGACAATGCGGCCATGGCGGAATTGGTAGACGCACTACCTTGAGGTGGTAGCGCCGCGAGGCGTGGAAGTTCGAGTCTTCTTGGCCGCACCATATATTATACGAACACTGGACCCCTGTCTGTGCGTGGGGATTTTTGTCAGCTATTGCTCGCAATCAGGCGGATGTTTTCCATGAGTTTGGCGGGTGAGATCGGCTCTACAGGTTCGTAGTTTGTATCCGCAAACGAGGAGGGTTCGGGCTTGTTGGTTTTTTTCAGCTTGCCGTCCATGGTGGCACCGTCTTCGATTGTGATGGTTTCGTGCATGACGATGCCGTCCACATAGGCGCCGCTGTGCAGTGTAACGGCCCTAGCGTTGATGGTGCCTTGAATGTTGCCGTAGACGAAGATTTCATCGGCCGTGACTTCGCCGCGGATGACCGCATTCGGTCGCACATGCAGAACATGGCACTTGATGTTACCGTCGAGTTTCCCGTCAAAATCCACCACGCCTTCGCTGATGATATTACCGAGCACGTTCATGTCGGTAGCGATGATGGTGGGTGAAGAAGGTTTTTTTACAACAGCCTGGGGTTCGTCTTTATTGGTTTTGCGAAACATAGAGCTTTCCGGCGGATAAGAATTTTGCAGGGTTCAAGGGGCGGTCGTTATAGCGGACTTCGTAGTGCACATGCGGGCCGGTGGAGCGGCCGGTCGAACCTTGGACACCGATCGCTTCGCCTTTGGCAATTTGTTGACCGACCTCAACCCCTATTTTTGAAAGGTGGCCATAGCGCGTGGAGACGCCGAGGCCGTGGTCTATCTCTACCATGTTGCCATAGGCACCGCGGTATTCTGCGGCGGTTATTTTTCCAGCGCTGGTAGCAAATACATCTGCACCGTAAGGCGCGGCAAGATCAACCCCCGCGTGGAAAGCCATGCGGCCGGTGAAGGGATCAACGCGGCCACCAAAAGAGCTTTCCAGGCTTGCTTGTTTAACAGGAGCAACGAGCGGCAGGATGCGTAGCACGCTTTTTAGCGTTTCGATTTGCTGCACGGATTGCGACATTTCACGGTCAAACGATTTGAGCGGGTTGTTCAATTTGCCGCCTTCAGGCACGAGCGGGCCGCCTTTGGCACCGGTTTGTGATGGGGTGAGGGCGGCATTGTCTTCTTCTAGCACCTCATCCTTCGAAGGTTTGCGCGGAGTATCTTTCGCAAGTTGAGCGGGTTCTAAGCCCGTTGCGCGGATGACATCTTCCAGATTGGCGATCTGGCCTTTGACCTTATCGCGGACGGTGATCATGATCTGGTCGTTCTGTTTCATCAGCTCGCGCTCGCGGCCCTCTAAATAGGCGATGCGCGCCATCATTTTATCCTGGTCCATCGAGCTTAGACCGCCGAAACTGCTGTCGCCTTGGGCACTCGTTGCGGCCATGCGTTCATTAGGCGACAGGGTGGGAGGTAGGAAGCTGAAGCTGCGCTGCACATGGGAATTGGCGAGTGTGTTCAGGGTTTCGTCCTGCGAAGCCATAACATCGCGGGCGGCCATGTATTTTCCGGTGGAGTACGAACCCCAGCCCACCACGGCGATGACGGTCGTCAGCAGCAACATTTGCTTGCGGGCGGAGAGTGAAACGTGGTGTGTGCCTTTGCTTGACATCACGATCACGCTGCGTTTTTGGAAAATACTGTTAAAAGTAGTTTTTAGGCTTTTCTTCAAAGTCATGCGTTTTAAACTCCCAATCCCAGCCGCTGTGTTCAATATTAACGTTTACTTAACGAATCGCTCGTTTTTCAGGCTATCCGCTCCAATACAGCGGCAAAAAACCCATCTGTCCCATCTTCTTGTGGGCTGAGCCATAAGTATGAGGGCGGAACCCCATCATCTTGTGACAGTGTTTTCTCCCATATTTTCTTCGCACAGACAACCCTAAAATCATTACGGCTGTGTAAGAATTTTTCAACCTGTTGATTGTTCTCAGAATTTAGCATTGAGCAGGTGGCATAAATCAGGCGGCCACCGACTTTCACGAGTCGGGCGGCACTTTCGAGGATCTTTAACTGGATGTTAAGTAGTTCCTGAAGATTTTCTGGCGTGGTTCGCCATTTCAAATCGGGGCTGCGCCGCCAGGTGCCGGAGCCGCTGCAGGGAGCATCCACCAATACGCGATCGGCTGTGTTTTTGTGGCGTTTGATGAAGGGGTCGGATTCACTCGTGATGGTTTTCCATTCGACGTTGTCGCAACCGGCGCGACGCAGACGGAGCGGTAAATCCTTGAGGCGTTCGGGCGACGTGTCCCACGCGAGAATGCGGCCTTTGTTTTGCATCGCGGCGGCGAGCGCGAGTGTTTTGCCGCCGCTGCCTGCGCAAAAATCAATCACGCGCTGGCCTGCGGCGACGTCGGAGATAAGGGCGATCATTTGTGAGCCTTCGTCTTGCATTTCAAACAAGCCGTCTTTGAACATTTGCGAGGCGAAGAGCGCTTCACGTTGGCGCAGGCGAATGCCGACGGGAGACATGGGGGTTGGTTCCGGGCCGAAGCCTTCTTCTTCGAAACGTTGTAGCAATGCATCGCGTGAAATTTTAAGTGTGTTAGCGCGGACATCCACAGGTGCCTGATCCTGCATTGCTTGCATTTCAGGAATCAAGCGATCACCCAGTGAGGCGCGAAGTTCAGGTTCCATCCATGCGGGGAAATTGAGGCGCGCGGGCAGGGGCATGGCGGGGTCGTCCAGAGTTGCATTTTCCAGCGCATGCGCAAACGTCCATTCGCGATCGGTTAGAATAGAGGGCGCATAGGTGTTGCCGTTGAAGATATTGGCGAGGTTGGAAATGGTGACGTCTTGGCGCAGTATGATCGCGGCGATGACGAGCGCGCGGGCGGAATCATACGCGTTTTGTGTGTCGGGGTTGGGATTTAAAATGCTCGGATAGTTCGGATGTTTTTGTTCGCACCACCATTCGAGCGTGCCGAGGCGGCGCAGCACATAATACGATAGTTCGGCGATGGCGCCGCGGTCTTTGGAGCCGATGAAACGGCGGGCGCGGAAATAGCGGTTCATCGCCAGATCTGCCGGCGCGCGACGACCGCCGAGCCAGGCGGAGAAAATTTCAGCGAGGAGTTCGATGGTAGTGGCAGTGCGGGCGGTGGGTTGCATGGGTTGGTTGAAGCATGAATGGGGCGCGGATGCAAGCCGCCTTCATAACCGTCATTCCCGCGAAAGCGGGGATCCAGCAAGGCATGTCTATGCCGTAGCAAGACCTTTTTGTCCGCCAGACAGCGGACGCTGGATCCCCGTTTTCACGGGGATGACATATTTAAATTGGCGCAATCAAATTTTCCTACTTCCGGGTAGGTTGGAAGTGGGGGATAGGAGTAATTATAGGGTAGAGAAAGTGTGAGTGGTGGGACCGAGAGGAGTCGAACCTCCGACCTAGAGTTTAGGAAACTCTTGCTCTATCCAACTGAGCTACGGCCCCACATTGAAATTGTCTTCGTGGAATTCTACTGAATTCAAATAACAGATTTTTAGCTGCCAATCACCAAATTACTAACCATCCACAACAAAGGATCGTCTATGTCCGTATGGAAACGCTTGCTTAAATATACTGCTGCGCCGCAGGCGCAACGTAAATCTGTGCTGCCGAGGGCTTCGTCGCGGGCGTTTATGGTCTCGCCGGGTCAGGCCGTGTGGATGGAGCGGGATTATGCGCGGTTTGCGGAAGAAGCGTATATCCGCAACGTCATTGCGCACCGGGCGATTAATATGGTCGCCGATGGCGCGGCGTCGATTAAGCTGAAACCGGGCAGGGGCAAGGTAAAAGATGTTGAGCGTATGTTGGCGTTGCTGGCCAATCCGAATCCGCTGCAGTCACAATCGGAATTTTTGCGGTCGATGTATCAATATCGTTTGATCAGCGGCAATGCATTTGTACTCGGGGTGGGGCCACAGGAATTCAAAGAGCTGCATTTGCTGCGTCCGGACCGCATGGCGGTGATTGCGGGGAAAAATGGCTTGCCGGCAGGGTATCGCTACAGCGTCAACAATCACGAGACGAATTATCCGGTGGACCGGTTTTCGGGATTGTCGCGTGTGCTGCATCTCAAACAATTTCATCCGCTCTCGGATTGGTATGGGCTCTCGCCGGTCGAGGCGGCGGCGTATAGCATCGATCAGCACAATCACTCCGGCGCGTGGAATCAGGCATTGATGCAAAACGGTGCGCGGCCTTCCGGTGCGCTGATTGTGAAGGCGAGTGAGACCTCGACGGGGACGCTTTCGGACGATCAATATAACCGCATCAAAGCGCAAATTGATGAGCAGTTTTCGGGGGCAAGCAATGCAGGTAGACCGTTGCTTTTAGAAGGTGGACTTGATTGGAAAGAGATGAGTTTGACGCCGAAGGATATGGATTTTATCGAGGCGAAGCATTCGAGTGCGCGTGACATTGCACTCGCCTTCGGCGTGCCGCCGCAAATGCTCGGTATACCCGGCGACAACACCTATGCCAATTTGCAAGAGGCGCGGCTGGCGCTTTGGGAGCAAACGATTTTGCCGCTCGCCGAAAGTGCAATGACGCAGTTTGGGCAGTGGTTATTTGCCCATGCGGGAACGCAAGGTGCGCTGACACTTGATGTTGAAAGTATCCCCGCACTGGCAACGCGCAACCAGGCGATTTGGGAACGTGTGGAAAAAGCATCGTTCCTAACCGATGACGAAAAACGTGCGGCGGTGGGGTATGGGGTGAAAAAGGATTAGGGATTTAGCGGTATCTAGGCTTTTCCATCCTTTGTATTCTATCTACCACTTCTTCTCTATCTCTAAAGTCTTTTGGAGAACGACGTGTTTTAGATGGAACATTTGACTCATGTTGGACGCCGAGTTCTTGTTGAATCTCTAACAAAGTCTCGCGGGACATGGAAACTGTTGTGCTGATTAATGCATTGGTACCATCATTCTTGAGTAAGGGCTGGATGGCGATTGTTGGTTTAGTCATTCTATTTTCAAACAGGATAGCAATGACTTCCCCGATCTCTTGAGCGATTTCGAATGAATCTGGCCCTTGGATAACGATACTTTGTTGGCGTTTGTTATCGGGTATATGGCGCTCGATAAGCTGTTCTGCTCTTTTGGTCACGGTATTACTCCTGAGATGACTGAGATTGTGTGGGCTTTACACGTATCATTTTCTCAAATTCCTACCTCTGTCTGCAATACAAGAAATATTAAGGTTTTGTGACAGCGCGAGGTACTACAGGGCCATTTAATAAAAGTGCAAGCTATTGATACACTGTCATCCCGTGCCCTCCATCGAACTTGCACTGCAAGTTTGATGGAGGAACAGACACGGGATCCAGTCGCTGCGGCAAGCAGCGGTAGGATCCTTTTGCGCGGCAGACGCCGCTTACTGGATTCCGTCTTGCGACGGAATGACGACCTTCAATAGGGTAGAGGTTCATTAAATAGCCCTGGAGGTACTAGTATTGCTGCCATTATTCATTTCCCTCGCCCATTGGCGGGGTTTTTTATTTTTTGAAGGAGGACTATGTATATTACCCAATCTATCAGCCCCAGTATGCTTGAGAAGAAGCGGTTGCAGGTGGCTTTAAACTTGAAATCTATCGAAAAAAATGGCGTGTTCGCAGGGTACGCGAGTGTGTTTGGCGTGCTGGATCAGCACCAGGATATTGTGCAAAAAGGCGCGTTTTCTAGCACGATTCAAAAACGCAAAGGCGAGATTAAGCTGCTGTGGCAACACCGGCAGGATGAGCCGATTGGCGTGATTGATGAGATTTTCGAGGACAAGCACGGGCTTTATGTGCGCGGGCGATTGCTGCTGGATTTACAGCGTGCGCGTGAAGCGTATACGCTGATGAAAGAAGGCGCGATTGGCGGGCTTTCGATTGGGTATTCGCCGCTGAAATATGCCTACAACGATGCGGGTACGCGCATTATTTCCGAAGTGGAATTGTGGGAGGTGTCGCTTGTTACATTTCCGGCCAATACCTCTGCTGCCATTACAGTCGTCAAAAGCCGCGATGAAACGGCGTATATACGTAGTGGTGAATTGATTCAGTTGCAAGATGCGATGGATCGCGCGGTCCGGGCGCTTATGCCTCTTTAAAGCCGTATTCTTCTTCCATTTTCTTTTTCATCTCGGCGGGCGGTTCTTCGCCGTAGCCGGAGTGTAAAATGGTGCCGTAGTCGTTTAAGTTGAGCGATTGTTTGCCTTCGATGTGTTCGAAGGTTTCTTTTTTACTTTTGTCGACCATCACATAATACCAGGCCGGGCGGTTGGTAGTGTCTTTGCCTTTGACAAGAAAAATACAATCCGGCCGCGAGCCAAAGAGCGCGGAAACGAAGCTGCCTTTTTTCTGCTTTTTAAATTCCATAATTGGTCACCATTTCGAGTGCGATTCTAAAGAGATCGGTTCCATCAGCAACAGCATTTTTATGACAATTTCGTGACATAAACCTCGGAGTTTCACACACATAGCCATCATGGAATTTAGGGTACGCTGCTTAATATTCCCTTAATTTTCTCACAAAATTCCCCCTCTTTACGTCGCTGAACAGAGGGGGATGGGGGGCGATTTATCGCTTCCTGCCTTCTCCCGCATCACTACCCTTGCAAGAGGTTCAGCGGGAGGAGGCATACAAATTTCATTTTAATCAACAACATCAAAGGAGACTTATGTCTATCAATGAAATTACCGAACGCGTGAGCCAGCTTGGCAATGCGTGGGAACAGTTCAAGCACGTCAATGACGCACGCTTGGCAGAGCTTGAAAAAAAGGGCCATGCGGACCCGCTTTATATGGAGCACCTCGCCAAAATCAGCGAGGCGATGGATAATACCAAGGGTCGTATGGAGCGTATGGAAACGGCGCTTTCTCGCCCGGAACTGGGTGAAATCGAAACCAAGCGTATGAGCGGTTCGACCAGTGAATATAGCAAAGCGTTTGATGGTTACTTACGCAAAGGGTTGGACGCTGGGTTGCAAACCAAAGCACTTTCGGTGGGTTCTGATCCGGATGGCGGGTATTTGGTGACGGCCACCATGTCGCAAAAAATCACCAAGGCGATTTTTGAAACCTCGCCGATGCGTGATTTGGCATCCGTTGAAACGATTTCTAGCGATTCGCTCGATATTATCGATGACCATAACGATGTGACATCCGGTTGGACCTCGGAAACGGCGAGCATTTCGGAAACGACAACGGCGCAGATTGCCAAGCGTAATATTCCTACGTTTGCGCTATATGCACAACCTAAAGCGACGCAAAAACTGATCGATGATGCGGCGATTGATATTGAATCGTGGCTCGCCGATAAAATCGCGGATAATTTTTCCCGCAAGGAAAACACTGCGTTTATCAGTGGCGACGGCGTGAGCCAACCGCGCGGGATTTTGACTTATGCGGCAGGTACCACTTGGGGCACGATTGAACAAATCAACTCCGGTACGTCAGCTACGGTTACCGCCGATGGTTTGATCAAAATCTATTACGGTTTGAAAGATGCCTACAGCAAAAATGCGACGTTCTTGATGAACCGTACTAGCGTGCAGGCCGTGCGTTTGTTGAAAGATACAACCAACCAATACATCTGGCAGCCGGGCCTTGCGCTCGGTCAACCGGATACGCTGATGGGTGTGCCAGTGAAGATGGCTTCCGACATGCCGGTTGCTGCTGCGAGTTCGCTTTCGGTGGCTGTGGGCGATTTCAAATCGGCGTATCAGATCGTCGACCGTCAGGGCATTCAGGTGTTGCGCGATCCGTTTACGGAAAAACCTTACGTCAAATTCTACACCACGAAACGTGTGGGTGGGGATGTTGTGAACTTTGATGCAATTAAACTGCTCAAGCTGGCGTAACTAAACACGTCATTGCGAGGGCTTTAGCCCGAAGCAATCCAGCACTGGATTGCTTCGTCGCAAACGCTCCTCGCAATGACACCCCAATTTATGAAAGGAATATTTCTATGCGCGATTTATATCGTAACGTCAAAACTACCCAAGTCTTTAACCCAACCAACTCAAGCGTCGCCCGCACCTCTACGGGTGTAGACACGCAAGGGTTCAGCTCCGCCACATTTGTGTTCGCTGTTGGTGCTTCCGGCGACACGCTTTCCGGCTCCGTGTTCTGGACGCTGAAACTGCAACACAGCGATGACAACTCATCGTTTAGTGACACTGTGGCCGCTGATTTACTGAATGATCCGACCGTGACTTACGTGATCGACTCCAGCACTGAGGACGAACAGGCGTATAGTTTCGGGTACAAAGGCACCAAGCGTTATATGCGTGGCGTGGCAACGCCGACCGGTACGCACACCAACGGCACGCCGATTGGGATGTTGGCTTTACTCGGTGACCCGGCCTATTCGCCTGTAGTGTAAACTCTACTGCGGCGGGAAAGCGCTTTGTTTCTTGAGCTTCCGGTGCGCACGTACCAAACGTACGCTTACGCTCCGGTTCTCAAGAAACTTCGCTTATTTCCTCGCCGCAGCGAGTTTCCGCGTACCAATATTGCATCCATTTAAGGGAGAGAAGAGGTAATTAACCCTTTTCTAACCTTGACGGGGTAGGGTCATCGGACTTAGAATGGCTCGGTAACCCTTGAAAAGGAGCGCTTGTGAAGCTCACACGTTCGGAACAGATTGTTGCTGAAAAAACCATGTGCATCTTATTGGTGCGTGGCAAAAGCGCGGATGATCAACCGCTGTATGCGTATGTCGCCGTGCGTGCAGACAAGCTGAAGGATTTTATCGCCGCGCAAAGCTCCGGCAATTTTCGCCCCGAAGACCACGGCGTGGTGATTGAAACCGGCGTGGGCGAGCCGAGCGATGAAGTGAAAGCGAAGATGACCAAGGAGTATGGCTTTAACCATGAAACCATGGTGGATATTCCGGATGCCAGCAAAGCTGAATCCATGACCACCGATATTTTAGACAAGGTGAAGCCGAAGAGCGAGTAGGCAGATAGCCTTTCTGGTTCTTATTTCAGCTATACGCTTGGTGTAGGTTGGTCCGGTTGTGGATGATTGGGATCTAACCCTTGTGCGGATCCTGCTTCGTTTAAGGTAGGTTGGGGAAGGTGTAGACGAAAAGACTGCGTGCTTATCATATCTCCCGCCTCTCTCTCACGTGCATCCGTAGAGCCAATTAAATCCGAGCGCACTTTAGTGACAATGTGAGCAATGAACGCACGGAGAAAGCTTCCGGCGTGTGCTAGTGTTTGCATTCTATCTTTGTCTGCTTTTGAGGCGGTTTCTTTCAGTCGGTTGCCCATCCCTGTCTTGGCTTGTACCTGATCATAGGAATCTTTGTGGTCACGATAAGTAAGCGCTAAGTTTTTCACGATCTCATTCATGTCAAAGAGATTTCTAAGAATGGTAAGGTTATCTCCATCGAGCTGCTGGTCTTGCTCTTTTAGAGGGCGACGCTTATTCAACCTGTCAATTTCTTTGACTAGTTGGTCTAAATCTTTGGATTTGTCCATAACCCCTCTCTAAAAGTTACCATAAGTTAACGAATTATTTACCTTTACGCAAGCGGAAAATACAAAATACGGGTGATAAGGCAATCCCCCCAGCTCCAAGTTTCATTGAACTGTCATACTTCTGGCCCGGAAATTTGTTACAATCAAAGGGTATAAATGGGAGTATTGCGTGTCCGACAACTCGCGCACTAATGGCAATGGGAACGGCGACGGCATTGGCTGGCGGACAAAGAGTTTCGTCAAGTCGCTGCAGCTGTTGGCAGCTGACGTGGTGCAAAATATCGCCGAGGTGGCGTTCTTGCGTTACCAGGATGGGTTTGACAAAGCGGTCCCGTGGTTGAAGGCATCGTTTAAAATAGCGGCGAAGGCGCCAGTTGCGATGTTGCAAGAACCGATTGAACACATCCTCGACCATGCCGGCAATTTCGAAGGCAAGGAAGCGCACGATGCGCGCATGCACCTTACGCGAGAGCAGCGGCTAGAAGACTTGCTCGATGTGGGGTACCATTATACGACCGCCGGTGCTGTGGGCCTCGGTGCGTTGGTCGGTACAGAGAAAATCTTGAGCAAGGCGATGAAAACGGCGCATACGCCCAATTGGGTGTGGTGGTGCGTGGACATGCCGCTGCATCTGGGGTTGATTGCGACACTCGGTTCGCCCGCGATGAAACCGCAAACCGAAGCGCTGAAGGGCACCATTAAAAACGTGATGAAGGCTTCCGGCTGGGACGATGAGAAAGCTGAGCAGGATTCGCGGTTCGCGACGGTGTATATTGTGCCGAATTACATGAACTGGGTTTCCACCTCCGCGACGATGACGGGGCTGCATTACGGCGAATCGAAGGGCATGTGGAAGATCAACGAGGGGCTGTTTAAAAATCTGGGCGAGCTTGCTAAGAAACTTAATATTGGCGGGCAGTCTGCTGCGCACGCGCAGCATGCTTAGTGTTTGATTGCTTCCGTATTTTTCTACTGAAAATTACATGAAGCGCTGCTCCGCAGGCTCAGGGCTGACTCGGCCTACTGGCCTCGAATAACTTACAGTTATCTCCGGAGTTTCCTTCTGGATTCGAATCACGAGTATTTCATTATGTATCTTGTGCGTATGTTGCGTTCCTGTTTAGGGACGGAGGATGGCGCGTGCGTGCGTGAATACCAACGCCACCAAATTTATTTATTGCCGATGCTGCTGACCCACCGCTTCACGCGGGAGGGCGCGGCACGCCGACTGTTTTAATCTAACCAAAGGAGTTTTATGGACCCGGTCACGAGTTATGGGCTGGCGCGAAGCGCCGCGCCTGCGTTTGAACCCGCAACGCTTGCGGAGGTCAAAACCTATTTGCGCATTACGCATACGGAAGAGGATGCGTTGTTTACGAATTTGCTCACCACTGCGCGCGAGCAGGCGGAGCAGTATTTGAATCTCACCTTGCCGCAGCAGTCGTATGTGTTTTCGCTCGCAGACAATGAGGTGTGCGAGATTAAATTGCCGCGCGGGCCGATCATCAGCGTTGCAAGTGTGACGTTGTTTGCGCGTGATGGTACGTCGAGCGTTGTTGATCCCGCGACCTATTACATTCACTCCGACAAGCATGTGCTGGTGTTTGATAATGCGCCGAGTGCGACGCGGATTGAGATTGCCTACACGGCGGGGTTTGCCACCGCATCGGCGATTCCAAAACCGATCAAACTTGGGCTACTGGCCCACGTCGCTTCACTGTACGATGGGCGGGGGGATGCGGAATTTGTGATGCCCAAAGAAACGCTCGCGTTTTATGCGCCATATCGCGAGGTGCGCGTATGAAGAAGAAAAATCTGGCGTCGCGCTTAAAGCATTTGGTGATGCTGCAACAGCCGGTGCTGACACCCGATGGGGCGGGTGGGTTTACCACCGATTGGGAAGACGTAGCAACGCTGTGGGCGGAGATTGCGGAAGTCGCGGGCGCGCCTTATTTCGGGAAGGAATATCCCGCCGATCGCGCGCTTAAAAGCCAGACGCGCTATAAAATTACGTTGCGTTATCGCACAGCTATTCGCGCGGAGATGAGGTTTGTGGTGGCGGAGCGGATACTACGCATCGTCGCGCTTACCGAGCCGCTTAATAATAAAGATGTCATTGAACTGATTGCGGAGGAACACGTATGAGCGCGGTTTCTTCTTTGGCAGTACAGCAGGCGGTTTATGCACAGTTAAATGGTGATGCAACGTTGACCGGATTGGTCACAGGTGTGTTTGACGCGGTGCCGCAGGGAACAGCGTATCCGTATGTGGTGATTGACGAACACTCCACGCGCCATTGGAGCACGACGACGACGCAAGGCATGGAGCTTCGCATGAATATCCATGTGTTTTCGCGCGAGGCGGGGCGGAGGGAAACACTCACTATTTTGGAACGTATTTATACCCTGTTGCATGAAGTGGCACTGACGGTGACGGGGCAGAGCTTTGCGCATGTGCGGCTTGCGGCGCAAGAGGTGGTGCTCGAAGACGATGCATTCACGTTCCACGGCACGCAGACGTATCGCATCACTACCCATGTTTAAGGAACGATTATGACAGCTTATGCAGGACAAAATCTATTGATGAAAATCAGCGACGGGCTCTTTCCTGAAGCTTTTACCACGATTGGCGGAATGCAGGTGACGGAGTTGCGTTTGGCGAATGCGCCGCAGCCGAGTACGAACATTACCAGCAATGGTTGGCGGCAATTGCTTACGGGTGCGGGCACCAAAAGTGTCAGACTTTCGGGGCAAGGGATATTTGTGGATTCGACGGCAGAGAACACGGTGCGCACGCTGGCGTTTGCGGCGGGGGTTCGCAATTTCAAACTGACGTTTGGCAACGGCAGCTCCATCAGCGGCGCGTTTATGGTGACGGATTACGAACGCCGCGCGGATGTGGACGAAGAGGAACGCTATGCACTGACGCTGGAAAGCGCGGGTGCTATTACGTTTACGGCGTAGGTACGTTGCTGCGTTTGGTGAGTTGTTCGATGTAGGTGCGGAAGGCTTTTTCGCTGGCCTCGGCTTGTTCGCCTTCGCAGGAGCTGCTCGCGTAGATGGCGTCATACGAGCCTTTGGCGGCGGTCATGATGTCGTATTGCAAGCGGCCGGGGGCGTTCAAGGTGGCCATGTCTTGGCTCAAGTTCGAGTTGATGGTGTGATAGTCTTGCACAGTGCTTTTGCCGCATTTGGCGAGGAAAAATTGTAGCACCAATACATCTTCGTATTGCTTCTTCAGCGCGTCTAATTTTTGTTCGACATCGGGCGTGAGATTGCTGGGTTCGGTGCCGAAGATGGCATCAACGCTGGCAGATAACGGTTGTTCTGCGGGGGCGACGGTGGGTTTTAAAGCGCTCACTTGCGTTTGCAATTCTTCGCGTGCTTTGATTTCGGTGTCGAAGGCGATTTTGAGCGAAGAGGTTGCTTCTTCCTGATGACTCAGTCGCCCTAGGATGAGGGTGAACCCCACAACTTGTACCAGCAGCAAAAACCCGACGCCAATGCCTAGAACATTAGCGGTTTTCATCGCAATTGATCTCGAGTGTATTGCTGTCTTTGGAGCTTTTGCGCCATGGGCGGTCGACGCTAAAGCAGCGGTATTCTACGCGCAGTTCTTTGGTGAGGCAGCCGGGGACGGGATCGCCGAAGGCGGAGGGACCGACAAGTACTGCGCAAGAGGGCTTACCGTTGCAGAGGTCCGACATGTATTTAAGCACATTGTTTTCAAGCGAAGGAGCCATGGTAGGGCTTTGGAAGCTATCGGTCGGTTGTTGGCGGGGGCAGTTGGCACCGTAACTTGCTTGATTGATTTCAATAGCATAGGGCGATGGGCCTTTGGCAACCGGCGTACCTTGCAGGGAGATCACTTGCCATACCAGAAACATGACAAAAATAATGCCGGCAACGATAAAAATATGCATTTTCGGGGACATAGGTAGCATGATATTGCGTAAAACGTGACAAAACGCAAGAGGTAAGTGAGAGCGCTGCTTATGGGAAAACTAAGCCTGAAAAGCTATATAATTCAGTAGCATTGTCACACAAATGTCATAAATTTCCTATAGGTTTGTTGCCTCACCTCAGGTATCATGAGAGTGGGAAGAACTAACTGTTCTGCCCATGATAACAATGGGAACGACATGGTAAGTAACGGCCACACGAAAGATCAAGACGGCATCGTCAAAGGTTTCGACCTTGAGAAGACCGACTTGTCAAAAGTTATGGCGAACACCATCTCCAGCCGCTTTGCGGGGATGGAAGTGGACCCGTCGACCAAAACCTTCCTCGATTTCTTACTCTACCAATTCGTGCCTTATGCGGCGGATCAAGTCGAAAAGCATGGTGTCAAATTCCTGAGAGACACGGCGCTGAGCAGCGGGTTGGTGAAGGATGAGACAAAGGCGCTGCATATCGGCAAGAAATATGCGCCCGCACTTGCTATGGCAACGGTGCTCGCAGAGCCGATTATTTCGCTGGGGGCTTCGGGATATGACACCACTAATCGCCTGAATGAACTCCGCAAGGCGCTTTCGCCGGTGTCGAAAAGCAATCATAAATTTGCATCTGTTGAGGCGATTTTTGGTTCGAATAACGAAGTCGTGCAAAACGCGCGCAACAAAATTTACGGCCAGCTTTATGCTGATGTTGGCGGCGTACTCGCCCGCAGCATCGTTGCGATTCCGGCGTTGATGACGGTCAGGAGCCGCACGAAAGAACGCTTAAAAGCGCAGAGCGAAGAAGTCGATCTCGAACTGGCGATGAAAGACCCCAAGGCCTTGGAAGCATATCTCCAAAAGAATGTTCAAAGCACCAGCTCGGTGCATAATTCAGTTGAAGAAGTAAAGGTCAAGCACATCAAAAAAATGCGCGAAGACTATGTCAAAGAATTTGAGACGTGGGAGAAAGGTACAGACGGTAAGAAAGCCTACGAAGAAATTCTCAAACGAATCAAAGAGGACTCAGATTATGCCCAGAAACTCGGGCTTTCAGGTGTTCTTAATCGTAGTGTAGAAACTACCATAGACAATAGGAAAGTTACCTCTAAGGTTTCTGATCTATTAGCTAGCAAAAGAACTAGTAATCGTTCTCTTTCAAGAGAACATGGAGAAATAGATAGAGCTGTTAAAAAACAACTTAAATACCGTTTCGTTGAAGATGCGAAGCAGGGTCAGGCGCTTAATGATCAATGGATCGAACCGAAATTAGATCGTTGGGGTCGTTCGGCGGAGACTGAGAAGAAATCCGGCTTCCGTACATTGGAAGAGGGCGCAGAGAAGCTCTATGCCGAGATGTACGATAGGATGATGGGTAAGAAGACGGCGGCGGAGCAAGAATTAAAGACACATGGGGGCAGCGGCAATAGCCCGGACATCTTTAATCAAGGGATCATGGGGCTGGCGTCGATTGCTGGGAACCAGCTGGATAAATTATTGGTTGGCAATAAACGCAAAGAGCTTGATAAACCCGTGGCGCTTGACCTCATCATGCACATGAAAAAGGTGCTGGAGGATAGCCCGGGGGCCGCTAGCATTCCGAATTTTGGGGATCGCTCGGGGGATGGGTCGTACCTTAAATATGTGCACGAGATTTTCCAGCAGCATCAGATTGATTGCCATAAGTCGGAAATCGGTGAGCGTTATTTTGACAAGTTGACGCATGCGCGGTTTAGCGACGAAGCGGTTTTCCAGATGAAAGATGAAGAACTTTCGGCGTATGAAGTCGCGGTAAAGCATATCGCGCGGGCGCTCAAAGAAGGGCAGATGGATGCTGCAGCGTTGATTAACTTGGTTGGCCAACGCAAAATCGTGCAAAAAGACGGCAAGCATTTCGGTCCCAAAGGCTCGGATGGTAAGGCTCAAGGCGTGATTGATGAAATCAATAAGCAATGCGCTTGCATCTCGGCGCATAAGGAACTTTCCGCAGAACAACTGTCTGAACTCATGTCGCGTTTTGTGTTCTCGGAAGAGGAATTGAAGGCCGGGTTTACAACCAACGGTGCATTCCAGGGAGAAGACAAACCGTTTATGTTCGCACTGCTCGAGTCGCAGGTGAAAGACATTGAAACGATGAAGAAAATCACCGGGCTGTCCGAAGCGCAAATGGAGACTTTGCGCAAGCAAGCCACGTCGCAATTCTCCAAGCATTTTGACACAGTGATTGCAACGATTGCTGAGATGAGCAATGAAGAACTCGCAAATCTCTCCAAGCATGAAATCACCGTCGATGAAATCAAAATGATTCGCGACGCGGCAGCGAGCATGAAACAATCCGGCAAGCATGCGGTGGATGTGGTGAGCGGCGAAGCGAAAGAGCATCTGGAGGCGGCGGTTGCCAATGTGGTGATGGCCGAGCATAAGGAAGACGCGCCAAGCTGGCGTGAACGTGTGCAAAAACGCATCAAAGAATCCGTTGCCAATGCGCTTGCGACGACGCCGATTGAATCTAAGCTTGATCAGTTGAAGGCTGAACGCGGTGGTGAAGAATATGGCTCCGCGCGCGACCGCTTGCAGGCCGAACGTGAGATGGAGAGCAACAGCACACGGTTACCGTCATGACCGCGCAAGCCGCCGACACGGACGAAAAAAAGCAGTCGGATAAAATACCGATTATCGGCCGGTTCGACCAGTATCGCTCGTCCTATTGGGCGGGTGCGATCGCAGCACTAGGTCTGCGTTACGCAGCACGACCGTTTACGCGTGACAAGTGGATGGATACAAACCCCACCCATTTTGACAAGCACAAATATTCCGGGATTGCCGGTGCTATCATGTACGCGGTGAGCGGTATTTATGCGATGCGCACCTACAGCGACATGAAAAGTATCTTCTCGCAGCCGCTGGCGTGGGAATTTAACAAAGACGAAAAAGATGTGAATTTCTCGGATTTTCGCAACAGCAAAAATACGATGATCCAGCGTACTATTAATAATTACGCTAAATACAACATGCGTCGCTTTGCGGTGAACACGGCATTTTTCCTGCCGTTTATAGGCTATCCGCTGCTAAAAAATAAGGCGTGGTTTAAAGGGATGCACGCGGAAGCCGGTGCTGACCTTGGGGTTGCCGCTAACGCTGGGTATTTGTTCTCCGACATCATGACGCGTAAAATTACGCCGTTTGAAGAATTACAAGCGCTGATTGACCGTAAGGTCAACCACGCAGACAGCTTTACGGAAAAAGTGCAGGCTACCGATTTGCTGGATGTTTATGAACGGCACATGGGCGGTGATAAAAGCCGTTCGTTCACGCGCCAGCGTGGCACGCCGGAGTGGGACGAGTCCATGCGGTTGTTTGAACGCATGGCCGAGTTGTTTAATCAGACGTATAAAAATGCCGAGGCGAGAGAATATGCCGATTTTGGATTCCCTAAATTTATTTATCTGATGGGGATGGGGATGATTGATCCCGAGCATATCGATCGTTCAATCGCGTGCGTGGAAGTTGCCAATCAGCGGGGTCCAAAAGAGGCCGAAGCGATGTTGGCGGAGGTGAGCAAGGGCGTGTCTATTGAAGAGGCTATGTCGCGCTATCTTCCTGAGAAAAAACAGGAAAACGTCATTCCCGAGATGCGCACAGCACAGCAAAAAATTCTTGAAGAAAAACAGCCAGTTGCAAGCCTTGCAGCGCGTGAAATCGAGCGTAAGGAGACGGCGGCGGCAACCCCGAAGACACTGGCAATTTAACGCCGTTTGGTGTCACAAAACATTCATAAAAAACCGATGTTTGCTAGCCTCCTAGCCGGGTATAATTAGAGGGTAGGAAACTCTATGCCCGCATTGCCACATTCAACATTGCTAGGTCCGGTCAGCGTGGTGCGCCACCAAAGCGCAGTGCAGCGCGCGGCGCATGCTGCGAAGGTGCAGCCTGATGCATTGGCAGACGCGGCGCATGCCGTTGAAAGCTATTCCGGCCCGGTGGCGATGACAGGGTTTTTGGGAATACCCATTCTTGGTGCTGCTGCGTGGGCCGTAGGCAAGGCAGGTGATGGCATTGGCAAACTTGTTCCAAGCGTTGGCAGTACGATTAACAAGTCGGCGCAAGCCGTGAGTGCGCCGCTTACCTATTTGGAAAAAACACCGCTTGGTGAAACGCGCTTGGCGCCGGTTGCCGGCCTATTGGATAGGGTATTTTATAAGCCGTTTGTGGGCATGGGAAAAACGTTCAACCGGCTCACGGGCGGGCTGCTTGAAAAACGCGCGGTAGTGAATGCCGCGAAGATGGACCAGTATGCGATCACTGCTATGGCGCATGCGAACCAACTGGCAGGAATGAAGCCAGAGTTTTCCATTTTGCCACAGATGGTCAGGACCGCAATTGACGAGCGTGATGTTGCAGGACTCACAAAACACATGGGTGAAATAAGTGGGCACGCCACGGGTTCATTCAAGCCGTCGTTTAAAGCCGTGGAGAAATATGCGGCGCGCGCTGTGAATGCTGGTAAGCGCGCTACGGGACTTTCTAACATGGCGCATGGCGTGAGTGATGCCGCGGATATGATCAAAAAAACCAGCATCGCGCATACGGCAGCGAACACAGCGTTTGTTGCAGGTGGTGTTGCATCGGCTTATCTGACCGCAAAGGATATTGGTTCCGATCTTCAAGCCTATTCCGATTTGCTATCGGATATGACGGGTAAGCCCGCGCAACAATTTGGCATGTACGATATGTTCTTAAGCGATGCACCCTATGCCGCCAAGCTTGCGCGCAACTCGCTTCTGATTAATGCTGGCCCACGTGCGATCGCCGAAGCGGCCAATACGGTACTCAACCTCAAAATGCTGAAAGGTCATTTCACCGTGCCGATGATGGCATTGCAAATGGCATTTCCTCTAGCAAGCCAGGGTATTGGTTTGCTCACCAGCGGCAATGTGCTCGATGCGTATAAGGAACTGAAAGCCACTGAAATGAAAGGCGAGCGCAATACGCCGGAGGCCTATGCAAAACTATTGGGGTTGGCGTCGGAAGAGTTGAACAAGCAAGGCGGTGAGAACAGTCAATTCACCAAGGCACTTGCCGAAGTGTATGCGCAACAAAATGTTAGCGTGCGTGATGTGATGCGTGCGGTGGCAACCGGCAAGGTAATGCAGGATCTTAAAGCCCTGCAAGCGCAATACGCCGCGCAAGCACCGGCAGCGGAACCTGAACATCACCACAATCACCACCATTCGCATGTCGAGGCGCTTGCAAAAAAACGGGAATTGCCGGTTCTAAACAAGCCGCGCGAAACGCTTGGAACTCACACGCAGAACTTGATTGAGCAAGCGGGTGCACCACATCTCGGGGGCATCGTATGAGCTTGGTGAAAGACACGGTAGGTGTGGAAGATAAAACCTTAGCTGGTGGCATCAAAGCAGCGGCGGGTTTGGCGCCAGGTGCTCTGGGTGTCCCAGTGGCATTGGTAGGCGAGATTCTTGATGCCGATGCGAATCGCGAGGCGACGCTTGGTGAGTTTAAAAGCCAGCTTGCGGGTATGCTGGGTATCAATCCTGCGGAAGTGACAGCGGACCGGATTGAAACGGAACTCAAAGATTTGCCGCAGTGGTTTCAGGAAGAGTGGAAAGAGACTGGTGATGTTACCGGCAAGACGATGAATTTTGCCGTGCGTGCCGGTGCCGGCGTGGCAGCGATGATGGTAGCAGGATTTATTTTCCCTCATATGCTGTTGATGAGTATTCCGGCCGGGTTTGCGGGGGGCTGGTTTTTAAGCGACATGGTCGAAAAAGAATTTCGCGTTGCCAAGGGCGACGACGGCGGCATTCCGGTTACGAATTTGAGCAAGGTGATTAAGCAAATGACGGCTTCGGGCCAAACGCCTGATCCGACGCTCACAGCAACACTGATACTCATCACCAGCCGCCCGCAGGACAACACCGAAGAGCTTGAAAAGATGGTGGACGAACACCTTGCCACTAAGGGAGCCAATCCCAATGCCACGACCGATTTGGAAGGGTGGGTGCATAGTAACCAAGGCTATCTGCTTGAGCAGTTGGGGAAGGATGTACAATCCAAATTTAGACCTGGTACGGAAGTGCAGCACATCGTCGCTAGCTATCTGCCTACGCCTAAGGATGTCGACATTCTCATGTTCAAGCCTGAGCATTTTTACGAAGAGATTGCTGCCGATGTTTCCAAACAACACATCGCGCAAATGCAGGCGAGGCTGAAACAACACGGCCAGGCATTGCTGCACGATAAAGACGGCTACGCGGCCGCGCCGCTGGTGTCCAACTCCCATCCGCATAAGCGCGGCGAGCAGCGCGGGGCATAACGCTCTCGCTTTTTCTTTTACCATCTCCAACCAATCGAGGCACTTATGGCGTTTGTTGACATACGCTTCCCTACCGATATTTCCTACGGTTCGTCTGGCGGACCTGAATATTCGACCGCCGTGGTCGAACTTGCGAGCGGCTTTGAGCAGCGCAATGTGAACTGGGCAGAGGCGCGTGCGCGCTACAACGTGGCGCATGGCGTGAAAACCCAGGCACAGCTGGATAGCCTGATCGCGTTTTTTCGTGCACGCAAGGGCAGGGCGCACGGATTTCGGTTTAAAGACTGGACGGATTACAGTGTGCAGAATCAGTTGATTGGCACGGGCAATGGCACCGCCACCACGTTTCAGTTGGTGAAAAGCTACGTGAGTAGCATCATCGAAACGCGCACGATTAAGAAGGCGGTTTCTGGCACGGTCAATGTTTACAAAAACGGCATATTGCAAACCTCCGGCGTGAGCGTTGATGCTAATACCGGTATGGTTACTTTTAGCGTAGCGCCCGCAGGCGGTGTTAGCATCACGGCTGATTTTGAATTTGATGTGCCGGTCAGGTTTGATACGGA